>NZ_JACRSX010000001.1 GCF_014384985.1 Jutongia huaianensis
GATGCTCCAGTTAAAAATATTTCATTTGAAGCAGGGCTATTCTGTGCTTGATCACAAATAAAAACAATTCCGTTATTGTAAAAATAAAACATATCTGCTTGATCCGTTGATGTCGCTGTTCTATTAATACCATTATTCACCGAAGATCCATATTCATATAAACGAATATTCTCGTCAAAAATAGTTGCAATATTATTTGAAATACCTTGAACAAGCTCTTTTCCATTTACAAATCCAACATATGAATCTATTTTTCGAGTCTGAACATTATATGCTGGCTGCATCTGCTTATATTTTAAAGATACTGAAATGCTATTTTTTCTATTTAATTTTTCATAAATATTAACAATAGCATCTCTGTCATGATATACAATTTCCAATTCGCTACCTGTATCTTGTCTAAAAGCTTCTGCATTGCTTTCAACAATACTTCTATTTGCGACTATCCCCCTATTATAACTGACAAAACAAATTCTAAAATGTGTTATAATACTATTTTCTAATCGAGACTTAAATTCCGCAAATTTTACATTACTTCCCTCATAACATCTCTCATTAGATATTAACGTCATAAATCCATTCCACGTTTTTAAAACTTCCCCTTGGTCAATTTCATTTTTTATATTTTCTTTTTTAGCAGGAAATTTATATTGCATTACAGTTAGTACCTGGTTCTCTTCATCAATAATAACAGAGTCGATCCCCAAATCCCCAGCCCCATCAATTAATGCTTCCGCTATATCTTGTTCCTGTAATTTATGGTAATTCTTCAAATACCAATGTGCAAAGGCTAAGGAATCCGTGTTGTATTCATTGTATTCTCTAATCCCCTTAATATTTTCACATATTTTTGCATAGTAAGATTCGTATTTTGTTACAGCCATTTTTCTCCTCCTTATGTTGTCATATACTTTATTATATGTGATCCATCATTCGTCTTCGAACTTACACCACCCCACCTTATAACATCTAATCTACTACATTTCAATTAAAACATAATCTCTGCACGCCATTCTCTACATACCACCTTTGTCATGAATATATTTTCCCGCTACCATACAGCATTGTTCAAATGCTAATTGCTGGTACTGCGGGTCAACTTCATCCATGCTTCGCAGAAATTCCCCAAGTTTTCTTGCACAATCACCTGTCTTTTTGAGTTGTAAATTGTGATATTGCTCTGCTTGCTCCCGTTGATTTTGCGTTTGTAACTGCATTCTAACCGCATTTTGATCAATAATGTTACAAATAGGATTTTGATACATCATACTTTCCCCTCCCATTCTAATTTGTATTATTCATTATCTTACACATTCTTACATATAACAACATATTTTTCTCGACGATATTCGACACTTTAATGCGTCAAAACGCCTCCTCAATACTTCTCCAGCTATCGTCACTCATATCATCCACATACTCTGTATTATTGATATACAGATCTTCACTGCTATCGCGAACAAAGCCCCAATTAAGATGATATTTCTCTGCATAGTTCTTAAACGCATTGAATTTATTGCCTACCTGAATATCAATGTTCTTGCTGTGTCCGCTTTGCTCTCCGCCTTTTGTCTCAATGATCCAGTTACTTCCGTCCTTCATATGTACGATGTAATCCGGATAAAAAAGCCATTGTTTCAAGAGAGAATCCGTATATACAACAGAAAAATACTGTTGTCCGGTATCTCCATTTTTATAAAACCATTCGACTTTATCGTTATTTTCGCAATATCGTTCAAACAATCGTTCTGGCAAACTGCGTGTCTCATCCGTACAAAATTCATTGGTATATTGCTTGTAAGCATTTAATCGGAACAACTGCTGTTTTTTTACTTCACTATACTTATACACTTCCATCTCTGGTATTGTAAACTCCGCTGTTTTCGGTTCCAGATTAAAAGAAAGCTGCTTTCCACCCATCTGCGCTGTAACGCTCTTAAAATCCATCTTTAATTGCTTTACATTGTTGATAATAAATGCATAAAAGTCATTATTATCGAGTGCAATAAACTTGTACCGGGTTTTCTTTCCCTTGCTAAACATGCGACGCAGGATGTTCTTGACTTTTTGAGACTGCATACCTGTTACTTTCTTGATCTCATCCACAGAGTGCAGCAAATAGATACCATGTGTATGGGTATTAACGGTGGTTCGGATACTAATACGTTTTTTTGCGGCATCCTCCGACATTTCATCTGTTGTTCGGAATAATCCCTGTAGTATTTTGCTGTCTATTTCATGGCTAAAATTATATCCTCCGGTCTCCAGATTTTCTCTATTCACCTGCTTATCTGTGCCCAAATGATATTTTTCTTTGAAGAAGTCATGTACCTTAACCAAGGTCTCACGTTCTCCCAGACCATCAAAGTCTAAGTTACGCAATTCCTTCACCAAAGAAAAACCCTTCGCCTCATCCTTCAAAAATAATCTTCTCACTTGATATGCCTTATCCATAGAGGACAACAATCCTGCCTTATATTGTGTATCCAAGGTGTATATATAGCAGTAATCCAGCGTTGCCAAACCGTAATGCTTTCGCTCTGGCATACGCCTAATACGTCCAATCGTTTGTATCTGAAAATCTTCACTGCCACCTTCACGCAATTTCACAAGAATTTTAGCGCGTGGGCAGTCCCAACCAGTTGAAATTGCCTGTTTCATAAGTAAAAATGCTGGTGAGCCATCAAGCTGTGTCAAATCATCCCCGATTACCTTATTATCGCTCATCCAAATATTAACCATTCCATTTTCATAGGTATATCCCATGCTTGCAAGCTTTTCCTCGACTGCTGCAATCGTCTCCGGCTGACCAACCGGGAACTGTATCAATACTAATGGACGGATTGGCAATTTCAGAGACTGATAGCCTTCGATGATTTCTTTGCGTTTATCATCTGCAAGATCTAACAAGTAATCATAATCATTGATGATTTCTTTTCTTTCATCGACGCCCTCATTGACATAGATTGCACGAGTAATCAAACCTGCATTGATGACTTGATCTTCCGGTATCTCATAATATTCCTGATGGCTTACTTTGTTGGCCGTTGCCGACACACGAATAATATGCTTTGCAGCAAATGCACTAATAACATCGTCTGCCTTCTTTGTATTGTTCATGTGTTCCTCATCAATAATAACAATAAACTCTATTCCATCCTTATGCGCATCCGCAATTTTCTCAAACAGATTTGCTCTTTCGCTGTCTTTTAATGCTGTATTTCCCTTTTTCGTTACAAGTTCCCAGTTAATAAAAGTTACACTCTCTCCCGCAAACCCAGACAGCATAGAATACATTAAATTTCTAGTATCTCTCTGTGGTGTCAAAGCCTCCATACTATCTTTGCTCTGTTCTTCCAAATTTCCTTTTCCTGGGCATAACCACACAAATGCCGTTTTTCCATCCGTATTTTTCAGGTATTCATCAATATATTTAATCAAAATAACTGTTTTTCCGGCACCTGTTGGTGCTTTCACGGTAATAATCTGTTTGCTATTGTAAGCTGCTGTCTTATCAATCAAAAATTCCACACATTCATTTTGGAATTCATATTCCTTAATTCCATTTACCATAACTCACCAGCCTCCCTTAATTCAAAATCAAAATAGCAATCTGGAATGATAAATGTATTTATCTCTGCCAGTAATTGCTCTTGTGATGTGGACAGCAACACATCCTGATTTAGGAATACAGCTTTCAAATCAGAATACTGCTCAAAATCCTCCTCAAAAGCATCCATTTCATCATCATCCATAATGATCACATATTTTTTATTATCCACCTTTACACCATATTTCAACTGAATCATCTCGATAATATGGTTAAGAAGATCATCGTATAAGTCTTCACTATCCTTAGCCACAAAATCCGTCCTGTAATATTTCAAGTTTGCCGGAATCCCCTCTGAGTATTCCGTTCCATCAATGCGCTTGCCAGTGATAACCGTCTTGATTCGCGGATAAGTTATTTCTTCGCAGATACTATTCTCATTATTGGTACATAGTATGTATTTCCAACAATCCCCCGTATCCAAATTGTGAGCCATAACTGCATGTCCCGTAGTCCCCGACCCAGCAAAGAAATCTAATATCAATGCATCCTTAGGCGCATACAAGCTCAGTAGATACTTGATTAGCTCTATCGGTTTTGGATAATCAAAGGAAAATCCCATATTTTCCAACATATATTTATTTGTTTCCGTAGTTCCCATGTTCTCTAAAACTGTTTGAACATAGTGAGATGCACGATTATCTCTTCGATAATAGATTACTCCATTTTTTGACAGATAAAATTTAACCTGCGTTCCTTTATCCTCAATCGGTTGAAATTTATTTGATATAAATTTCTTCAGTTTTCCATTATTCATCCAACCTGAATATACTCTACATGGATGTGTCAACTTATAGTCTTCCACATCCATATCGTCAATTGGGATTGGATATACTGCCTTATATTTCTTCGACATTTCTCTGGAAATATATTTATTTTCTGTAGCTTCTTTATAAAACGAATCAAATGCTTCCATTTTATCTCTATGTAAGCATTCAGCTTCACACGGAAATCCAATCGGTAATTCAATAATAGATGGTGGATTTTTATATCCATTTTTGGTTATTGAATTTTCCGCAAAATTACGATTAACTTTTGATTCCTCTCCTATATTCGGATCAACAATACTGTTTATTTTGGTGAAAAATTTATTTTTTGCGTAGCATAATATATATTCATGATTCTTGGTTATATCATCTTGATTATCTGTATGTCCTGTCACCTTCCATACAAAAGTTGTGATATAATTTATATTGCCAAAAATTTCATCACAAAGCAGTTGCAATTCTGCATACTCATAATCATCTATAGAAATAAAGATGACTCCCGAGGTTTTTAGTATTTTTCTTGCTATCACTAATTTTTTTGAGATAAACGAAAGCCATTTTGAATGTCTAAAAGCATCTTCTTTTTCAACATAATTATCATCATATTTAAAATCTTTATTTCTAGTATTGTACGGCGGATCAATATAAATCACATCTATCTTTCCCTTATGTGTTTTCTCCAACAGTTTCAAAGAGTGCAAATTATCTCCCTCTAAAAGGAAGTTATAATCTTCGCTCTCTGGATTTCCAACAATTTCTCTGCCTTCATCCTCTGTAAATACCGGAATGTGTGTCTGCATTTTTACATCCACTTCTTCCTCATGCTCTTCCCATACAAGACCATATTTTTTTGAAGTCAATTCCTTCTCAATCTGATTAAGTGCGATAAGAGATTCATCATCGCTATGCTGCTCCTTTAATGTTTCCAAAAATCGGAGCATCTTTTCTCTTTTTATCTGTGATAAGTTTGCCATTGTATTTCTCCTATTTTCCTGTACTATTTTTTCTCCATGATCTTGAGAACTTCTTCCGCTTCAGCGCAATTCTCCCCATCACAGATTTTCTTATAAAAGTTGTATACATCCTCATCTTTCAAGATATACTCAACTTGTGTATTATCTAATGCAATATTTAAAAGTTTCCTTTTCTGTTTCTCACTCCAACCAGTAAATTCACTCAATGCAGCAATAACTGCATGCGTATTTTTAAAACTTTCACTATCTTCCAATGCATTGATCAAATCCTGTTTTTCCTGATCCTCTTTACTCTGATCCTTTGTTGCTACCTTCCGCTCTTTCTTGCATTCATAATGGAAGTTTTCTAGCACCTCATTCGTTTTGGTTCGATCAATAATTTCTTTTAGCAAAATTTCCAACGGTGAATCTGCTGTATAATCTGCTGGAACAAAATATTTAATTCGATTCTCCTCTAGCATTTTATACACTTTTGTTTTATCCTTTGTTTTTGGATTGTATACACCGATAGAATGACCGCCATGTAAATTCACCAGTTTCATACATGGAATATCCGTGTCGCTATCCCCAATATATACCATGTTCCGGAACGGCACACGATACTCATCCGGTTCAAAATATGCATTCACTTTTTGATCATTCACATCAAGAACACCCTTTTCGATACGAAATAAAAACTGTGTTTTGTTCGTATAATTTACCACCTGTGCCGGCCAAACAGCAACCCCATATTCATTAAAGTAAAACGAACTTGCATATATCTTCTTAAATTTATTTGCAACAGCCGTTCCTTCTATCATTTCCTTTAATCCAGAAGAAATAATATAATGCTCGACCATTACCCCCTTCCTTTCACCATATTCATTAATTCTATCAAACCAAGTATCAACGCCTGGAAACAACTGCACTTTAGCCCCATCCGCTTCCAAAGTTTTTCTAGTAAACAGCACCTTGCCCTGTGACTTTTGAGACATCATATACATATATGCCAGATTTTGATCCATATCATTGTCTGCCGCTAATTGATTGGATTCCTTCCAAAATTCTGGCACTTCATAATCAATAGACTGAATATAACCCTGGGCTTGCATATCATCGGGTGATAATGTTTTATCAAAATCATAGCATATCGCCAATATAGGTTTCTTGTCCTTATTTTTCTCCATAAGCTCCTCCTTTTCCAACTAATTCCTTTGTTTCCATTTATTCATCCAACATTATTTTTCCCTATCTTTAATCGGCTTGTTCGTCGCCCTGGATTTCGCGATTTTCCTGGCCTCGGGAAAATCGTCACCAATCTTATGTCCACTGCGAACCATCATTGCGCACCTTTCTTATATCCTCAAATCTTTTGTATTCTTCCGCAAGTAATTTACTCATTCACATACTCCTTTTGTTCCTTTTTACCTAAGCACAAATAGTTCAAATGACACCTGCCGCATTTTTCCTTTGAACATTTTCTAGGTAAATGATTGTTTCTTATATGATCCGCTGCATGCTTTATGTCTTCTGTCACAGCAGTGATTACATCTGGCGTTATGATATCACTTGCACTGTTTTGAGAATCCAAATGATATATTTCCATGTAATCTGCTGTCTTACCGGTTAATTCTCGATAACCCAGTGCATAAATTTTTAACTGCTGTGTATTGATTTCTTCCTTAACCTGTTTATTGGCCGTCTTAAAATCAATAATTTCCGTCTTTTCCAATCCATCCTGAACCACCTGTTTTACCAGATCAATACGACCATTGACACGAATCCCATCCCCCATATCAATTTCTATCTCTGTCTCAGCCATGCGAATATTCTCAAAATCCGATTGATTCTTATGGACATATTCATGTATGCCACGTTTCACACTTCCATACATATTTTGCTGCAGTTTTGGTGTTGCATATGGCAGATAAAAGGATTGTTCAATAACTGAATCCACATATTCCTCTGTGATTGCTTTTCCTTCCATCGCAGCAAGATGAATACGTCTCACTATCGCATGCATTACATTACCATACCCCAATGCCGGAATCAAAGGCTGTACGAATCCATAAAACATTGACAGCTTAAACCGGTATGGACATTCAAAATAATCTTCCAGTAAAGAAAAATTCAGCGTAAGCGGCATGCTCTCTTTCTTTAATACTGGAAGATGATCTGATTTATATTGAATATTCCCATCATATTTTACTAAATATGATGATTCTTTTGCCTCCAGCATAAATTCCGAAATATGTTTGTTCCGCGACTTGGTTGTCCTCGTTAAATAAAGGTATTTCTTAGCTCTTGTCACTGCAACATAAAAAAGCTTTCGTTCTTCCTCTATTCCTCCATCAAATCGCTCCGAATCTGAAATCCATTCCCGATCAATAACATGCCAAATGCCTTTTCCACCCACTTTCTGTGCCGGAAAAAAGTTCTTATTCAACCCCGGAATAAATACAGCCGCAAATTCCAAGCCTTTTGATTGGTGAACCGTCATAATTCCTACTGCATCCGGTTTTGTATATGTATTGCTCTGGTATCCTTCCGGATAATAACCGGTTGCTGTATACTTTAAAAAAGAGCAAAAATTATTTAGTTTCGATTGTGGTTTCAAGGTATAATTGATCACCTCATAATCCGCAATCACCTGACTGAACTTCCCTAAGTTATATAAGATTACTTCCGTCTCAATCCGTCCATCTTCAACAAGAGACAGTTTCCCTAGAAAGTCATGATAGATTTGCTGAAGATTGAAATCGGAATACAGCTTTTTTTCCTTCACGTCAATCACCATCAAAATCTGTAAGCAATCTGCCAGCTCCTTTTTGTCAAATGGATAATCAATTTCCATCCATTTATGATACAGCTCTGTTGCCGTTATGTCTCCATTAAGATAATCATAAATCCCCTTTGCCGCCTGACACTCTTTCGTGTCAAACAGTTCATTCATTCCCTCCACGATATAAGGGATGTGATGTTCTTCCAATTTGGCTGCTATCTGACCGCTAATCTTTTTCTTTCGAACTAACACTGCCATTTCAGAATAAGGAATTCCTATTTCATGCAGTTTTTCCATCCGATGTGCAATAAACTCATACTCTAAATCCGTATCCTCTCGCTCTTCAAAGGCAACGTCTCCGATATCGTAAGGTGTTTGACATCCCGATTTCATCGTCTTTGACAATCTATGATCATTGTGAACGATCACTCTTTTCGCAACATCTACAATGCCATCTGTACTGCGGTAATTTTTGTCCAATACGATATATTTCTGAACACCATATCTCTCCTTATATGTAAGGATATTTTGAGCATCACTTCCACGGAACTGATATATTGTCTGATCATCATCACCTACTACACACAGGTTTGCCCCTAGTTCTTTCAGTCGACGAATCAAACGCTCCTGTATTGGATTGATATCCTGATATTCGTCCACTGTCAGATATTTTACTTTGTCTGCAATAATTTGTGCAAATTCAATATTATTCTCTAACTGGCAGATCATTTCCTGAAGAATCAGAGAATAATCGAACTTCTTTTCTGCATATAGTTTTTCCTTATATTTTTTGTAGGCTGTACGAGTGCGTTCATCCCACTTATCCTGTTCAAACCAGTTTTCATTCAGAATACTCATTACACTGACAAATAAATTTGTCTCTTTGTATTTACACAAATCCAAATCTTTCATTCCGCATTCATCATAATAACGCTCCACAAACAATTTGGTATGTATTTCATCCAATACATCGTACTTCTGAAATTCTGGTATATATTCCTGTAACATCTTGATACAAAACCCGTGAATTGTACCGATATACATATGTGCGAATCCTATCGTATCACCTAATTCACGCTTGCCCAAGTCGTATATTCTTCCTTTCAACTCCTCTGCCGCTTTTCGAGTGAAGGTAAATGCAACAATATTTTCTGGAAGTATCTCGGACTTGGATTTCAATATATTGATGATTCTTCTAGTGACGACACCCGTTTTTCCTGCACCAGCACACGCAATAATCTCCAGATCATCATCTATTGTCTGAACAGCTTCACGCTGTTGATCTGATAATTGATCTAACAATCCCATAGGTACTCCCTCCCATCTGTTCTTGATAATACCCCAGTTGCTTATTCTTCCATTGTATCATATAAAATACCTATTGGCATCATTTAAAATAAAATGAGGCTGCACCAAATCTCTTCAAAAAATAAACTGCCACATGCTTACCATATAGCAGGTATGCCCCCACTGGCATACCCGTATCAATTTTCTTCACATATCATTTTCCCCTGACACATATCCTCGCTATTCTCCATCATCTCTTCGAATCACTCCCCTCCTCTTGCTCTTCCTGCACCAGTTTATAAAACTGTGTGCGGGAAATTTTCAAAATTGATGCAGCTTTCTGCGCTGTAATCTTCTTTTGGCTCCACTGATAATACACATTATCCCAGTCCTTCACTTCCTTTCTGGGACGTCCAAATTTCTTTCCCCTCTTCTTTGCAGCATCGATTCCTTCCCGCTGCCGTCTCCGTATGGTTTGTCTCTCCTGCTCTGCAATAGACGCTAATACTTCCACCAGTATATTGGTCACCATATCAATGATCCACTCCTGTCCCTCCGGGACTTCGATCATCGTTGTAGGTAGATCTAATACCATCAGCCGGATCCCCTGCTTTTGGAACCATTCCAGTTCTGCCTTGATATCTGCTTTGGATCTCGATAACCGGTCAAGGCTTTTTATGTATAATGTGTCCCCTCTACGCAGTCCCAGTGACCCTTTCAGTGCCTGATATCCCGGTCGTTCCAGATCCTTACCGGACATCTTATCGGTAACGATATTCTCCTCCGGAACATACTTTCTAAGCTCCGCAAGCTGCCGGTCAAGGTTCTGTCCGGTGGAGCTTACTCTTGCATACCCAAAACTGCGTCCCTGTTTTTTCTCCCCTTGTGTCATTGTAATCACCTTTCCTTTTCAGCGAATTTTCTCTTTCCACCAAAAAAAGACCGCTATAACTTTTCTGTTATAACGATCTTTTTCAGCTTATAATTTTTTCAATTCAAAATCCGAGCAAAACATTCGCCCTTTCATATCATGCTTTTTTATATCACAATAGCAAGACGCATCTCCATCAATTGACCATATATCAATTCGCACTGCTTCTGGCTTAATATGTGCATTGGTCGGATCATACCAATGTGTACATAACGCACACTTTTTTGTCTGAGTTACATTTACATTCAGCGTAATTTATCACTTCCTGTTCTCAACCAGCTAAAACTGATTATCCATTTCTTAAGCGATCCGCCTTATCTCGGTTTCTCTCTGCTCTGTCATACGCATCCCGTGCTTTGGCATAATGCTCATCACCTTTTCCATTCTTAGCATATGCCCATTCCCGATTACCTTTTCTCTCATAAGTATCTGCTGTTGATTCAAACCTTTTTATTTGTGTGTCTTTATTAAATGCCATAAACGCACTCCCCTTTACCAGTTATAATCATCCCTTTTCCTGTTTGCATATGCATCAGCTTTCTCACTTGCAGTCCTCAATCCAGCTTCCATTCTACTATAAGCCTCTCTCTGTTCTGCAGTAAATTTCTCTGTATTCTTTGAACTTCTGTGAGCTGTCTTTGCCATGTCATTCGCAATATAACTACCTGCTCTAGCTGCTGATTCCCAAAATCCCATAATTTATTCCTCGTCCTTTCTTACCAAATAGTAATGTTTTATACCAAACCTCGTTTTTTTGCTTCCTGATATGTGACATCATATAAATAATGTCCTTCTTCTTCCGCTTGCCGTAATTTTCGCATTACAACAGCATCAGAAGCTTTTTTTAATTTTTGAACATAATTTTTTTCAATTCTATCCAAAGAATCTTGCGTTTTTCTGTTTACATAATCTATTGCATCATCAAAAGTACTCATAATTAACATCTCCTCCCTACAAATAATCATTTCTCTTGCGCCAATATCTGCCGCACCCGGCTCTCCGAATATCCATATTTCGTTGCCAACTTCCTTGTACTCTCCCCCTCCCCGTGTTCCGTACAGATTCTTCGTGCGATATAGTCACTGGAATAAAATTTCAGAGGAAATGTAAGCTGCTGTCCGCGAAAATGCTTAAACAACGTATAAGCGTTATCTATTCCTATTTCCTCTGCCACTTCCGTGTAAATGCCTGCTAACTCCTGAGCAGATACATCCTTTAAAAGTGCTCCCTGCATCCTGCACCTCCCCTTTCTTTATTAATGTGACTATATTTTACAACCGTTCCATTGTAATTTGAACGCCTTTTTTATCTTATAATCTACACTGCTAAATTATCGTTTTCCTCTCCCCGGCATACACTCGCAGGATCTCCTCGATCTTCTCCTAGGACGTGATCTGCAGCCACTCATATTTCAGATAAAGCTGGTACAGTTCATCCAGCAGATTTTCCGCCTGCAGCCCGGTTTCTATGATCTCTTTGCTGATCTCCTCCTTGTAAAGGAAATATTCATTCATATTCTCATAGAAAGAGATCTTGTTGCAGTTTTCGTATATCTCCCGGTTGGTGCCGGAGAGCATCTGGTACTTGAACAGTGAATGCTCCCTCTGTACCTTCCGGAGAAGTTTCTTTTCCAAAACGCCGCATTCTCTTCTACGCATGCTCATCCTCCTCGATATATTCTCCCTCAATCTCGGTCATATCCTCTGCCAGCACGGACTTGATGGTCTCGTCACTGGCGATTGCCCGTAAGCATTCCGTTTTCAGGGGAGCGAACTTTAACACCTTTTTGATCGCTGTTTTCTTTGCCATAGATTCGAAATCGGTCTTCCACGGAGAAAATCCCTCGAAGGACGGGGAATACCGTTCCGCATGAGCGACAACGGACTCTTTGTTCAGCACCTCAAAGCCGTAGCCGCCGTTGGTGAGCTTAAATAACGCATAGACATACATCATCTCGCCCCGACCTTCCATTGCCGGGATGTGGCGCAATCTGCTTTCCAGCCCCAGTTCATACTCGAAGAGGTCATTTGCCCGGACGATATGTGCCTGTATGGTCTGCACGTTGTCATTGCGGTATACCAGATCGATCATGCCTTTATAGCCGATCTGAAACTGGCACTCGATGACATCCTTTTTCTTATTTTTATACGGGATCAGATATGCCTGTCCCAGCGGCGTATTCGGCTCCAGCCCAAGCTGTGCGGCATTCATCAGTGCCGCAATAAAGGACATGGGTGTACACTGTGCCAGTGCAGGAGTATTGTTGACCGCCGTCAGCGCCATCCGGATAAACCGCTCCGGTGTCAGCACCGAAGGCAGCGCTTTCCGGATCTCCGGTTCCAGTGTCTTGATCATGTCCACGATGGACATGTTTGTTGTCAGTTTGATCCCGTCATTCTTCTTTGCAGCCCCAGTGTTTTCTGCTTTCGCTGCCAGTTCTTCTTTAAAATTCATATTAATCTCCATTCCGCAGACGCTTGTCGTCGAAGGAATCGCGATTCAAATATCAAATTTGAATCTGCGATCAGGGCTACTTTGTGACGCCTGCGGCACAAATAGCCGTGTGAAAAATAATGTATCGGCAGTATTTTTCACACTATCCTCTTTTCCTTTCTGCCTTATGCCGCAGTCCTTACCAGAAATCGTCTGCTCGCTGTCTGACTGCAGAACTTCCGGTATACCTCCGGCATTTCCTGTTTCAGCCGTTTTGTGTCCAGCCGGTTGCTGATACTTTTCTTCCAACTGACAAGGAAATGGTCATTCTCTGCCACCTCTGCCTCCTTCATATACAGTTTGACCTCCTGTTCGATCTGCAGCTTTTCCGTTTTCAGCTTGTCCATGAGCCGGTCGATCTCCTGTCTGCGCTGCAGCTTTTCATCAAACCCAAGCAGCGGCACCGACATATCTTCCCGGCTGTCTTTGAAATAGCTGTTGATAAATTCGTTGGCTGTGGCAGAACCATCCGGCTCCGGCATGATCTCTGCTTTTACATGCTCCTCCCAGAAGTTCTTTTCCAACCGGATCAGGTTCCGTATCACTTCCTCGTCCCTCTCGATCCGGACAAACTTAAACTCTCTGCCGTAAATGACCACGGCAATGTACCAGGCGTCCGCATTCAGGACTGCCATGTAATGATAGCACTGCGCCAGATAGTGTGCCGGCACCTTCCCGTCCTTCCACTTGTCTGCAGAATACGGTGATGCCGTCTTGCACTCCAGTCCGATCAGACCGTTTTCTTTCCCTACGATCAGCCGATCCACATCCGCCAGCATAAACGGATACTCCGGATAAATGTACATCTGGTTGCTGCGGCGTACCTTAAATCCTGTCTCCTCACAGAACCGCTCTGCGACATACTGTTCCAGATCCCGCCCTAACCGCATGGATTCGTTATCTTTGTCCTGCTCCGGGATCTCCTCTGTTGTCTTGTCCATATAGACATCCATTGGGCTGACGTAAGGATTTAACCCGCACACGGCTCCTGCATCGGATCCGCCGATCCCCTGTTTACGGAGTTTGAGCCATTCCCCCCTCGTCATATTCTTTGTCTTTGCTAAGATCTTACACATCCCTGTCACCTTTCCTTTCCGCTGTCACGCAGCAATGCTGTTCTTCCCTTTATCCCTGTCATGCGGCAATGCTGATCTTTCCGGTAGCTCTGTGGTACTGATATACCGAATCCGAAAGATATTCTTCCGCAGATACACACTCCCTGTTGACCGCCTTTACCATTTCCTTCAGTTCCTTTGCATGATTCTCCCCTCTCTGTGCCATCACGATTGCTTCGTGGATGGAGCTTGGCAGGATATACAAGTGGTCGCACTGCAGTTTCTGGCAAAGCTCCTCTAACACCTCCGGATAGAGAATGCTGCCAAACCCGTTGATCCGCCTGTAGTTTGTCACCACATACATTGGCTCTTCCGGTGCACCGTCACATTCTTCTATGATCTCCTCCGGCAGGATCTCTCCTTTCCCTGTCAGAGAACGTATCATCTCCGTATAGGAAAGCATCTGCACCGGCATGAGGTACTTCATGTTCTCCATCGCCGTTTCAAACAATTCCTCCTCGGTAATGCCCCACTGCTCCAGAAGACCTTCCGTCACTCTCATACTGGAGCAGGCGTTCCACTCCTCCTTCACCACGATACGGTAGATCACAGCAAGGTCAAGAAACGCCCGGTGCGGTATCTCTTCCAGAAGCTCCTTGTTCTTCTCCCCGCTTATCACGGTAAAGATGATCTTGTTTTTTACTTCCTCGAACCGGGTGACATCCCCGATGAGACCAATGCTCACCTTTTCCTGCATCATTTGATATTTTTCCTTGATGTCCTGTACCAGAACGGAAAGTGCTAATCCTCTCTGGTACCGCTCATACAGTTCCTGGCAGTAAAAATTCGGCGAATGCTGATCTTTTCCGTTCTTTTTATAGATATTGAACGCCTCAATCTCGCCCAGATTCACCTTCCGGACTTTCTGTATACGGATCTCATGATCCTCTCTAAAAAGTCCTCTCAATTTCTTCCACATCTCTTCCTTAAACTCCTCATAGGTTATTGTTCTTGCCATGTTAATCTCCTTTTCTGTGATCAATTTTTCCTGTTAAAATAATCAAGGCACCCGGTACAAAAGCCGGATGCCTTCTGTGTTTGCAATACATTCTGTACCTTCTGTTTGTGATACGTTTCTGATACAGACATCTTGGAACTCTCAACTGCTACGCCGCCATCACCAGACGATACGCCTTGTCTGTCAGGGGATTTCCCTCCATTGTCTTGTTAAAGAGTGTCTCCTGATAATTCTTCGTCCGGCGGATCGGTGCTGCATGTGTTGCAAAGTCCGACACCGCATTGATAAAACGGTAGCCGTTCTTCCTTACCCCCTGCAGATCCGGAGCGTCATAATATCTTGCCGCCATATCCTTTCGAAGCCGCAGGATATTTTTCTCCGTCGTCTCCGAGGCATCATCCGCGATCGGGAGCAGCTCCTGAATATATTCCTCTACCGCGGCATCCGTCAGACGTTTCCGGGACAGATCTTCAAAACCTTTCCCCAGCTCGTTCATGTAATCCTCCGCCATAAACAGGGTCTCTCTGGCATCCTCCAGCTTTGCTGCAATGTCACCGGTATGGTGGATACTCCAGCACCGGTCTGCCGTATTCAGTGCCAGATTCAATGTATTATTGCAGACCACCCGAATCGGTGTCATTGCAATCTTGATCGCTCCGGAACCATCGTGAGTATTACTGAATACTAGATACGGCAAAATCTGTTCCCCCTGAATGATGTACCGGGTCGGCAGCTTGGCAAGGATCCACGTCTTTCTCCCGCCCATCAGACTGCCTGCTGTTTCATACCGTACTCCTTCTCCCAGCAGTTCATCCGTAAAGGCAAAGGCATCCCGGTTCTGCACTACCTTGTACCGGCTTGTGACCACACCGAGGATACTTCCATCCTGCTGGCGGACGTTGGCAAAATATCCCGGCACCTTGACACCGTCCTGCGTAAAGACCGGTCTCTGTACCACGTCCCAGTCCAGTCCCGCAGCGATCAACGCCTCTTTGGAATCCGGTGCCTCCTCTACCTGTGTCCCAAGACCATGCCACGGTCTTTCCCTCCCTGTAAACATCATGGTTTCTACTTCTGCTGACATAACTGCCACTCTCCTTTCCGCTCTTGTGAGCATAAAAATAAGGACAGACCACGATGATCTATCCTTGAAATTTTGTGTGTTACGGACACAAACCGTTGCTGGGCGCCCCCTATCACATTTATAATATATGACTATAACTTTCAACTTTTCAATCAATTTATATGCAGAAAATCTGTAGAATCACTAATATATATGCCGTTCTGCGAACAGCAACCATTCTGATCATGGTAGCTGTATTCCTATTCAAATATTATTTACCTCCCCGATCAACACCTTTTTCCCTTCAAACGCAAAGCCGTAATGACAGATCCGGTCTGCAGAAATGCCCTGTGCCAGCAACTCGGCATCATAGTTTTTCTCCTTGATCTGATCTAATGCAGACTGTACGGTGTCCTGCAGGGATGACTCTTCGTCCGGTTCATGCACCTTAAATTCAATCACGATTGCTTTATCCTGCTGATTTAACGGCATAAGCATGACATCGTATCGTCCGTATCCGCTTTCGCGGTTCGAACGAATCTGATATCTTTCCCGCAGATCCGCAAGCAGTCCTAAAACAAATCCATGATAAAACCGCTCCGGCTGAGTTTTCCTGGAAGGTCTTCTCCCGGTATCAAAGCTGCTAAATGTCGTAAGTGCCACATCATTCATATAAATATTCATTTCCTTTAGACTGCCCTTTAACATAGCTTTTACAAAATCATTATAATTGGCATCCTGATTCTTAAACCACCCTGCAAACATATTTTCAAACATGCTTTCTGTTTCCAGATTGGTAATCGTGAGATGGTACCACGGTTTATTTAACATTCCACGATACTCCACCTGATCGGCTTTTAAATATCCACTTGCAAGCAGAAGACTCCAGATTGCATTTTCATCCTGATCAAGCTGATTATAAACAATCTGCTCGTCAAAATTCACCACGATCTCCTGTCCTTTCAGCAGATCCTCCATCTTCTCCTTCACATCCACAGATGCCGTCCGGATCAGCCGGCTCACAAGTCCGTTAGAACTGGTCGCAGCCCAGTAAGCACGCAGCTTTTTCTCTTTCAGATAATTGGTAATAGACCACGGATTATAAATATCCCGATACTCTCCGAAAGTAAAACCATCATACCACTGCTTTACCTCATCCTTTTTGTCAGACATCTCATATTCATCCAATGCCGCAAAGACTTCCTCCTCTGTAAAACCGAAACAGTCTGCATACAGATCCGAGGTCGTTGTTACAACACGCAGGTTATTCAGATCTGAAAAAATAGACTCCTTAGACACTCTGGTAATGCCTGTCATAATGGCACGCTCCAGATAAGGATTCGTCTTGAATGTTGCATTAAACAGACTTCTCACAAAACTCGTAAATTCATCCCAGTATCCCTGAATGTAAGCTTCCTGCATCGGAGTATCATATTCATCCAAAAATATAATTACCTTTTTACCATAGTATTTTTCCATCCACTCTGCCAGATTTCTCAGCGAATCCTGTGCCGTTACATCATCCATACTGACTACAACATTATCATAGCGCTCCCGTTCCCTATTATCAAAAATATCCGTATCAATCAGGTATTTGTTTTCTCTGTAAACTCTTGCTATTTCCCCTTTAACCTGTGCCTTGGCCTCTTCCAGATTCCCTGCTTTCACCGAAGCAAAGCTCAGAAAGAGCACCGGATATGTTCCCTGCAGCTGTCGATACTTCTCTTCCTTCCAGATAGACAGTCCGGCAAACAGATCTGCCCGGTTGGCATATTTATTCGAGAAGAAACACTCCAGCATGCTCATATTTAAGGTCTTACCAAAGCGGCGGGGACGGGTGATCAATGTTACCATGTCCTGGGATTCCCACCATTCTTTAATAAAATGGGTTTTATCGACAAAATAGCAGTTTCTTTCTCTCAGGTCTGAAAATCCCTGTATTCCTATACTGATTGTTTTTTTCATACACTCACCTGCTCTCTATACATTATCCTAAATTTACGCACGTTTTCTCTTGCGTCTATTATAGCGGTATTCCATATAGGATACAAGTCAAATCAAAAAATTACAAACATCTTTCAGCTCACCATTCTTTTCTTGTTTTTGTGATCATTTTGCAAAAGCAATACCATTTTAAGACTTTTCATTCAAAATCTAATGCTTCTTTCATGGATTCTGAATACGACTTTTTTTATATAATTATTCATAACTGTTAACCTAGCACAAAAGGAGGATTTTACATCTTGCGCACAGTTTTACCATATATCCAGAAAATGGGCGGACAAATTTTATACCTCGTTTCACATACTATTCTGGAATCGCAACTCAGAGAGGAGATTCTGGATGCCGCCCTTAGCGATTATTCCCGTTCAGATGAAACTTTAGACTCCATAACCGTTTGGACATATCATCGTCTGGCAAAATTATGCGTCCACCAGCTCCTACCACATTTTGATGTGATTGTCTGCGATGAGGCGCATTTTTTTCTGACGGATTCCACATATGCAATTGATGAAGTTGCACTTTCCTACGATTGGATCACACAACAAAAAAGTCCGAAAATATTATTGAGTGCAACGATTGATTCAATTTTTCATTATATGAAAGATCACTTGGAACTATCCGTCGACAGGGTCATTCATCCTAATAGCATGCAGATTAATATATCCGGTTCCAAATCAGCGATACGTTATCATGCAGAACCTGATTATTCCTCTCTGTGCGTCAAATACGTCACAAAGAATGCTGAAATTGTAACTTTATGTGAGAAAAACAAGAAAGAAAAAAAGAAAAAAAGTCTGATTTTCGTAAGTTCAAAAGAAACTGGGGAAAAAATCTTACAGAAGCTTCAAGCGAAAAAAGTGAGAGCCATTTTTTTAACCGCCGATAACAAGGAGCTTGAGGAGCAAGCAAAAACGATTCGAACGATATCCGAAAAAAGCCGTTTCGATTCTGACGTCTTGATTGCCACTGCAGTTTTGGATGTAGGTGTGTCCATTAAAGATCCCAATGTCAATCAAATCTTCATCAGATCTTATAACTCCGAGTAATTTTTACAAATGCTCGGACGGCTTCGGGTACCGACTGATGCGAGATATGAAGGCATTACACTTTTCATACATAAAATCCGCAAACAAGATGTCGATCATCGTCTGGGTCAAGAACGGACATACCTGCAAATTTTAGAAAAAGCTCGTCATTCTCAAAATTTAGATCATGATATTGCGAGCAACGAAATTAACAAATATCTGTTTTCTTCATACAGCCTTGCAATCTCCTGCTTGATCTGGGTTTTGGCATCCTTCAGATTGCCGGCTTTCACAGCAGCAAAACTCAAAAAGATCACCGGATATGTTCCCTACAGTTTCCGATACTCCTCGTCCTGCCAGATAGAAAGTCCTTCAAACAGATCTGCCCGGTTCGCATATTTATTAGAAAAGAAGCAGTCCAGCATACTCATATTTAACGTCTTACCAAAACGCCTCGGACGTGTGATCAATGTTACAACATCCCGGTTTTCCCACCATTCCTTTATAAAATTTGTCTTATCTACAAAAAACAATCTTGCTCTCTCAAAGCAGAAAATCCCTGTATTCCTATACTGATTGTCTTTCTCATACAATCACCTGCTTTCATTTTAGGACTGTGCAACCACCATACACTTTTGCTTTCATTATAACGATATTTTCTTCAGGTTACAAGCCAAACCATAACACAAACCGTCACATATCCTCTTTTTTCACCCGGGAAAAATACGCAATATCGTGATACACCCGGAAACGTCCCTTTTCATTCAAGATCTCATGACGCATGCCCGGATACAGACGGAAAGAAACACGATCATAGCCACGCCTCTTCAAATGCCGTACTGCCTGCAAAAGTTTTTTGCGGCCTCCGAGACATGGATCATCCTCTCCCGATACAAAAAGGATCGGCAGATTTGGATTTCGTACCTCCCATCCCTTTCTATCATAGGTGCTCCGCATCAGCCATAACAGGGATTCGTACCCATTCAGCGTAAAGGTAAAGTTGCAAAGGGGATCTTTATTGTACTTCTCCACCACCGTGTGATCGGAACAGATCCAGGCGTGGATCAGCTTTTCTGCCCGGAACGGACGATCAAACATATTGGCAAAGATCCCGTCTGCCAATATACTCCTGCTGTGGGGATCCTTCATTTTCTGAAGCATCTGTATCAATGCAGAACCAAGAGGTGCCATTGGATTTTTGCCCGGACAGCCACAGACGATCAGCCCATCTAACTCCCGGTCATACTTTTTCAGATAACAGCGTACCGCCAGTGATCCCATGCTGTGTCCCATCATAAAATATGGCAGACCCGGGTATTGCTTCTTGATGATCCGCGTGATCTGGTGCAGATCTCTTACCAGAAATCTGCCTCCGTCCTTGCCAAAATATCCAAGCCCTGCCGGAATATCCTGCTTCTTTCCTAATACTTTATCCGCATCGGTCGAAACTGCTTCCCTGCGGCTCGCACCATGCCCCCGGTGATCATGGATCACACAAAGATATCCTCTCTCTGCCATATATCTCATAAACGGCAGGTATCTCTCCTTATGCTCACACATGCCATGGGCTATCTGCAATACAGCTCTGGGACGGGATGGAATCACCATCATTCCCTCTAACGGCATCCCATCCTGTGCCGAGGCGATTACAAAATATTTGCGACGAATCCCCCCCGGCCGCTCTGTTTTATCTGCACGATACCGGCTTTCAGAAACTGTCATACTCTGTCGTCTTCTCTTTGCTGCTGTCCATTTTTTCGTACATCTTTTTTGATTCATATGCATCCACTCCTCTATGAATGTATCAATCGCCATGCCTTTCACTCACATTTTCCGGCAATATCCTTTGATCTGCATTTCAACGCTGCGATCTCCTCCTGCGTGAGCCTGCGGTATTCGCCCGGTGCCAGACCCGGATCAAGCACAATCCCTCCCAGGCTCAGACGTTTCAGATAAAGCACCGGATGGCCCACGGCTGCCAGCATTCTTTTAACCTGGTGAAATTTTCCTTCACAGATGGAAAGCTCCAGACAAGACTCGTCCTCTCCCGGATAGCCTGGATCCTCCGGGACCATATCAAGCTCCTTTTTATCCAGACAGCGCACCTTTGCCGGCCGCGTCAGCTTGTCCTCTCCGATATCCACGCCCTTTTCCAGACATTCCACCTCATTATCCCCTAATGTACCCATAACACGGACAAAATATGTCTTCCACACATGCTTTCCCGGTGCCAGCAGCTCATGGGATAATGCTCCGTCATTAGTGATCAAAAGCAGTCCTTCCGTATCCTTGTCCAGTCTGCCGACCGGAAAGATATCCTTTTTGCTGCTGTCCGTGATCAGGGACAGTACCGTCCGGCAGGTGTTGTCCTTTGTGGCCGATACAACGCCCTGTGGTTTATTCAACATATAATATACATATTTTTCATAAGAGACCTTCTCTCCGTCCAACTCCACATTGTCCTCTTCTGTCACCTTCTGCTCCGGTCCCGATGCCGGAGCTCCATTGACAAAAACACGGCCTGATTTGATGAATTTCTTCACCTCAGACCGTGTTCCCATGGACATCTGTGCCAAATATTTATCTAACCGCACAATGTTTCCTCTCTTAATACTATATTAATTCGTTGTACATATCTTCGTACTTCTTGGCAGAATGATTCCAAGAGAAATCCATTGCCATGCCACGGTCAATGATCTTATTCCACTCTCTCTTGCGATTATAATATACATCCTTTGCATAACGGATAGTTGCCAGCATCTCATGTGCATTGTAATTTGCAAAAGAGAATCCTGTTCCTTTTCCCTCATATTCATTGTACGGCTCCACCGTATCCTTCAAGCCGCCGGTCTCGCGGACAATCGGCACCGTACCATAACGAAGACTCATCAACTGACTCAATCCACACGGCTCAAAGAGAGATGGCATCAGAAATGCATCACACGCCGCATAAATCTTGTGGGAACGCTCATTGGAGTAGAAAATATTCGCAGAAACTCTTCCATGATATTTCCACTCGAAGTGACGGAACAGATTTTCATAACGCTCCTCACCGGTACCGAGAACTACAAGCTGTGTATCCTCGGCACAAATCTCCTCAATCACATAATCGATCAGGTCAAAGCCCTTCTGATCTGTCAGTCTGGAAACAATACCGATCATAAATGTCTTGTCATTCTGATCAAGCCCCAGCTCCTTCTGAAGACCTCTCTTATTTTTGATCTTCTCCTTACGGAATGTCTTTGCATTGTAATTTGCGTAGATCAGAGGATCTGTCTCCGGATTGTACTCATCATAATCAAGACCGTTTACAATACCACGCAGGCAGTTGCTGCGGGCACGCATCAGACCGTCCAGATGCTCACCGTAAAATGGCATCTTGATCTCCTCTGCGTAAGAATCACTGACTGTCGTTACCATGTCAGCATATACGATACCACCCTTGAGATAATTGGCATCTCCATATGCCTCCAGCTTATCACTGGTGAAATAGTACTCATTCAATCCTGTGATGTCGATCACCTTCTGCTTATCCCAGATACCCTGAAACTTCAGATTATGTATGGTCATAATAGTCTTGATACCATGGTAGAATGAATTATCGTTAAAACTATCCTTGATATATACTGGGATCAGACCTGTCTGCCAGTCATGACAGTGAATGATATCCGGTCTGAAATCCAAAGAAGGCATTGCTGATAATGCTGCCTTACAGAAAAATGCAAACTTCTCAATATCCTCATAAATATTGCCATATGGGTGGAAACCTGCAAAATAGAACTCATTGTCAATAAAATAGAAATGAACTCCCTCATACTCCATCTCTAAAATACCAACATACTGGCTTCTCCAGGCCAGATCCATATAAAAATGCGTCTTGTACTGCATTTTGTCCTTCCACTCCTGTGGAATACATGCGTACTTCGGAATCATAACACGCACATCATACTCTTTCTTGTTAAAGTACTTTGGCAGCGACCCCACAACGTCTGCCAGTCCTCCGGTTTTCACAAATGGAACACACTCGGAAGCCACGAATAATATGTTTTTCATATACACCCTCCATTCAGTTTGTAAACTCCAATGTATGCCACGGATCTTTCTCTGTGTCCGCGCACCTATTGTATTAATTATACCTTATTTCGCAGCTTGTGAAAAGTGTTTTTTATGAAAAGTTGCGTATTTTGCGTCCGTCATATAAGAATCCCTCTCAGGCACGAAGCTTATATTCTAACCGGATCTTATCTGCGATCAGTGCAATAAACTCCGAGTTGGTTGGCTTTCCTTTACCGGAATTGACCGTATAGCCAAATAACTCCTCAATGGTCTCCATTCTGCCACGGCTCCACGCAACCTCGATCGCATGCCGGATCGCGCGTTCCACCCGGCTGGAGGTGGTTTTATAATTCCGTGCGATCGTAGGATACAGCACCTTTGTGATGGCTCCCAGCATTTCGTTATCATTGACGGACATAATAATTGCATCCCGAAGATACTGATATCCTTTAATGTGTGCCGGAACACCGATCTCGTGGATCACGTCCGTAACATCCGACTCCAGTGTATCTGCCATGCGTCTGTGTTTATTCTCAAAAACCGTATTAATGACCCGCTGTTCCCCGTCCGCCATGTTTTTTTCATTTTGTCCCACTGCACGCACTCTCGATACCACTACCCGCGTATCAAAAGGCTTGAGAATATAATAAGCCGCTCCCAGCCGAAACGCATTTTCCGTCACCCGCTCCTGGCTCACTGCTGATACCACTACAAATTCCGGCGACATAGTAGGAGCTCCCTTTTTCATCCGCTCCATCACTCCCAGACCGTCCACCTTAGGCATGATCAGGTCCAGCAGCACCACATCCGGTCTCAGTGTCGATATCTTATGAAGTGCCTCCTCTCCATCCGAAGCCGTTCCCACTACCTCCATATCACTTTCCCGCTCCAGTGCCTCCTTCAGTATCGTCACGATCCGCTTGTTATCATCTACAACTAAAACCTTGATTGCTTCCATATCCTTTCCCCTTTTCCTTGTGCTGTCCCATTTCCGGTACAACGCATCTTCAACACATTTTCCGTGATCTGACCTGTTTCCATTTCCGCTGTTTTCGGTCTCCTTTCCCACTATTTTAGGTCATTGCAAAGAGTATCCGCAAGCTAAACGCAACTGCATATTTCGACGAAAAAACGGCGGAAATACAAATTTCCGCCGTTTTCTTCTCCAATCCTGCGCCCACTCTTTGCCGGACCGTTTTGATCCATTCCTGTTCACAGATCGATCCGGTATTTATTTAAAGAAGCCTTCCATCCGTAGAGATTACCTTTACCTGCCATGGAATCATCTTGCCGCTGTTTTGCAATGCCGTCTTTACTGCATGCTCCAAGCCGCCACAGCATGGAACCTCCATCCGTACGATCAGCACATTTTGGATATCGTTTTGACGAAGGATCTCCGTGAGCTTTTCGCTGTAATCCACATCATCTAACTTCGGACATCCCACCAATGTTACTTTTCCCCGGATAAAATCCTGATGGAAAGACGCATAGGCATATGCCGTACAGTCGGCTGCGATCAGAAGATCTGCCCCCTGAAAATAAGGTGCATTGACCGGAGCCAGCTTGATCTGAACCGGCCACTGGCGAAGCTCGCTGACTGCCTGCCCACTGCCCTCTGTCACTGCTGCAGGAGCAGCCGGACGCTGAAACTGCATCATCCGGCTGCCCGGACATCCTCCTGCCATTGCCTTTTCCTGCATCTGCCTCTCTTTGGCAGCCTTCTCCGCTTTTGCTTTCATCACTGCCGCCTCATCATAATCCGCTGCCTCTCTCTGTTCAAAGGAGATGGCTCCTGTCGGGCAGGATGGCAGGCAGTCCCCAAGCCCGTCACAATAATCATCCCGCATCAGTTTTGCCTTTCCATGAACCAGACCGATCGCCCCTTCATGACAGGCGTTGACACATAAACCACAACCGTTACATTTCTCTTCATCAATCTTTATGACCTGACGTATCATCTTAAAATCCTCCATTTCTTTTGCAGACAAATCATTTCGAAATTGACACTGGCCAAACTGCTGCCCGCTACGTCTGATCCCGAAATAATATTTTTTGAACTGACACTATCTTACGCAAAATCGAAGGAAATTTCCGTTGTTAAAACAACAAAATCAAAAAAGAAATCCTTATATCTCATCATTCTACATTTGTCTCACAGAAATAAACATACACTGTGGTTCCCTCGCCCAGCTTACTGCGAAGCTCCAGACGCACATTATCATGCAGTGCGATGATATGCTTCACGATCGCGAGCCCCAGACCGGTACCTCCCGTAGACTTGGAACGGCTCTTGTCCACCCGGTAAAATCGTTCAAATATCCTCTCCTGATCCTTCTCCGAAATACCAATGCCGTTATCCTTAACCTCCAGCACAGTCCGGTCAACCTCACGGTACACCGAAACATCCACTCTGCCTCCCGGATTGTTATAACGGATCGCATTGTCACAGAGATTGTAGATCAACTCATCCATCATCTGCCGGTTTGCCATAACCATCTGTTTTTCCCCGGAGAAGGAAATGCGGACCTGATGTTTCTCGGCTGCCATCTGAAGCATTTCTACGCTATTGGCTGCCATCTCGCTGATATCCAGTTCCTCCATGATATCCTCCGTGGTCACATCCAGCTCAGACAGACGAATAATATCATTGATCAGTGCCAGCAGACGATTAGAACTTTTGTGAATCTCTTTTGCAAAGCGTTGTACATCATCCCCGGTGGCAATACCGTTTTCAATAAGTTCCGAATAACCGGAGATCGACGTCAACGGTGTTTTCAGCTCATGGGAAACATTGGCAGTAAATTCCTGACGCATATTGGCATTTCGGATAATGTCCTCATGCTGGGTTCGTATGGTTGTGACATATGGCTCCAGCTCCTCATATACATGATACATGGCCGGCCCATCCAGATTCTGTGCCAGCTCCTCGATAGGCTTTACGATACTCTTTGTCAATGCATGGGACAACCAAACGCATGCTGCAAACAAAAGGATACTGAGAGCCACAAGTCTTGGCACCGTACTGATCAGAATGCCTGTCATACTGCTTACTTCCTTGGAAATACGAAGTACATCTCCATTGTCCAGACGGACAGCATAATAAAATGCGCTTTTCCCCATAGTCTGGGAATTACGGACAGCCTTTCCCTCCCCATCTGCAAATGCAGCCTTGATCTCCGGACGGTTTTTATGATTTCCCATATCCTTAACATCTGCATAATTGTCACAGATTGCCTGGCCATCCGGTCCCACCAGCGTGATCCGGATCCTTTTGGGAATTTCTCTCATATCTGCATGATCCGGATCCGAGACAATATTCCATGCATCTGACTCGATCATCACATCGGCAGAGTTTTTCAGATCCTCGATCACTTCCTTGGTCAAAATCCCATAAAAGACAGTGGCAGAAAGTGCCACTGTCTCCAATATGGTGATAACTGTTAATATGATACACATAAAATTGATCCGCCGTTTCATCCTCAGCCCTCCTCCATTTGTTAAACCAGATTCATGCAATATCCCACATTACGGACTGTCTTAATATACTTTCCGGCATCTCCCAGCTTATGACGCAGTGTTTTAATATGCACATCCAGTGTACGGGACTCAATCTCACAGTTTGCATGCCAGATATGCTCCATAATGCTGTCTCTCGGAAGTACGATCTCCTGATTCTGGGCAAGATAATGAAGCAGCTCATACTCCTTATAGGTCAGCTCTACCGGCTTGTCTTCCACAAATACCTTTCTCTTTTCATCATCAATCACCAGATCCCCGATCCGCATAATTTTCTCCGAATCCTGATCTCCCACACGGCGAAGCAGTGCCTTCACACGGGAAACAAGCTCCATCACACCAAACGGCTTTGTCATATAATCATCAGCTCCATTGTCCAGCCCCTTGACCTTATCAAGCTCCGTGGTTTTTGCCGTCACCATAATGACAGGTATTTTCCGTGTCTCCCGTCTCTCCCGAAGCTTTTTTAAAATCGTCAGACCATCCTCATCCGGCAGCATAACATCTAACAGGATCAGATCCGGCTTTTTTTCCATAAGCTCTCTGGAAAAAGACTTTCCATCAGCAAATTCTTTGGTCTCGTGACCCGCATTTTTTAATGAAAAGCTCTCAATCTCACTGATATTTTTGTCATCCTCTACAATATAAATCAAAGCCATAATTATCCCGCCTTCCTGATTTTGGAGTAATTGTACCATACAACCACATCAATTAAAATACCCGAAATCCACCGATTCCATGACAGCATCTGCAATATTCACACAGCTGTTTCCTATACGGTCAATGCTGTGAAGAATCTTATTGAATGAAGACGTCAATGCAGCCTTACATTTACCGGTGCTGACACGCTTCATATGATCTTTGCGAAGCTTTAGATCCAGCTCCAGCACCTTGTCTCTCTTCTTAATGATCTTTGCCGCCTTATCCTTATCTCCGGTCTCCATAACCTTCAAAGAAGCGTCATACATATCTCCGATCAGCTTCAGGCTCTTTTCCAGATCCCTTGCCGCATCCTTGGAAAGTACGGACTTTTTCGTTTTCTGTGCTTCTTCCGAAAAGACCGATAAAATATCACCGCAAAGCAGCGAGATCCGGTTTACGTCACTGAGTACATACATAATCCCTGCAGTCTGGGTTGCCTGCTCCTCCGTCAACACACCTGCAGAAAACAGATTGGCCAGATACTCCGTGATTCTGTCATCCAGACTCTGAACCGTCTGAATCTTCTGCTGCAGCTTCTCCTTATATTCTCTGTCTTTAAGAGAAGATACCTCCGCTATCCCCGTGATAATTTCTTTCACAATGCCACTCAGCCGGATCACTTCCTGGGAAACAAGACGAAGTGCTGCTGTCGGCTGGTTGATCAGATTATTATCAAGATACATTGGCTGTGATGCCTCTTTCTCTTTCTGATCTCCCGGTATAATAAACATTACGATCTTTACCAGAAGCCAGATCAGTGGCAGCCATAAAATAGTCATGATCAGGTTAAACCCTGTATGGGCATTGGCAATCTGCCTGGAGATCACCTCCACCTCCGGTCCCTTCGGGGAAATATACTGTATCAGCTTTGCATACGGATGGATAAACCAGATAAAGATCATGCTTCCGCTGATATTAAACATACAATGTGCCAGAGCTGTACGCTTGGCATCCCTGCTCTGTCCGAGACTTGCCAGTAATGCCGTGATCGTTGTACCAATATTGTCACCTAACAGGATCGGAATCGCTCCTGCCAGGCCAAGGATACTTGCTCCGTTTGGTCCTGCCTGCTCTGCAAAATTCTGTAAAACCGCAATGGTCGCAGAACTGCTCTGTACAACAAGTGTCATTAATGTTCCCACACAGACGCCCAGGATCGGGATATCAGCCACCTTTGCGATCATTGCCGTAAAGACCGGACTTCCGGCCAGCGGCTTCATTACATCTCCCATAGTCTCAATCCCTAAGAAAAGAACACCAAATGCAAAAACGGTCTGTCCGATGTTTTTCACCTTCTCGGATTTACATAAGAAAGAAACAATAAATCCGGCAAAAATCAGCACATAAATATAATCACTGATCTTAAATGCAATGATCTGTGCTGTCATGGTGGTGCCGATATTAGCACCTAATATAATAGAAATTGCCTGTGGCAGATTCATCAGACCTGCGCTGACGAATCCAATCGTCATAACAGTTGTCGCACTGCTGCTCTGTAAAACCGCTGTGGTCAATGCGCCTGCCAAAACTCCAAGTATCGGATTTTTTGTCAAAAGTGCCAGAATTGATTTCATTTTCTCGCCTGCTGCCTTCTGCAGACACTCGCTCATCATGTTCATTCCAAACAGGAATAATGCCAACCCTCCCAATAGTCCAAATGCGATCTGAACCGAACTATTCATAAATTTTCCTCCATCTTCTTTACGTGCTTTTATCAACTCTTCTTTTTTACTTCTTAATCATCATAACAAGCACTTGTAAAGCTTATATGGGGGTTATGTAAAATGTAAGTAAAAAATTTTACTTCCTTTTCACCACGTTTTTACTTAGGAGGACACCCATAATATTTCTTATATTTGACAACTGTGGATCTGATTTTTCCTTGAAATAATTGAATATCCGTGGACAATGATCGAAAAATTGTCTTGTCACTTACGGATTTCGAAGAAAAATCACTACACTACTTTAAAGACATAAGAAATATTATGGGTGTTTTCGGGTTCATTCTTTAGCGGTAAATGGCTTTCCATTCGGTGGTTTTGCCGGTGTAGATGGCTTCGAGCTGATCCATCGTGATATCGTTTAATGGATTGTCTGCGTTTACGATCACAGCGATCTCGTCTCTGGCAATGACTTCATAATCTGATCCAGCACATCAACAGAGGGAATTAAAATATCTGCCATACCCTTCAGCCCCTCCGGGAATCGATGGTTCTGTCGCGCCCTCATAACGCTCGCTTTCCAGATTGTGGGAATCACTTCCACCCAGACCAAACACAACATATCCATGCTTCCACAGATAATCCAGGAACGAAACTGCCTCGTCATTTGCTTCAGGCGCATATCCGCAAGTCGGATTATTCACAATCTCCATCAGATGAAGATGTTTTAACGGAAGATCATAATACAGCCACTTCCAGATATGTAAAAACGGATGATTGATGCTCCACAGCCAGCCATTTTTTTCACATTCCCGGATGCTATATTTCATTTTTTTCCAGATATCCTCCTCCCTGGCTTCTTTCATAATATCCAAAAGCTGGGACGGCGCACCGGTACAGCCAAAAATGTTAAAATGTCCCAAACAGGTTGTGATCTCCACTCCCGGCAGGATCATAATATCTGTTTCGGGCCAGCCGATATGCACCACATTATGTTCTGTGTATGACGTTGGATAATTTTTTCATAGAAATCTGTATTCCTTTCTAAGCCCGCAAACTTTGCTATATCCACAAAATTATGCGTTTCATTTACACACTAAAGTACTATTTTATTGTCTTTTCATTTCCCAGCAATACAGCCATACCAAAAGCAGCTCCCGGCAGCAGCGCAAAGACTGCACCGGCAGCGCCCACGGTATTCTGATAATCACTGCTTCCCGTGGTCAGGCAAAAAAGGAGACCAAATACACATCCCATTGCGAGCCAGCGTGTAATATGCATCAGCAGCCACACGCCACCCACTGTTTTTATCTGCCAATCTGTATAATCTAACATCCATTCATATGCTTTCATCATAAGTACCTCCTTTTCTACTGTGTCTGCTCCTCCGGGATCAGCTTGCCATGTACGTGCTCTCCTGTCAGAGAAAAGATCACCCATTCCGAAATATTGGTTGCGTGATCCCCGATCCTCTCAAAATATTTGGCGATCATCAACAGATCCGTCGCCTGCTCCCCACAGTTTGGATCTTCATGGATCAGCTGCACAAGCTCCGACTGAACCTTGCGAAACAGATCGTCTACCACATCATCCTTCTCAATCACGGCCGCTGCCTGAAGCTGATTGCGGTTTACAAATGCATCCACACTGCCCACCAGCATTACAGAAGTCTCCTTTGCCATGCTCTGAATATGATCCAGATGCTTAATATACGATTCCTCTCTCTTCAAAAGCGTTACGATGATCTCCGAAATATCGGATGCGTGATCTCCGATCCGCTCCATATCCGTGATCATTTTAAGTGCGGAAGAAATCTGACGGAGATCTCTTGCCACCGGCTGCTGCTGCAACAGAAGCTTCAGGCAAAGACTCTCAATATCTCTTTCCTGACGGTTGATCTGCTCATCGGAATCAATGACATATTTTGCCAGATCAATGTCCTGTGTTACCAGAGCCTTGATGGTATGCTCAATCGCCTTTTCGATCATGCTTCCCATCTCGATCAGCTCATCATTTAATTTATTTAACTGTTTATCAAAATGTGTTCTCATTTCTCTGCCACCTCTTTTTTGAACTGCTTTATTAACAATAACCTGCTATTTTAAAATCTTTATGGCATATACGCCACAATCTCCATCATCCGAAACGTCCTGTGATATAATCCTCTGTCCGCTTATCCTCCGGCATAGAAAACAGCTTCTCGGTATCGTTATATTCCACCATCTCACCCAGCAGAAAAAATGCCGTCTTGCTGGAGATACGAGTTGCCTGCTGCATATTATGGGTTACCATAATAATAGTGTAATCCTTCTGCAGCTCCAGTGCGAGTTCCTCAATATGAGCGGTAGAGATTGGATCCAGTGCCGATGTCGGCTCATCCATCAAAATAACCTCCGGTTCCACTGCCAATGCTCTTGCAATGCAGAGACGTTGCTGCTGTCCGCCGGACAGGCCAAGTGCCGACTTTTTAAGACGATCCTTTAACTCATCCCAGATTGCCGCCTGACGCAGGGACTTCTCCACAATAGCATCCAACTTCTGTCTTGAATGGATTCCGTGGGTTCTCGGTCCATATGCAATATTGTCATAAATGCTCATTGGAAATGGATTGGGATTCTGAAATACCATTCCAACTCTCTTCCGGAGATGATTCACATCCATATCCCCATAAATATTTTCATTTCCCAGCATAACCGTTCCCTCGATCCGGCATCCTTCCACCAGATCATTCATCCGGTTTAAGGATTTCAAAAAGGTACTCTTACCACAGCCGGACGGTCCGATAAATGCGGTAATACGATTCTGAGGAATATCAATATTGATATCCTTCAATGCGTGAAAGCTGCCATAATGAAGATTTAACTTCTCAACATGAAACTTTGTTGCCGCAGATACCGGATGCTCCGATGCCTCAACCACAACATTTGAATATACTGAATCCATAACTTTTCCTCTTTTCTAAATAAATCTGATTTTCTTTTTATATCAAAACTGCTTACGCAGAGAATATGCTGTCGATCACATTCATTAAACCTTTGATTTCAGCTTGTTGGCCAAAATGTTAGAGATAAAATTGATGACAATCACAAATACCAGCAATACAACTGCTGTAGCAAACGCCTGATCCGTATGAAGACCTTCCTTTGATAAGTTGTACATATGTACGGAAAGGGTTCTTACCGATGAACCGAAGAAGCCCTTGATTCCGGCAGTTACCTTAGGAACTGCTGCCACTGTACCTGCCGTAAAGATCAATGCGGCAGTCTCTCCCACGATACGCCCAATGGAAAGGATCACACCGGAAAGAATTCCCGGTACTGCCGATGGAAGTACCGTCCGGAATACCGTCCGAAGCTTTCCGGCTCCCAGTCCGAAACTTCCTTCCCGGTAGCTTTTCGGCACTGCCAGAAGTGCTTCCTCACTGGTTCTCATAATCGTCGGCAATACCATGATCGCCACCGTCAGCGCACCGGATATCAGTGAATATCCCATATGAAGTGCTGTACAGAAGAACAGCATTCCGAACAATCCATATACGATTGACGGAATACCTGACAACGTCTCTGCCGTCACCCGGACAAGTCCGACAATTTTATTTCCCTTCTTTGCATATTCCACCATATAGATCGCTGCAAAGATTCCAAGCGGTCCTGCCACCACAATTGCAAGGATCGTCAACAGCAATGTGTTGATCAACGCCGGCAGCATAGACACATTGTCTGAATTATACGTCCAGGCAAACAGCTCCGGTGTCAGATGAGGCACTCCCTTTACCAGAATGTAAACAATCAGCGATCCCAGTGCCAATACCGTGATCACCGCCGACAGGATTGTCAGCAGCAGCACCACCAGAGAACCTGGATGATGGAGATATGTTTTTAATTTCACCTTCATTTTCCTACATTTCCTTTCTGTAATTCGCAAATGGCCAATTCAAGGGAACGAAAATATTTCCCATAACATAAGAAAAAGCCATCGCTTTATTCACGATGACTTAATCTTAAATTTATGAAGTAAAATCTGCTATCCTGTTTACGTCAAATCTGTGTAAAATATCTGTGAAGTGGTTATTGAGCCCACTTTGCTCCCATTTCCTATCCTTTTGTCTTTACTTTTTTCACCTGACTCCATTTTCCATTGACCGCCTGATTATTGTTAGCACTATTTCCATAGGCATATGCTCTGATACGGATATAATAGGTTCTGTTCTTCTTAAGGCGAAGCGTTGTTTTCTTTCCATATACCATTCCTACCTTTGCCCCTGCAAAGTTTCTCTTTGTAGAATACTGGATAATATACCATTTAGCCCTTGCCGGCTTTTTCCATGTAAGTTTCACTTTTCCATTTTTCAATGCAGAAACTTTTTTTATTTTCACTTTACCCGGTTTTGCCGGTGCACTTATATCGTCATCATCATCTATGTTGACTCTGTATTCCGTTTTTGCCGCCTTGGCTGACGCAGACGGTAATGGAGTGGCACTTGTTTTCGTTTCATCTGATGCGGACGGCGTTGGAGAACCACCCGGCTGTTTCGGTGCCGGTGTATCTGTTGCCGGCTGGTCCGGTTTTGGAGTAACATTATTATCTCCTGTTGACACCTTTCCAAACGGATAATAATTGTCGCTTAATGTGAAATTCCCATCACTGGTACTCGTGATTCCATTAATACTTCCGGCTTCTCCCATTTTACCTGACCGAACCTGCGCACCAGACTTCCATAAAGACTGATCCGATAAATCCACATAAATCATAGGCCTTACACCTGAAATGGTCTGTACCGAAATACTAGGACTTAATATTCCCTGTGTCATCACAGCCTGCGCAGAGCTTAATGAATTAGAAGAATTACGAAGCCAGTATGCGTCAGCGCATTCTGTACCGGAATACATTCCCGGTTTTCCTGCGGTATATTTTGTATTCGAAGCAATTCTGGCATTGTCTGCCTCATTATAAGCAGCATTACCAAATCCATATTCTGAACGCAGCATATCATCATGGGATGGAACAAATACCTTGTCCATTGTTGTATTCGTTGTCAACAATATTGGATCTTTTCCATCTCCATTCTGCAATATCTGTATCTGAATTGCTTTTTGTTCCTTGTCATTAAATGCCGTCGCATAAAAATTAGAATTCAGCCAGTTTCTTAAATCTGAAGTTTCCCAGGAACTCTCCTCACCTTTGTAATACTTTCCCGATTCCAGAATCTTATCTGCTAACAGCAATGCATAATTACCATCCTGCCGCAGAATTCTCCACTGAATTGGCTGCATTTCATCCTTTTTATCTGCAGTTCCATCACCATTAGTATCATCTTGCCAATATCTTCCAAAATAAATGGTATTCCATTTGCCGTCTGTCTGTGTATCACCCGGAAGCTGACTACCAGGATTATCCGGAGCCTGAGTCTGTGGAGGCAGCGTCACCTTCCCCTGGGAAGTTGGTGTTACTGTCGGAGTTGGTGTTACTACCGGAGTCGGCGTAACTGTCGAAGTTGGCGTAACTGTCGGAGTTGGTGTTACCACCGGAGTCGGTGTTACTGTCGGAGTTGGCGTAACTGTCGGAGTTGGCGTAACTGTCGGAGTTGGTGTTACTATCGGAGTTGGTGTTACCTTCACCGGTGCCTGCCCTGTAGTAGTGAAACTCCTTCTGGAATCCTTAAATTCATGTCCGTCCACAATGGCATACATTTCAAAATAATAGGTTGTACCCGGAGTTAATGTAATCTGCATATCATTATTCAGATTACAATTATAGTTCACATAGCTCGTAGACAAACCACAATTTTCGGAATAATTCTTAATCAGGTCTCCATTAGCATTATAAAGATAACATCCTACCGTTGAAACCGTATGTTTATCCGGATTCATTACTTTAACATACATTTCCGCATTCGTGTCCCAGACTCCATTTTGATTAAAGTCGGCAAAGGTAATATTAGGAACTGCCGGCTGTGCCGGTACATTACTCGTATAACTCGGACGAATAGCACATGCTAATGCCGAAATATTAAACCAGTTTCGTGTACAGTAGGATTGATTGTTGAAATTCTGATTAACCGCATTAAATCCCACACTGTCTGCTGATATAATAATTCCTACATGACCATATGCTGACGTATTGCAGGTGCCGCAACTGTGGTTCACCTTCCAAACGGCGATATCTCCCGGCTGATAATCTCCGTATACTCTGGTCCATCCCGGCGGCAGCGCATTGGTAATATATGCGTTGGCATTTCCTTTAGCATAACCTGCAACACCGAAATAATCATAATAATACTTGATCAAATCTACACATTGATTTCCATAAGCTCCATCGTAATCCAGTCCCTTTCCAATCTGAGCATTTGCCCACGCCACGGCTTCATCCCGTGTTGCAGCTTGTGCTGTCGCAGAATAATCTGCAAAGGTTCCACAGATTACACTGGTAATCATTAGGGAAACTGCCAAAAATACTGACAGAATCCTGCGTCCTGTTTTCTTTTTCATATACATCATCCTTTCTTTTTACTATGTGATTATTATTGTATCACATCCCTTTCCTGCAACTCTTTCCGTTTTTTTCACTCATCCTCATTTACTCAATCGGATTCGCTCTTCCTCCATTTACAATTGGATTCGAGTAATCTTTTTTCTTTTTACTTGATCCCGTTGATCTGCTTGTAGAGGATGTCGGGGATTTCGTCTGCGTCCTTGTCTGGGACTGTGCAGATGTCGAAGTCTGTGCCACAGGTTTGGCACCATCGCTGATCACCAGTCCCACCATTTTTCCTTTTTTCACTGTTTTTCCGGCAGCAATCTTCTGCTGCATCACAGCGCCCTTCTTATAGCTGCTGCTATACTGATAAGACAAAATCTTATATTTCAGTCCCTTCCTGTGCAGTTTCTTGATGGCTTTTTCCTTATCTATGTTCAGGACGGAAGGAACTACCACCGGCTTGCTTCCCTTGCTGATAACCAATTTAATCTCACTTTTCGTTCCTTTTTCAAATTTTTCTCCGGCAGAAATACTTTGGCGAATGACACATCCTTTCTTTATCTTATCGCTATATTCCTGTGAAGCAGTCACTTGAAGCTGCTGATCTTCCAGACTGTTAATTGCAGCTTTCGCTGCCTGGAGGGTTTTCTTCTTTACATCTACCATCGTTATCTCTTCAACCGGTTCTGTCGTCTGTACCGTATTATCCGTCTCTGACAATGCATCTGCAGAGGTGGATGGATCTACAGAGGACTCCTTTTTTGTTTCATTTTGTACAGGCTTTGACGGGCTCGTGCCCTTATAAATCATACGACCCGCCACTACAATGATGACCACTCCAAGAATTGCGGCAATGGTAATTACAATTTTACGCGGGGATCGGTCATTTTCTTTGGCACCAGAGTATCCCGATTTCCGAGAATCTGTCTCTTTTTTGGGATTCACCGGTTTCAATGGATCTATATCTTTTGAAACTGCTACATACTTTGAGGATTCTGCCGGTTCGACATCTGCTTCTGGCTTTGGCGGTTCTTCCGGTTTGACATCTGCTTCTGGCTTTGGCAGTTTTTCCGGTTTGACGTCTGCTTCTGGCTTTGGCAGTTGCGCCGGTTCGACATCTGCTTCTGGCTTTGGCGGTTCTTCCGGTTTGACATCTGCTTCTGGCTTTGGCAATTCCGCCGGTTTAGAATCCTCTTCCGACTTTGGCGGTTCTTCCGGTTTGATATCCACAGGCGGCTTTACCTGTTCTTCCTTTGCCGATGCAAAATTGTCGGGTTCCTTTGTATTCTTCCATATGGCAATAGATTCACTTTGGTCATATTCCATCAGCTCCGGTATTTCCTTTTCGTTCTTCTTCTCCTCCCGGATACGAATCGAATCCTCTATTGCTTTCTGTACTTCCTTTTTGCTTTCTTCCTCTAACTCCTCCTGCTCCACGATCTCCAGCAGTTCTTGATCCTTCCGAAACTGCTGTGATGGTGGGATTTCCGAATCACTGTACAGATCGTTGCACAAATCCCGAATGCTCTGATAACGATTTTGATAAATTGGTGCCAATCCCTTCATCAAAGCATCACTTTTCTCTTTATCAACAGGAATCTCTAATTCATCAAAGCTTTGTAGTGTATCTTCATAAGTCCTCTCAATAGATTCCGGTGGCTTTTTTCCTGTCAACATATAATAAATCGTTGCACAGATCGCATACACATCCGTCCATGGCCCCTGCTTTCCATTGGAACGATACTGCTCCTCCGGAGCAAAGCCTCTTTTCAACACAACCGTCAGACTTTTATTATTATCATTATTGGCTAATCTGGCCGCACCAAAATCAATCAGTTTAATACATCCATCCGAAAGCATAATATTATCCGGACTGATATCGCGGTGTACCATGCCCGCCTGATGAATCTTTTCCAATGAACGCATAACCGGCTTCATAATCTGAAAAACATATTCCGGCTTCATACGTCCATATTGTTTGATATGTTCCTCTAGCGTCGGTCCCTTTAAATATTCCATCACAAGGTATGCCGTATTATTTTCATGAAAGAAATCGCGAATATCTACAATTCCATGTAAATCATGAAATTTAGACAATGTCCTTGCCTCACGAATATAACGTTCCAACCCCAGTTTGTATTCCTGCTCAGATCTTCCTCCAAAAATATTGATATCATTGGTCAGCGATGCAGTGCAGTCACGGCTTGCCACATTTGCCGGAAAGTACTCCTTAATTGCCACTGTCATATCAAGAATTGTATCCCATCCAATATAGGTAACACCAAATCCACCTTCCCCTAATACAATTCCAACATAAAACCGGTTATTTAATAATGTTCCCGGTTTCAGGCATCTTGGATTGGCATAATATAATTCATTTTGATATTGGCATTTGGGACATATTTTCTGCCCCTCCTCCAAGGGCTCCATACAAGCCCAACAACGATTAAATTTCTCCATTTTTATTCTGCCTTTCTACTCTTATGTTTACGTTCAAGCCGCTTCTTATCCGGCATTTCTGTTTATTTCACTTTCAGACCGGCTGACCATTTACTGTATATCTTTTTGCCATTCACAATATCATAGCTGCGGACTCTCAGAAAAAAGCCCTTAGCTTTTATTTTTTTTACAATCTTTTTTTGCAGTTTTCCTTTCATTCTGCTTTGATTTTTCCACTTTTTTCCGTTCCAACTATATTGTGTTTCATAATATTTTCCCTCAGCCTGCTGAAAGCTTAATGTCATATGTTTTCCTTTGGTCGAAGCAGAAGCCTTGGGCAATTTCAATGAATCACCAATCCGAAGCGTTTGTTTACTGCTAAAATTGCCTGCCGTCCTCTCTCCATCATCTGTTTCCGTATAAGGTAAAATACGATATGTGTATGTTTCTCCTGTTTTTACACTTCGGTCAGTATAATTGATTGCATCCCCCATAGGCACATCTGCGATCTTCTTTTCGGAAGATGCACCTTCTTTCCGATAAACATAAAATCCATCTGCTTTTGGTGACTTATTCCAACTAAGATTCACCACTTTCCGGTAACAAAAGCCCGACTGCTTCACATAGGAAGAGACGGCCCTCAATCCACTAACCGTAAGCCTTGCTGTGTTTGAAGATTTAACCGGCAGTGAAGTACTTGTATTTTGAGGAGACGGTTTTGAAGTCTGTTGCGCAAAAGCCGTCTTAGAAGGAATACTGGTAGTAACCGGTGCTGTTATCACCGGTACTGTTGGTACTGGCGCTACTGTTACCCAGGCTGTCGGAGTTGGTGCTATGGTCACTCGTGCCGTGGGAATTGGTGTTATAGTCACCGTTGCTGTTGGAGCTGCCGTTTTAGGCGGAGCAGATGTTACCACCGGTGACGGGGTTGCATTATTCACCTGCTTCCATACTGCATAAAGTGACAAATTTGCATTTGTATTATATGTACTCCCCGGTGCATATGACGAATTGGTGGAACTTGCAGTACTACTTGTTGACCAGCCTAAAAATTCATACCCTTCTCTTGTTGGTTTAGAGTTACTCAGATAAATGGAGGTTCCATGATTTTTAATCTGACTGTCCGGTGCATTTTTACCTCCATTCGCATAATAAATAATTGCATATGTTTTTTGTTTCCAGACGGCATACAATGTTATATTTTCATTTGCACTGTAAATACTTCCCGGCGCATATGACGAATTGGCGGAAGTTGCTACACTACTTGTTGACCACCCCAAAAATTCATACCCTTCTCTTGTTGGCTTTTGTGAACTGATCGTCACACTTGTATCACAATTTTTATTCACTGAGGAAGGAGCTCCCATTCCTCCGTTAGAATTGTATGATATCGTAGAATATACCGTTAACTTCGCCGGTGTAGAAAAAACATTATCATTACCATAATTGGATACGCGACAGAAATAGTATCTTCCGTTGCAGGAGGCTGTCATGTCCGATGCGGAAATGGTATAACTGCTACTTGTTGCTCCATCAATTAAATGCCAGGTTGAAGTTGAACCATCATAATTGTAGCCCCATTGATAGGACAGATGACTTCCTTTACTTACGGATACAGAAAAGGTAGACGATGTCCCCAGCTTAACAGATCTTGCTGATGGACTGGAAGAAATGGATGCTGCGATATCATAAATATAAAATTCTCCATCGCCATAAAAAGAACTGCCATCCTTGCAGGTTCCATCAAAGTGATAGGTATATTTTCCGGTATTATAAAATGTAAATCCCATGTTTGTATAATTCATGTAATTATTTGCACTGCTGGAATTTCCAATATCATAATTGCCGTCTTTATATATTGATAATGTTACCGACTTCATTGTGTTACTCACCGAAGCATCCCACAAATTGAAATATGTCGTTTGTCCATAATATCCGCATCCTGTCGCATTGCACCCCTGATTGTTCGTGCACGGTATCGTGCTGATGTTAAACGTATACGCTTTTGCTGATTTCACATTGATCAGTGAACCGATAATTAACACGCAAAACAATATTAATTTATTTATCCTTTTCATCGAAAGATCCTCCAAACCCATGTTTATCGTAATTTCTGTCACTTCGATTTTGACCAGACTGCCACTGCCGAATAATTATCCATATTATATCCATGACCATTTTTCAAAATAACTTTTTTCATTTTTTTTAACCACTGGCCGGGAGTCAGAGAGTTCTGCAATATCTGTTCCATTTCCCGTTCCTCAATATATTCCCAGAAGCCATCGGAGCACAATAAAAACTGCTGTCTTCCGGTTTGTTCTATCACCCGGTCAACACACTGCGGCTTTTGATCCCATTCTGAACCAAGCGAACGAAGTAAGCGGTTCCGATCCGGATGGTGCCTGATATCGGACTCCTTTATTTCTCCTCTTGATGCCAATATTTGCGGCACACTGTGATCCAATGTATGGGATACATATTTTCTGTCCTGAAAATAGTACAGTCTGGAATCTCCTATGTGCCCCCAGCCAATCTGATGGTGGCAGACCTCCATTGCCACCATCGTTGTCATCATATTAAGGTATTGCCTGTCCTGATTTTTTTTCTCCAGAACATTTTTTTGTGCCTGATCAAAATAATCCTCCAGCACTTCCCTTATCTCTTTTTCTTTCCGGTCAGATGCGATTGCACCCACCGCCAGTTCTGCTGCCATATCCCCGTGGCCATGACCTCCCAGACCATCGGCAAGCCCAAAAGTATACCCTCCAGATTTCCGGCATATTTTCACCCGGTCCTCATTGTATTCCCGGTTCCCCTGACAAGACACCTGTGCATATAAAATCATTGATTCACCTACTTTTTCTGTGCTATTTTACCAGCATTGCGGAAGACCATGGACTGTAATATTTCTTTCCATTCACAACAGAATATGTTCTCACCCGCAGATAATATCCTTTACTTCTGGTACTTCTCACAATTTTACGCTGAACAGCTCCCTGAAGCTTCGTCTGCATTTTCCACTTTTTCTTTCCTGCCCAACGATACTGTGTCTGATATTTCCGTCCCTCTGCCCCCTTAAATGTTAAGATAAGATTATTCCGGGATGTTTTTAAAGATACTGACGGTTTTTTCAATGTTTTTCCTACTTTGATAGATGTGATATATCCATTTTTTTCACTTTCATTCATTTGAGCTCTCTGCAACTCCAAACCCGGAGTTAACACCATAGGCCATACTATATATCTGTATCTTGTGTTCGGTTCAATATTTTCATCCTTAAAGACCCCGGTATCTCCATTTGTTACCGTAGCAATTCTGACCGGTTTTGTCGAAGTTCCATCGGAACGATATACCTCAAAACCTGCAACGTCTTTTCCCTGTTTCCATGTAAGCTCCACATATCTTTCATACCGAACACCCTTTTTTCTATATTTCATTCTTGCTTTACATCCGCTGATCTTCTGGGAGTCCGGTATTACCGTTTCCGTTGCCGCATCATCTGCCTCTGTAATACCGGATGCTGTGTGGATCAATACTGTGTTATTTTCATCTACAAAAGAATACTCCGGTGTCGATCCCTCGGTAATCCCTTCCAATGTGAATGTTACAGAAAGCGACTCCGAAAATGTAAAATTGGTTGCATCAAATCCCGGAGAATTAATGGTTTGAAATGCGCCATATCTATATCCATACATATTGCACAGCTCAATTCGAAGATTACCGTTTGCCTCAATATCTCCAACAAACATATGGGATGCATCCGAAGCAATCTTCTTTCCATCACATTTGATAATGACATCCTTTACAACAACATTGGCGGCATTAAAGTTTTTTGCCTTCGCCATTCCTACCATATCCACACAAAACACAGAAATACCTTTCGCTGCGCTTTCGTTTGGAAAAGCTGTCTTATCAATCGAAACTGTATAAGTACCGTTTCCCGTGATCGTAGCATCCGTTCCTGCTCCTGTTCCTCCATTTGCAGTATTCAGGGACATGTTGGACCACTTCCATTCACTGTCTGTAAACATCAAAAATGCTTTATATCCCTCCTCCTCCGATAATGGAAGAGTCTTTGCCGGTGCTTCAATTGTAAAAACATATTTTACCGATGTGATCTTCTTTACAACTCCATCTTCACGATAGACAATATCTCCATTATTTATAGAGCTGGTATGATAAATATCCTTTGTACCATTACTATAGATCACCCCCTTATCGATACTCCATATGTTTGGCATTCCATTTGCTGTATCAGAGGTGATATCGAGTGCCTGGTTTGTGTTGAAAGCTGTTCCATTGATCACAATACTTTTCACCGTGATTTTTAATTGAGACGAGGTATTTGTATTTAAAAACATCAGATTTTTAAAGCTGGATGTACTGATAATTCCAGACGTGTCCGGTACCTCATATGTATACTCTCCACTTCCGGATACCGAAAGATATCCAGACTCATTATTCCCGTTTCCGGTCGTGAATGTGATCGTTACCATTTCACTCATATTATCCGCTTTCACTGCCACCGTATTATTTACAATTCCCGTCATTGTCACTGCAAACGCCAATACAAGCGATATTAATTTTCTCCATTTGTTATTCATTTTTTTTCTCCCTTCGTGTTATCATTTTTATTTATTTTGCAAAGAATAATCGTCACATTATCCCTTCCTCCATATTGAAGTGTTCTTTCCATCAGTATCTGTACTTTTTCACGGACAGATTTCTTTCCCGATAAGACTTCGTGAATTTCCACCTCCGGCACCATATCTGTCAAGCCATCGCTGCAAAGTAAAAACTGATCTTCGTCCCGAAGCTCCATCTGTTGTACATACGGTTCCAGACGCATTTCCTCCGTGTCTATACCAAGAAACTGTGTCAATCCCGGTTTCCTCTGAATCCCCTGCTGCCTGAGCAGTTCTTCATCAGTATGGGGTACTGAGATTCGATCCAGTTCCCCATCCCTCTGCAAATACATCGGACTGTCTCCCAGATCAGCAATCAATGCCTCGTCTCTTCGCAAAAACAAAACTGTTGCGGTAGAGCCAATCAATCGATACTGGTTTTCTCTGGCTTTCTCATATACTGTCTGACTAACGTGATTCAGCATTTCCCCGACATCATTCTCAGAGGGCATTTGGTCTGATTCCCTCCACTGCCGTACATACACTTCAAACGTCTTCGCACTGGTATAAGATGCCAGATCTCCGGCACTTTCTCCTCCCATACCATCAAAAACAGCAAGCACCTGTGTCTTGTCCATTTCGAACTTCCACGAAACCACCTCGCTTTTCTCATTGTGAGACAATGGCAGACAGGCTCCATGAAAATAATAATTGTCTTCATTTTCACTTCGCCGCAGTCCCACATTCGTTACAGCTGCCGTTTCTGCATAAAAGGTGATTTTCTCAACATTATTTTTATGAAAAAAGCCTTTCATATTTTCCCATAGCCGCATATGCCGCCTCCCCTCTGTCATCACTTTATGTTTTCCTCCTAAATGTATCCTGTTCCTTTTATTTGCGAAAATGCATCATAAACTGTTGCCACGCCCCAGACTTTTCTTGCTGTTCCCTGCCTGAGAATGATCCGGAATCCTCTCCCGATATGTCTCCGGCAATTTTTTTAATATTAACTTTTCTTCGTTCTTCATCCACAAAAATCGGCTCGTCTTTCCAGTCAATCGGAGATTGTTTATGGAGTTTTGAGGCAGACCCCTCTCCGGATGACAACTCTTTTCCTTCCAGCTTCTTCTCTTTCTCCGATTCTTTCTTTTCCTGCTTATTTGGTTCTGCAATCTGCTTTTTTTTCTCAGAAAACCGTGAGGCAAAGCCAAAGGCCGCATATGTTTTTTCATCTGCAAATTCACTTAACGACATAGAGGAGGCATTGACCTTTCCCGTCCCCTGACATTCCGGGCAGGTCTGCGGCATATAAGTCATTCCTGACTCTGTTTTGCCTCTTACCTGAATCACTCCTTTGCCTCCACATCTCGGACAAATTCTCACCTGCGCCATCTCAGGAGTATTTTGTTCCTCTTCTTCTACCGTTTCCTGCCGTGGCTGGATTTCCTTCCGGCTTTCTGCCCGGTCTTCTTTCGGTATTTCAGGGGGTACAACATCCCTGTAATCCTCTGCCGGCTTTTTCTCCGGCGGCTCTTCTATTTCCGCCGCCTTGTCTTTTTTCCCCTTCGTCACAATATCTTCCAGTTCCGGAGAATCCACATATTTTTCCAGATCCTTTTGCAACTCTCTTGCTGTCTGATAACGCATCTCTTTATCGTATGCACATGCTTTGAGCACAATATCCGATAACCCCTCCGGTATATTCTGAATTGGTGGGATCTTTTTACCCGACAACCGCTGAAATGTTGCTTTCTGATCGTCGGTATATCGGATGGGCTCCGGCCACAAAGGCATAAACGGAAAGCGACAGCGGTTAAACATCCGGTACAGCAATATTCCCAACGAATAAATATCCACTCTGGCATCATATGGCTCTCCCCGGTATACTTCCGGCGCCATATACATATTGGTTCCTTTCTGGGACATTGCAGAAAGGCTGCTTCCAAGCTGTTTTGCAATGCCAAAGTCCCCCAGCTTAAAAGACCCAAAGGAATTGACAAAAATATTATCCGTTTTTACATCCCTGTGAACCACTCCGGCAATGGCACAGTTCTTTAACGCTTCACAGATATCCAGGCCCAGTTTTACCACTTCCCGACCGGTCATAGGATGTTTTTCCAGATAGCTTTGCAAATCGGTCAAAAGCTCCATGCGAATAAAAATTTCCCATTTGATCGGCTCTTTCCGGACTACTTTATAATCTTCGATTCCCACAATAACATTAGCGGATTTCATGGATTCCATAATCTGAATCTCCGACATCAGATTATGAATCATATCCTCATAAAAAGTTTGTATCGAATTCTCATCCATATCCGATTGCTGAAGATCCCGTACCTCTGACGGATCTTTAGGAATCTCGATCACCTTGATCGCCGCATAGGATACGTTCCCATATACCTCTTTTTTTGCCTTATATACTTCGCCGAAGGTTCCCTTTCCCAAAAGCTCCTCTGCCTGCCACTCCGGCCATTGTTCCTGTATCTTGTCCATAACCGTCTATCCTTTCCAAAAATCTAACAAAACAGCATATGTTCACCATTTCGTACACCATATTCCTGCAATGTCATATTTTGTTTCAACAATATATTTTTATCAACGGAACATAAAAATTCCTGTCCCGAAGAAATGTATTTATGATCTGAAACCTCTTCTATCATTTGTCCGATCAGCTCTATCACAGTTCCGATAGGTAAAAAATTCGGAATAAACATATCGTAATTTTTTTCCAATGCCGGAATATAAATATTTACCAATAATTTATCCATAGTTAAACCCTTGCCTTTCCTCCATTGCACAATAGACTAGATAATCGGCTTCTCATCCGCGTCACAAGGAGCAGCCGCCAGTTCTCCCAGTGGCATCACCATAGAATACAATGTATTTCTGTAGTACATCAGCATTTTATTATCGTCCTTCGGATCATTTTGCGTCTCTTTGTCATAACCGGCCGATAAAGGAACCAGATTCTGGCTCTTATAATTTCCACCAAATAACAGCGTAAATTTATCTTTATTGTAGCTTTCCTGCAATCCGGCCAAGGCCTGCCTTATTTCTGCCCTTTGACGTTCCTTCTCCTCATCCTGCTCCTCTTCATCAGCTTTACCATTCGGAAACATCTTTTGATTTCTCTTTTCCTCATCATCACTGTAAAAGCCTGCAATAAAATACACATTAAAACCAACGCACATTTCAAAATACTGTGCCAGAAAAGCAGCATTTTCCACATCAACATTTAACGCAAAATCCATGTAAGACTCTATGAAAACCACAACCGGTTTTGTCTGCTGCCGCACATATTTTCTCCACCGGTTTACATTTTCCTGCTGTGCCCAGTCTGTAATCTTTTCCTTTTCACAATATTCGTTTCTGTACTGTTTATTGGACATCACAAGCTGCTGCAGCCGATCCATAAGCTGTTTCACTCCATCCTCTTTCAGGTCGTAAATATCATCAACCGTCTCCCGAATGTCCTCCCTGCCACTCCAGACACTATTTTCCTTTTGCGGGATCAGTATAATTTCTGCTTTCTCCCGTTTCATGGCATAAATAAAGTTGTTAAAGATCTGCCTCGTTCTCCGGGTATTTCCGAAATACAACGAACACGAATACATCTGCTGCAACGGAATTGCCACTTTTTTGTTGTCCAGAGAATATCCTAACGGTATTCTCTCATGTTCAAAGGAAGTACAGAATTCCTCGTATTCCTGTTCTTCATCAATGACCTCCAGCCCCTTGGCTGCACCGAAGGACGCATCTCTCTGTGCAATGCCCTTCAAAGCCCCCTTAATGCGCTCCATACGATCCACCTCATTGACATCATCAAACGGAAGTGCTGCCTGGAACTCATAGCACTCCCCATCCAATACACAAATACCTCTTCCTAAAATATCCGCCGGCTCATAACGGCAACGGCAGTCCAGAATATCAGAATATACATAACGGTCTCTCGCTCGCAGCACGTATTTTGAATTGGATAATCGTCTCGGCTTTGACGGACAATCGTTAATCTGGTTGATCGTAAAGATCACACGTACACCATAGCTGACTCCATTGCTCATAAAATCGCTGATCTTCGAAATATATTCACTTTTATCCCGAAACTCATCAAATCCTAAAATATTATCAATCACAAGAAGTACCACCGGTATTTTTTCAATCTTACGATAGGCCTGAATCGTGCTGACATTGACTTTTGCAAATTTATCCCGTCGATCCCGAATAATATTTTCAATAATATCAAAAACCTGTACAATTTTTTCTTCGCTCTCGTCCGTCAAAACTTCTCCACAGTGAGGAACCTCACGATAGATTGACAGATTTCGGCTGGAAAAATCAAGAATATAAAAATTCAGTTCCTCCGGTGAATTATTTGCTACCAGATCAAACAGCATAGTCTGGATAAAATTAGTTTTTCCACTTCCTGTTTCACCCACCAGCATAAGATTTCCCGTATTCATCAGATCAATCTGCAACGGAAACTGTGACTGTCTGCCCGGAGCATCTACCACTCCCGTAACGGCCTGCAGCTTTCCTTTCCTGTCTCCCATCTCATACTGCTCCTGTATATCCTTGAGACTGATATGGGCACCCAGCGCATCCTTCCACAGCTGTCTCGGCTCGATCTGTTCCTTCCTTGCAAGCTCTGAAATAGCATTTACCACTGTTACAATCTGCTTTTCACCGGAAATGTTCTTTTTCACCGCCGGTTTTTTCTTCACAATGGACTGTCCTACCGAATCCAAAAGAAGCAGTTCTTCATCTTTCTGAACCACGACTTCATCCTGCGGCTCGTAATCTGCCCCACACCATGCTGACTGACCCAGCGCAAAATATTCATTGTAACCCACCTGCAGATAAAAACGTCCGGTGTCCTTTAATTCTGCCGCCTCCGGACGTTTCAGCATTTCAAAGCTGTCGGAACGATCCTGTACACGGAGACACACACGGAATTTCGTATTACTCCAGATCTGATCATCCACAACACCGGATGGCTTCTGCGTTGCCAGGATCAAATGCACACCAAGGCTTCGCCCAATGCGGGCTGCACTGATCAACTGGTCCATAAATTCGGGCTCCTGTTTTTTCAGCTCTGCAAACTCATCGGATATAATAAACAAATGCGGCAAAGGTTCTTTCACTTTCTGCTCCCTGTAAAGCTTCTGATATGTATAAATATCCATTGTGCCTTCATTTGTGGCACTTTTTACTTCATTAAAAATCCTCTGACGACGCTTCAATTCACTCTGAATAGAGACAAGTGACCGTTGAATAGATGCTCCATCCAGATTAGTGATAGTTCCTACCAGATGTGGCAGATGGATCCCTCTTTTTTCATCCTCAAAAGCACCGGTCAGACCGCCGCCCTTGTAATCAATCAGAATAAACGCAACTTCATCCGGGTGAAAATTCACTGCCATTGATAAAATGTATGTAATAATAAATTCACTCTTTCCGGATCCTGTCATACCGGCCACTAATCCATGTGGTCCCTGATATTTTTCATGAAGATCCAGACAGAATAAGCTGCCATCTGTACTGATTCCAACCGGTGTTGCCAGAGATTTCACCGGATTATTTTCTTTCCAGCGATTTGCTGAAACCAGATGCTCAATTCTTCCTACATCAAACATTTCCAGAAAGGTAATCATTTTAGGCAGGGCATATGCCTGAGACACCATACGCAAATTTGTATTAGCCAGCTTTTCCATGCTTTTTCTGCCCAAAATATCCTGATACTGATCCAGCTTAAATGTAATATTGTTTTTGTCCACTTCCCGCAGATTAATAATGGAATGTTCTCCATTTTCCTTCAGATCAAAGATTAAAGAACACTCCTTCGGAAGCTCATCAAATACCGTCATCACAGAAACGCCGCGGTTCTTTTCCTCTTTCATTACTTCCTTCAGGAATTCCATACTGTCAAACAGCTTTTTGTCCAAAGCAATGATCATATAATATGCTCTTTCCTTCAGAACGTCCTTCAAGTCCACATCCCGTTCCTTCTTTTCCCCGATTTCCTTTTTCAGATATTCTGCTACCTGATATGCGTCATTCATATCGCATGCCAGATAACGAAAATCCTTCTGATCATTCCAGAAATGCGGCAGATACCGCACAAACTGTAACGCACCCACTTCCTTCTCATTGCCGATCAATACGATTTTCAATTCATCGTAGCTATGCATCATAACAATCTGCATAATGAAATTCCGCACAAACTCCAAAGCAGTTTTTCGTTTTCCCAACACACCACTGACATAGTTTTCACAAAACGATACCATAACCGGCACATTGGTCAGCATTCTCGGTGCATCTGCCAATTCATACATTTTCTTTACCATGGCATCGGTATCAATTTCAAAGCCATGCTTCGGGTAATCCAGATTTGCTAACATCGGATAATCCCCATAACCCATACGGATCGTCATAAAATCATCATCAACACTACGGCGTTCCCAAAGTCTTTTTCCCTTTTCCGCAAACTCCAGTGTATCTGACAAATTCGGATAATTGTTTTCTAATGCCTCCTGCTCCTGCAAAATCTCACTTTTAATCTCCTGTTTTTTATTCACGAGATATTCCGTATATTTTTGTTCTCTGCGCTCCTCATATTCCTTGCGCTGCTTATCCGTGTACTTCTGTGTTAATACCGGAAATAAAACAGAACTGAACATGGAAACCATATTACCTGCCAGCATAGAAGCTCCACTCATTACCATCGAACCGCCCATTCGAAGTAAAAGAGGAATATTATTTCCATTCAAAGAAAGAGGCGGGGCCTCCAGCATAATATCCTGTTGTGCTATCGCCATTCGATGACGGGGATAACGGTTAAAAAATTCCGGATGATACTCCATAATCATATCTCTGCCCTCATCCGAAAAATTAATATGCTGTGCAGAAATCAGTTTTTCCGAATTGATCTTTACATCCTTCATGTCCGAATTGATACTAAGATAATTTATTCCTACAATAATCCGTAATCCAAAAATATAAATAATATCTCCTGCTTTTAACGCAGCTTTATCAATGCGGGTTCCATTGACAAAAACTCCATTTGTACTGTTTTCATCCTGTATAAAAAGCTTTTCATTTTCCCAGAATAATACAGCATGATGCTTTGATGCCAGCTTATTATAAAAGATAATATCGTTTTCCAACGCCCGTCCAATATGAATCTCTTCGTGCTTCATCATCATATAATTATGGAAAACCGTGTTTGCTTTTGTGATATCTTCTGCAAAAACGATGCACATACTCACATCATTCTCCGCATAGATAAAACTCCTGTCCTGGATAAGAACATCGGATCTTCTCTGTCCATCTGCTGCCATCAGACCTGCACTGCCAACACTGCATAAAAACCAAAAACCATTTCTGGCTTCTATATATAGATCACTGCTGATTTCATTCTCCGCAATTCCCGTAAATTTAAATCTGCCTTCCGGCTTATTTGGCAGCCATAAAGAATGTATCCTTCCCTCCTTCTCGATCAAAGATACTCTCATTCCCTGTGTCTCCACATTTTTTTCTTTCATTACATTTGCTATTTCTATTGCCTCATCCATTACCCTTGATTTTCCATCATAGGTATCGTATTGACGATTCTCTAAATCGGACATTTTTTATCTCCTTGTGTTTTGCCTCTTTTCCACAAAAGGGCAGAGAATACAGACAGAGAATTTATAATCAAATCTCCGGCTGTTATTCTCTCCCCTTCATTTTCTTCCCACACCCATTAAATTCCATTAATACCGGCTGCTTCCGCCAACGCCTCTTCATACTTTTTCTGTATTTTCCGGTCTGTGCTCTGCCAGTTCTGTCTGGATTGTTCCATTGCCTCTTTTGTTTTTTGCAGGCTATCTTCCAGCTTCCTCAACCGTTTTAGGAGCTCTTCCATTCGCATTTTCGGCACACCGGCTGCAGATATGTATTCTTTTTTGACCTGTTGACGCAGCTTTTTGATCTCGTAATATTCCATATCCAACTCCTCAATAACCTTCTGCATCCAGGTATCCCGATAAATAATTATGTCTTCTGCCATAATTTGTTACTCCTGAATTAGTTGAAAATATTTTTTGCTTTTGCAGTTGCCTCTTCATATTTCTTAGAAGCATCTTCATTCCAGCTTCCCATGCTGTCAATATACTGCTGTATTTTTTCTTTCTGCTTCTGAACCTTTTCCAATGTTGTCTTTACATTTTGTTCATTCTGCTGCAAAGCCTCTAATGCCTTTTCAGCTGCAGGACCTGTATATGCAGAGGATAATTTATTCTTTAAATTCTGCAGTCGGCTGAGACACTCCTGTAATTCGCTGATCTTCTCTCCTAACTTATTAATCGTCTCTCTATATTTCTCCTCAGATACCTTAATTCTAAGTGTACTTGCCATAATTCAATATCTCCCTTCAATATTTTTATCTTAATTAATCTAAACTCAGAGTATTTGCACCTTCCCGGTCTCTGTTTTCAATTTCTTCTTTGGTCTGTTTTAAAATCTCGAAAAATCCCAATGCAACCTCGATCAGGGCTTTCACTACTTCTCCCAGCTTTGTCACAAGATTATCCAGCTTTTCAGCCATTTCGCCCTCTGATGCCGCATTTAATGCTCTTAAAATAACTTCTACGTCCTTCATAATCTCATCTACAGTATCTGTAACTTCCTGTCCACTTCTGACAATGTCATTTACTTCTCCCAGTGTCATAACTACTTCGCCTATTGCTCCCATAATTCTTATCTCCTTTCGTGTCTCTTCATTACTGATAAACGGTTCGAATATCATCTTTGATTTCTTTTATCATTTTCAATTGTTTTTTTCGTACTTCCCGATATGCTTTTTCCATGTTGCCACCAAGGTTTGTTGAAATTTCTTCCATTTCCTCCCTCACCCTGTTCTGCAGATCATTAAGCTTCCATTCACACTCATTCTGCCAGTTCATCTCCGGTACTGCTCCCTCCTTTCTTACTCTCATAAAATACGTCCAAAAAAACAACTGTATTATGATCTTCCATATATTTCAGACCCATAACTTTCGTTACATATAAAATATTATCACAGGCACTTCCTTGAAACCTTTCCGTTTTTTTCACTTTTTCTCTTTTTTCCGCCTTTCCTCTGACACCATTTTCTTTCACTTACAATAACAAAGACCGTCCAAGTGCCGTATTTATCGGCCTTTAGACGGTCCTATATCATCTACTCCACCATATTACCATTTACAAAAAATATATTTTATAGAAATATTGCACAATTTTTCTAATTAAAATATGTCAATACTATCCAATATATATTTTGCGTCTTTCATTTACATATTCTATCACACTCTTGGTTTCGGATTCTTTCCATTTTTTTCACTTTTTCTTTCGGATATGTACTTCCGGAATTGCCACGCTGTCATAAACTACCTCCGGTTTCTGATCCGTTTCCTTTTGTTCTTGACCCACCGGCTCCTCTGCCTCGTGGGTATGAATTTCCGGAATTGCCAGATTTTCATAAGTCAGATCATAATTTTTCTTTCCATCCGTATTTTTCTTTTTTCCAAACATTTTCTCATTCCTCCATTAAATGACCCTTATATCATTATATAAAATTAATAAAAAATGTAATTACGAGACTGTTTATAAAATCCGCAAATAAACTTCCCACCAACGGAATCAGCAGATAGGCTTTCACGGATGTGGTATACTTCTCACAGATTGCCTGCATGTTTGCCATAGCATTTGGTGTGGCTCCCATACCAAAACCGCATGTTCCTGCCACCAGCACAGCCGCATCATAATCCCTGCCCATAATATTAAACTCGATGAAATAAGTAAACAGGGCAATCAGCAGCACCTGAACTGCAAGCAGAATAAACAATGGAAGTGCCAGATCTGCAAGCTGCCATAGCTTCAAGGTAATCATCGCAATACCAAGGAACAGGGAAAGGGAAATACCACCCAGATCATTGATCTCTCCCATATGGATCGTAAATTTGCCGGTATACTCACCAATATTGCGGAACAGTGCTGCAGCGATCATGGCTCCGATATAAATCGGGAAGGTCATTCCTGTCTTCGTCAGAAAATACGAAAAGATCGTTCCCAGACCAATGGCAAGGATCAGCTGAAACACTGCCGCCGGATACATATTGGTATGACGCTCATGCTTTTCCTCCTCCTCCACCAGAAGGCTGTCATCCTCCGGAATTGCTGTTTCCAGAAGATTTTTCTTTTCAATCAGACGTTTTCCCAGTGGTCCACCGATCAGACTTCCACAGATCAGACCGAATGTTGCGGCCGCTGTACAGATTGTCGTTGCCCCGTCAATATTAAAATCCTCCAGAACAGGACCAAAGGCTCCTGCCGTGCCATGACCTCCCACCATCGGGATCGATCCGGTACACATACCGATCAGAGGGCTAAGCCCCAGCACCTTTGACATTCCTACGGCTACCAGATTCTGTGATATGATCAGAAGGATCACAAGCCCCAGAAATACTACCAGAGATTTACCACCGCTTTTCAGAACTTTCAGGTTTGCCTGAAATCCCACAGAGGTAAAAAAGAATACCATACAAACCTCTCGGAGAATATCATCAAAGGAAAACTCCGCAATCCCTGTCACATAACAGATACATGTAAAAATCGCAAATAAGAGACCTCCTACCACAGGAGCCGGAATACAAAACTGCTCCAGAAAATGAATCTTACTTTTTAAATATGCTCCCAGCATCAGAACAAGTACAGCTGCTGCCAATGTCTGATACATGTCTAACTGAATCTTCATATAAATAACCAAACCTTTCCAAACGTCTGCGCAGTCTGAGCTTTACGCCAAAACTGCAAAGCGGTCTTTCTCCGCCTTTTTGTTTTCAGCCATCCTGCTTTTGGTGCAGGTGTACGGCCTTTATGATTCCACTTCGGGCAGCTCCACACCTTCCAGTTTGTAATATGTCTCTGCTCCCGGATGAAACGGAATTGTTATCCCCTTCACTGCCTCCTGTGGTGTCAACTGCAAATTAATAGATATAGAATACTGTATATCCTTAATATGCTTAAACAATGATGCCGTCAGCTTCTGCACTGTTTTTTCCGACAGGGTGCTGCTGGCAAGAAGCACCGACTGGACACTAATGGTCTGAATATCCTCCGTCTGTCCGGAATATGTGCCTGCCGGAATTACATAGTCATCATAAAAGGAATATGCCTTTTTCAGCTTCTGACGACAGCTTTCCGGAATTTCCAAAAGCCGGATATCACATTCCTTTGTTAATTCTTCTATCACTGTAGTGCAAATACCGGCGGTACAGAAAAAGGCATCAATCTTCTTTTCCGCCAATTGATCTGCTGCATCTGTATAATCAAGATTTTTCGTATTTACCAGATTGTCCGGTAAACCGCACATTTCCAGAATCTGTGTGGCATTCCGCTCTGTGCCGGATTCCTCCTCACCGACACTGACATTTTTTCCCTCCAGATCATCTAACGAGGTAATGTCGGAATCTTTCCTGACGACGATCTGACATGCCTCCGGATAAAGACTTGCCACCGCTTTGTAACCACGGTATTTTCCGGAATGAAAGCTCCCCTTTCCGTAATAGGCATCCTCGATCAGATCCGCCTGGGCAATGCCAAGCTCAATATAATTGTCGGAAAGCAGACGCAGATTCGCTGCAGACCCTGCGGTACTTTTGACCTTCCAGTTAATTCCCGTTTCATCCTTTGACGCAAGCTCAGTAAAGGCGTTTGCAAAAGGATAATACATACCTCCCACACCTGCCGCACCAAAACGGATCGTTTCCTGTCTGCTGCAGCCTGTGGTCATAAGCAGACACAGACACGTCAGAATGGATATTACTTTTTTCATTTATGTGATAACTCCTCTCTTTGATTTACTTTGGTTCTACCGCATTGGGATAGATCTTCATCAGCTTTGCGTCGTCATAATGGGTATCGGACCATTGCTGCCATGATGCTTCTGCCTTGATTCCCCGGCTTCTCTCATCATACCGGATCAGTGCCATGCAGGACACGGCAATATTACAGCTCATAAATACCACCATCAGCCACACCAAAAGCTTTCCTGCCTGCACCGGGATCATCTCAATCGCCTTTTCTACCTTTGGCAGAAATGCCTTAAACCAGACCACTGCCGCAATACCCCAGAAAAAGCAGTACAACAGATTGATCCTGCCTCCCAGATTAAACGGAATCCTGCTGTAGTCCCAGAAGACCTTTCCAAAAACCAGTTCAGTAAACACGCTGCAGAGATATTCGTAAGCACCTCCCAGAAATGTTCCCACCAGAAACAAAAAACGGTCGCTGCGATTCCGGTACTGGTAAAGCATCCACGACACCAGAGCGATCGCCAGCCCCCAGACAATACTGAATGGTCCCCAGACCACACTGCTGCGGCTCATCCAGACACCGGCCCGCACCCGGCAAAAGATCGTCTCAGTGATATCTCCCAGAAATGCACCGATCATAAACAGGCTGACCACCTTATAAAAGCCACAGCCGGCCGCAAAACGTACTTGTGAAGCCTGTCCCACGCTCTCCGGAGTCTTTGCCGCTTTTTTTGCTTTAGGATATGCCTTATGGATACGCCGTTCCACAAAACCGGCAATGGAAGCACTAAGTCTGGCACCTACCTTGTCCAGACTCTGCTCTGCCGCCTCCCACCTCTCCGGGTAACGGCTTTTTCCGGTCAACAATAGAAAGGATCCCATAACATCCACAAACAGGACTCCCGCAAGGGCTAACAGCACAATCTTCATCAATAAGCCCGGAAGCAGAGAGATCAGGGTCAGAAGCAGGTAGTTGCCCCAGTGGACTGCCACATATCCCATAGCTCCCCAGACCAGAGATGCCGTCAGACAAATGTAACCGTCCAGATTCCATCTCCTGCCTGAATAATCCCACCAGCGTTCTCCAAACGCCTTCTCGATCAAATGACCGCTGATCCACTCTGCAATCGTAGCATAGATCACAGCAAAAGCAAACAGCCAGAAACCGGTCAACTCCTGCAGACCGATGGCCATACATATCACCGTCAATCCATAAATAACACAAAAAGGTCCGTTTACGAGACCACGGTTGGCAAATTTCCGCTGCTTTAATGTTGCGATCACTGTTTCCAGTACCCATCCCCCAAAGGAATAGATAAAAAACAGCCACAATAATTCATATCCGGTAAAATGATGCATAACTTTCTCCTTTTGGCAATATTAAATGTTATTGTATCATTTTTTCCCCGATAACGCAAAAAGACAGCAGAATACAGCCCCTGTCCTCATTGGTCTCAAAGGCAAAATCATAATTTTAGACAAAAAAAATATGCGAAGCAGTTTATAACCGTTTCGCATATCTTCGTTATGAAAGTTTCAAGATTATTATGTTGTTAGGTGTTTATATAAAGCAAACTTTATGCATGGGCTTCTCTTTTCTTGAGAAGGGAAAATAAAAGGTTGATGATCAGGATAAAGACAAAGAGTACCACACCGGTTGCGATCAACGCTTCCCGGTGAAGATCTGTGGCATAACCCATATCAATTACGATATTGGCAGTCATGGTACGAACTCCGTCAAAGATGGAACCCGGCACTCTCGGCTGATTACCTGCTACCATGATCACTGCCATAGTCTCGCCAATGGCACGGCCAACACCAAGGATCACTGCTGCCATAATACCGGACTTTGCTGCCGGAACCACTGTCATGAATACGCTTCGCTCATGGGTTGCCCCCAGTGCCAGTGCTCCCTGATAATAAGAATCCGGTACCGCACGGATTGCCGACTCCGATACATTGATAATGGTTGGCAGGATCATCATACCCAGCAGCACTGACGCCGTCAGAATACTCTGTCCTGTGGTTGTCATTCCATACTGCATCAGGATTGGCCGGAAAGTGTTACGGACAAATGGAACCAGTACCATCAAGCCAAAGAAACCATATACTACAGACGGAATACCTGCCAGCAGCTCCACTCCCGGTTTCAATATCTTATACAGCCTTTTGGGACAAAACTTTGCCATAAAGACTGCCATCAGCAGTCCGATCGGCACTCCCACAATGATTGCTCCCGCTGTAACATAGATACTTCCTATGATCGTAGACATGATTCCAAACAACTGGCTTCCCGGTTTCCATTCGGTTCCCAGAAGGAATTCCTTCAAACCAATCTTGGCGATTCCCGGTACACCATTTGTAAACAGGAATACACAGATCAGGGCAACCGACAGAATGGAAATGCATGCACTGACCAGAAAGACAATCTCCATCGCCTTCTCTTTGATATTACTTACCTTTACTTTTTTCATTTTGCCATATCCTTTCACACAGCCTTATTTCTATTGAAACAACTGGTACAACCCACGGTTTCTGCTTTTTTTCCGTTCCTGCCGTACCAGCTGCTCTGTATTACAGATTATGTTTTATCAATGTTCCGACCTTACTCTGTCACATCATTCCAATCTGTCACCTCACCGGTAAAGATCTTCTTTACCATATCGGTTGAGATATCAGTACGGTCATTCTGTGTATTAACGATCACGGCGATTCCATCCAGTGCGATTGCCTGAGAGGTCAGTCCTTTATCCTTCTCGCTGTCTTCCAGCTCTCTGGATGCCATTCCGATATCACATGTTCCGTCTGCGGCTGCTGTCATACCCGTTGTAGAATCACTTTCCTGAATCTCGATCTCCGCCTTTGTATTGACTTTTTTGTATGCCTCAGCCAGCTTCTCCATTACAGGTGTTACAGAAGAGGAACCTGCTACTACAAGCTTTCCGGACTCTCCGGCCGTCTTAAATGCCTTTGCATTATCTACAGATGCGATATATCCGTTGTCCTCCACAACCTTCTGACCATCCTTGCTCATAATATAGTCAATAAAGTCCTGAGCCAGCTTTCCGGGCGTTCCCTTTGTGGCAATGTTAAAAGGACGGGAAAGACTGTACTTTCCATCCTTGATATTGGCTGCTGTCGGCTCTACGCCCTCTACATTCAGTGCCTTTACCGTATCATTCAGTGAACCGGTAGAAGAATATCCGATTGCATACTCATCGCCGGAAACGGTTGTCATCATAATCTCTGTACTATTAGAAATAATTGCATTGGATGTGGTGTTATCAACCTTATTGCCATCGGCATCCTTCTCTTCTACACCTGTAAGCTCTACAAAAGCACCTCTTGTACCGGAGCCATCCTCACGGGATACGACACTGATCGGCTGGCTTGCGCTTCCGCCGGAAAAAGATCCTGTATCGGAGCCTGCATTTCCATTGCTGCCACAGCCTGTCATCAATGCTGCTGCACACATTACACTCATTGCCACTGCCAATAATTTACTCTTTCTCATATTCGTCCTCATTTCTGCACTGCATCTTTTCTTTTATAATATATTTATTGATCTCTTTTCTCTCAAAGCTTCACTCCCGGATCGTTTCCTGTCCAAAAGCCCGCTTTATTCTGCTTCATACCCGGCAGTGCACAAAATATAAAGCCACCGTCTTTCGACGATGACTTAATGATAAAATGAGAACGTAAAATCTACTATCGTATTTACGTCAAGATTGTGTAAAACTTTTGTGAATTAATTCTTCCATTTCCTGTACGGAAAGTGCTCTGGACTCCTCTCTGCTTTTATGTATCACCTGATTGTAATACTGCTTTCTTTGCTGCTCTGTAGAAAATGCTTTCTTTACCTGCGGCCGGATCTGTCCCAGTCTTTCATTCAACTGACCAAAATACTCCGGGATCTGTCCCTGCAGCTCCCGACGCAGCTCCTTGATCAGTGCCGGACTATTGCCTCCGCTGGAAAATCCGGCGACAATATCCTTCTGTTTTACCAGTGACGGAAAATAAAAACTGCATTTTTCCTTATCATCCACTACATTCACCAAAATTTTCTCCTGCCGGCAGTATTCGGAAATTTCCCGGTTACACTGTTCATCATCGGTGGCTGCGATCACAAAAAACTTCTGCTCCAAATCTGCTTTTTTATATTCACGGTACAGTAGTTTCATCTGTCCCGGATATTCTCCGGCAAGATTACAGATTGATTCACATATTTCCAGGGAAACCACAGTTATATTCACACCAAAGGGAAGTAATTCACGAATCTTGCGAAATGCCACATCGCCTCCTCCGACCACGAGACATTCCTTTCCTTCCAATTCAACAAAAAACGGAAAATAAGCCATATAAGTATCCTCTGCCTTTCTTCATCCTTACGTTGCAATTAACGCAGGCAGATATACACCACATAAGCAGCATACATGACAAGCATGGTAAAGCCCTCCCAGCGCACCAGCTTCTGCTTCGTCCATGCAAAACAGAGCACGATAATGCTCATTACCACCAGCACAATGATATCAATGATATTTTCCATCTGGAATACCATCGGATGAATGGCGGCTGCCACACCAAGTACAAATAATATATTAAAGATATTGGAGCCAATGACATTACCAAGTGCCATATCAACCTCATGCTTTCTGGCAGCCACGACAGAGGTTGCAAGCTCCGGCAGACTTGTTCCAAAGGCCACAATGGTCAGACCGATCAGATTCTGACTCATTCCAAAGGAAGTTGCAATCGCAGAAGCAGCATTTACTACAATCTGTCCGCCTGCTGCAATAGCAGCCGCTCCACCGACAATGTATACAATACACTGCCAGATTGGACGAATCTCATATTCATCCTCCGCTTCACTCTCATTTCTTGCTTTCTGAGCCGAGCGGATCATCCAGAACAAAAATCCCGCAAACATAACCAGCAGAATAAATCCATCAATATGTCCCAGCGTCATACCGAGCCAGCCAAGAACCATCAATACTACTGCCACGATGACAGAAAACGGAAACTCTCCTGTCAAAGTTCCGTGGCTGACGGTCAATGGACAAAAAAGAGCGCAGACGCCACAAACCACCATCAGGTTAAAAATATTGGAGCCTACGGCATTTCCTACCGCAACACCGGTATTTCCTGCAATTGCCGCACTGATACTGACCGCGCACTCCGGCAGGCTGGTTCCCATTGCCACAATGGTCAACCCAATGATCAGAGACGGCACACGAAGGCGCTTTGCAATGCTGGAACTGCCCTCCACAAAAAAATCTGCTCCCTTCAGCAGTAAAACAAATCCTACAACTAACAATAAATAATCCATTCTATTATCCTCTTTCTTTTAGCATATGAACAAATCTTATAGCACCAGCTCCCCTTTGTCAATGCACGGAATATAGAAATCCGGATATGAATAAAACATCAAAGCATATTTTCCAAAAATGTGGCGTATCCTCTGGTGACATCCCGCACGAATACATGAGTTACCGCTCCAATACATTTTCCGTCCTGCAGCAGCGGAGCTCCACTCATCCCCTGCACAATTCCCCCCGCTTTTTTTAACAATTCCGGGTCCGTTACATGAATCTCCATCCCCTTGTTATCCTCCGAGGATAGATTGATCTTTTCAATCTCTACTTCATATTCCTGCACCTTATCTCCTAATTGACATAAAATTGACGCTTTTCCCTTTTTTACATCCTGCTTACACCCCACGGCACATGACTTGTCCTCCCGAAACTGATACTGCTCATTGGAAATGACACCGGTAATTCCAAGAGACGTATTGTTCCGGATATCCCCCAGTTTATTTTCCGTACCAAGCTGAACAAAACCCGCCAGCTGTCCTGGTGTTCCGTTTTTCCCCTTGACTACATGGTCAATTCCTGCCGGATATAATCCCCCATTTTGCAGACGGATCAGCAATTCTGTATCGGCATCCGTAATCCCATGTCCTAATGCTGCGAATTCATTTTCCTCCGTCACAAAAGTAAGGGTTCCGATCCCTTCCGTATCCTCCCGGAGCCAGGCACCGATCTGATATGTTCCGTTTTGTGCCTGTACAGGTGATATTTTAATCTTTATTTTTGCAGAATCCCTTTTGACACCCAGAATCACTTTTCCCGCTCCATTCATCTGAATCGCCTTACTGACATCCTGAATCGTTACCACCGGCTGACCGTTTACCTCATATATATAATCCCCTGTCTGGAGTTTATTATAGGATGGCATTTTTTCATTTCCTTTAGAAACCGGTATCTTTCCTGTTCCTAACACCATCAGACCATCGGAATGAATATATAATCCCACTGCGTTTCCCACCGGCATAACCTTTGCCTCTTTACGGATATCAATGGTAATCTTTTTACATGGTATAACTCCAAACAGACGTACCTCTCCCTGCATGCTTCCACATTTCTGTGCCGAAACAGCCAGAGGACCTGCCATGCTGAACTGAATCTGTTTACCAACCTTCCGGGAATGGTCAATACTTACCTGTGCCACCTCTGCTTCTGCCTGATCCACTCTTACCTGAGTAAATGGAATGCCAAAATCAATGTTTTCGATCCGATCCTGAAAAAGGACAAGTTCATTGGGAATCCGGCTTTTGATATTAAAATACCAATACACTGCTGTAAATGCTATCACGGCGAACAAAACTCCAAGCAGACAGGACCGATACATCCACCTCTGTCTCTGCGTCATACGATAACTCTGTCTTTCATGTCCGGTATACATCCTGCCACTCCTTCCTCCAAAAAGGCAAAACCAGCGTTTTGCCCTTATCTTCCACTACACTGTGAACACCTTCCTGCACAAAAAAAGAACGCTTGTATCATTATGATACAAAACGCCCTTTTCTATACGATACCATCATAAAATAACGATCATTTCCCGTAAAATTATATCTGTGTGTACAAATTTTATTGTGATCCGAAATTGCAATCCGAAAAAGTGCTTTATGCCCTTAAACCGCTTTTGACCTGCTCCGCCATCTGCTTCATCTCCGCCGCACTCTCCCGAACCGAATCCGTGATCTCTACACCTCCTAAGATCCTTGCCAGCTCATTGACAGACTCCTCTGTATCAAGCATACGGATATCCGTTGAGGTATGATCCTTGTGACTGCTCTTTTCAATCAGATAATGGGCATCTGCCATAGCTGCAATCTGTGCCAGATGGGAAATACAGATTACCTGATGTGTATTTCCAATATAAGACATCTTCTCCGCTACCATCTGAGCCGTCCGGCCACTGATACCCACATCAATCTCATCAAAGATCAGTGTCGGAATCTCGTCGTGCTGTGCCAGTACCGCTTTGACTGCAAGCATAATTCGCGACAGCTCTCCACCGGAGGCAGCCTCTCCAATCGGCTTCATATCCATACCCGGATTGGTCGAGAGCATAAACTCTACCTCATCCTGCCCATACCGGTTCATATGACCCAGTGGACGTACTGCAATTTCAAACTGTACCTGCAGAAAATTCAACTCTTTCAGTGCTTTGACGATCTCCTTTTCCAGACGCCGGCTGACTTTTCTGCGGATCCGGGTGATCTCCTCTGCCAATGTCTTTAAAGTCTGCTCCTGCTCATCCAGACGCTGTCTCAGACTCTCACGGTACTCCTCATACTCCTCATAACGTGCCAGCTTTTCCTGAAGCTTCTCGGCATATGCCTGTACCTGTGCCGTAGTCGCTCCATACTTCGCCTTAATGGTGCGTACAAGGTCTAACCTGCCCTCCACCTCGGCAAGCTGCTCTCCTCCTGTCTCAAAATCACTCATGTAATCGGAAATGTCCCGGTTAAAATCTGTCAGCAGAGAATCAATCTCCGATAACTGGCCGCAAAACTCTTCCATCTGGGGACTAAACTCCGACAGCTTGTGCAGAATCCGAACACTCTGCCCCAACTGCTCTGCCACCGTCGCATCTCCCTCTCCTGTCAGGGAATAGATCTCTCCCAGACCGGCAGCAATAGAAGTAGCATTGGACAGCTCTCTGTACTGCTCATCCAGACACTCCTCCTCTCCGGAAACCAATGCCGCCTGCTCAATCTCCTCCAGCTCATATTTCATAAAAGAAATCTCCCGAAGACGCTCCTCCTCCGGTATCTCCTGACCGGACAACTCCTGCTGCAGCTCCTGATACACCCGGTAACCTTCCTCCATCCGGGTCAGCCTGTCTCCAAGCTCCTCTCTGGCATAACGGTCCACAATCTCCATATGCTTCGCACTATGCAGAAGTGACTGCTGCTCATTCTGTCCATGAATGTCGATCATAATATCCGCAATACGACGGATCATGGAAAGCGTCACGCTCTCCCCGTTGATGCGGTTAACACTGCGTCCAGCCATAATCTTCCGTGAAATAAGAATCTCGTCCTCCTCCATGGAAATCCCCATCTCACGAACCAGCTCCCTCTGCCGCTGCGTATCTGCCCGGAACGTAAGCTCCACCAGAGCATACTCTGCGCCCTTGCGTATCACATCCTTAGTACTCTTCTGTCCAAGAGCCAGATTGATCGATCCGATAATAATTGACTTTCCGGCTCCTGTCTCCCCGGTCAATACATTTAAACAATCCGAAAAGTCCACCTCCACCTCGTCGATGATCGCTAAATTTTTTACATGTAAATTAACTAACACGGCTTGCTCCTTTCTCGCAGTTCTCCGCTTTCCCTGTGGAAAGTATAGCATAAAGAAAACGCCTGTTCAAGACTTTTCTCGAACAGACGTTCTTTTTGTGCAATTTTACTAATTTAAGCTCGTAATATTTACACGGCATGCCATCTTGCAGCCGTTCACCGTTGCGTAGATGTACGTTGTTCCAACGCTTCGTCCCACAACCTTACCGTCGACAACGGTTGCTACTCTCGGATTTGACGAGTACCAGGTTGCCGTTGCCGTGGTTCCCTCTACTATCAGGGTTTCTGTATCATACTGGCGCATTGTCAGACTGCTGCGGTTCAATGCCACAACATTGACTGCTACAGTCGAGGTAACACCGCCGTCTGCCAGAATAGTAATTGTACAATTTCCGGTTCCCGTCGCCGTTACAACACCTGCACCGGATACCTTCGCCACTCTTCGGTTATCGGATGCAAAGGTGATATTATCCGACGTATTATTTGGCAATACAGAGTAAGACAGCTTGGTGGAATCTCCCTGCTTCATGGTAAGCTCAGACTGCGCAACCACAATACCCATTGCCGGAACCTTTTCGGTTACCTTAACAACACAGACCGCTTTTTTCTTGCCTCCGTCTTTGGTCACGGCCGTGATCTTCGTTTCACCTTCTGCAATACCACGCACCATTCCGTCATTTTCTACTATTGCGATGCTGGTATCCGCCGAACTCCATTTAACATTATGCAATGTCGTATTCCTTGGTTTCATTGTCACATGAAGCTTTCTGGTTCCTCCAATATAACATACTGCGTAATCTGGCACGATCTGAATAGATTTTGCCCTTTGGATAACGCGTACTTTACAGTTCGCTTTTACCTTCAAACGATCTCTGGATACCGCTGTGATGGTTGTCATTCCAACCTTCTTTGCTGTAATCTTACCCTTCTGGTTAACCGTTGCAACCTTCTTTCTAGAGGTGAGCCAGCGTACCGCCGGTGTCTTTGTATTGTTAGACCATACAGTCACCTTCATACGGTATGTAGAGCCTACCCCCATACGGATGCCTGTCTTTCCGAGCTTTACCGTCGTTTTCAATGTTGCTACCGTAACCTCACAGGTCGCTGTTACATTGTATTTGGTCAGTGTACATGAAATCGTACAGGTTCCCTTTCGAAGTCCTGTTACCTTACCATTCTGGTCAACCTTGGCAACAGCCGCATTCGAACTCTGCCAGGTAGCTGTTCCATCTGCTTCCTCCGGTACGATCACCTTGGATATCTTGAAGCTCTTGCCTACAGCGATCTCCCTGGAAGAAGGCTTCAATGTCAATGTAACGCCTTCAATAACCGTCACATTACAATATACAACAATCTTGCCCTCATCAGACTGACAAATGATCGTTACCGAACCCTTCTTGACTGCTGTGACGAGTCCTTTTTCATCTACCGTCGCAATAGATGGATCCGAAGACTGATAGGTTACTTTCTGATTGGTTGCATCCGCCGGGGTAAAAACCGGTGTGATCTGGAATGTTGAACCCGTCTCTATCTCCTGTGCTGTCGGCGTAATATTGAAATTGATCACATTAACATACGCTTTTAATACAGTCACCTTACAGGTAGCAATAATGTTTCCTTCCACCGACTGGCAGATAATGGTTGTCTCACCAACTGCCACACCTGTCACAAGACCATTTTCATCTACAGACGCAATCTTTTCATCCACACTCTTATAATTAACCTTTTGATTGCTTGCATTTTCCGGAGTAAATACCGGAGTAATGTAGAAGTTGGAACCTACTCTTACCTCCTGCTCCGTCGGATCTACCGTGAAATCCTCCACCGGCACCGGCGGCGGCACCACCGTAACCGTACAGGTTTTGACAATATCTCCATCCTCAGATCGTCCGATGATCACTGCAGATCCCTCGCTGATACCCTGAACGACACCATCTTCATCTATCGTTGCTACCGTTTCATCAGAACTGTAAAAATGTACAGTCTGGTTGGTGGCATCCTCCGGCTTAAATACCGGCTTCACTGTATAGTTGTCTCCCACATACAGCTCCTTATGTGCCGGTGTCAATTCATAGTCCACCGCACTGACCACTGCCGGTTCCACCTTGATCTTACAATAGATCGGACTCCATACCGTTCCCGTGATCGGATCGCGATAAACTGCTCCGATCGAAACCGTACCCTCTGCTACTGCAGTAACAAGACCGTTCTCATCTACCTTTGCAACCTTTTCATCGGTTGAAGACCAGTTGAGATTCTGGTACGTTGCCGTCACCGGATCGAAAACACCCTTAATCTGAAGGGTATCTCCCACATGCATCGTTGCCTCTGACGGATCCAGCGTGATATTCTTGGCCGGAACATCCTGACTGATAACTCTTACCATACACGAAATGGCACCGGAAATACCTAAATCCTCCGGCACACAGGTGATCCACGCCACATCTCCCGCCTTTAATCCGGTGATATTACCATCATCGTCTACCTTCACCACATTTGGATTGGTCGATGTCCATGATACATTCGTATTGACATGGTCAGCTGGATTGAAGATCAGGGCATTTTTCAAAGAAACGGTATCGCCCTCCTTTACCTCATATTCATTCTGTGTAAAGGATGCGGAAAGCAGTCTGTTTCTGACATGCACCTTAATGATCTTAAATACCGTACCATTGGCAACTGTGATATTTGCATCACCGGGAGCAACTGCTGTAATCGTTCCACCCTGTACTCTTGCGATTTTTTCACTGTCTGTATTCCACAGCAATGTAGTATCTGTGGCATCGCTAGGCACGATTGTCGTCTGTACCGTATACTGGTCACCGGCGATCATATTGATCTCTTCCACATCCGTGATAATATCGGTCACCGGATTCTTTTTAATATTGATACAACATCTTGCCACAAGATTGTACGGATTAAATACCGGCTCTACCGAAATCCATACGGTATCCTCCTTCAGAAGTGTTACAACACCGTTCTGATCAACGGTTGCTACGGACGGATCACTTGTGGTCCACTTGAGCTCTGTATTGGTCGCATTGGAAGGCGCATATTTTGCCTTCAGGAATATAAAACCTGCGGACAGGAAGGTGTCAATATTCTCTCCCTGCTCAATGCTTAATTCACTGATCGCCGCCGTTACGGTAACACGGCAGGTTGCATACACGTTATTGTCCTTATTCAATACCGTTACTGTCGTAGATCCTGTCTTTTTGCCGGCAGTCAGCTTTGCTTTTGTATTGCCCTGCTGTGGATCCACCTTAACCATATCCGGATCTGCTGAGATCCAGGTAAGATTCTGTTCTCCACTCAGTCCGGAATCCAGATACTCTACGCTGTCAATCTCCATCTCCAGCTCTGTTCTGTCAAGAGGAATCGTCGTTGCCGATGTCGTGACATAAATCTTACAGCTTGCAACTCTGGTAACCGCCTGATCATCCGTCCAATAAAGACGTACCGTTACCGGACTGTCTGCCGCCGTCTCCTTTTTGGCCGTAACGGTCGCATACTGTGCGTTAGAACTCATGGAAACATATGTCTCTGTCGTATCTGTGGTTTCCCATCGGAAAGAGCTGGAATCCGTATACTCTCCGGAACCGATAATACCTGTCAGTTCCAATTTCGATCCCACTGCCATAGTCGCATTCGATACGTTCAGAGAGAAGGTATCTGTTACATTGATCTTTACCGTAACCTCCTGGCCCTGACTGATTCCCGGCAGAGTTTCTGACGGTCTGGTGTTACATTTGACCTTAAATTCTGCCATACCTTTATTCTGACCTGTCATCGCCCAGTTATCATAATCGGTAGAGACCCAGTTACCGGAGTTATCTACCACAGATAAACTAAAATTCTGTTTCAATGCCTCCTTGGAGATATTAAAGGCTTCCGACAGATCATAACTACCGCCGATATTGATGGTAACATCCTTATCCTCGAATTTTCCCCGGACATCTGCATTGAAATAAGCCGGATTGCAACCAAGAAAGACACTGGAATCCTGCGCATCCTCAAAGGTGGTATATGTTCCTTTTACATAAAACATTACGATGTACTGGCCTGCCTTTGCATCCAGCCGGAATGTATTGGTAGAACTGTCATAGATCAGATTTGCATCATCCCCGTTTGTGCCGGTTCTGCCCAGAGAATCCCTGACCAGTGTTCTGGTAGTACCGCTTCGTTTCGCAATAACCCATGTCACCTTATCCAGAACACCCTCCAGCGGATTGGCAGAAAATAATGCCGGAATCCAGATCTTGTCGTTATTTTCCATCGTAACGATCGTGCTGCTGTTATCCAGTCTGGTGCCCGTCGAACTGTCCTTTCGGATCTCCGGACGTACATACACATCAATGGAATCGTTATATTCATTTTTTCCGTCATTGTATGTAACGGATAACTGTGTTTTACCGGCACCGACAGCCATGACCAAAGGCTCTGCCGCAGTTCCGCTGACACGGACCACATCTTCATTATTGCTGTACCAGATTGCATTGGAGCTGGTGGCGTCACCAAAGATCAGATTCAGCTTTCCGGTATCTGTCTTTGCATTTTTACCAAGATACAATGTCTTGCCATAATCCATTACAATCGAACGTCTTTCATCCTCTGTATGTATCTTGGTCATCTTTGCAGGAGCATCCGATGATAAAAACTCATTAATAGAAAATACTACATCAATGGCTACATTACGCGTCTCCATACTGCCATCCGTATGTGTGATCGTACAAGTCAGACCTACCTTACCCATTTTTTGTACCGATACGCTGACCTGACGTTGATTGGCAGTCGCCGGATCAACGGTCATGATCTCTGTATTGGCACTGCTCCATACACACTTATCTCCGGAAGCATAATCAGACAAACCAAAAGTAGCGGTTGCCCGACGCAAAACATAGGTTCCTTCTACCGGATTACCCTCATCATCGATCACATCATAGCTGGCCGCCCTGATCGAATGCTTCATCTGATAACCTGCTGTGGCAAGAAAAACGCCGAAAAACAAAGCGATTACTGCAAGCAGCCATGTCCATTTTTTCATCGTACGGAATCGTTTTTTCATCTTCTTCCCCCGTTCTCTGTCATGAAATCTCCGGGATATTACTCATCCCAGTTGTGATAAACATCCTGCACATCATCATCCTCATCCAGAAGATCCAATGTTCTCTGCAACTGTTTAATATCGTTCTCATCTGTGAGTGTAACGTACGTCTGTGGCAACATTGTGACCTCTGCACTCGCCATCGGGATTTTTTCTGCCTCGATTGCTTCTCTCACTGCGCTGAAATCCTCCGGAAGCGTGATGATCTCAAAGCTGTCCTCCTCCTCGGAGAAATCCTCTGCACCTGCATCCAGTGCAATCATCATCAGATCATCTGCACTCAGAGTAATATCTGCATCCTCCAGCTCTTCCTTGGAAAGAATGATCTGGCCCTTTTCGTCGAACATATAAGATACACAACCCTGTGTTCCTACACTTCCGCTTCCTTTTGTGAAAGCATTTCTTACGTTGCTGGCGGTACGGTTCTTATTGTCGGTAAGCGCCTTTACGATGATAGCGGTACCGCTTGGTCCGTATCCCTCGTATGTAACCTCTTCATAATTTACAGAAGCAGCATCTCCGGCCGCTTTTTTAATACCTCTGTCAATGGTATCATTTGGCATATTATTTGCTTTTGCCTTGGCAATCACATCACGAAGTCTGCTGTTGTTGGCCGGATCCGGTCCGCCTTCCTTTACAGCAACGGCGATCTCACGTCCAAGAATGGTAAATACCTTCCCCCTCGCTGCGTCGTTCTTTTCCTTCTTGTGTTTGATGTTGGCAAATTTTGAATGTCCTGACATAATAAAACTCTCCTTTAATCTTTCTTGCCGGGATTATATCCCATAACTTATATATTTTATCACCTTTCACGTTTCCTGTCCATGAATCATTTAAATTCCGTTCCGGACTGCTTTGCAAAAGGATCAGTTACCATTTAATTTATCTCTCATTTTCTTGTAGAAGCTGACCCCGGAAAGCTTGACGATCCTTGTCTGATCCTCCGGCACAAGAACCTCCAGGCGATCTCCGGTGGATAATCCCCGGACGGTCCTTCCATCCACTACAAGCACTGCCTCATCCTCCTGAAAATCCTTGGTCTGCCCCAGCTCCAGCACGATCCGGTCCATGGCAGATACCACCAGACTTCTTTTGTTGAGGGAATGGGCACAGATCGGAGTGATCACCGTTGCCTCCGTATCCGGCACCATCACCGGTCCTCCCGCTGACAGATTATATCCGGTAGAACCGGTTGGCGTGGATATGATCAAACCATCTGCACGATAGATATCGGCTAATTCGTCATTAATGTATACCTTAATGGTGATGAGTCTGCAGTCTCCCCTCTTACTCAACACCACGTCATTTAACGCATAACAGGCTTTTCCTGAGCTGGTTCCCGTTGGTGTAACACTGCTTTCCCGCAGCATGATCCTGTTTTCGATCGTGTACTTGTCCTGCAGCATCAGATCAAGAGCTCTCTCCAGATTTTGTGGTTCCACCTCTGTCAGAAAGCCTACGGTTCCCATGTTAATGCCAAGAATCGGAAGCTTACTGTGAACAAGGTCGATCGCCGCCTGGATCATGGTTCCGTCACCGCCCAGCACAAGCACACATTCCGTCTCCTCCGGAATCTTGTCTGCCTCTGTGTAATGCAAAACTCCCTCCGATATCACCCGGCGGTTTTCCAGGATCAGACATTTTCCACCCTTTTGTTCCAGATACTCCTGTATATATACTGCCTTGCGGTTGCTGTCCTCTTTGTCCCTGTTTGTGATCACACAAAAACGCTTCATTGCTGCTCTCCTTCCGCATCCTTATCCAGCTTTCCATGGGCGGCCGCCACCGTCTCCCGGATCAGGCTGTCATAAGAAACGTGAAATGACTCCTCCAGTGAATCCTCCTCCGGTATCCGGTCGGTATTCTGAATGTATAAGAGATACTCTATATTCCCCTCCGGTCCTTTAATCGGAGAAAAACTCAGCTCCAAAATTTCAAAACCAATGGAAAGAACATACTGCATAATCTGCTCCAGTACCTCACGATGTACCTTAAGATCCCGTACAACCCCCTTCTTTCCAACCTTTTCTCTGCCGGCCTCAAACTGGGGCTTTACCAGACATACCCCCTGTCCCTCCTGTGTCAGAAGTGCTTTCACCGGCTCCAGTACCTTTTTCAGTGAAATAAATGCCACGTCTACCGAAAAAAAGTCAATGAAATCTGCAATATCCTCTCTGGTCACATAACGGATATTGGTCTTTTCCATAGAGATCACTCTCTCGTCCTGACGAAGCTTCCATGCCAGCTGATTGGTTCCCACATCTATGGCATATACCTTCTGTGCTCCATTTTGCAGCATACAGTCCGTGAAACCTCCTGTGGATGATCCTACATCCATGCAGATCTTATCCTGCAATGGCACTTGCCACAGATCAATCGCCTTTTCCAGCTTATAACCACCGCGGCTTACATATTTCATTGGATTTCCCTTGACCTCGATCAAAGCATCCTCCTTAAATGTACTCCCTGCCTTATCCTCCCGCTGTCCGTTGACAAACACATTGCCTGTCATGATTATTGCCTTGGCCTTTTCTCTGGACGCTGCCAGATTTCTTTTGACCAGAAGCACATCCAATCTTTCTTTCACAATGACACCTAAGCCTTCCTGTCCTCATCTTCCCAGGACAATATTTTCTGTGTAATGCTTTCCGGGTCCAGCCCGTATTTTTTCTTTAATTCTGTCACACTTCCATGCTCAATAAACTGATCCGGCAGTGCAATATTTAATACCCGCATCGGTGTACCCTCATACCATGCTGACACCGCTTCTCCAAATCCGCCGTTAAAAACACCTTCCTCCAATGTAACTACCTTGGAATGTCTCTCTTTAATCTTCTGAAGTACCTCCTCGTCAATCGGCTTGACAAAACGCATATTGACTACAGAAACCTTCTGTCCTTCTGCCTTCAGATGCTCCCTGACCCACATGGCAGTCTCCACCATATTGCCTACCGCCAGAAGGGCGATCTCCTGCCCTTCACAGATCCATTCGGCTTTTCCCATGGTAATTTCCTGCTGATGATCCTGCAGCCCTTCCCATGCAGCTCCTCTGGAATAACGTATCGCTGTTGGTGTATTCTGCTCCAATGCAAACAGCATCATCTGCCGGAGCTCCCATGCGTTTTTAGGTGCCATCACTGTCATATTCGGCATACTGCGTAAATAGGCAATATCAAAAATACCCTGATGAGTCTCTCCGTCACTGCCCACAAGCCCGGCACGGTCTACGGCAAACACAACCGGCAGCTTTCCAATGCAGACATCATGAAGTATCTGATCATACGCCCTCTGCAGGAAAGTAGAATATATGGCAACAACAGGCTTCAGGCCACCGGCTGCCATCCCTGCCGCAAAGGTAACCGCATGCTCCTCCGCAATCCCCACATCAAAAAATCTTTTGGGATATTTTGACGCCATCGCTGTCAGTCCCGTACCGGAAGGCATTGCAGCAGAAACTGCCACAATATCTTCCCTCTCCTTTGCCGCCTCCAGTATGGTATCACTGAAAATGTCCGTGTATGTCTTTGCTGTCTCTCCATTGTGCCGGCTGCTCCCATCCTTTATATTAAACGGGGATACGCCGTGAAAATACGACGGATTCTTTTCTGCCGGACGATATCCTTTTCCTTTATGGGTACATACATGAACGATCACCGCTTCCTTCATTTTGGATGCACTTTGGAATGCCGTTACCATCTGATGGATATTATGACCATCAATCGGGCCGATATAAGTCAGTCCCATATCCTCAAAAAGCATTCCCGGAATAAAAATCCTTTTGATCAGGTCCTTGATCCCACGAATACGGCTGGTAAGCTTGTCCCCCAGATGTGGCAGCTTTGACAGCGCATTTTCTACTTCTTCCTTTAACTCGGTATAATTTCCGTTGGTGCGGATCTTACCTAAATAACTGGACATACCACCTACATTTTTAGAAATCGACATCTGATTATCATTTAATACGATCACAAGATTAGATTTTAATCTGGCAGCATTGTTCATCGCTTCATATGCCATACCGCCGGATAATGCACCGTCTCCGATCACCGCAAAGATTTTGTGGTCCTGCTTCTTGAGATCTCTTGCCTTCGCCAATCCCAAAGCAACACTGATGGAGGTAGAGCTGTGTCCGGTATCAAAGGCATCGCAGTCGCTCTCTGACTGCTTTGGAAATCCACTCATGCCTCCAAACTGACGCAGATGTTCAAAGCCATCTTTTCTGCCGGTCAGAATCTTGTGGGTATAGGACTGATGCCCCACATCCCAGACAATTTTGTCTTCCGGAAGATTACAGCACAGATGAAGTGCCATTGTCAGCTCAACCACTCCAAGATTTGAAGCAAGGTGTCCTCCCGTATGACTGATCTTGTGTACCAGAAATTGCCGGATCTCCTTTGCCAGAGGACGAAGCTCGTCCTTTTCCATTTCCTTGATATCGTTTGGTTTTTCTATCTTATCTAATAATTCTCCCACGGTGTTCCCTCATTTCTCTTAAACAATGTATTTATTTTGTACGGTTGATCAGGTATTCGATCAGATCCTCCAAAAACAGGTTCTTACCCGGAAGCTCCTCCAGAAGTGTCACTGCCTGATGAGAATACTCCTCCACTGCCTGATGGGATTTCTCAATACCGTAAAGTGATACATATGTTGTCTTTTCATTTTTTTCATCACTATGTACCGGCTTGCCAAGCTCCTGCGTAGTGCTGGTGCAGTCCAGAATGTCATCCTGAATCTGAAATGCCATGCCAACGCAGCGGCCGATCTGTTCCATTTTATCCAGTGCGGAATCATCGGCTCCGGCCAATGCCGCTCCTACCATCAGAGCACCTTCCAGCAGTGCACCTGTTTTCAGGGTATAAATAAATTCCAGCACCTCCTTGTCCAGAGGCTGTCCTGTCCTTTCCACATCAACGACCTGACCTCCTACCATGCCGTACACTCCGGCTTTACGGCTGAAGATCTGAAACGCCTTTGCTGCGGCGGAAAGATTCCCTGTCTTGTCAAAGCAGCGTGAGGCTGTCTCAAATGCATAGTTTAATAATGCATCTCCCGCAAGAATTCCCATATCCTCGCCATATACTACATGTGTCGTCTTACGTCCCCGGCGATAATCGTCATTATCCATTGCCGGCAGATCATCATGAACCAGAGAATATGTATGAACCATTTCCATTGCCGCCATAAAAGGTTCGATCACCTTTTCATCAACGCCTCCGAAAAGACGATACGCTTCCCTCATCAGGATTGGACGGATTCTCTTTCCGCCAGCCATCAGACTATACTCCATGGCTTCAAAGATCGTCTTTTGCAGTCCCTGCTTTTCCGGCAGATACCCCTTCAAAATCTCCTCAACCTCTCTCTGTCTTTCCTGAAACGACTCCTTAAATGTCTTGTCCATAATTTAACCATACCTTCCTGCGGTTCTGCCTCCCGGTCAGCTGCCGCTTTCTTTATTTGTCATATGTCAGCGTTACTCTTCTCCATTTTCCAGCACGATCAGCTTTTTCTCGACGCGGTCAATGGAATTGCTGCAGTTTTTGATCAGCTTCATTCCCTCTTCGTATTTTTTAAAAGAATCTTCCAGGGTCATATCGCCCGTTTTCATCTGCTCTATGATCGTTTCAAGCTGTTCAAAGGATTCCTCCAGAGATACTTTCTTTGCCATAATCAGCCTCCGTTTTTCTGTCCTGTTATCTCATCCACTGTTACCTTCGCCTTGCCGTCCGCAAAGGTCAGCATCAGATGCTGTCCCTTTGTCAGCCGGCTGACGGAATCGATGTGACTGCCACTTTCATCGGCCGTATAAGTATAGCCGCTCTGCAGCTTCTGCAAAGGAGAAAGTCCCTTCATCTCCTCCGCATATAATGCCAGCCTGTGCTTTGTCTCCGTAAGCTGCCGCTCCATCATACGCTGCAGCCTCTCCTGGCAATCTGCCAGATACAGCCTTTTCTGCCGCAACATATCCTCCGGACTTACATGCTGCAGTAAAACCATATATTTCTGCAGCTCCAGTTTGCGTACCCGCAGGATCTGCTCTATGGACTCCCGGAGATCATAACGGTATTCACTGAGTCCAATCTCAAACTCCCGCCACGCATATACCGCCAGCTCTGCTGCAGCAGACGGCGTCGGTGCCCTGAGATCTGCTGCATAATCAGAGATCGTCGTATCTGTCTCATGACCAACCGCCGAAATGATCGGCTTGGTGCAGGCTGCGATCACCCTGGCAAGTTTCTCATCATTAAAGCACCACAGATCCTCTACCGATCCTCCGCCACGCCCTATAATAATCGTATCTACATCTGTTTTTTCAAAATAACGGATCCCGTCAATCACAGTCCCGGCTGCTCCCTCCCCCTGCACCTTCGCCGGATACAGATAAAGCTGCACATAAGGGTTGCGCCGGTAAGTAACATTACAGATATCCTGTATGACTGCTCCGGTCTTTGCCGTGACGATACCGATCTTAGATGCAAATCTGGGAATTTGTTTTTTTCTTTGTTCGTCAAAAAGCCCCTCTGATAAGAGGCGCTTTTTTAATTTTTCGTATTCTTCATATAATCTGCCCACACCATCCTGAACAATGCTCTGGGCATAAAGCTGGTATCTGCCATCTCTCTCAAAAACACTGATCCTGCCGGTTACGATCACACTCTGTCCGTCCTCCAGTGTAAAGTCAAGGCCTTTACGCTGCGAGGAAAACATCACGCAGGAAATCGCCGCCCCGGCATCCTTCAGGGTAAAATAAATATGACCGGAGTAATGATACTTGCACCCGGATATCTCTCCCTTAACCTGAATCCCGGAAAGAGTATAATCCTGCTTGAAAAGATTCGCAATATACCGGTTGATCTGAGACACAGTCACTGCTCTGCTCATATTTATTCCTCCGCGCCGTCCCTGACAACAGAACCCAGCACTCCATTTACAAAGGCTGGAGATTTATCTGTTCCGTAAAGCTTTGCCAGCTCCACAGCCTCATTGACCGCCACACCTGCCGGTACATCCTCATCATACTGTATCTCATAAATCGCCAGGCGAAGTGCTGTAATGTCTGCCTTTGCAAGACGTTTGAGAGACCAGCCGTTAGACTTCTCCTCAATCTTGCGGTCAATCTCCTCCAGATGCTCTGCGACTGCATAAAATTTCTGTTTCAGCTCCTCGCGAACCTTCTCCAGACGTTCCTGCGACTCCTCTGCTGCATCCGCATCATTTCCAATATCACTTAAATATGTGGAAACCTGATCGTCCAGCTCCGTCTTCGGATAAAAATCCAGCAAAAACAGCAGCTTAAATAAATGTTCTCTGACCTTTTTTCTTGTCATGTTTTTGTACCTATACCTTTAAATTAATTTTCTTCCAGTTTTACACCGGCAATGCGGACATTGACCTCTGAAACAGAAAGTCCTGTCATATTTTCGATCTGCTGGCTGACTCTCTCCTGTACCTGCCCGGATACCTCAGGAATACTGTATCCATAGTTTACCACAACCATCATATCTACACGGACAATGCCTCCCTCCATCAAGATCTTTACTCCCTTGGAAAGATTCTTCATACCCAGTTTGCCGATCAGCTCATTGGTGATATTCCCGGCCATAGAATAGACACCATCTATCTCAGTTGCTGCTAATGCAGCAATTGCAGCGACCACATCAGATGCAATCTTTACCTCGCCCAGTTCTTTTTTCTTCGTAATATATTCTCTCGAAGTCTGCTCCTTTGCCACGACACTCTACCTCCTTTGTTTCTTTTATAAAATTTTGCCAATTATTCTAGTTTATTATACCAAATCTCCTCATATTTGCAAGCAGACTTAATCATAACTTTATTTTACCGCCACCGGTGTGATCACAATATGATCTGCGGATATATTTGTTTTTCGGGTGACAATATCTGTGATCTGTGCCAGCTGCTGCTGCGTCAGTTCCCCGGCATTGACGATCACATCTGCACTTCCCTTTTCAATGCTGACCACAGAATCGGTAAAGCCTTTTGCTTCCAGCATCAGCTCCGCTGCACTTTCCATCTGGGCATCCTTTGTCAGCTGCGCCACCTGGTCTATGGCACTTTTTTTATCCTTTGATGCGATCTTATCATTATTAATAATTGTCATCAGTGTCTCTTTATTTTTGGCACGGCTCTGTTCTCTGGACAATTTTGCCGAAGAAAAATAATCTGCTCCCAGCGAATTTGAGACCATGACGGCCTCCCCCGGATTTTCCTCGGAGGCAGACTTCAGTTCCCCGCTGTCAGCTACCGTATAATCTTCTCCATTGTCCTCCGCCGAAATATCTGTCGTTGTCTGTGCAGAGGTTTCCTTGCTTTCCTTCGTCTGCTTTTTTTCTTCTTTGCCATCCGCTGCCGCTTCATTTTCCGCCTGTGCCTGCTCCTCCGGTGCCGCCGTCTGTTTCCCACTCAGGGACATCACGTTTTTTAGTCCGTTTTTGTTAATCTCCTCCCCGGTAAAATTCAGATATCCTGCCACAGCGATCAATACCGCCAGGGCCGTTATGATCCATTGATTTTTTCTCGCAAATTTTTTCATAGCTTCACCTTTTCCTTTCCTTCACAGATTTTTGCTATTCGGGACTACCCATTTTCATCACTTTAATTTTATGTGCCTCTATAGGAAATAATGCCTCGACAGCTGCAATTATTTCCGAATCGATCACGCCTGTTCCCGCCCCCTGTGCCACCACCAGCACTCCCTCTACCTGCGGAGACTGGATCTGTACAATATACGGTTCCTTCCCTTCCTCCCCCACAAGCACCGGTTCCTGCTTCGTGCTGCCGGAGGTCTGGCTGCGGGTGCCGCCGGCACTGTCCGTCTCGTTGGTGCTGCTGTTGGAAATATCCTCCTGCTGCAATGCCTTCTTTTCCTCCGAAGAAGCAATCGTAACCATCACCTCTACTTTACCAATCCCCTCAACCTTCGAAAGTAATTTCTGCAACTGCTGTTCCTGCTTTCCGGCATACGCCTCCATTGCATCTGCTGCCGTATCCTGCGCTTTTTCCTGTACATTTTTCTGGTCTGTCCCATTTCTGGTACTATCCACTTTTCCGAACAGTCCTGCTGACGGCATGGATAATATCAGCAGAAATATTCCCGCCAGGATCATAATGATGATTTTTGATAAACCAATCTCCGACCATTTGATGGGTTCCTTTTCCTGCTTTTTTTGCTGCCTGCGAAGTCCTTCTATTAATTTTTTCCACATTTTTTCCATACAATCACCTTCTTTTTGGAAAGTTCATATTTTTTACAGATCTGCTGCTGTAATTTGACCGTATCTGCATCTGTGGTAACAGAGCCTGTTTTCAATTTATGATCCATCTGATCATCGATCACAATATCCTGCACCCGGATGGAACTGCCTTTCCCCGGTGCAGACACCGGAATATTATCATTTTCCAAAATTACTGTCACCTGCTTCAGCTGCAGACTTCCCTTCCTGTTCTTTTTCAATGCCACATCCACCTTCCGGGGTGTTTTCCCCTCCTTTTCCACCATAGTATTCACCTGTTCCTCCAGCTCTGACCTGCATCGCCTGAGCATAATTTTTTCAAAGTCTCCCTCTGCCAGCTTTGTTTCCTGCTCTAACTGATCCATTTCACCCTGAAACAGCTTTTCCTCCAGATATTTTCCAATCTGATCCGTGTCCGATATCCGGGATAGTATCGGGCTGACGCAGAGAACGATCAGTATCATTCCTCCCACAAACCGGAATATCTCCCGAAACCCATGGCTTGTCACAAGTCCCTGCAATACATTGATCATAATGACATATACAAGAATATTCTGAATCATCTGCCCAAACATTGATCTCCTCCCGGAAAGTTTCCTCTAACTGATTATTTTTATATATAATATTCGATCGTCACGTCGTAAAAGCACTGATCACTGCGATCGAAGAGATAAATAGCAAGGCTCCCACTCCCACCGTATAGATATAGAGATCCACTGCCTTTACCGCACCTCCCAGGCCCCGGATCAGCCTTCTATCAGAAACCGGCTGCAGCACAGCCGCCGCAAGCTGCAATAGGATACGACTGACCACCATTTGCAGCAAGGGTACGGCACACACAAAGAACACGGCGATCACACCGGCCACTCCCACTGCATTTTTTACCAGCTTTCCCGCACAAAGTACCGTCTGGAGCACCGAGCTGACAGAACCTCCTACTCCCGGCAGTGCTCCTCCCATCCGGACCACTGCCATATTTTTCACTTCTGCACTCACCGGTATAATAAGCCCCTGTATGACATTCATTCCCATCATCAGCCCAAACACGGCTTTTACCCCAAACCGCACACCGTCCCGGATCAGTTCCGCCATTTTGGAGAACATATCCTGCTCTGAAAGCTGATTGACCACCTGCAGAAAAAAATACAGATGGATCGCCGGCAATGCAAGTCCCGCCAGCAGCCAGTTAACGACCATGATCATTGTCAGGGCAAATTCATAATAAGCCCCGGCAGCTACACCTCCCTGTGTAAAGGAAAGACTGATAAAAAATGCCGGTATCATTACCTTTACAAATGTCAGCAGATTTTCCAGAGTATTTCCTGCCAGCCAGGCAATCTGCAAAAACGATGAGGATAATGTAACAAAAAATAACATATATACAATATAAAAGGCTGTCTTTGCGACCTCCCTGCCCTGCAGTATTTTGGAAAAGTTTGAAAATACCGCCCCCACCAGCGCAATGGCAAGAATTGAAACAAACAGCTTCCGATCCTGTGAAAAGGCTGACGCTGCAATCTCCCACATCATTGTGGAGATATTGTCCAGGGTATCCGCCTTCCCACTATGCATCAGACTTCGAACCATTTCCGAAAAAGAAAAGCTGTTCTCTCCCATGATCTGGTCCAGCATCTGTTGGATCTGGTCATAGGATAACTCGTCCATCAGACTGTCATACAGCCCTGTCTCTGTGCTTCCATATGTACTCATCCGATTCCCCCTTCTTTTCTGTTTATCCGACCCCTCCCGGAACAAATTGCAGCAATACTTCAAACAAAGCAGATAATACCGGCAGACTGACTGCCAGCAGCATTAATTTACCAAAAAATTCAATCTGTCCTGCCACTGCCCCATATCCGGCATCTCTGCAGAGGTTCGCTCCAAGCTCCGCCATATAAGTGACGGCGATCATTTTAAATAAGACCTTAATATAAATACTTCCACTGCCCAGATATTCCTGAAGTGTTTTCAGATAACGGAGCAGATCCCGTATCCTCCATACGGCCAGCGAGCTGATCAGCATACATGCCGTCAGAATGATAAGCATACTAAACTCCGGTTTATCCTTTTTCAGGGGAATTGCCAGCAGGACTGACATAATGCCAATCATAACAACCTTTTCCATATCCCTTCTCCTGTTCTTTTCTGCCGGATCACATCACAAGGAAAACAATTCCTGTATGGAACGAAACAGCTCCAATATATATGGGATCACCCATAAAAGCACCAGGATCAGTCCGGACAGACTCACGAGAAATGCCTGTTCCTCCCTCCCCGCATGCTTTAAGATCTGTCCCATCACGGAAACAAGAATTCCCACCGCTGCGATCCGAAAAATCAAGTTTATGCTCATGCCTTCCCGCCTTTCCCGTCTTATAATAGTAATATAACCATAAAGATTCCTCCGGTGACCCCTGTCAACCGATATACTCTCGCCTGTGCCTTGTATTCTGCTTCTGCCTCCAAAGCCTGTCTGTGCAGCCGTTCCCGGAGAACCTGCAGCGTCTGCAGCTGTGTCTTACGCTCCAGCGTCCCCAGCTGCATTCCAACCTCCTGCCACAGAGCCACATCCTCCTTGTCCATCCCTTCGGCAAGCCTGCTCCCGGCAATCGCTTTTTTCCACAGATCATATAATGTTTCCTGCTCAATTCCTTGAAACTGCCGGCACAACTCCTCAAAAAAACTTCCAAAATAACACATCTTCCCTGCCAGGATCTGAAACAGCTCCGCCACATCCACCGCAGCATATTCGATCTCTCCATATAAAAAGATCAGAATCTGTTCCATTTCCCGCAGCAGTTCGATCCGTCTCCGCCTTCTTGCCGCCAGCCACATTCCACATCCCCAGCTTCCCGCAAGTGCCATTATGCTTCCGGTAATCTTTAACAGGATCTGCAGCTTATTCACTTTTCCTCCCCCCTTTCCTCCATCACCGACGGATATGCCAGATAGGTCCCTCTTTCGTCAAAAATCGCTTCCACCCTTCCAATCTCCTGAGAGGAAAGCAGCACATATCTCTGAAAAACTCTTTCCCGGACAAGTGCACCGAGGATCGGTTTCTTTCGGATCTCCTCCATACTGCGTCCGTGAACAGTTGCCAGAATCTTCACCCCACAGTTCATTACATATTCCAACGCTTCCACATCCTCCCGGAATCCGATCTCATCCACTGCGATCACCTTCGGGGACATGGAGCGGACCAGCATCATCATTCCCTCCTTTTTGGGACAGCAGTCCAGAATATCGGTGCGGTATCCCAGATCGTTCTGGGGTTTTCCCTGATAACAGGCTCCCAGCTCAGACCGTTCATCCACAACCCCAACATTAATCCCCCTGCGTCCCTTCCCTCCATTGGATAACTGACGGATCAGATCCCGCAACAAGGTGGTTTTGCCACACCGGGGCGGTGAAATGATCAGGGTATGATAAATACTGTCTCCATCCACCAGATAGGGAAGAACCTTATCCCCACAGCCAAGAACCTGATGTGCCAGACGGATATTGATAAACGATATATAACGCAAATTTTTTACCTGCTCCTTCTCTAATACAATTTTTCCTGCCACCCCCACACGGTGACCTCCCTGAATCGTAATAAATCCCTGTTTTAACTCTTCCTCAAAAGCATACATGGAATAATTGCTGATCCTCTCCATAGTCTCTTTCACATCCTGTCTGGAAATCATCAGTGGATTATCGATTCCGTGACACAGGGTTCCGTTTTTTGCCACACAATATTCCTGTCCCTGATACACAAGCATCAACGGTGCCTCTGCCCGGATACGGATCTCCTGAAGAAGTTTAAAATCAATATCGAGTTTTTCCAGATATTTCCGGGGTTCTCTTGCAATCACCCGCAGCACTTCATTTTTCTGTCCCATCACTTCACCCCCGTTCTTTTTCAATATATGTATGGGACAGGCAGATATTCCAAAATATTCACGAAATGTTCCCAAAACTTTCATTGCAAATCCTATCAAAATGTAATAAAATAAAATTATGTGAGGTGAAAAAAAACCTCAACAAGGAACATTGTTCCAATACAATGTTATTCACGAAAAATAAAGAGAAGAAAGGATGATAAACAACAATGGAAAACATGCCAAAAATGAAAATCGGTATTGTTGCAGTAAGTAGAGACTGTTTCCCAGAGTCACTTTCTGTAACAAGAAGAAAAAACCTTGTCAAAGCATACGCTGACAAATATGATGCAGAGGACATCTATGAGTGTCCGATCTGTATCGTAGAGAGTGAGATCCATATGGTACAGGCTCTGGAGGATATCAAGAAAGCAGGATGTAACGCACTCTGCGTATACCTTGGAAACTTCGGTCCTGAGATTGCAGAGACACTTCTTGCAAAGCATTTCGACGGTCCTAAGATGTTCGTGGCTGCTGCTGAGGAGACTTCCGCAAACGGCGGTCTTATTCAGGGCAGAGGTGATGCATACTGTGGTATGCTCAATGCAAGCTACAACTTAAAGCTCCGTAATGTAAAGGCTTACATCCCTGATTATCCGGTAGGTACTGCTGAGGAATGTGCAGATATGATCCATGAGTTCCTTCCGATTGCTAAGGCTGTATATGCTTTAAACAACCTCAAGATCATCAGCTTTGGACCACGTCCACTGAACTTCCTTGCATGTAATGCTCCGATCCAGCAGCTCTACAATCTGGGTGTTGAGATCGAGGAGAACTCAGAGCTTGATCTGTTCGAAGCGTTCAACAAGCATGCAGACGATCCACGTATCCCTGACGTAGTAAAGGATATGGAGGCTGAGCTCGGTGCAGGCAATAAGAAGCCTGAGATCTTAAATAAGCTGGCTCAGTATGAGATCACACTTCTTGACTGGATCGAGGAGCACAGAGGATATCGTAAGTTCGTTGCACTTGCCGGAAAGTGCTGGCCTGCATTCCAGACACAGTTCGGATGCGTTCCTTGCTATGTAAACAGCCGTCTTACCAAGATGGGTATTCCTGTTTCCTGTGAGGTTGATATCTATGGTACCCTCAGTGAGTTCATCGGTACTGTTGTCAGCAACGATGCTGTAACTCTTCTGGACATTAACAACACCGTACCTGCTGATATCTACAACGAGGACATCAAGGGCAAGTTCGATTATACACAGAAGGATACCTTCATGGGCTTCCACTGTGGAAATACCGCTTCTACCAAGCTTTCCTTCTGCGAGATGAAGAACCAGATGATCATGGCTCGTTCTCTTCCTGTAGAGGTTACAAACGGTACACTGGAGGGAGATATCATTCCTGGAGATATCACATTCTTCCGTCTGCAGAGTACTGCTGACGCTAAGCTTCGTGCTTACATCGCAAACGGTGAGGTTCTCCCTGTGAAAACACGTTCCTTCGGTTCCATCGGTATCTTTGCGATCAATGAGATGGGTCGTTTCTACCGTCATGTACTGATCGAGAAGAACTTCCCTCATCATGGTGCTGTTGCTTTCGGTCACTATGGCAAACAGCTCTATGAGGTATTCAAATATATCGGTGTTGATGTTGAGGAAATCGGCTACAATCAGCCAAAGGGTGTTCTCTACAAGACTGAGAATCCGTTCTCATAAAACAGGTATCAAACTGACACTTTAGAAGCTTACAGAATTTTCCTGTGACTTCTATATGCCAGAGCGGCGGCAACATGCCGCCGCTCTTTTTATCACATAAACAGAAAGGATATTTTCTATGAATTATTTAATTGGTATTGATTTAGGTACTTCCTCTACCAAGACAGTTCTCTTTGATGAGGAAGGTACTGTGATTGCCTCTGCAGGCAAGGATTATCCACTCTACACACCAAACAACGGCTGGGCAGAGCAGAAGCCGGAGGACTGGCGCGATGCTGCTCTTGAGACCATTGCAAAGGTTGTAAAGGATTCCGGCGTAGCAGCTGACGATATCAAAGGCTTAGGTATTTCCGGTCAGATGCACGGTCTTGTTATGCTGGACGAGGCAGGCGAGGTGATCCGTCCGTCTATTATCTGGTGCGACCAGCGTACCGAGAAGGAATGTGAGGAGATCACAGAGAAGGTCGGTGCAAAGCGTCTCATCGAGATCACCGCAAACCCTGCTCTGACAGGCTTTACTGCCTCCAAAATTCTCTGGGTCCGCAATCATGAGCCGGAGAACTATGCAAAATGTAAACATATTCTCCTTCCAAAGGATTATGTCCGTTACATACTGACCGGTGAGTTCGCAACAGAGGTATCAGATGCTTCCGGAATGCAGCTTTTGGACGTACCGAAGCGTCAGTGGTCTGATGAGGTTCTGGAGAAGCTTGACATTGATAAGAGTCTCCTTGCAAAGGTATATGAGTCACCGGAGGTAACCGGTACTATCCTTCCTGAGATTGCAGAAAAGACCGGTCTCTCTACTTCTACAGTTGTAGTCGGAGGTGCCGGGGATAATGCTGCGGCTGCAGTAGGAACCGGTGTTGTAGAGGACGGAAAAGCATTTACCACCATCGGTACCAGCGGTGTCGTATTTGCTCATTCCAGTGATATCTCCATCGATCCAAAGGGACGTGTTCATACCTTCTGCTGTGCTGTACCGGGTGCATGGCATGTTATGGGTGTTACCCAGGCTGCCGGCTATTCTCTGGCATGGTTCCAGGAGAACATCGGCACCGAATATGCCCGCAAAGCAAAGGAACAGGGCTGTGGTGCCTTTGACCTGATCAATGCCGATGTATTAAAAACTCCGATCGGCGCAAATCGTCTGATCTATCTTCCATACCTCAACGGTGAACGTACTCCTCATCTGGACGCCAACTGCCGTGGTGTATTCTTCGGTCTTTCCAGCATGCATACCACTGCAGATATGGCCCGTGCCGTTATGGAAGGTATCAGCTACTCCCTGACAGACTGTAACGATATCATCCGCGAGATGGGGATCAATGTTACCGAAATGATGGCCTGCGGCGGTGGAGCAAAGAACGGTGTTCAGCGTCAGATGATGGCTGATATGTTCGGCTGTGATGTAAAGACAGTAACCGCTACTGAGGGACCGGCTCTCGGTGTTGCAATCCTTGCCGGTGTCGGTGCCGGTATCTACGACAGTGTAGAAGACGCATGCCGTAAGATGATCCATACAGATCCTGAGAAGGAATGTCATCCGGATGCAGCAGCAACCAAGGAATATGACAAGTTCCATCAGCTTTACAAGAAGCTGTATACCGATCTGAAGGACGATTATCAGACTCTTGCAAATCTGTAAAAAGTAAGATAATCTATTAAAAATACCAAATAAAACTTTTCAGCGCAACAGCAAATAACTGTTGCGCTGTTTTTATGAGTTCACATATTTTTTGACACAACTCTTTAAAGTGTTTATACTATTAAAATAGATTTTATATTTTATAATTGAATTTTCAAAAGGAATGATCTTATGAAGGAAACGGAAAAAATATCAGAGGACGAATACCTCACCTGCGAACGGCGTCATGTCTTTTTTGTCTTAATGGGAGTCGCCGGATTTTTCGGTGCATTTACCTACTCGATCCGTGGTGGTATCTTCTGCAACGCCCAAACAGCAAACTTTGTTTTATTTGCCATGGCATTAGGCAACGCCCAATGGAAACACGCACTTTACTTCTTAGTTCCTATGAGTGCTTATTTTCTCGGTGCAGTTCTGTCAGAAGCTCTGCCAAACAGCATCAAGAAGCTGCAGTTTATACGCTGGGATACCCTGTTTATTCTGATTGAAATGATCGTCGTAGTCTTTCTGGGGCTTCTGCCGGAAAGTGCACCGGTCCAGATTTCCCAAGTTGCCATCAATTTCATCTGTTCCATGCAGTATAACACCTTCCGGCAGGCAAGAAGTGTGCCCATGGCAACTACCTTCTGTACTAACCACTGGCGTCAGGTGGCCATTGCCATGACAAAAGCCATCCGCCACCGGGATGCCGCTTATCTTCCCCGTATGACACAGCATCTTTGTATGCTGCTGGTATTTGTGGTGGGCGGCGTACTCTCCACAATACTTTGTAATCTCTTTTTAGGAAAAGCCATCTTCGCTGCACTGATCCCACTGATGATCGTATTTATTGATCTTCTGTATGCAGATCTGAAACGGGAAAAAGGAGCTCTGGGACGGATTCCCCATGGACATTGAAAAATATTTCTGTATGATTTTATAAAATCAGCTCATACTATTCCTGGTGATTTACAAAACGATAGTAATATTTATTTCATTTTGAAAGGAGCATTGGTATGAGTCACGCCAAAAATGGCACAACAGGTTTCAATCATATGAACAAACGCCAGCTTGCTGAGGGACTTGAATTTCTTGATGATCTGACAGAAGAGGAACGAAAACGATTTGAAGCATTGCCCGATGAGGACAAGCATCGCTGTATTGCCCAGAATCTGATCAGCCACCAGGACGACAAGCTTTGGGCTGATGATATTGGCATCAGTCAGTTAGAGGGGCGGATCGTCACAAAGAGTTTTCAAGGATAAAAGATCTTTACTAAACAAAACGCCGGCCGCACATGTATTCCCATGTACGACCGGCGTCTTATTTATCCATGATTTAATTTTTACGAACAGATTTATTTTTGCAATTTCTATTAGTCAGCAAAAAGCTGGGTGGAAAGATATCTGTCACCGGAATCCGGCAGAAGTGCTACGATCACTTTCCCCTTGTTCTCCGGACGTGCAGCCAGAATCGTTGCAGCCTTCAGTGCTGCTCCGGAAGAAATACCAACCAGAATACCTTCGCTCTGGGCAAACTTCCTGCCCTCCACAAAAGCATCATCATTTGCAATTGTAAGAATCTCATCATATACATCTGTATTTAATACCTTTGGCACGAAACCTGCACCGATTCCCTGAATCTTATGTGCTCCCGGTGCTCCACCGGAAAGAACAGGACTGGTCTCTGGCTCTACGGCAACAATCTTAACATTTGGATTCTGCTCCTTGAGATACTCACCGATTCCTGTAATGGTTCCACCGGTACCTACACCTGCTACGAAAATGTCTACCTTTCCATCGGTCTGCTCCCAGATCTCAGGACCTGTGGTTGCTTTATGTGCTGCCGGATTGGCAGGATTGTCAAACTGTCCAAGGATTACAGAACCCGGTGTATTTGCCTGCAACTCCTCTGCCTTGGCAATGGCACCCTTCATACCCTTTGCACCTTCTGTCAATACAAGCTCTGCTCCATATGCTTTTAATAATGTACGACGCTCAATACTCATGGTATCCGGCAGGGTAAGCACTGCATGATATCCCTTTGCCGTTGCAACTGCTGCAAGACCGATTCCTGTATTACCGGATGTCGGCTCAATAATGGTAGCTCCCGGCTTTAAGATGCCCTTCTTCTCTGCATCCTCGATCATTGCAAGGCTGATACGATCCTTAACGGAACCTGTCAGGTTCAGATATTCCAGCTTCGTCAGGATCGTTGCATCTGTAACGCCTGCTGCTGCACTGTATTTGCCTGCTTTTAATATTGGTGTTCCTCCGATCAGCTCTACTGCACTCTCTTTAATCTTTGCCATAATAATATCCTCCTTCATACTCTGAACATTCTGCTTCTCTGATCTCTCTGCCTCAGAAACATTCCCGTCTGAAGACCTGACAATCAGTTGTTTTTCTTTATTTATACTATTCATAGCGTGTTTGTATGAATTGATTTTATAATGGTATTATATTCCTTCAATTCCTATCTGTCAATAGGAATTTATAAAATCTCACAAAATTTATGAATGAGCAGCCCATAAGGTCTGCAAACCATCCCAATGATCACGCAAAATCCCATAATATTTCTTATGTCAGGAAAGTGAAATTACGATTTTTGCTTGTTACAGTTGAAACGTCCGGGAGGCTGTGATCTGAAAATTGACGCAGATCGCTAGGTTTTCTGAAAAATCTTTGCTTTGCAATGTTTCGATGAATACGTGTCTGGACGACTGAGCCTCCAGGGTGGACTCAGTTGTTTCGGTGGGCACGCTTCCGCTACAATGCGCTACGCAGCACTACATAGCATCCTATAAAACAGGATGCAAGTAGTGGCGAGCGCAAGTGCCCTCGAAACACCCGAATTCCACCCTGAGGCGAGTACGGGAAGACACGTTCATCAAACATCGAAACAGCAAAGCATTTAGATTTTTCGAAAACCGTAGGGCGACAAGACAATTTTCAGACACATCCCCCGGACAGTTCAAATACCTAAAAGCAAAATCATTTACAAAGTCATGAGACATAAGAAATATTATGGGATACATCACTTTGGTTATGGTTTGCAGACCTTATGGGCATTCAGACATTCTTTATTCTTGGCGGCAGAGTTTCGTTATCTTTCTAATAACGGCTGATTTCCTCGGATTCGTCATCACTTTTACGGATTTCCCGGATGATAACATCATATTTGACTCCATTTTCCAGTTCGATGGTAACGGTGTCTCCCACGCGATGCTTGAGAAGACATTTTCCCATCGGCGATTCGATGCTGATCATATTGTTCATCACATCTGCCCGGATCGTGGTGACAATCTTATATACTTCCTCACAGTCGTCCTCCGGCACATATACTACAACGGTGTCATTGAGTCCTAATTCTTCTTCTCCGGCATCGTCTTCTACGATCTGTGCCGTCTTGATCATGCGCTCCAGATAGCGGATCCTGCTTTCATTGCGGTTTTTTACCTTTTTGGCAGCTTTATATTCAAAGTTCTCACTGAGATCTCCTTGGGCCCTTGCCTCTTTCACGTCTTCCAGAGCTTCCTTTCGCACCACCAGTTTGCGATGTTCCAGCTCCTTTTCCATTTTTTCAACATCCTGCTTTGTCAAACGATCATACATAATTCCGTTCTCCTTTTCTATTGATTGTTGCGGTAAAATACAATTCCCATTGACAAACTACGTCAATGGGAATTGTATTTTATATTCAGATCTTTTATTAGCGATAAATGATCTCGCTTCTCTTTGGTCCGTTAGATACCATTGTGATCGGCACACCGATCTCTTTCTCGATGAATTCGATATAACGGCGGCAGTTTTCCGGCAGCTTATCATACTCGGTAATGCCTCTGATATCACAGTTCCATCCGGGAAGTGTCTCATAAACAGGCTTTGCCTTTGCCAGCTTAGCAGTTACAGGGAAGTCTTTTACAACCTCTCCATCGATCTCGTAACCAACGCAGACCGGAATCTCCTTGAGATATCCGAGACAGTCAAGAACGGTCAATGCAACCTCGGTTGCTCCCTGAATCTGACAGCCATAACGGGATGCTACCGCATCGAACCATCCCATACGGCGTGGACGTCCGGTTGTTGCACCGTACTCTCCGCCGTCACCACCACGTTTCCGAAGCTCCTCAGCCTCTGCCTCGTCATGGATCTCACTGACGAACTCACCGGCACCAACTGCACTGGAGTAAGCCTTTACAACAGTAACAATTCTCTTGATCTCATACGGAGGAATTCCTGCTCCGATGGCACCATAAGCAGCCAGAGTAGAAGAAGAAGTAACCATTGGGTAAATACCATGATCCGGATCCTTGAGAGAACCAAGCTGACCCTCCAGAAGGATTCCCTTGCCCTCCTTGATTGCCTGACGAAGATAAGCGGATACATCACAGACATAAGGTGCAACCATATCACGATACTCGTGAAGTGTATTTAAAAGCTCGTCCGGATCTAACTCCGGCTTATTATAAAGATATTTCAGAGTAACATTTTTCTGCTCGCAGATCCGTGCGATCTTGTCCTTTAAGACGTCATCATCGAACAGCTCGGATACCTGAATACCAATCTTTGCATATTTGTCAGAATAGAATGGTGCAATACCTGATTTGGTAGATCCGAAGGATTTCTTGCCCAGACGCTCCTCCTCATACTGGTCAAATAAAATATGATACGGCATCAGGATCTGTGCTCTGTCAGACACAAGGATCTTTGGCTTTGGCACGCCCTGTTCTACCAGAGAATTTACCTCTTTAAACAGGTAAGGAATGTTAAGTGCAACACCGTTTCCGATCACGCTTGTGGTATGATTGTAAAACACACCGGATGGAAGAAGATGAAGTGCAAATTTGCCATAGTCATTGATGATGGTATGACCTGCATTGCTTCCTCCCTGAAAACGTACGATGATATCGGACTTCTCACCTAACATATCGGTGATCTTTCCCTTTCCCTCATCGCCCCAGTTTGCTCCAACGATTGCTGTAACCATAATAGCCCCCATTTCTGCACTGCCCTGACTACATTCCCCATGCCCGGCAGTACTATGATGACATGGGGATGGATCAGCGTTTTCTGTCGTTAATCCGGCATACGAAACACTGATCCTGTAAATTGATTCCTACACGTTTATTTCTGATTTCATTCCCAGGATCTCCTGATTCTCATCGAGAATCGGCTGGACAGTCTCCTGAATAAACTCCTCTACCTGCGAAGCGGAACGTCCTGTATATCTTGATGGCTCCATCAATGCCTGCAGCTCCGGCAGCGTCATCGGGAATTCATCATCTGCAGCGATCAGCTCCAGAAGATTATTCTCTTTGCCTTCCTGTTTAACATTCTTACCTGCTTCCATAGAAAGCTGACGGATCTTTTCATGAAGCTCCTGTCTGTCTCCGCCTGCCTTGACCGCATCCATCATGATATTTTCTGTGGCCATAAACGGAAGTTCTGACATCAGACGTTTCTCAATGACCTTATCATAAACCACAAGACCGTCTACGACATTGAGCACCAGATCCAGAATACCATCTGTAGCCAGGAAGCCCTCCGGAACACTGATACGCTTATTGGCAGAATCGTCCAGAGTACGCTCAAACCACTGACACGCCGAGGTAAACATCGTATTAGTTACGTCTGCCATCACATAACGTGCCAAAGAGGCAATACGCTCACTTCTCATTGGATTTCTCTTATATGCCATTGCAGAGGAACCGATCTGGTTCTTCTCAAACGGCTCCTCAATCTCCTTCAGATGCTGAAGAAGACGGATATCATTGGAAAACTTATGTGCACTTGCAGCGATACCAGCCAAAACATTTACCACTCTGGTATCCAGCTTACGGGAATAGGTCTGTCCGGATACCGGGAAGCACTCCTTAAAGCCCATTTTCTTGGCAATGATATGATCCAGTTTCTTAACCTTCTCCTCGTCCCCATCGAAAAGCTCCATAAAGCTTGCCTGGGTACCGGTGGTCCCCTTAGATCCTAAAAGTTTCATATGATCGATCACATGATCCAGATCCTCCAGATCCATCAAAAACTCCTGCAGCCACAGAGTTGCTCTCTTGCCTACAGTAGTCGGCTGGGCCGGCTGGAAATGAGTAAATGCCAGTGTCGGCTGTGATTTATACTTCATTGCAAATCTGGAAAGCTCATCAATGACATTGATCAGCTTATTGCGGATCAGATGAAGCGCCTCTGTCATAATGATAACATCTGTATTATCTCCAACATAGCAGGAGGTTGCTCCCAGATGGATGATGCCCTTTGCCTTTGGACACTGAACACCATACGCATATACATGAGACATTACATCATGACGTACCTGCTTCTCTCTCTCCTTAGCAACATCATAATTGATATTGTCAGCCTGGGATTTCAGCTCCTCAATCTGCTCCTTTGTGACAGCAGGATTGCCGTTTTCATCCAGAAGACCAAGTTCATTCTCTGCCTCAGCAAGCGCAATCCATAAACGTCTCCAGGTTTTGAATTTCTTGTCTGGAGAGAATATGTACTGCATTTCTCTGCTGGCGTATCTCTCAGACAGTGGACTTGTGTATCTGTCGTTGCTCATATCTAACCTCATTTCCGTGCTTTTTCGCACACCTTGTTTTATAATTCAGTATCAGTGTCTCTTGTGCTGACACAAATGACATTGATACCTTTCACACTGGTCTTTTATTTATCATAATCTCCACGGATATCCTCCTGAGGCGGATCCACAGGATAATTTCCGGAAAAACATGCATTGCAGTATCCCTGATCCCCATCGATCAGCTCGCTGAGTCTGTTCAGATCGAGATATCCCAGAGAATCTGCACCGATCATTTCAGCAATCTGCTCTACTGTATGGCTGAACGCCGGCAACTGATCGCTGGACGGTACATCTGTTCCAAAGTAACATGGATATTTAAACGGAGGTGAGCTGATGCGTACATGCACTTCGCTTGCCCCTGCATCCTTTAACATCTTCACAATACGGGCACTTGTTGTTCCACGGACAATGGAATCATCTACCATAACAACCCGCTTACCTCGGACAATCTCCCGAAGCACATTCAGCTTCACCATCACGCTGGACTCTCTGGCTGACTGCTTTGGCTTGATAAACGTCCTGCCCACATAGCTGTTTTTGACAAATGCTGTGCCATATGGAATGCCTGACTCCAGTGCAAAGCCCATGGCTGCTGCATTTCCGGACTCCGGAACACCTACAACAATATCTGCATCCACCGGATGCGTCTGTGCCAGGATCCTTCCGGCAATGATCCGGGAGCTATGTACACTGATTCCATCAATGTAGCTGTCCGGTCTTGCAAAATAAATATACTCAAAAATACATTTTGCGTGGTTTTGGGTCATCAGAGACTTGTCCGATGTTATTCCCTCCGGTGTAATGGTGACGATCTCTCCCGGCTCTACATCGCGGATAAATTCCGCTCCAACAGTATCTAAAGCACAGGACTCGCTGGAAAGCATATAGGCTCCATCTCTCTTACCGATACAAAGCGGACGAAATCCAAAGGGATCTCTGGCTCCGATCAGCTTCCGGGGACTTGCCACTACCAGGGAATACGCTCCCTTGATCTTTTTCATGGCTTCCTTGACTGCTTCCTCAACCTTTCCCACCTTCAGCCTCTCTCTGGCGATCAGATAAGCGATCACCTCAGAGTCAATGGAGGTCTGAAAGATTGCTCCACTCAGCTCCAGTTCTCTTCGAAGCTCCAGTGCATTGACCAGATTACCGTTATGTGCCAGAGAAAGTGTGCCTTTAATGTAATTGAGTACCAAAGGCTGTGTATTCTCCGCAATGCTGGCACCTGCCGTGGAATAACGGACATGACCGACTCCGATATCCCCCTTCATCTTGCCGAGGTTTTCCGCATTGAATACCTCATTGACAAGTCCCATTCCCTTGACCGAAGAGGAATTGCGTGGAGGACCGTCCGTACGGCTGACTGCAATACCGCAGCTCTCCTGTCCTCGGTGCTGGAGGGAAAACAGTCCATAATAGATCGTAGATGCTACATCTCTGCCTTCCATATCGTACATTCCAAATACTCCGCACTCTTCTCCTAGCTTTGGTTCTTCCGCCTGATGAAGCAGGCAGCCGGAACAATGGCATTTTTCACATGATGTCTGTTTGTTACATTTGGTATGCTCACTCATTTTTGTCTCCATTCTTATGCAATTGTCCTAATACCCCTATTAACACAAGATATATTATATCAATTCCACGAAAAATCTCAAGACTTGTTTGTAACTTTTTGCAGTTTAATCCCCCATTTTCTTCTGTGCTGTATCCTCCAGCGTCATAATCCCTTTCTGAAATTTTAATTTGAGAATCCTCTGTACCGTGTCATTCAATCTTTTTTCTGTGATCTTTCCGGATTTCACCTTACTCAGGATCGCATCATAAGCCTCCGGCAGATCCTGTGGCATCAATATAATGTCCGCACCGGCATTAAAGGATTTCACAGCCGCCTCCGCAGCCGAATACTTATCCGTGATACATGCCATATCAAAGGCATCTGTTACGATCAGTCCGCTATAATCCAGCTCTTCTCTGAGAATGGTGGTCATGATCAGTTTAGAAACACTGGCCGGTTCACTGGTTTCTGTGACTCTGCTGACCGAAATATGGGAAACCATCACAAAATCGGCTCCGGCCTCAATGCCACTCACAAACGGCACAAAATCAATCTTTCGCAGCTTCGATATACTGCTGTCAATATCAACACTTCCCTGATGGGTGTCTCCACTGGAGGAACCCTGCCCCGGAAAATGCTTCAGCGTGGAACAGATATTCTGACTCTCCAGACCTTTTACATATGCGCTCACAAACTCCGCCACCCTCTTTGGATCATCTCCGAAGGACCGGGTGCCGATCTCGCTGTTCATCTCCGAGGTCTTTACGTCTGCCACTGGAGCAAAATCTACATTAAAGCCAAGCTCTCCGATCTGACTGCCGATCGTAGATGCCATATAATATACATAATCTGCATCCTGAGTCTTTCCGATCTCTTCCATGGTCGGAAAAGTATCTGTTTTCATTTTCTTATTATTTCCGATCCGTGCTACATCGCCACCCTCCTCATCTACGCTGATAAACATTGGCATCGCTGCATTTTTCTGTAATTTACGGATCAGCTTTTTAGTCTGCTTGCGATTCCATATATTTCTGGAAAATAAAATAACTCCCCCTACAGGATACTTCTGGAGATTTTCTTTCATAGTCTTGGTGATTTTTTTATGTTCATAATATTCTCCCTTTGTATCATCCATCTGCTCCAGATTCACTGTAAACAACTGCCCCACCTTTTCCTCGTCCGTCATCAGATCCAGATACTCCAGTGAAGCATATGTGGCATCCTCATCGCTCATCCCGATCACATCCGGTTCCTCGGTACTGGCAGCATCCGTTGACGCCGGCGGCACATATACATTATTTCTGTGAGATTTTTCCGGTAGCTCACAGCCTGTCAGAACAGTTGACACGATCAAGCTGATGCTAAGACCTGCTGCACATAATTTCTTACCATATTTTATTTTCTGAAGCCAGGTATCTTTTCTTTCGTGTTCCACTCTTATCATAATCTTTCCATGCCTTTCTTTTGATAATTTTATGTTGTCAGATCAAATATCTTTTGACCTTTTCATTCTTTTTGGAAACTGTCCAAGCTAACCCGCATAGGTTAAAAATGTATATATATCCTGTCATACAAAATGACAGAACGGAGGTATTCAATGAGTGACTTAGCAGCAACCGATTGTGGATGTGGATGCAGTAATAACGGCAATGAAGGAGGATGCAGCTGGATCATTATCCTGCTTCTCCTGTGCTGCTGCGGCAATGGCAACAGCGGTTTTTGCGGTTTCGGAAATGGATGTGGCGACAGCTGCTGCAGTTCCATTATCTGGATCTTACTTATCCTGTGCTGCTGTGGAAACGGCTTCTAAAAGCACATCATCCATCTGATCCGAACAGATTTACCCTGTCCGGATCCCAACTGTGAGGCCACCCTGCAGGGTGGCCTTTTGCCCTTTCTCATCGCACGATCACCATCGTCCTTTCATAATTCTCTGACGGCATGCCTCGCACTCCCGGTCAATCTCATAAATCGTATCCTCCTCGATGACCAGATCATCCTCTTTCCGAACTTTGTTTCCATATTCTGTTTGATGTCCTGATGGCGTTGATTCTTTTCTTTTTTCTGTTCCATAATAAAAGTATCTCATATTGCCTCCAATCTATCCCCGGGAATGATACCCGGCAGATCATTATGTAATGAAGGCTTCCTATATGATTATAGATACTGCTTCGTCAATGCCTTAAATTTATATTATAATATGCAGGCGGAGCAGTTATGTCTCATATCTCTGAAAAAAACCGGAAACTGTCCAAGCATAGATACATAGTATGAAATTGTAAATATAATTCTCTGTCAATTGATTCTGACAGAATGGAGGTTTTCATGAGCGATTTAACAGCAACCGGTTGTGGCGGCGGATGTTCAACAGACAACGGAGGATGCAGCTGGATCATTATCCTTCTTCTCCTCTGCTGCTGTTGTGGAAATGGTAACAACGGCTTTGGCGGTTTCGGAACCGGAGACGGCTGCGGCTGCAATTCCATTCTCTGGATCCTGATCCTCTGCTGCTGTTGCGGAAACGGATTCTAAAAAAAGCGTGTTTATGAAACAGGAATACTTCTAAGACTATAAAACCACAGTCTTGGAAGTATTTTTATGATTATTTTTTCCAAAACTCCTGAATCCGGTCAAGCCGGGATGTCATTCCCAACAGAATCATATCCAGCACACAGATTGCTGTCATAGCTTCCACAACCACTACTGCCCTCGGTACAATAATCGGATCATGACGCCCTTTAATGGATATCTCGATGTCCTCTCCGTCACGATTGACCGTCTGCTGCTGTCTTGCAATGGACGGTGTGGGTTTGATCGCTGCCCGGAGTATAATATCGCTCCCATCACTCATGCCGCCCAAAATACCACCGGCATGATTTGTTGTCTTTGCTATTTTTCCATCCTGTCCTTTGCAAAAGGAATCATTATTATCGGATCCAAAGGCTCCTGCCACTGCAAAACCATCACCGATCTCCACTCCCTTCACAGCCCCAATTGACATGACTGCCTTTGCCAGATTTGCATCCAGCTTATCGAAAACCGGCTCTCCGATACCGGCAGGCATTCCTTTTACGATACATTCAATCACTCCTCCTGCGGAATCCTGCTCCTGCATCTTCCGCTCCAGAAAAAGCTCCGCTTTTTCTGATGCCTCCGGATCCGGCATATAAAGAGGACTTTTCATGATATTTTCCGGAGTTGCCTTGTCCATATCAGCCGTCACATCGCCGATACTTTTCGTATATGCCTGTACCTGTATCCCAAGGCTCTTTAACAGCTCCTCTGCAATTGCTCCCGCGGCAACTCTGCCAATGGTTTCCCGGCCGGAGGAACGTCCGCCTCCCCGGTAATCCCGGAAACCATACTTCTGATCGAAAGTATAATCCGCATGACCCGGACGGTAATAACCGGCAATCTCGGAATAATCCTTTGAACGCTGCGTCTTATTATATACCACCAGAGAAATCGGTGTTCCTGTGGTCTTTCCCTCAAAAACACCGGACTGGATCTCCACCAGATCCTCCTCCTTACGTGGAGTGGAATATCTCGTCTGTCCCGGCTTTCTGCGGTTCAGATACTGCTGTATCTTCTGCTCATCCAGCTCCAGCCCTGCCGGACAGCCATCCACTATCACACCAACACCTTTTCCATGGGACTCTCCCCATGTGGTTACTCTAAATATTGTTCCAAATGTAGATCCTGCCATTATAATACCGTACCTTTCATTTCTATGATTATATTCCGCCGGCTGCCCTGCATCCTGTATAATAATCTGTTTTGCCATACGGAACAGATAAACGCAGCAGAAACTCTACATAAGCAGATTCCTGCTGCGCTGTTTACTAATTGGTTTCCTTCTGGAAACATTTACTGCTATAAACGAATCTTCTTTACACTCTGCTCCAGACCCTGTGCAATATCCTTTAACTGTGCCGCATTTTCTGAAATGTCGATCACAATATTGCCTACCTCCGCAACGGAAGCAGATGTCTCCTGACTGCTTGCTGCATTTTCCTCTGCAATTGCAGACAGATTCTGTACCACATCAACAACCTTGCCACGGGAATCATCCAGATTTTCTATTTTTCCTGTGATATTGACTACACTGTCCATCGCATTGGACACACCCTTGTCCACCTGCCGGAACATCTCATCCGTCTGTGTCATCTTATCGCTCTGCTCATCCATAATATCGCGAACCTGCTGCATCGTCTCCACTGCTCTGGTAGAATCCTTGATCAATGCAGATGTGATCTCCGCAATCTGGCTTGCGGATTCATTGGACTGCTCTGCCAGCTTCTGGATCTGGGATGCCACTACGGCAAAACCTCTTCCCTGCTCCCCGGCTCTGGCAGCCTCAATGGAGGCATTCAATGATAACAGGTTGGTCTCCTCTGCAATGGAAGCGATCAATGTCGTTGCTTCTTTAATCTTCTGTGCCGATGCATTGGTAATATTCGTCTGCTCGTAAATCTCCTCAATAGATGTCTTAGTGCGCTCATTGACAGACATCAGTTCATTTAATATGGTCATGGCATGATCACTGGAATTCTTCATGCTCTTAGAATTGTTTTCCAAAAGCTCTGCTTCCTGGTTTGTCTCCTCGATCATATCTCCCATGCGGATTACATGCTCCGTAGCACTCTGTGTCTCCTGTGCCTGACTGGTGGCTCCGGATGCAATGTCTCCCACTGCACTTTCCACCTGGGAAACGGTCTTGGCTGTGCTGGACGCATCCTTATCCAGACGATCAGATGCCCCGAAAAGTTCCGAGCTCTTCTGCCCGATCTCCTCCACCATGGCAACCAGTTCCCGGCGAAGCTCTGCCACAGAACGGCTCATAACTCCTGTCTCGTCCTTACGGCTGACTAACTTTTCAGAGCCCGGTGTCGGGGTAAAATCCATGCGTGACATCTTACCTACAATCGCAGAAATCTTGCTGATTGGACGCAGACTTGCAGTGATCAGTATCAAAGATACGATCACCATAATGATAATCACTGCCACCGAAGCTCCAATACTGATATATGTAACCTTATTTAAAGGTGCCAGAATCTCACTCTGATCGGCAGAAACTACCAAGACAGAGGAGCGGGCCTCATCCACGTAATATGCGGCATACTTCTGTACCCCATTAAAATCATAGGATGCCACCTTTGCCTCCGGTCTCTTTCCCTGTGCCATCTGGGCAACAACGTCCTTGATCACTGCATTTTCCACGGGCTTTCCGATCTTGTCCGCCGTCGGATGATACTGCATCGTACCATCTGCAGTCACAACATATGCATAACTGGAATCAATGCCGTCCAGTCCCACATTCTGAAAAGAATCCTTTAATGCCTCCGGATCCTTAAGCTTAATCTGCTTTCTCATCATCTCCAGCGTTGCACCATTACTGACGGTCACATCATGCAGATAGTTTTTCGTCTGATCCAGAAGTGTGCTTTTTGCCTCCGGAATGACTAATGCCAATATGATCACCGCAGCAATAATAACTGCGCCTGCTGTCAGCAATGACATCCGGAATTTGAGAGAGTGTAAAAAAGTAACCCTGTCATTTCTGACAATCTTTTCTTTTTTAGGTTTCTTATCACGTTTCATACCAACTCAACCTCCTGATCCTTGTGATACATCTTATTTTACCACGCCTTAACATGGCTTTTCAATACCATTTTCAATACGCCTTCAACTGTTTCCACATATAGTTATAATACTCCTCCATGTCTGTTCCGAGATAACGGAACATTTCACAATTTTTCACAACATCCTCCGACTGGAAGATCACCGGATCATCTGCTTTCTCTTCCGGATCGATCTCGTCCAGAACTGCTGTATTTGGTGTAGAATAATATACATATTCAAAATTCTTCATAGCAATGTCTTTCCTGCACAAAAAATCAAGGAATTTTATCGCTCCCTCATAATTTTCTCCATCCTTTGGAATCACCCAGCTGTCCATCCAGACATCGGAGCCTTCCTTTGGTACGACAAACTCCAGATCCTCATTGTAGTCTCTGGCAAGTCCGGCCTCTCCGGAGTAGATCACTGCCATCGCTGCCTGCTCATTAGCCATATCGTCCCGCACTTCATCCACCAAATAGGACTGTACCAGCTCCTTCTGCTCTATCAACAGCTTCTGCGCCTCTTTCAACTGCTTTTTATCCGTGGTGTTAATGGAATAACCAAGCTGGCGCAGTGCCGGTACAAAGCTGTCCCGGACGCTGTCCTGCATAATGATATTGTCCCTGTAATCTTCTCTCCACAGATCCTTCCAACTGTCCGGTGTAAAATCCAGAAGCTTCGGATTATACAATATACCTACGGTTCCCCAAAAATATGGAACACTGTAGGAATTGTCCGGATCAAAATTCTGCGATAATTTCCAATAGGTTTCCCCGATATTGCCGGCATATTCCAGCTGATCCATATCAATTTTCCTTACGTCCTTTTCCCGGATCATCTTATCCAGCATATAGTCGGAACAGCAGATCAGATCATAATGGATCGTACCATTTTTGTACTTGGTATACATGGCTTCCGGTGTCAGAAACTCCTCATATGCCACCGAAATCCCTGTTTCCTTCTCAAACTCCTTTAGCACATCATGGTCAATATAGTCCCCGTAATTAAATACCACAATCCTTTTGTCCGCCCTCTGCCCGGAAGTCCCGCACGCCGTGAGCAGCCCGGAAGCTGCCAGAAGCACAGACATTCCTGCTGCCGTGCATTTTTTCCACATTTTATTATGCTTTTTCACGCTGTCTGCCTCCTTTCCTTCCCCGAACACTCCCTACACTCTGCCATGCTTTCCGGTTCATCAGGAAAAGCACCAAAAGAACCAGTGCAAACACAATAGTAGATAATGCATAAAGCTCTGTCTGGATGCCCTTGCGGTACTCGGCATTGATCATCGTGGACATGGTATGGATCCCCGGTGCTTTCGTAAAATACGTTACCGAGAAATCATCCAGAGACATAGTAAAGGAAAGCATAAAGCCTGCTACAATCCCCGGTACCAGCTCCGGAAGCACAACCTTCCAGAATGCATAGACAGGAGAAGCCCCCAGATCCAAGGCAGCCTCGTACATGCTTGTATTCAGATGCATCACCTTTGGCTGCACACAAAGCACTACATAGGGAATGATCAATGTAATGTGAGCAATCAGCATCGTCCAGAAGCTCAGATCAACAAACCGGGAAAACAGCAGCATTAACGCCACACCTGTTACAATATCTGCATTTAACATAGGAATATTGGTCAATCCCATCAGCCAGGTTCTGGAACGCTTTTTCATTCCCAGCATGCCAATGCATGCCATGGTGCCAAGGATCGTTGATACCAGTGCTGCCCCTGCCGCCAGCAAGATCGTCGTCCCCAGTGCCTGCATAATCACATCATTATGCAAAAGCTTCCCATAACCTTCCAGAGAAAATCCTCCCCAGACGGCTTTATTCCGTGGCGATGCATTAAATGATGATATAATCAATATAAGAATTGGCAGATACAGCAGGATCAACGCAAAAATCAGATAAATTTTGGAAGCTGTATCAATCATCTTTTGTTTTACCATAAGCTGCTCTCCCCCTCCTCTCCGTCAAAGAACCGGTAGATCACCATACTGATCAGGATCAGTACCATGAGACTTAAAGAAAGTCCGGATCCGGCATGGATATCTGCATAGCCGGAATTAAATGCCTGTTCGATCACATTTCCGATCAGATATACCTTGCCACCGCCCAGCATGGAGGCGATGACAAACTCACTGATAGATGGCACCATTACCATGGTAATGCCACTGACAACCCCCGGAATGCTAAGAGGAATAATGATCCGGCGCAGTATCGTCCACTGACCTGCCCCCAGATCCTGTGCAGCACTGATCACATCATTGTCAATCTTGACCAGTGCGTTATAGATAGGAAGCACCATAAACGGCAGATAATCATATACGGTTCCCAGAATGACTGCCCAGATCGTATTCATCAGATGTACCTTTCCAAAGCCAAGCGTTGTTAAAATTTGATTTAATATTCCGTTGTTTAATAAGATCAATCGCCATGCCAATGTTCTCAGCATGAAATTCATCCACATAGGCAGAATAAAGATCATTACAATAAAACTGTTTTTATTGCTGGAATATTTCCGCAAGATCAATGCCAACGGAAAGGAAAGCACCAGACAGATCCCCGTTACCAGCAAAGACATCCCGATACTGCGAAGAAACGGTTTGCCATTGACCGGATCAAGAATTGCTGCCACATTGGACAATGTGAAGGAACCGTCCGCTCCCGTAAACGCATTATAAACCAGCAGAACTAACGGTACCACTGTAAACAGCAGCATCCATATCAGATAGGGTCCTGCCAGAAGTCTTTTTCCTAATCTCTTCATGTCTATCCCTCCATCTCTTTATCCTCTGCCTAGTCCTCGTAATGCTCCTGCTCCTCATCCTCCGATTCCGGTTTGTGCATGATCTGGATATTGAACGGGTCTACCCAGATTCCCACTTCGCTGCCCGGCTCCTTTAAAACCGTACTGTGAACCAGCCATTCAAAGCCTGCTGCCTGCACCTCCATCTCATAGTGAACACCTTTAAAGATTGCCGAAGTAACCCGTCCTTTGATAATTCCCCCGGATGGCTCCGTCAGTACAATATCCTCCGGCCGGATCACCACATCCACCGGCTGGTTATTGCCAAAGCCCTCATCCACACAGACAAATTTTGTACCAAGAATATCCACAAGCCGGTCTTCTACCATTGTAGAGCCAATAATATTGCTCTCTCCGATAAAATCTGCCACAAAAGCATTCTGCGGCTCGTTATAAATGTCCTCCGGCGTGCCGATCTGCTGGATATACCCCTGATTCATTACCACGATAGTATCCGACATGGTCAATGCCTCCTCCTGGTCATGAGTTACATATACAAAGGTGATCCCCAACTCGTTCTTTAACCGGATCAATTCATACTGCATATCCTGACGCAGCTTGAGATCCAATGCCCCAAGAGGCTCATCTAACAACAGGACCCGTGGCTCATTGACAATCGCTCTTGCAATGGCAATACGCTGCTGCTGCCCTCCACTGAGAGAATCCGGCATTCTCTTTTCATAGCCATCCAGATTCACCAGCTTTAAAGCATATTTTACTTTATCCCTGATATAACTTTTTGATTTATTTTTAATTTTCAATCCAAATGCAATGTTTTCCTCAATATTCATATGAGTAAAAAGCGCATACTTCTGAAACACCGTATTGACTTGTCTCTCATTGGGCGGAAGCATGGTAATATCCTTCCCCTCAAAGATCACCCTGCCCTTATCCGGCGTTTCAAAGCCTCCCAGAATACGAAGGGTTGTCGTCTTTCCACATCCACTGGGACCCAGAATCGTCAAAAATCTGTTTTCATTTAAATATAGATTTAAATCATCTAATATTACTTTATCTCCATAGCTTTTAGAGATTCCAATCAAGTCAATTAATTTTTTTGCCATTTATGCCTCTTTTCTCTGTTGTTTTCAGCGAAAGCTGCCCTGCGTAACATTATAATTATACAATCTCTGCAATGGTTGTCAATCATATTTCCATCCCTTTTGCATATTCATATAACAGCACAAAAAAGTCAGAAAGGAGTCAATCGTATGACCACAGAAGAAAGAGAACGGCGCATGGCAATGCTCCGCGCCGCCCAGCCTTACACATCCGGACAGCAACGATACGCTTTGGATCTGCTGCTGCAGGCAAACACCCTGATCAACACTGCCAGAGGCGGTATGTCCGGGGATCTGGAAGCCTGTGAAACAGCCGCCCGGCCGGAGGAGATGCTTCTACATATGCAGGAATACTGTACTCCCAGAGAATCCGATCTGGTCCAGATGATCCTTAATTTTATAAAAGCCGGTCATCTCTTCCAGAATTACCGGGAATTTATGGCGGCTCATGGCGATCCGGCGGGTTCCGGCGATCTTCAGGCAGCCGGACTTGGTATGCCCACCGCAAATCCCCTTCAAATGCTGTTACAGCTTCTGGGAGGATTTGGTGGTATGGGAAATCAGAACGGAAACAACCAGCTTATGGAATTTCTGATCACCCAACTTTCCCCGGAACAGCAGCAGCTTTTTGAACAGCTTCGTGGTTTCACAAACGAGACGGGAAACGACGAAGAACAACAATGATCTTCCGGAAACAACCAACCGGCAGATATCAGAAAGGAATGGTATTGATTATGGAATCTTGGCAGCAAAACGAAGCCTTTCGTTCTATGGATCCCCAAAAACAGAATATGATCGAACAGCTTGCCACCTCCCTGCATGGAAAAAAGCTTACAGAAGCCCTCCCACTGCTGACCCGTTGGAAAAGGACCATGCAGCAGGAGAATATTCAATTTACCCCGGAAGAAAATCAGATCTTAACGGATATTTTTTCGGCACAGCTGACACCACAGCAGAAAAAACAATTTGAATTTATAAAGAAAGCAAACAGAAATCAAAAATAAACAATTCCCGTTTTCTATTGTTCGTCCGGAAGCGAAGGCGTAACCATTATGTTTACCATCTTACGCACTTCGTCCTCCGGCATTTTTAAATCCGGAACACAGATCACAGGGATTCCTGCTGCTACGGCAGCACGGATTCCATTTTCAGAATCTTCCAGTACAACCGCCTGCTCCGGCTTCAGGCCACACAACTGCGCCGCCTTCAGAAAGATGTCCGGTTCCGGCTTTGACTTCTCTACCATCTCGCCTCCTACGATCCCGGAAAAATAGTCACGGATTCCCGCTCCCTCCAGATAACGCTCTACGATATCCGATCTGGTGGAAGACGCTACTGCAGCCTTTAATCCCTGACGGCGTATCCACTGAAGCAATGTGACGATGTCCGGCTTTAACTCCAGTCCTACCGTTGCCGCAATGGCATCCACATGCTCTCTCGCCTTACGCCCCAGCTCTGCAAAGGGATAATCCGCCCCATATTCTGTCAGCATCAGCTTCTCCAGCGCTTTCCCTGTCAATCCGAGACTTCTGCAATACACCTCCCTGCTGAGCCGGTAACCCCTCTGTGCCATCACAACCGCCAGCTGCTCCATAAAAAGCCGCTCGGTGTCAAAAATAAGCCCATCCATGTCAAAAATAAATCCCCAGGCAGTTTCAAAGCTCTGTGCTGCCTCCAATAAATTGTGGTATTCTCTCATATCACTGCTTTCCTCCTAATAATTTCCTGTACTCCGGTATTCTCTCGGCGTACATCCAATCGTCTGCAAAAACACCTTATTAAAATAACTGATATTATTAAAGCCTGACAGATTCGCAATCTCTCCAATCTTTTTGTCCGTATCCTGAAGCAGACGGCAGCTTTGCAGAATACGATATCTCATCAGATACTGCATCGGAGACATCTTCATGGTCTGTTTAAAAATACGGCAGAACTGTCCCTCACTCATAGGCAGCATCTCCGCCAGCTCCGATAATGTGATCTCATATGCAAAATTTTCTTTCATGTATTTGACAACCGGCTCCAGCCGCCCGGTCTCACCCGGTTCATCCCGTCTGGACACCCGGATACTCTGCCGGTTTAAGCGATCCCAGATTCCGATAATGTGGCTGCGAAGCATCAATTCATAAGGCTCTGTGTCATGCTCCGGACAGACATACAGCTCCCGGAGAAGACGAAGCACCTGGCTCTGCCAACCGCCGTTGTCCCATAAGGCTTCCATCTCCGGCTGCACTGACATACGCCGACGGTTTGCCGGATCCTCAAACTCCGGCCGATACGGCATATCCGGGCACCTTACGGATATAAATTCCGGAAAAACGATCTTGCCATCCAGTACCGGTTTCAGATATTTTCTTCCAAACCGGCTATGGATGTCCTCGTGTAAAAACTGATAATGAAAATCTATAGCAAAGAAGCTGCAGGGTTTCCCATCCACCGCTCTGGCAGAATGAAGCAGATTGGAATTGATAAAAACTCCATCACCCTCCCGGAGAAGATATCTGCGATCCTCTATCTCAAAATTAATCTCTCCCTCTGTGACCATCAGCATTTCAAACTCCTGATGCCAATGAAGATAAAAGATAACATCCGTCCCTGCCGGATAGCTCATTTTATGCAGACCAACGGGCAGCTCTGCCGTCCCATGCTGCTGCTTTTCCTCGTATTGCTTTTTTCTTGCCATCCGGACCACCTCCTCTTACCTCTTTCTTTATACATTCATTTCCGTCTGCTTTTGACCCTTGCATCATATTATAGTAGATAATGCGTTAAAACTCAATGTAACATTTACAACCCACAGCACAAATGCTATACTGTGGATGCAGTATCTGCAGAATATACTTATAGAAACGAGGCAGTCATAATATGATCGAACATAAAGAACATTTTCACGGAAGTGACCTTGAAAAAATAGAAGCCATTTACGGTATTAAGAAAGAGGATATTACCAGCTTTTCTGCCAATGTAAATCCTCTGGGGATTTCCTACAGGCTCCGGGAGGGCCTGATGGAGCACATCGACGCCATCACCACATATCCCGACCGGGAATATACCAGTCTTCGCAAATGCATCGCCGAATACACCGGAACGGATTACCGCAATATTCTGGTAGGGAACGGTTCCACCGAGCTGATCTCTCTGGTGATCCAGTTAAAGCATCCAAAGAAGGCTCTGATCGTTGGACCGACATATTCCGAGTATGAACATGAACTCAGTCTGGAGGGCGGTCGTTCCCATTATTTCCGTTTAAAAGAATCGGACGACTTTCAGTTAAATATCGACGAGCTGAAGCAGGCTCTGGACCGGGATATCGACCTGCTTGTGCTGTGCAATCCAAACAACCCTACCTCTTCACAGATCGACCGCCAGAGCATGCGCATCATTCTGGACACCTGTAAGGAAAAGGGTATTTTTGTTATGGTGGATGAGACATATGTAGAATTCTCAGAAAAAGCCGATCAGATCACATCCATCCCTCTGACCAACTACTACAATAATATCATCATTCTCCGGGGTATCTCAAAGTTTTTTGCAGCTCCGGGTCTGCGCCTCGGCTATGCCATCTGTGGCAACCATCAGCTTTTGCAGGAGATTGACAGCAAAAAGAATCCATGGACGATCAACTCCCTTGCTGCCGTTGCCGGAGAGATCATGTTTCAGGATAAAGAATATATCGAAGATACAAAAAATCTCATTTCGTCAGAACGGGAACGGATCTGCCGGATTCTGGACACCTGTCCGTCCATAAAATATTATCCGCCTCACGGAAACTTCATTCTTGTGCGGATCCTGCGGGATGATGTCACCTCCATGGATCTCTTTGAGGCAGCGATCCGGAAAGGTCTGATGATCCGCGACTGCTCTACTTTCCCATTTCTGGATAATAAATACATCCGTTTCTGCTTCATGAATCCTTCCGACAACGATGCTCTGCTGGACGTGCTTCTGGAACAGCTTAATAAATAATAAAACTTCCCACCGGTCCATTTGACACATGGGAAGTTTCATCAAGGAATATCATAATGTTTTTGCAAACAGAGTCCCTACCGGCTTATCTTCAAAAAGATCATACAGCTTGTGGGGATTTTTGCCGTTCATAAGAACTACATCAATATCAACCGCATGGGCAATCTCAACCGCCTTGATCTTCGTTGCCATTCCACCGGTACCAAGCGCAGAACCGGCACCGCCTGCGAGACTACGGATATCGTCTGTGATCTCTCCCACCTCCGGAATGAGATTGGCATTTTCGTGGACATGAGGATCCTTGTCATAAAGACCGTCAATATCGGACATGATCACCAGCAGATCTGCATTGGCAATGGTCGCAACATTGGCAGCCAGAGAATCATTCTCACCTACCTCCAGCTCCAGCTCATCGATCGCCACCGTATCATTTTCATTTACAATGGGAATCACGCCCTGGGACAACAGCCGCTCCATAGAATTAACCACATGCTGTCTGCGGTCCTCCAGCAGAACATATTTCGTCAGAAGCACCTGCGCCACCACAATACTGTATTCTGCAAAAAATTTATCATACATGTACATCAGCTCACACTGTCCTACTGCCGCACATGCCTGCTTACCCGGTGTATCCGACGGCCTTTTTGTCATTCCCAGCTTACCCATACCAAGTGCGATCGCACCACTGGAGACCAGCACGATCTCGTGACCTGCATTCTGCAGATCTGCCAGCGTCTTGACCAGATTTTCTACACGTCGGATATTCAGCCGTCCTGTACGGTGTGTCAATGTTGATGTTCCTACCTTTACTACGACTCTTTTTCTCTCACTTATCTTTCTCACAATGATTCTCCTCTTCTATCTGGGTATTGAAAAACGGATATTCTCCTGATACACCGTTTCCACACCCGTTTATCTTACCTCTAGTCCCTGTCTGCCGTCAATAGAAAATCCGCTCTGTTTATTCCGTCCTATAAATAATATTTCTTGATTCTGCGCGCAGAAATGAACAGTAACACCAGGGAAATCATAAGCTGAACCACAGCACTGATAAGACACCAATGCTCCAGGAAAAAATCCGGCACCGGTCCCAATACGCAAAGAATCTCCTGAAATTTATTTCCATATCCCATCTGATCTGTCAATAAGGATGCCGTCGTGACCACAGGGTTACACAGCAATATCAGCATGATTTCCCCAAGACCGCCCTGTCCTGCCATATACCTGCTTCCACGATAGGCGTTGATGATAATATATACCACTCCTGCGATCAACGGGGTCCCGATGGACACCCCCAGAGTAACCAAATACGATCTGACCCCCGCCCCATCCGTCTTTCTTGAAAATGCGGACATACATACACCGATACTGCCGATAAAAACAGCCTCAATTATCATCAAAAGAACAAATTCCAACACATGCTTTTGCTGAATCCCGCCCAGAATAAAAGACACCGCCAGAAACGGCACCCCCGCAATCACCAAAAGAATTGCCATGCAAATAGATGCCAGCAGCTTTCCTGCCACGATCTGCGAAGGTGTAACAGCCGTTGTAAGCAAGAGCTCCATGGTTTGATTTTCCCACTCAGATGCAATGCTTCCGGCTGCAACGGACGGGACCATTACCAGCACCGTCAATCCCAATATGCCCGACAAAATAAAATATAAATATGCAGCTCCGGAATAATCCATAATATGAGCCCAGCCGGTCCGGAGCACGACATTATACCCGACTCCTGTTACCAGAGCCAGAAATATCTCATATACCACCAGCCATACATAAAAGCTGCGGGAACCTGCATAACGTTTCATTTCCCGATATAAAAACGGATTCCATTGTATTTTCATATGAATTCCTTTCCTTTTCCAAAAACCGCTGATCTGCATCACTCTGTCAGCTTCCAAAAAACAGATTCCAGATCACTTTTTCCTCTCTGAAATGAAATCACCGGAACCCCCTCCTTCATCAGGCATCTTAAGATCCTTACCTGATCCTCCTGTGTTCCTTCAAAGCCTGCAAATATTTTATTTCCGTCCATCGAGATGCGTGTGATTGTTTTTTCTGCTTTCAACACCTCCACTGCTTTTGCACAATTCTCTGCTATCACAAGCTCCAGCGGATTGGAACGGTTCACCTGCTCTGTTATCTCCTCCAGGGTTCCCTGTACCACAATATTTCCTCTCTGCAGGATCCCCAGACAATCCTCCTCCCCGGTCAAAAATGAAGTTCCCGGAGAACTGATGAGAATTGCCTTGTCCATATCACGAATCTGCAGCAGCAGTGTATTCAATTCTTTTCTCTCCCTTACATCCAGTCCCACCAGAAAATCATCCAGTACCAATACATCCGGATCTGTCAGAAGACACCGGATCAACGAAAGCTTTTTCTTGACCTCCGGCCTCTGCTGATCCACCTGCTCCCGGCTCCTTGATGCAAGCTTTGCCATTTCCAGAAGCTCTTCGAGCTTCTTCTCTGTTATATCATCATTTCGCCCATACAGTCTTCCAAAATATTCCAGATACTCCTCACACGTCATATCCCGGTATCTTCCAAACTGCCTCGGAACATACCCCAGCTTTTTCCTGACAATCTCCGGATGCCGGGAAAGTGGTTTTTCATCAATATAGATTTCTCCCTCATCAATAGGAATTAAACCGGCAATCATACGGCATAATGTCGTTTTTCCTTCCCCCACAGCCCCGATCAGGCCAAATATTCTGCCATTTTCCACTTCCAGATTCAGATCCTGCAGAACAATCTTTTGCATATAGATTTTTCCTACCTTCTGCATTTTAAGCATTCTCAATCACCTCCACGAAGTATCCGATGACCCTCTCCCGTGCGATCCCTCCCCGGAAGCCGCATCATAATCCCGGTTTCCCCTGATTTTATACCCGAAATCTGTTCCAGACCGCCAAGCATATTCTGCTGCTTCGCCTTCTGCGTTTCATACCACCCTGTCACTTCCTGCCCCTTTGGAATAAAGCTATAAAAGATAATGTCCGCATCATCGACATTTTTAATACACGCCTCCAGAAGAGCCCAGCGCCTCCTTATCCTTTCCCGTGTCATTTTATGTTTTGAACGTCTGCCAAAAAGTTTCTCCGCAAACTTTTCATAGTTCCTTTCCTCCTCGATACATTCTCCTGTCACCCGGTTGATTTCCTCTATCGTATGAACATCTTTCCCTTCAATATCTCCCAGATAATACAACATCCCTCTGTGATAAACCATACAATCTTCCAGCTTGTATGAAAAATTATTTTTAATATTACCTAAAAGCTGCAGATCTATGATTGAGATACTTGCTTCAACACCTCCATCAAGCCGGACGGAAGTCTTACTTTGCAGATCAATTCCTTCAAAGCATGGCACTTTTCCAATATGCGCCGTATTTTTTCCTTCCCCCTGCTGCATAATCATTTCCTGCCAAACACTTTTTCCTGTATTTTCCATGGTATCACCATAGTCCATGACCGGTCCTCCATCCATCGCCACATCATACTGCCCGGTCTGATCATTAATCACCCGGAAAGAGCTTTTTAACACTCCCACCCCCTGTTGATCCAGTTCCATCTGATTCAGGTAATTAATACACCGTCCTTCCAGACGGGTACTGGTCCCTGTCAGATAGATCAACACAGAGAACACCAGTGCACTGACCGGCAGGATTCCCCAGATTATCATCCGATGTCGGGATTTTCTCAAAAAATGACCTGCCATAATACCGGTCACCAGAATATATATTCCAAGAAAAACCATATACAGCTTCAAATTCGGTAATTTATTCCAATCCGTGATCTGAAGGCCACTGCTGATAATACTGTTTTCTGTCTTTTGCCTCTGTCCCGCCTCCGTTACCGTTTTCCGGTCTGCACTATGATCTAAAAGCAGGGTTTTAATATAGTTTCCGTGAACATCCCAGCATCTGGACGGAAGCTGTAACGAAACACCACTGACAATAAGCTTTCCTAAACCGATGCTTTTTTCCTGAAAAACAACGTCTCCCTTCCGGGTTTCTAAAAACGACGTCCCCCCTTTCACGTCAAGCTTCTGAAGCCTCCGATGGATTTTCTGAATGGAAATATCCTGCAGCGTCGCTTTTCGTTCTGCTGCCGTCAACTGAAGAGACAGAAAATCCCTCAGCATAGTTACGCTGAAATTACGGCTTAAATACCGATATACCTCTCCATCCTGCCGAATGCATTCCGATGATCCATCCAACTTATTGATCTCTGTTTTCCATTTTTCATAAAGCTCATCCGACAGATTATTTCTTAGAAAATTCTTTACCTCATCTGTCTTTGCAGCGGTTGCTTCCCGGAGAATTATTTTACGGATACGTTTCATGCTTTTCCGATTCAACCCAAAATTGGTATTTATATTTAATGACTTTGTCTTTCTCCACTCAAATAATTTCCCCCGAAACGGTGAAATCTCTTTTGCCTCTCCGGAATCTGCCAACACTAATGTTCCACCACTGCGCACCCAGTTTATTAAAGCTCTGACCTGCTGTTCTTCCAGAGTCTGCAGATCCACATTACTTACCACAAAAACATCAAGCCATTCCAGTCCCCGGGCATCCACCGGCAGTTCTTTTTTAGAAAGATATGTTACATTCGTATCTGCACCTTCCATATATCCCAGTTTTTCCTTACTTCCACAGCAGATTCCTGTATATATCTCATCCTCATTGCGGTCACGATCCAGCCAGATCTCTCCCGTATATATTACCTGCTGTCTTCCCTGCAGCAATGTTACATCCAAAATGTCACTTTCCGTTCCCACAGGAATATACATCCGGATCGTCCGGCTTTCTCCTCCCTGAATCTCAAATGACCTCTCATATGTTTTCTCCTGACCGGATTTTCCCGGTAATACCTGTAACACTCCCGAAAAATCACCACCGGTATTCCGGATGTCTGCTTTAAGCTGCACATATCTCCCCAGACGGACTTTTCCCTGATATCCTGCCGCAACATCCATATGAATATTACCTCTGGTAAAAGAAATCCCCCGGCTCAGATATGTTGAATCCTTCGAAGCAGACTCCTTCTTGCTGCCGTCATTTTCCAGGCGGTACAAAAGCGTCAGTCCAACGATGACTAATAAGATCCAGAATATGCTTTTAATGATATATCTCCAATATCTTCTCACACTCACGCATCCTCCGTTGCTTCCTTCCGTGGAATCTCCACAGAAAATACAGTCCCCTGCAGACCGCTCTCCACCGTTATTGTTCCACCATGAAGCGTTATAATCTCTTTGGCGATGTTTAATCCCAGCCCTGTTCCTCCGGTCCCCGGCGATCTTGCGCCCTCCACACGGTAAAATCTTTCAAAGATCATATCCAGACTTTTCTCCGGTATGATCAGTCCATAATTGGTGACGGAAAATGTTACATTCCGACCTTTTTCCAGCCGGATAATGATCTGCTTGCCATCTTTTCCGTATTTGACCGCGTTGCTTAACAGATTTTGTACCGCACGCGCCATCAGATCCGGATCAACATCCATCTCCAGTTCCCGGCACTCCGTCTGAAAGCTGCATGTCAGCTCATTTTCCTCTAACAACGGATAAAATTCCTCTATCATCTGTTCCACCAGTTTTACAAAATCAATCCTGTGACGATGCAGCGTAATCTCTCCACTCATTAATTTCGTATAATCAAAAAGATCCTGGATCAAGCCTTCCAGCCGGTCCGCCTTTCGGGCTGCCACCTCCGCAAAATGCTGTCTCTGTTCCACATCATACTTGTCCGTATCCATTGCAAGATTCAGATAACCACTGAGAGAGGTCAGCGGGGTTCTGAGATCATGGGCCAGACACGCGATCATCTCTTTATTGGATTGCAGTGCCTCTCGTTCTGATGCCATCAGTCTTGATAATTCCTCCGTCATCTGATGGACAGACCGGGCAATCTCCCCAATCTCATCCTGCCTGTCTACCGGCAGACTTCCTGCTTCTCTGTCTCTGGTCATAGAGCTGATACCATCCGCAATATCTGACAGATCTCCTGTGACCTTTCTGGTCAGAAGCAGAAAATAAAATATAAAAAGCAGCAGTCCCGCGGCCATCCCTACAACTGCAATAGTATATAAGGTATCGTCTCCGATATTTCCCAGCGTCCGCAAAAAAGATGTCTTCATTCCGGAGTTACCCTCTGTAAAATACGCTTCTGTATAATCGGATGTCACATTAGAATAATCATACAACGAATTCTGCCTGGATACTCCTAACACGGTGGACATCAGATATAGCAGTAATGCCAGAATTCCTTCTGTGGCTGCCGCAAGCAAAAGGCTGGCTGTTCCATATAACACCAGCTTCATCCGCAGACTTTTCCATATATTATGCTTCAATTTTATAACCTACTCCCCAGACCGTCTTAATGATCTGAGCCTTTCTCTGCCTTCCTTCCAGCTTCTCTCTCAGACGCCTGATATGCACCATCACTGTATTGCTCATATCAAAGCTTTTTTCCTTCCAGACTGTTTCAAAAATTTCATCCGTACTGAATACCTTACCCGGATGGGATGCCAGCAGATAAAGAATCTCAAACTCTAAATGCGTCAAACGGACCGGATTACCAAATGCTTTGACGGAATGGGTGTTTTTTTCGATATAAAGATTTTCCAGCCGGATCTCATCGCTTTTTTCTGCCGGATCCTGCGCTCCAAACCTTTGATAGCGGCGCAGCTGTGACTTCACTCTCGCCGCCAGCTCCCCCTTTTGAAACGGCTTTGTCACATAATCGTCTGCACCAATTTCCAGCCCGGCTACCTTATCCTCCTCGGAATCCCTGGCACTCAGCATGATCACCGGAATCGTACTGAACTCCCGGATCCTTTTGCAAACCTGAATCCCATCCACCCCCGGCATCATAATATCAAGGATTGCCAGATCAATCTTTTCTCTGCCAAATATATTTAACGCCTCCGCTCCATCATATGCCTTAAATACACGAAAGCCCTCTCCTGCCAGATGAAGCTCCACCAGCTCTGCAATATCCGGATCATCATCTGCCACAAGAATTGTTGCCATATACCCGCTCATCAAAATCCCCTTTCTCCTACTAAAATACCCATCGGATCTGTCTCTATATAGAATAACATATCCCATGGGTATCATAAATTACAAATTTATTAAGATTATTGTTCTACAGGTGTCTCGCCCCACAACTTACGCAGTAAAGCAATCTCTCTGCGATAGCCGTCATCATCATTTGGTGTCTCCAGAATAAACGGCAGATCTCTCAGCACCGGATGATTGATGATCCGTGTGATCGCCTCAATTCCCAAATGACCTTCCCCGATCTTCTCATGGCGGTCCTTATGCGCCTCCAGAGGGTTCATACTGTCATTGAGATGAACTGCCTTTAACCGGTTCAGACCGATCACCTGATCAAACTCCTGAAGCACCTCATCCAACTGCTCCACAATATTATAGCCGCCATCCCAGATATGGCATGTGTCCAGACAAACTCCCAGCTTATCACTAAGTTCCACCCGGTCAATAATCTCACGAAGCTCCTGAAAATTACGTCCTACCTCGCTGCCCTTTCCTGCCATAGTTTCCAGCAGTACCGTTGTCTGCTGCTCCGGAAAAAGAGAGACATTTAATGCTTCTGCAATGAGGTCAATGCCTTTTTCGGCCCCCTGTCCCACATGAGAACCCGGATGAAAATTATAATAATTTCCCGGTACATACTCCATTCTCTTCATGTCATCCTGAAACATCTCAATGGAAAAGCTCCGGACATTTTCCTTCGCTGCACAAAGATTCATAGTATAAGGTGCGTGAGCTACCAGCTTTCCAAAATGATGCTCCTCCATCAACGCTAACAGCTTATCCACATCTGCCGGATCAATTTCCTTCGCCTTACCTCCACGGGGATTTCTCGTAAAAAACGCAAAGGTATTCGCTCCAAGGGATAACGCCTGCTTTCCCATTGCTTCGAAGCCCTTGGAAGCCGAAATATGAGCTCCTATATACATAATAATCTACTTTCCTTTCTCTACCCGCAGACCTTAAACTGCAGGCACGCAATTTCATTAACAGCTTTCATCTTTCATGGAAATCTTTAAGGTTTCCTTCTCCTTGCTGCCAAGCTTTGGTGTACTACGGTCGGCAAGACTCTCATAAGCCTTCGGCACCATAATACTCTGATACGCCGGACGAATGATCTTATCCACATTGATCAGCTCCTCCATACGGTGCGCACTCCAGCCTACGATACGCGCCATCGCAAAGATTGGAGTAAACAGCTCTGTCGGAATACCAAGCATAGTATATACAAAACCACTGTAAAAATCCACATTTGCACTGACACCCTTGTAGATCGCACATTCCTCGCCGATCACCTCCGGCGCAATACGCTCGATCATAGAATATAATGCATAGTCTTTATTTTCATGCTTCTCTGTCGCAAGTCTCTCCACAAATCCGCGGAACGCCACGGCTCTCGGATCAGAAATGGAATAAACAGCATGACCCATACCATAGATCAGGCCACGATGATCAAAGGCTTCCTTATGAAGGATCTTCTTGAGATATGCTCTCACCTCATCCTCATCTGTGGTATCTTTTACATGCTCCTTAATATCCCGCATCATCTCAACCACCTTGATATTGGCACCGCCATGCTTTGGTCCCTTCAGGGAAGAAAGAGCTGCCGCAATAACAGAATATGTATCGGAACCTGCCGATGTAACGACGCGGGTTGTAAAGGTAGAATTATTACCGCCGCCGTGCTCCATGTGAAGTACAAGTGCCATATCAAGCACCTTCGCCTCCAGATCCGTATATTTTTTATCCGGACGGAGCATTCTCAAAATATTCTCTGCCGCAGAAAGATTGTCATCCGGACGATGAATATAAAAACTCTCATCTCTCTCATAATGATTATATGCATGATAACCGTATACAGAAAGCATCGGGAATACACTGATCAGCATCAGGCACTGTGACAATACATTCTCCAGACTGATATCTGACACCTTATCATCATAGGAAGACAGGGTCAGTACACTCTTTGTCAGGGAATTCATAATATCCTGGCTTGGCGCCTTCATAATAACGTCACGGACAAAGTTCGTTGGGAGTCTGCGGTTCTTTGCCAGAATCCCGCTGAACTCCTTTAACTCACTCTTAGTCGGCAGATTACCAAACAACAGAAGATATGTGATCTCCTCAAATCCAAACCGATGATCCTTTCTCATGCCATTGGTAAGATCATAAATATTATATCCGCGGTAAAAAAGCTGTCCGTCACATGGCTTCACTTTTCCGTCTACAATGTCGCTCGCCTTGATCAAAGAAATATTTGTAATACCGGAAAGGACTCCTTTTCCGTTTTTGTCCCTAAGACCACGCTTTACCCCATACTCTGCAAAAAGACTGCTGTCAATGGAATTGTTCTGAATACAGACATCCTTATACTTTTGTGTAAAATCGCTCATCATTTTTTCAAAATTATCCTGCACAATATCACCTTTCCTTTCAAAAAACACCCTCGGGTTACAAAACCGTCTTCCACATATGCCGATGCATTTCCCCATTCACTTACTGCATCGCTTCCGATATATTCTGGTGAATCTTCTGAGCCACCTTCTGTACAATCTGTAACTCCTCTTCACTGATCCCCCGGAAAACCGATTGAAACATATCCTTCTGACACTGCCGCGCCATCTCCAGCACATCTGCTGCCTCCGGCTGCACCGTCAAATGAATATACCGTCTGTCCTGATCATCATACTGTTTCTTTAAATATCCGCGAAGCAGCAGACTGTCAATGGCCTTGGAGACATTGGACTTGGTATAATGAAAGATCCTGACCAGATCCTTCGCCGTATTGCTGCTTCCATGATTATCAAAGAAAAGTAACACACGCACTTCCATAAGCGTCATATTAAATTTTTCAGTAATTTCGGAATACATTGCTTCTTGATACTTTTTGAAATACTGACCACTTAATAATTGTTCCACTCTGTCATCCATGATGCCCTCCCCCATTACCTGACCTTGACCGGACATAATGCTTTTCCTGCTTCAGACAGTTCATTTTAGAACTATTATATCAAAATTTGCTCTTTCCGTCAATCCAATTTCCCCGGATCAATTCTAAAGCTTTTCTAAACAAAAATTACGCCGGTAAATAATTACACGACGCAATTTTGTTCTTTTCTATCACTATGTTAAATATACCGGTACAAAATCCACCGTTCCATGCTCGATATTCATCACCAGATAAGACGGCTGATGCCCCGGCTGGCGGGGCTGTGAAATACTGCCCGGATTGACAACCCAGACATCTCCACGCTTTTCCATATGGGGAATATGCGTGTGCCCGCAGACGACGATCTGCACATCATTGGCCCGCGCCATCTCACTCATGTTTCCAATACTGTCAATGCCTGCATACTGATGACCGTGAGTCAGCAAAATCCGATATCCGCCGATTTCCACAATTCTGGATAATGGAACTCCGCTGAGACTACTGTCACAATTTCCGCGAACCATATCTACCGGCACCCCTGCCAGATCATAAATCTCCTGTGGGGAGCACTGAAAATCTCCGGCATGCAGCATCCGGCAATGGGTTCCTCTCATATTGGCCACTGCTTTTCTAAGATTATCATTGCGTCCATGAGAATCACTGACGATCAGCACTTTGATCTGTTCCTGCTCTGTTTCTCCCATTTTTCCACTCCTGTTCTTATACAATCCCATACTCTTTCATTTTGTCATACATAGCGGTCAATGCACGGCCTCTGTGGCTGATCTTGTTTTTTTCCTCCGGCGGAAGCTCTGCTGTCGTACATCCAAGCTCCGGCACATAAAAGATCGGATCATATCCAAAACCATTCTCTCCCTTTTCGCTGTAACCGATCTGTCCCTCTACCACGCCACGGCATGTAAAGCTTCTGCCATCCGGAAATACACAGGCGATCACACAGACAAAACGGGCACTGCGGTCCTCTCCCTCCACATCCTTCAAAAGCTCAATGATATAATTATTTTTTACTGTATATGGAGTATCCTCTCCCATATAACGTGCAGAATAAATCCCGGGTGCTTTATCCAATGCATCCACCTCCAGCCCGGAATCATCTGCCAGCACGATCTGTCCTGTGATCTCAGAAATCTTGCGGGCCTTGATCAGTGCATTCTCCTCAAAAGTACTGCCATCCTCCACAATCTCTACATTCTGTAAGCCCTCATCCTTCAGGGAAGAAAATACAATATCCTCTCCCTGCAGGATCTGGCGGAATTCTTTCATTTTTCCTTCATTTCCGGTTGCCACAATAATCTTTTTCATGATCATAATTCCTCTCTTTTTATCTTCTTTTCATCAATAGCTCTGTCCTGTTTTTAGGACACCTACTTTTCTATCCTCTGCAGACTTTTGCACAATCCGTTATAAATTCCCTGTGCAATCTCCCTCTGGTTCTTTTGTTTTTTGAGATATCTCATATCTGACCGGTTGGTCATATATCCCACCTCGACAATGGTAACCGGCACATCCGCATGATGCATCAGATACAGCTGATCTCTCCGTATCACCTTACGACGCTGCCTGCCGGTCGTTTCGCAAACCTCATCAAGAATATCCTTTGCAAGCTGCCTGCTGGACAGATTTCCTGCTGTGGTTTTCTTTCTGCCGGAATATAATGTTTCCACTCCCTTTGCCGTCGTGTCATAAGCATCCGAGGCATTACAGTGAACACTGATCAATACATCTGCTCCGGCATCCTTCGCCAGCCTGACCCTGTCCCTTTTGGAAATATCCCTGTCGTCCAGTCTGGTATAGTATGCCTTGATATCGGTGCCATCCAGAATCTGTTTCAGACATCCCACAATTTTAAGTGCCGAGTCCTTTTCCCGATACTTCCAGTCCACCGAACCCGTTCCTTCATCATCTCCTCCGTGTCCGGCATCAATAACCACAACGTGGGAATATACCTCTTTCGGACGACGAAGTACAATATAGCAGGCATCCTCCGACTCCAAAAGCTCCGGCTCATAGATCCGGTTCATACAAAAAGTGAATCGTGCCGTCTTATGTGTCTGGGATACCTTCTGCTTTTTGATCACTTCTTCCTTTCGGAAGTTTCCGTCTCCACCATGATATTTTATCGAAGTCCTTCCATATCCCCTGACGGAGGCTCCTTTCATAGTCAATGTCATGGTCCGTTCCACATAATCATTATCCAGCCGCACAGAGATGGCCTGTCCTGTTACTGTTTTGCTGATCTCTATATAATGTTCTCCCAGCCGGCTGAGTTCATCCTGCTTCATAACATGTGCTTCCACATGCTCAATATTGGACAACTTCTGTGTCTGTGCCGTCTGCCCGCTGCCGTTCTCCTTTTGCCAGAAACTCTTCTGTGACGAAAGATTTCCGGCAATCGTGATCAACAGGACAAACACCAGCAGACCCGCACTGCGAAACGCAAGTCTGCGCCATTCCCACATCTCCATCTATATTAATTCCTCTCTTGAATTTTAAGAACCGGCAAAAGATTCCCTTTTGCCTTTGAAGATATTGTACCATAGATTACATTAAACCACAAATTACAACACTTTTCTTTGTCTTTTTAGTTGAAAGAGATTCCCTCACCCTGTATAATAAAATAGTTATGTTTTGCAGTTTTCACTGCAGTATTACGGATCATTTTATAACAGGAGAGAAAATTATGACAAAGACTATGAATTTACAGGGTGTCTGGGATTTCCAGCTTGACACAGGCTGTACCGGCATCCACGAAGCATTTTATACAAAAAATTTCGATGATACGATTTCTCTGCCGGGTACCACCTCTATGGCACAGAAGGGAACATTTTCTGACAAAATGGAAACAGGAACTCTGACAGATCCTTATCTGTATGAGGGATATGCATGGTACTCCAAGGAGATTCATCTGGAACCGGAGGATGTGGGCAGGGAGATCCTGCTCTATCTGGAGCGTACCCGTGTAACTATGGTATGGGTCAACGATATACAGATCGGTACTTATGACAGTCTGAATACACCACATATTTACAACCTTACAAAGGCCGTGACCGGACAGGACTTCCGTCTGACCATACTGGTTGCCAATCTTCAAAAGCCGGAGGAAGGGGACGCCGATCCACTGGCTTATCCCACAAAGGGCGGTCATCTGACCTCCCCGGATACACAGACAAACTGGAACGGTATTATTGGTGAGATTTCTCTTCGCATTCACGAAGCCTGCTATATCTCCCATATCAAGACACTTCCGGATACAAAAATCGGTACTGTGACACTGGAAATGACTACCGTAAACGCTTCCGGTTCGGATGCTTCCCACACCATTGAGATCCATTCACAACTTCGTGACCGTGACGGACTCAAAGATCTGATTACCCCTGTCCAGTCCTTTGAAATTCCATTTCCGGCAGGAGAAGCAGTATATTCTGTGACATATGATCTGGGAGAGCATCCGGTACTCTGGAGTGAATATACCCCGGTCATCTATGAACTGACCGTCTCCTTCGCAGACAGCACCGAAACTGTCACCACCACTTTCGGACTTCGTGATTTTACTACCGAGGGACATGATTTTCTGATCAACGGCCGCAAGACATTTCTGCGAGGCAAGCATGACGGTCTGATCTTCCCACTGACCGGTGCCGTTCCTGCTACAGTTGGGGAATGGATCAAGGTATTGTCCATCTCCAAAAGCTATGGCATCAACCATTACCGTTTCCATACCTGCTGTCCTCCGGATGCCGCATTTACTGCTGCTGATCTGGTGGGTATCTATATGGAGCCACAGCTTCCGTTCTGGGGTACGATGACAGCTCCGGGAGAGGAAGGCCACAATGAAACCGAACAGTCCTATCTCATTGAAGAAGGCTACCGTATGATGAAATATTTCGGAAACCACGCCTCCTATTGTATGATGTCTCTGGGCAATGAGCTCTGGGGCAGCAAAGAACGGATCTCAGAGATCCTCGCCGCATACAAGGCTGTGGATACCCGTCACTTATATACACAGGGCTCTAACAATTTCCAGCACACACCGGTCATTCTGCCGGAAGAGGACTTCTTCGTTGGCGTGCGCCTGAGCAAGAACCGTCTGTTCCGTGGCTCCTATGGTATGTGCGACGCACCGCTGGGACATATTCAGTCTGCCGAGCCTGCGACCCGCAAAAACTATGACGAAGCGATCCTGCCATCCAAGGCTGCCGCTGACAGCGGAGATGAGGCTGCAGAGATTGAAATCCAGTACGGCACCGGTGTCAAGAAAGTAAAAGCTGCCGAGAATACCGAGGTGCTGATGCCGGAGATTCCTGTGGTATCTCATGAGATCGGTCAGTACTGTGTATTTCCGAATTTCCACGAGATTGATAAATATACCGGTGTATTAAAAGCCAGAAACTTTGAGGTATTCCGGGATCATCTAGAAGAAAAGGGCATGCTTGATCAGGCAGATGACTTTTTCTACAACAGTGGTAAGCTTGCCGTTCAGTGCTACAAAGAAGAACTGGAGGCTGCTGCCCGCACAAAAAATCTTGCCGGTTATCAGATTCTGGATATTCAGGATTTCTCCGGACAGGGAACTGCTCTGGTGGGTATCCTGGACGCTTTTATGGACAACAAGGGTCTTGTGACCACAAAGGAATGGGCGGGCTATTGCTCCGATGCGATCCTGATGGCAGAATTTGACAGCTATGTCCTGACAGCAGGCTCTGTATTTGAGTTCTCCACTGCATTCCGTTATTACCGCCCGGAGAGTCTCGCAGGCAAGTCTGTCACGTACCGCTTCACCCTGCAGGATGGCACAAAGGCAGCCGTGGGAACAATCCCTCTGCCGTCTGACATTCTCGGACTGGTGAAGCTGGAGGATATCTCTATTCCGGTTCCTGCCATCAATGATGCCACAACAGCGGTACTTTCTCTCTTCATTGAGGGAACCGGCATTTCCAACGAATATGAGCTATATCTCTATCCTGCCGACAATGATCATCTGGATCTTGCCAACGTGGCATCGGTGGGCGAAGGCGCTGAGAAAACATATATTACAAATGACTTTGACCAGGCAGAAGCAATGCTTACCGAGGGCAAACGTGTCCTTTATCTGCCAAAGGAGACAGTCGAGAGCCTCAAGGGCTTCTACTGTACGGAGTTCTGGTGCTATCCAATGTTCCGCGATATCTGTGAGTGGATGAAAAAACCGGTAGCCGTAGGTACCATGGGCCTGCTGATCCAGAATGAGCATCCGGCATTAAAGCAGTTTCCTTCCCACACCTACGCAACACCACAGTGGTATCAGCTGGTATCCCACTGTGACTGTGCAATTCTGGATGACACGACAGACAAAAGCTACCGCCCAATCATACAGATGATGGATAACTTTGATCGTAACCATAAGCTTGGTATCCTCTTTGAGGGACAGGTTGGAACCGGCTCCTTGATGGTCTGCACGATCCGTCTCAGCGAGCTTGTCAATCTTACAGAACCAACCAGAGATGATGCCATTACTGCAGCAGGCGAGATCATCAGCCACCGCGATGTCACACATCTTCCGGAGGTAGATCAGTTTATCAAGTCTCTGATCTCTTATGTAAGCTCGGATGCATTCCGGCCGGAGCAGACACTGGATATGAAGAAGCTGCGGAAAACATTTGTAGGGGAATGATGGAAAAGTAAACAGAATAAACGAGAGATAGGCTGCGACATTTTGCCGTAGCCTATTTTGATACTGCTCTTTTCATATTTCTTTAATATCAATAATTTTTTATATTTTTCTCAAAAAAACTTCGCTCAAACATCGCTCATTTTTTTTGAGCGGAAATGTGTGTCAAAATCCTTTTACATCCGCTGTGCAAACGCCTTCCTGCTATACATATAATAGATCACAAACAACACGCCTCCGGTAAATATCCATGAAGCCACATACACATTCATCAGCATTCCAAAGGTCGGAACCATCTTAAAGATCGTTACCAGCCAGATCATTCGAAAGACCACCGTTCCCAGAATAGTCACAACAGACGGCTCCAGAGATCTGCCCATGCCTCTCATGGCAGCACTTTCCACCTCGTAGGTTGCAGTCAGTCCCTCCAGGGCACAGACGCGCTCCATCCGAATAATGCCGTAAGCGGCAACGGCCTGGCTTGTGGTATAGATGCTGACAAAGAATCCCTTCCACAAAATAAATACAACACTCAATATCTCCGTAAAACCGATTCCAAACAGCATACACAGCCAAAAGATCCTGCGGCACCGCTTGAAATTTCCGGCACCATAATTCTGGCTGGTAAAGGTTACTGCCGCCTGCGCAAATGCATTGGCAATATCGTATGTAAAATATTCAAAATTTAAAGCCAGAGAGGAGCCGGCAATGGCATCCTCTCCAAAGGAATTGATGCCGCTCTGGATAAACACATTAGAGATAGAAAAAATGGCTCCCTGAATTCCCGCCGGGATGCCAATGATCAGCACCTTTTTCAAATCTGCCCATTTAATCCTCATATGGTGAAAACGAAATTGAAACTCATCCTGTCTGCAATGAAGACAATGGATCACAAGAGATGCGCTCAATATATTGGAGATCACCGTAGCGATCGCCACGCCGGATACTCCCAGCCGGAAGCAGATCACAAGGACCAGATTCAGTATCACATTGACGATCCCGGATGCCAGAAGATAATACATTGGGTGTCTGGTGTCTCCAAAACTTCGAAGTGCTGCTGACCCAAAATTGTAGATCAGCATAAAGGGAATACTCAAAAAATAGATCCTGATATACAATAAGGCTTCTGCCATAACGCTTTCCGGTGTGCCGGATGCTTCCAAAACAAGCCGGGCCGTCAGCATACCAAGAAGCATCAGAAATACCCCCAAAACTGCTCCGAAGGTTAAAACCGTATGAAGCATACCCGGAATCCGTTCCCGTTTCTTCTGACCGATCAGACTGGCTAACACGGCATTTGGTCCCACCGAAAGTCCTACGATCAGATTAACAAAGATACCTACCAGTGCCACGCAGCTTCCCACGGCCGCCAATGCCTGATCTCCCGCAAATCGTCCCACAACGGCAACATCTGCAGAATTAAAAAGCTGCTGTAAAATACTACTAAACGCCAACGGAAGGGAAAACAGAATTAATTTTCCTGCAATCCCTCCGTTTAACATATCCATCTCTTTTTCTTTTGCTGCGGTTTTCATGATCTTTTGCCTCCACATTCCCTAACACTGTATCACAATTTATATCAAATAGAAAGTGTGGATATCATCAAAAATTGTATATTATACCTATACCAATTTCTTTTTCAGATACTGTGGCATTACAGCTCCCGGATCACATCCTCCCGTACCGGATCCATATGTTCATCAATAAGACCAAAATCCATCTCCTTATAACTCCATGCCGCCCTTCCAATACCATACTTTTCAAAAACAGCATGAATACTCTGATACCATTTCAGAGTGTCTCCCGGAGATGCCAGATTGATCACTCCATATTCCCCACAATATAATGGTACATTTCTCTCCTCAGCAACTGTAATAGCCTCTGCAAACAGCTTTTCAAAGAATTCACTGTCCAGAGCATGGGCAATGTCCTTTGCCGGCTCCAGCATGATCACATTGTCTGGAAGATATTCCTTGGTCTTGTCCATAAACACGGACATGTCATTATCAAAGGACATCCGGTAATCCGCAGGCATGGTATCAACCCAGCCCGCTCCCTGATGAGTAAAGATCAGAGGCTCATAGCAATGAAAATTATAAACAATGTTCTCATCTGCCGGCATCGGAAGATCCTTTACTGCAGTAACACTATTATTCCAGTAGCCACCAATCATAATCTTTGTTTTCGGAGCAATAACACGGATCCTGCGGATACATTCTGCTGAAATCTGCTTCCATGCATCCATAGTCTTCTCGTCCGTCACTTCATTAAGAAGCTCAAAGGCAACCTGATCTCCATATCCGGCAAATCTCCGGGCAATCTCCTCCCACAGGGTATAGAAATACTCCTGATAACTTTCCTCCGCAAAAAAACCATGCTCCTGCTCATTTTTATCAAAGGAATAACCTGCGGTTTTATGAAGATCCAAAATGACATTCAGCCCATATTTCCGGCACCACTCCACAGCACTCTTCACATAACCAAAACCATCCTCCTTAAATGCTCCGTTTTCCTCCCGCAGGACATTGTAATCCATTGGCAGACGAAGATGGTCCAACCCCCAGGTACTAAGACGTCTGATGTCTTCCTCCTCAATAAAATGCTCCAGCCTTTCCTTGCTGTAATCACACTGGGATAACCAGCCGCCAAGATTGACACCCTTTTCATATCCGATCCATTTTCTCATCGTGATCACCTTTCCTTTCTTTTTCTTGCATTTATATAAGCATTGTCTGTTTTCTTTTTACAACTTCATCATAGTATTATTTAGCCGGATATGATACAATGAAACAGATAAATATATCATAATACCGATATAATATGATATCAGGGTCAAAAGCAGATAGTAATATATGTTTACATCCAAATTACTATCTGCCGGCTTAACCATGGCATCATAAAATTACTTTCCACAGAAAGGAGCTTTCATACCCATGAATGTTAAAAAGGAACTCCGGAATCTCCTCGCCAAGCAGCAGGAGGAAGAATATTTTCATATCTCCCTGGAGGAGGAATTTGCCTTCTACCGGGATATTGCCTCCGGCAATCCGGACATTTTGCAGGGAGATATCGCCAATCAGAACTGGGAACATATGGGAACATTATCTGCAAATCCTCTGCAGAATATGAAGTATCATCATGTCATTCTGATCGCTATGATCACCCGTTTTTGCATTGAAGGGGGACTGGAACCGGAGCAGTCCTTTACCCTCAGTGACCTCTTGATCCGAAAGGTGGATCAGTGTACCAGTCAGGAGGAGCTCGCCGGGATCAAGGTGAAGGCTGTCACTGCTTTTACCAACGCCATGCATGAGCTTCGTCAAGGGAAAGCCCTTTCCTATCATGTCCGGCATGGCATCGATTACATTGTCAAACATATGTCCCACCCTCTTTCCAGCCGGGAAGTTGCAGCAGCACTGGGACTTCACCCGGAATATTTATCGAAGCTTTTCAAAAAAGAAACAGGATATACCCTGCAACAGTATATCCTGCATAAAAAATGTGAAACCTCCTGCTATATGTTGAAAAACAGCACCATTAGCTGTACCGATATCAGTTCCTTTCTGGGCTTTGCCTCCTGCAGCCATTATATCCGCTGCTTCCACCGGGAATATGGTGTCACACCGGGGCAATACCGGCGAAACGAGGATCTCACTGACTATTCCAGGCATTGAAATTCCATCTGGAATACGATATCTTAAAATTATGCAAATCGAAGTTGCGAAGCAACTTCTAATATGAACCCTTTAGGGTTCATTATACACCGCATATGCGCTGTTATACATACGGCGAAGATTTTCCTTGCTGTTGTACTGCTCCCCGATACAAAACTCCTTGGACCATGTCATATAATATGCCCATGGTGTATGGGACTCTGCCAGCATATCCACATCCGGCATATAACCCACCTCAGCCAGAGCCGCCACCTTATTGGTACTGGTCGCCCGGATCAGCTCCTCGTATTCCTTCGCATAGTCTGTGGGCGCATATTCCGGCAGGTAAATATCTACAGAAACAATATCCACAAACGCATCCCCCGGATATCCCTCCGGCAGTCTGCAGTTCCATACCCAGAGCAGATTGTCCAGATGACATTCATTCACATAATAATCATACATCAACAGATACAGATCCCTGGCAACCTCCGGTCCCTTAGACCCCCACCAGAACCAGGTTCCGTCTGACTCATGAAACGGTCTCCAGAGAATTGGGATTCCTGCCTCTTTAAACTCCTCAAGATAACCGGCGATCACCTTCATATCGTGATAAAACGCCTCCCGCTCCGGTGTCCCTTCGACCAGTACCTTTGCCGGATCAAAATCAGTATGCTCCGCATAAAAGCTTTTGTCCCTGCCTCCTAAAGGAGAAAACCAGTGAAAGGAAAATGTTACGATCCCATCGGATTCCTTTGCCCATTTCATGGCTGTTTTTAATGTGTCTCTGTTTTCGTACACCTCGGTAAGACATGCCTCTCCGGCATCTGCCTCATTGATATTGGGAGAATATGCCAGAAGCTCAAAACCTCTCAGCTTCGGCTGCTTTCCGGTAATCTCCCGGATATATGTAATCTCCTCCATAGGATTTGTCTGGGTATGCTGTCCCGTAATAATCCCATGTCCTGCTGTCTGTTCCAGATAATTTAAAAGAGCTGCTGCCTCCGGAGAGGCATTTTGATTCACCGGTTTCTGCATTTTGAGATGCCTCCTGTTTTCATTACTGATTCTGCATTCCTGCTCTGTCCAATTTCACAGACACTTTGTACACATAAAGTTTTGTTATATGATGTCCGCATTTTCGGACACATCATCCTTTAAGATAAATTTGTGGATCACCTTTGCCACACCATCCTCATCATTGGAGGCTGTCACATAATCTGCTGCATCCTTTACCACCGGCTGGGCATTCTCCATGGCCACTCCAAGACCGGCATATTTGATCATAGACAGATCATTAAAACCATCTCCGCAGGCGATCATATCTTTCCTTTTATTTCCTGTCATTTTACAGAAACGTTCCAGAGAAGCCGCCTTGTCAATGCCCTTTGGGGTGATCTCCACAAAAAACGGCTCACTCCGGCTGATACAGAGCTTGTCCCCAAACTTTTCGGCATAGATCTTCTCTGCTTCCGCTGCCATCTCCGGCTCGGCTGTTCCCAGACATTTATTCAATGGAAAATCCACATAATCCTCGACCTTTTCCATCTGTTTCACCGGCAGATGATTGATATTCTTCTCCACATCAATATACTCATCATAATGCATTCCGGTGATGATATTGTTATCCTCATCATAGGAAAGCAGACCAATATCCAGCTTTCTTGCCAGAGAGAACAATTCCGGCACAAGCTCCGGCGGCAGTGTTTTCTGGTAGATCACCTCATCACTGCTGCAGTCCGTAATCTTTCCACCATTAAAGGATAAAATATATCCTCCATGCTCCTTTAATTTTAACTCCTTTGCTAAAGGCGTGATCCCTGCGGTGGGACGCCCGGATGCAAGGACCACGGTATGTCCCTTCTCCTGCATCTCCATCAGTGCCGCCTTTGTCTCCGGCGTGATCTTCTTTTCTGAATTGGTCAATGTGCCATCTAAATCCAGCACCAATACTTTTTTATCCATTTCTATTCACGGTTCCTTTCTCACCCTACGCAAACTGGCTGTTATACAAGTTTGCATAGAATCCGTTCTGTGCAAGCAGGCTTTCATGGCTGCCCTGCTCAATAATGTTACCATCCTTCATCACCAGAATAATATCGGCATTTTTGATCGTTGACAAACGATGTGCCACAATAAAACTCGTTCTTCCCTTCATAAGCTTTTCGAATGCTCTCTGGATCCGTATCTCCGTACGGGTATCAATCGAAGAGGTTGCCTCATCCAGTATCAGCATCGGAGGCTGGCAAAGCATAACTCTTGTAATACATAATAACTGCTTCTGTCCCTGGGAAAGATTATCTCCATCCTCACGAACCACCGTATCGTAGCCCTGTGGCAGACGTTTAATAAAGCTGTGGGCATGAGTTGCCTTTGCTGCTGCAATGATCTCCTCCTCGGTTGCATCCGGTCTTCCCATGATAATGTTATCCCGGATCGTCCCATCCTTAAGCCATGTCTCCTGAAGCACCATACCGATATTGCTTCGCAGGCTGGCTCTTGTCATATTGCGGATGTCGGTGCCGTCCACTGCGATCACACCCTTATTCACATCATAGAAACGCATCAGCAGATTGATCACCGTAGTTTTTCCACATCCGGTTGGTCCGACGATCGCCACACGCTGTCCCGGCTTTACGGTAAGATTAAAATCCCGGATCAGCTTCTGTTCCGACACATAGGAGAAGGAAACATTTTTCAGTTCCACCGCACCCTTCACCTGTGTCAGCTCGATCGCATCCGGCTTGTCCGGCTCCTGCGGCTCTGCCTCCATCAGTTCAAACACTCTGGCAGCACAGGCGATCGCATTCTGCAGTTCGGTAATGACACCGGAGATCTCATTAAACGGCTTGGTATACTGGTTTGCATAGCTTAAGAAGCTGGTGAGTCGTCCCACAGACAGCATTCCGTGAATGGCAAAAAATGCACCCACAATACCGACTCCCGCATACACCAGATTGTTGACAAAACGTGTGGCCGGGTTGGTAATAGATGAAAAGAAGGTGGCTCTCAGAGAATACTTCTCCAGTCTGCCGTTGATCTCATCAAACTGCTCCAGAGAGCGTTTCTCGTGACCATATGCCTGTACCACTCTCTGATTGCCGATCATCTCGTCGATCAAAGCCGTCTGGGCTCCTCTTTCCTTTGACTGCATTTGAAACATGGTGTAAGACTTTTTGGCAATAAAGCCTGCCACAAAAAAAGACAACGGAGTCACCAGAATCACCACAAGCGTGATCCATACATTGATCTGCAACATAAACACCAGAGTCCCAACAATCGTCATCACACCGGTAAATGCCTGGGTAAATCCCATCAGAAGACCATCGGCAAACTGGTCCACATCTGCGATCACACGGCTTACAATATCACCTGCCGCATGGCCATCCAGATACTTCAGAGGCACGATCTGAATCCGGTCCATGGCATCTTTCCGGATATCCTGAACCACGTGATAAGTAATATAGTTATTGCAGATATTCATGATCCACTGTGCCACACCTGTAATTGCCAGCACGATCAGCATCGTTTTCACGATCGGCTTTAAGCCGGCAAAATCAACCTTTCCCTTCTCTACCATAAGATCCACGGCATTACCTGTAAGGATTGGAAGATAAAGTGTTGTGATCACCGTCACCGCTGCAAAGATCAGCGACATCACTACACGAACCCGATACTTTTTAATATATTTCATTACTTTTTTCAGAGTCTTCTTCTGGTCATCTCTGGTCATTTTTTCTTTTCCTGCCACCTTTTATCTCACCTCTTCCTTCTGCGTCTTTGTTTCCCCCGGTTTCTTAAACTGGGAATCATAAATTTCCTTATATACACTGCAGTTTTCGAGCAGTTCTTCGTGGGTTCCCATCCCCACAAGCTGTCCGTCATCCAGTACCAGAATTTTATCCGCTTGCTGGATAGAAGAGGTTCTCTGCGATACAATAAATATCGTTGATGTATTTTTCAATGTACCAAGGGCTTTTCGAAGCTTTGCATCTGTTGCAAAGTCAAGTGCCGAAGCACTGTCGTCCAGGATCAGAATGGAAGGCTTTCGCACCAGCGCTCTGGCAATGGTAAATCTCTGTCTCTGTCCTCCGGAAAGGTTTCTCCCCCCCTGTTCGATCTCGTAATCCAGTCCCTCCGGCTTACCGGCAACCACTTCAGATGCCTGTGCGAGCTCCAATGCCTCATTGATCTGTTTATCGTCTGCATCCGGATTACCCCAGTGGATATTTTCACGGATGGAGCCATGGAACAGCACCGCCTTCTGCATTACGATACCAATATTCTGCCGCAGTTCTTCCAGTCTGTACGATTTTACGTCCTGTCCGTTAATTCGTACACTTCCCTCTGTGGCATCATAAAATCTCGGAATCATATGCACCAGAGAAGTCTTTCCGGAACCGGTACCACCAATAATACCGATGGTCTGACCCGGCTCTGCCGTAAAAGTGATATCCTCCAGAGACGCTTCTCCCGCACCTTTATATGCCAATGCCACATGGTCAAACTCCACAAGTGCCGGTTTCTTGTCCTGCCCCGGCTCAAAGGATACATTCCCGTCCTCCAGACTGCTGTTTACCTCCAGCAAGGACTGGATACGATTGCCGCATGCCACACATTTTGTAGTCATGATGATAGTATTGGCAAGCTTGACTAACTCCACCAGAATCTGTGACATGTAATTGATCAGCGCCACGATCTGTCCCTGTGTCAGAGTTCCCATATTGATACGGACCGCTCCGGTCCAGATCAGTGCCACCAAAGCTCCGTTGATCATAATATAAGTGACCGGATTCATCAGTGCGGAAATACGTCCCACAAAAAGCTGCATTCTGGTGAGCAGATCATTTTCCTGACGAAAGCTTTCTCTCTCTGCCTGCTCCTTGTTAAATGCTCGGATCACACGTACACCGCTCAGATTCTGTCTTGTCACCCCCAGCAGACGGTCCAGATGTCCCTGCACCTTCTGGTACATAGGCATGGTCATAAGCATAATGCCAAACACGACAATAGCGAGCAGCGGAATGACTATCGCAAAGATAAGTGCCGCCTTTACATCAATGGTAAATGCCATGATCGCCGCACCAAATACAATAAACGGAGATCGGAGGAAAAGACGAAGTGCCAGGTTGGTTCCTGACTGAACCTGATTGATATCACTTGTCATTCTCGTGATCATCATGGAGGTTCCCGCCTCGTCCATCTCGGTAAAGGACAACGACTCAATATGCTCAAACACCGCATGACGAAGCTTTGTCGCAAAGCCTACCGCCGCTTTTGCCGCAAAATACTGTGCCGTGATGGAGCAGGTCAGACCGATCGCCGCCAGCACCAGCAAAAGACCACCCATCTTCCAGATGTACGGCACATTGTTTTGGGAAATACCTCTGTCGATCAGCCATGCCATAACCATGGGAACGGTGAGATCAAAGCATGCCTCCAGCAATTTAAACAAAGGGCCCAGGATACATTCCTTCTGATACTCCGTAATATACTTCAATAGTTTTTTCATCAGATGCCTCCTAAAAGTAATATGCCCAAAAGACACAACTTTTATTGTATCGTGTATCTGACGTTTGGTCAATATGCCATCCGTTCTTTATCCATACCAAAAAAGGCATTCGTGATCCATTTAGACAAAAAGATAGAAAAGAAGATAATCGCCAAAAGCTCCCACAATAATTTTTTTATCAGCAGGCTTTCCCAGGTCAGCTCAATATTATTTTTATGAATCCGGCGCAATATAGAAAAGGCACTCTGCTGTGTGTTCCAGTTACTCTTCCAGCCGGAAAAATCAGACCATTGCCCCGGTAAAAGCTCCTGAAACATCCTTGTTCCATGGGCCAGATCAAACCGCAGCCACGTTCCTGCCAGTCCCCTCTGATCCAAAAATGCCTGTGCTCTGATCCGGGTCAGAACCTGCGGCCGGTGAGAAAATGTGATCCTGTTTAGATGCATTTTGGACATCCTGTCCCCTGCTTCCACCACAAATGCATCGGAAATATTGGGGATCACACCTCGCACCAGCCAGCACTGTCCCCCCTGCTCTACCTTCTCTCCTGCAATATCAGTACCTCCAAAAAGCTGCTCTGCCGTTTTCTTTCCCAGCAGACATCCCCGGTTATCGGACGGAGAAAGAATTGCCGCTCCCGGCAGTACCCACTCAGAGGAACCACAAAGCACAAGCATTTCTGCCTCTGTTTCCCGGCCGGTTTCCGTCTGGGATAAAGTAATATGCTCCTTTGCTCCCCAGATCGTCACACATTTTTGCTTCCCCGCCAGTGTCTTTGGGGCCTCCGCTGCCGTTACCGGCTGTGACAGATCCGCTGTCAGATAATGCTCCGTGCTGTCCGCTTCCGTTCCTGCTTTCAGACTCCATATGCCAGACAAAACTGCTGCCGCCAGACAGGCCGCCATCCACAGGAAACCACCCCGGCGCATCATCCCTCCTGCAGGCGGACTCTGTCCCCTGCACGAATGATCCGGGTAGCTTCTGTGATCACCTGATCCTCCTGGGACAGATTATCTTCACTGATTGCTGCAAAGCTTCCGTTTCTTTTTAAAACAGTCACATCCACTCTGGATGCTGTTTTTTGTTTTCCAAGCACCGTTTTCACCGAACGGATCACATAGACATAGTTTTTTCCCTGCTCTGTATGAAGTGCTGTCAACGGGATCGTCACATCATAGGGACCGGACTCCTTTCGTACCGTCATTTCCGCCACCTGACCGATTCTGCACTTTCCCTGAGGAACCTGCACAGTCACCTTTCTTTTTTCCGTGCCATCAGATTGTAGCTGTTCCTCTATGGACGATATTGTTAGTCCCCTTATTTTTTTCTCTGCTGTCTTTAATGTCACTTCATCCCCCACAGAAAGCTTCTTTGCTTCTCTCTTTTCCATCAATGATGTAAACTGAAGCTTTTCCCCGTTTCCCGCATACAGAAGCACAGCGGATTCATTTGTCACATCTCCCGACTTCACATGAACTGCCGTAACCACGCCATCCTGATCTGCCCGGACCGCTCCCCCTGCTCCGGCAAGCTCCTGTAGCTGACGCAGCATTTTTTGTTTCTCTCTGATCTGGAGATCATTCTGCTCTTTGGTATAATTGATTTCCGTTTTTATTTCCCTTTCTGCTTCTGTTCCCTTTTCCGGATGACACTCTGCCAGCTTATTCCTTGCTTTCTTTAAAGAAGCTTTCGCCTTCTTTACCTTCCGGCGGTTCTCTGACACGGTACGGCGGTAATCATCTCTGGCACGTTTTAATGTCTCCTTTTGATCTGCCCGCTTTTGCTGCAGCGTCTGCTCCTGTGTCTGAAGCTGTAGCTGAAGCGAAGCAATCTCATCCTCCAATGCACTGATATCATCCTCTGTATTTTCCCCTTCACTGCCCTTTTGCTTCTGCTCCTTTAACCGGTCCAGCTTCTTCTGCTTCTGGGCAAGCTCCAGTCTGCCCGCCGCCAGTGTTCCATCAACCTCCACCGGTTTTGCGGCATCCTCCACAGCTCTTGCCGCCTGCAGTTTCTCTGTCTGTGCAGTTTCCTTTGCATTGTCATACTCCGTGGAAGCAGTCTCCACCGCTGCTGTAAGCTCCTGTTTCTTCTGCTGATACTGCTCTCTGTTCTGTTTTTTCTGGGACTTTATTGTCTCTCTTTTTTCCTGTCTGTTCCGGCGAATGGTATCCTGTGCCTCCTCACTCTGCAGCTCTAAGCCCCGGATCTCTTTCTGCAGAGTCTGTATCTTTTCCTCCAGACTCTTTGCCTGCACTTTTGCCAGCACATCCCCCTTGCGAAGCTTCTGCCCCTTTTGTACATATACCTTTTCCAACACAAGACCGGCCAGAGTCCAGAACCCGTTTTCTGTTTGCTGCTCCATAGTTCCCTCCCCTGTCACGATCGTCTCCAGACTCCGGGTACCCGGATGGATCGCCGCTACCTGTGCTACAGTCATAGAGGCTGCCCCTCTGGAGATTACAGTCATTGCAAACATAAACACCATAAAACCAGCCAATATTTTTGCACATTTATTCTTTGTAAGCTTTGATAACATATTCTCACTCCTTTACCGCAGCCTCTGTAATTCCCTGCTCCATATACCTCTGCCCCATGCCAAAGATCAGCAATGCCGGGATCATTGTCACAAAACAGCTGCAAAGGGTAAACCCCAAGTGGTCCTTCTGCAGCTGCGGCAGATATAAAGACAACGGCTGCAGCTTTTTCTCCTTCAGAAATACCATAGGCTGCTCGATCATACTAAAGCATTCCAGACATTGCAGCACCAGTGCTGACAAAATTCCGGAGGTTCCCATGGGAATCCCGATCTTTATGAATATTTTCCATTCTCCCGCCCCATCAATCCGTGCCGCCTCCAGCATTTCCTCCGGAATACTGCAAAAGAAACGATACATCAAAAACACCGGAAAGGTGGAAAATGCTCCCGGCAGGATCACAGCCCAAAGAGTATCCAGCAGATGAAAGCGGTCCAGCACCAGATATTCTGACAGCATTGTCACCTGAAAGGGCAGAAGCATCAGCAAAATATAAAGCAGATAAACAGCCCTTTTGCCCGGAAAGGAATATCTTGCCAGCCCCCAGGCACCGGGAATCCCAACAATGATCTGTCCTGCCAGCACTCCCACTGTGATCTTCATGGTATTCCAGAACATCTGAAAATACTCCGGTGAATCCAGACAAAGCTGTACATAATGGCGCAGTGTGGGATAAAGCGGAAGCCAGTGCCATGCCGCATATCCATCACTGTCGGAAAACGCCGGAGCCAGTAATTCTGCTAATTCCTGATCTCCCATCAGGCTTCCCCCCAGCAGAAAAAACACCGGTGCCACCGTGATCAGCCCTGCCACGACAAGCAACAGAAATTTCCCCATGGTTACTACTTTTTTCATTCTCTCATTCCTTTCTCAACCCGCAAACTTTGAATCGTAAGACTTTTCCCAGCTTCTCTGTAACAGCATCGTCAATGCTCCTGCGACTACCACAAGGATTCCGGCACCTGCCGCCATCTTGTCCACCGACAGATCCATAAACCAGTTATTAAACAGATGCTGCAGCAGGTAAATATTCTCCTGTGGATAATTTCCCGCCACCAGATACGCCTCCCGGAACACCTTAAAGGAGTTTAGAAAGGACAGAATGACAATCGTAAATATCACAGGGCGTATCATAGGTAATGTGATCCGAAACAGTATTGTCCGTTCTCCTGCTCCATCAATCTGTGCCGCCTCATAAATCCCCTGGGGAATCGTCATCAGTCCCGCCATCCACAACACAATACTGTAGCCAAGGTTTTTCCATACATAGCTAAACACCAATACCCAGAATGCATACCCCGTATTCATCCAATCCACACCGGACAGATCAAACAGATGCAGGACACCATTAAAAAATCCTTTTCCGGCAAAAACCATTTCCCATAGCGCAACAATGCTTGCCGCCGGAATCGCATAGGGAACCAGATAAATCCCTTTCCATATCCCCATCCAATCTGCCACCCGCTCCTCATCCCCTGCAAGCCACCGGCTTTTCCGGAGATGACGCCACATTCCCGTCAATATCACGGCAAAAACAAAAGATATTACCAGTAACAGCGGCAGGCAGACTGCCACAAACCGGATCGTATTGCGGGCTGCCAGCCGGAATGCCTGATTGTTAAGAACTGCTCTGTAATTATCCAGACCACAGAAGCGGTTTCCGGACATTTGAAAAAAGGAACGACGCATCACATCCAGAAAGGGAATGAGGTAAAAAAGCATCACTCCCAAAAAGCCCGGCAGTACAAAAAGAATTCCCTTCCACTGTCTTCTGCGGATATGCGCCGGCTTACTCCGAAACATACAGCTCCACCTTCCTTGTGATCTCATCTACCGCATCCTCCAGAGTAGTTTTTTCCCTCAGATACTTTTTCCCCTGTTCCATCACAAGCTCCCGAATCACCCGGTCAGTGATCGTTGGTGTCGTTAAACCTTCTAACATTTGTGTAAGTTGTTTTTGCTGGGAAGAAGATAATTTTGCTGCATGATAACTGATCTCGGAACCATCCTCCCCTGTCATTCCCATATAATAGGACTCCAGTCCCTTGATCTTTTTTTCATATGCCTTTTTATTCACCGGAAATGCCGCATTCATCGCCTCCTGCGCCTGTGCGGTATATGCCGTGCGGATAAATTCTTTTGCATTGTCATTCTCCTTCCCCTTCGTCATCAGACCAAGTCCAACATATGGGACAAAGGATGGATGATCACTGCCTAACAATCCATAGCTTCCTCCTGCCTTTTTCTCAATCCCGTATATATTCTGTACTTCCTGCAGAGATACCAGTGTCTGAATACTGCAGAGATTTTCTCCGGAAATCCTCCCGACATTTTCGTTTTCTCCTGTACTGTAAAGTTCTCCGTCTGATTTTACCGAATCCAGAGTCTCCTCCAGCCGGGCGCGGTATTTCTGATTTTCTTTTCTGTCATTATCCATATCATAGAGCTTTTTGGCGGTCTCCAAATATTTTTTCACTCCCGCATTTATTTCCTCCGCCGAGGTTCCCCAGGTACTGCTGTCGGCATCAAACAGGGTTTCTAACAGATTAGAGGATGCCAGAACCGGCCATACCGTTGTTTTTTTCTCTTTTTTTAGTTTATCCGCAGCCTCCGCCATGTTCTGAATGTTTCCCACAGCCTTTACAAAATCCTTCGGCCCCTCTGCCACTGCACAGTAAAACTGCAGCGGAAGCTGATATACCTTGCCATCCTTTTGATATGCCTGCAGGATATTCTCAAACATCTCTCCCTGCGTCCCGGAAATCTCCGCACTCATATCCGTAAGGATTCCCTTCTCAATATAACGCTCCACCGGAAGCCCATCGGTCACCAGTACATCCGGACCTTTCCCGGCCATGATGTCCGTGTTCAGTGCCTTAATGGCATCATCGGCTGTCACACTGTTATTGCCGGACAGACCAATGAGTTTTTTTACATAAACATCCGGATTTTTTTTCTGAAAATAAGAAATCGTCTGCTGTAGTACATGACTGTCCTCTAAAGCGTACACTGTAATCTGCTTTGTCGGTACTGTGGAAGCGTTCTTATCATAATGATAATACAGGCATTTATCATTCCCCAGGGAATCCACGGCAAAGACCATATAATTTCTGGCATCAAGCTGGATGACAGACTTAAAATACATACTTCCATCACTGAGGCTTACTATATCGCCATTCAGAATCTGCTCCACGGCACCGCCTGTCGTTTTGACAAAAAAGATTCCCTTGTGACAGACGATCACAGTCTCATTCTTCTCATTGGCAGAAAAGTTTACCGGAAACGAATTGTCCTGATTTCCTCCATCCAGATTTTCAAAAATCCTCTGCAGCTTTTTATTTTCCTCCCGTATGGTGCCGGTTTTCGAATCGGCAAATACAACAGTGGAATCGGTTCTCACGATCGCCACATCCTGTCCTGCCGCAAAAACTCCTCTGACATTTCCATCCTCATCACTGCAAAAGCTTTTCAGCTTTCCGTTGCGGGGATCCAGCTCAAAAATTTTATTATTCATTTCCACAAGATAAATTTTATCTCCTACAAATGCAATATTATTGGTAAAATTTTCTTCCTTCCTCCACTTTGGCAGATTCAGTGGCACTTCTTTGATCCGGCCGGTCTTCGAGATCAAACGCAGTCCCACCTTGTTGCTGTCAGCCTGAAACATGCCTGCTACAGCGATCGTACCATCCTTTGCAATGGACACGCCATCATAGCTGTATACCGGAAAACTTTTTATCTTCCGGGCTTTCCATTTTTTCCCTGCGTTTTTTGTGGTCAGAATATATTGTTCTCCCGTCTCATCGCTATAGCCAAACGCTTCCACAACGCCATCGGTGCGCTCCACGGCCGACAATAAGGTAGTCACCTCTTTTGGCAGTTTTCGTTCCTGTTCCAGAAAACGCCCCTTCGCCTGAGTTTCTGATTTTTTGTCCGTGGTATGACCGCCGGAATTCTTTTTGTCACCACAGCCTCCCATGGCCAGACAAAGAGTAAATACCAGTACCACTGCCAGCACTCTCGACATTATCCCGTTTCTTTGACTCATATAAGCAAACCCGCCTTTCCCTGTGTCCGCAGGATCAATCAATCCTCTGGACACATATTTATTTTTCATTTGTTTTTCTTATCATACCAGAGGAACTTTTAAATTTTCTTGAAAAACATCTGGAAATAAAAAATTTTTTTAAAGATTTCTTAAAGACTTTTTTGATATACTGAATACATATCTTAATTTTATATTTGCGCCTGCAGTCCGGATCTTGACGGACTGTACCAGAAAGGATTGTACCATTATTATGAGAATATTACTGATCGAAGATGATAAAAATCTCTGTGAACTTCTGCGATTCCAGCTGGAAAAGGAGCATCATGAGGTGGAAGTATGCCATGACGGGCTGGACGGACTTGACCTGTTTCTACAAAACGCCCACGATCTTGTGCTTTTAGACCGGATGCTTCCCACCATGAACGGTCTTCTTGTCCTGCAAAAAGCAAGACAAAAGGGCATTGATACCCCTGTGATCCTGATCACCGCTTTGGGAGAGTTATATGACCGGGTCGAAGGACTGGACTGTGGAGCCGATGATTATCTGGTAAAGCCCTTTGCCTTTGAAGAGCTTTCTGCCCGGATCCGTTCCATCGGCCGCCGGAATAAAACCTATGATGATGCCCACCGCTTATCCTATGGAGATATCACATATGATACACAGCTCCGGGAGCTGAATGGTCCCACCGGCAGTCTGCAGCTTTCCGGCCGGGAAGGACGTCTTCTGGAGGTATTGCTGCAAAGTCCGGATACCGTAATCCACCGTCCCATTCTTTTTTCTAAAGTCTGGGGAACCGATGCTCCGGTGGAAGAAAGCAATCTGGATACCTATGTTCATTTTGTCCGGAAACGACTGAAACAGACCGGAAGTGCACTCTCCCTGCTGACGATCCGTGGAAGCGGATACAAGCTATCCCAATAATCGGACAGTAGCTGCACAGCACTTTTTATTTTTTAGGAAAGGTTATTTTTATGTTTGATAAACTTCATCGCCAGCTCACCATATTCTGTACTGCCACGATCGGTACGATCCTTGTGGTCCTGAGTCTTCTGTGTCTTTTTTATGCCAGACAATCCATAATCCAGACGGACCGCAGCTCCTTTCAAAAACAGTTAAATACTATCCTGACCAGCCTGCAGAGTCAGGAGTACATTTCCCACCAATGGTTAAACCAGATGCAGAATGAATACCGTTTTTCCATTTATCTGTACGATAACGGAGAACCCCTTTACTATGAGCAGTTACATGAAGATGCCTCCAATAAACGTCAGGCCTCCCTGCGGGAAAAAGCAATCCGCAAATCCCAGGTCGATATTTTCTATGATAATTCCGGCGAGAGTGCTTATCATGAAGAATTTTCCCTGCGGGAAAACAGCCACAGCTATTATACTTCCGTGGGATATCTGACCCAGAATACGGACAGATTAAGCTTTGTTATTTTTTATGATCTGTCACATCTGCAGCATAACCTGTACTCCCTCTATGTACTGATCCTTGCTGCGGACGTGATCACCCTGATCATTCTCTCTGTATTTTCGTGGCATTTTACCAGACGGGTTCTGCTTCCCGTGGAAACCAGCCGTCAAAAACAGCAGGAATTTATCGCTGCCGCTTCCCATGAACTGCGTTCTCCTCTTACCGTAATATTATCCGGTATGGAAACCCTGGATAAAACACAGTCACCGGAGCAGCGCCACCACTTCTGCTGCCTGATGCAGGAGGAGGGCAGGCGTATGCAGCACCTGATTTCCGATATGCTGCTCCTTGCCAATGCCGATGCCCATGGAATGAAGCTTCATTTGCAGGAAACATCACTGGACGAGCTGCTTTTGGATAGCTTCGAGAAATATGAATCCATTGCTCTTTCCCGGAAGCTGTCCCTCCGTATTTCCCTGCCGGAGGAAGATATCCCGTTCTGCCGTACAGACCCGGAACGTATCCATCAGTTACTGTCCATTTTATTGGACAATGCAGTTTCTTATACTCCGGAAAACGGTACGATTCTCCTTTTTCTGATGCCAGCCCGCTCTCACCGGATCACCTTTGGCGTTGCCAATACAGGTTCTTCCATTCCCGACGGGGAAAAGGAGCGTATTTTTGACCGGTTTTACCGCGCAGAAAAGTCCCATACCGATCATGAACATTTCGGTCTGGGACTTTGTATGGCAAAAGAAATTATTCGCGCCCATCACGGCAGCATCCGGGTTACAGAGCCGGAGGTGCTGGCTTCGGACGTTACAGAGCTGCAAAAATTTCCTGTGGAAACCGGCACTTTATTTCTTATGGAGCTTCCATTATAGACCTTTATTACCGCTCTCCGTGAAGGCCTGCAGACTACAAGTGTCATCAGAATCAGCAGTGCCGTTACCGACAGACTGACCGTATATGCCGTTAAAATCGCCCGAAATGTTCGATGGTTCGAAAATACCGCTATGATCCGGAAAACCCTGACGCCACATAATCCCAGCACCGTCAGAACCGCTGGGATTATAGAAATTCCGAAGCACCTGTGGCAACCGCATCCTCCAAATTACAAATGTCTGCAGCTTTTTCACAACATATCTTCTCTATATTGATACCTCTTCAGTTTCCTTCCCATAATAATACAGATCAGGCTTCCACTTACACCAAGAATAAACATCATAAGTGCCGCCCCGGAACCCTTACCAAAACCAAAAAGCATATTTAAATATGACAAATGACCATATCGGACCATAAACGGTTCGCAAACATTGTCGACCATAAAACCACCAAAAAACATACCGATCGGAATCGTGAAAAACTGCAGTGTATTTCGACACGCATAAACACGTCCCTGTAATTCCACCGGAATGGAGCTTCTGAGGATCACCTCCTCATTGGTACTCATCACAGGTACCAAAAGCCATCCGATCACCTGACCTGCGCACCATAATAGCGGCTCTCTGGCATAAGCCATAATAAAATTTTCTGTTCCCAGTGAAAACAGCATCGTCCGGTATGCTAGCTGTTAAATTATACCAAATCCCCATGATGACTAAACCCACGGCATTTTTAAAAACTCATTCTTTCTCTTTTACCCTAATCCAAATGGAACTGTGCCACGAACTCCTTAATAACGTCCACAGACCGGTTACACTCCTGCAGCTTTTCATATCCGTCCTCAACAAGATTCTGGGTACTTCCGGATTTTTCTGCGATACCGCTGATCCCATCGGAAGACTGTTCTACCATGGTATTGATATCTGCTACGGTACTGCCAATCTGACCGATATGTTTTTCCAGCTCTTCCACGGCATTTTTGGTTTCCTGCATAATATCCCGGAAAGTGTCCGCATCCATGTGATACTGCTGCCCCATTTTGGCAAAGTTCTCATAATCCCCAAGAACGGTCTGCTCCAAATCATCATACATAGAGAAGTCTGTCGGTGTCAGACACTCCAGATCCTGATCCAGAGACGGGCGCTGTGCAAAAACTCCGGATGTGGGATTGGAATACTTCGGATTATATCGAAGATACGCCGTAACTGCTCCATTGGTGTGATTTGCAAAGTCTAACACCGACTTCTGCACACTCTTGGTATATGTATCCGCATACGCCTTATCCTTCACAAAAGCGTCGTAGTCAAAGCTGCTCATGGCAACCTCACTCAGCGTATCCACGGACTGCTGGATCTTCTGAATGACGGAATTAATTTCCTGTGCCTTTTTTTGCTCCGTCAGCTGCAGTTTTGTAACAGCGTCCTTTCCCGCTTCAGAAACCCTTTCAGAACATTAACACATCCCTCAATTCCTATGAATCGAAATGAAATACTTTTTCTAAGCATTTTCCAAGACATAGTCTTCAAAAAGAGGCAGGGTAAAATACACATATCCTCTCATTTCGCCGGAAAGAATTCCTTTTTTGATCAATCGCTTCCGATATGGATTGAACTGATTCGTTTCCATCCCCAGATGCTCCCGGATATCTTTTATTTTTCCGCTGTCTGTTTCGGCAATACCCCTGGCAACAACACGATCCTTCCGGGAAAGCTCTGACCATATTTTGTCATACACAAACTCACTTAAATACTGCTCATACTCCTCCAGCACCTCCCGGTAATTGCCACGATTATTCCATGTCAGATAACCAAGCACCTGAAATGCAAAGGGATACCCTTTTGTCAGCTCTGCCATCTGAGCTGCCTGTTCCCGTTCTATCTGAAAGATATTCATATATTTTTTAATGATTGCCTGCTGATTTAACGGCTTCATCTGGATCTTTGGGGCACGATACAAAAAGGTCAGATTTTTTTCATTCTGCAGCTCATCAATATTTTCATATAGGCCCGTTGCCAATAAAAATATCGGAAGATCCTGCCTTACGAAAATCTGAAAGGAACCGGCAAAAACATGCATAAATTCGTTATTGGTCACTTCATCAATGGTTACCAGCAATTTCTTTCCGTTCTTTTTCATCTTCTCTAAAATGGCAATGATCGCCGTCTCCGCATCTGTAATGGGGGCTGCACCTTCTATGGAAACACCAAATCCCCAAAAGGAAAGATCAATTTTTGCGGATTTAATAATCCCTGCACAGACCGGATTGCTGTTTAACTTTGACAACATTCCCTGCAGCAGATCAACCGATGGATTCAGTTCAATTACGACCCATTCATCTCTGGTCCGCAGCTTCCGGGATATTTCTGTCATCATTACTGTCTTGCCGGAGCCACGTACACCCGTTATTAAAAACATCTGCTGATTTACCGGTTCTGCCGTAAATGTATCAATAATTTCATTGGTCTGCACCGGACGTTCCACCGGCTCCAATGGACTTTTTCCAAATGTCAGAGTAAATGGATTCTGCATATCGTTCGCCGTTCCTTTCCTTCTGTTTTACTGTCGTTTACTGTTTAGAATTCTTTTTACTGTTCTTTACTCTCTTTTACTGTTTTTGTTTTATTTTACTGTTCTTTACTGTTTTTGTCAATAAAGTAAGTCCAAATTTAAGAATACTGAGAATCCCCGATAATGCCCTTTCTCCCATTTGACATCCCCTGACCGCCGTGTTATGCTTGCAACAAAAGCCAAATACTTCACTCCGGAGGGCGGTTCCACTTCGCCCCTTTGTGATAAACGATCAGAAATGGAGATCTCTATGGAAAATGAAAATAAACAGCGGACACCACATAAACGCCGTGTCCGCTATAAAGGAAAATATCCAAAACGCTTTGAAGAGAAATATAAAGAATTAAATCCGGAAAAATATCAGGATACCATCGAGCATGTGATCCGTAAGGGAAATACACCTGCGGGAATGCACATTTCTATTATGGTGCCTGAAATCCTTGATTTTCTGCAGATACAGCCTGGTCAGACCGGCTTTGATGCGACACTGGGATATGGCGGCCATACCAGAGCCATGCTTACAAAACTCAATGGCCATGGACATATATATGCAACAGACGTGGACCCGGAAGAGTCTGCCAAAACCAGAAAGCGGCTGGCCGATCTGGGCTTTGGCGATGACATCCTGACCATCAGGCTGCAAAACTTCTGCACCATTGATGAGATTGCCCGTGAAGCCGGAGGCTTTGATTTCCTGCTAGCAGATCTCGGAGTATCCTCCATGCAGATCGACAATCCAAAGCGCGGCTTTTCTTTCAAGATGGATGGACCGTTAGATCTGAGACTAAATCAGGAAAAGGGGATCAGCGCGGCACAGAGACTGGAAACTATCAGCCGGGATGAACTGGCAGGCATGTTTTATGAAAACTCCGATGAGCCATACAGCGATGAAATTGCCAGGGCAATTACAGACTATATCCGCCGTGGCAACCATGTGGACACCACCACGAAGCTTCACCGGATCATCGAGGAAACCTTATCCTTCCTTCCGGAAAAGGATCGAAAGGACACGGTCAAAAAGACATGCCAGCGTGTTTTTCAGGCACTCCGGATCGATGTCAACAATGAATTCGAGGTGCTCTATGAATTTATGGAAAAGCTGCCGGACGCCTTAAAGCCCGGCGGCAGAGCTGCCATCCTGACCTTCCACTCCGGAGAGGACAAACTGGTAAAAAAGGCGCTCAAGACCGGTTATAAGGCAGGTATCTACAGTGAATACTCCAAGGATGTGGTACGCCCTTCTGCACAGGAATGTGCACAGAACCCACGGGCACGCTCCACCAAAATGCGCTGGGCAGTTAAGGCCTAGCTGCTCACCGTTCTTTTAAAAATATTGATCTCTGGAAACAGAGAAATGTCACGGCAAAATAAACTAAATAGATTCCCATAAACAGCAGGGTTCCCTCTACAAAATAGGTAGACACACAGCCTGACACGCCTGTCCCACGGACAAAATTTCCACTGATACACAAAACCATTTTTCCACTGATCACCAATGCCAGTAGTGCCGGGCACAAATAGTAACCTGCCATCTGCCGCAGCAGGAGTGATCTGACCTGTTTTTTGGACAGACCGATTTTTTCCAACACATCATACCGGAATTTATATTTCGACGAATCGCTAAGCTGCTGCACGGACAATACCGTTAATGCCACACAGACAAAGACAAGACCCATATAAAACAACGGAACGATCATGGACGCAAGAAGCATCTTTAACTCCGGTATCAGATTATCCCGTACCAGATTGGTAGCAGTATAAACCAGTACCGTATCGGAACCGCTGCAGCTATTTCCGGATAAGGATGATACGGTATGTCCGGAAAAATCACGGTCATCGGGATCTGCCAGGGCATCCAGCTTCTGCTCCAGCCCTTGTGGCGTCTCTCCCTTCAGATCCACCGCAAGCTCAGAATAATACGGCTTCATTCTCTGAAGCACCTTATCTCCCACCACGACGATATAATCTCCTCCGTTATGACCATCCTGCGAGAAAGGCTCTGCCTGAACTCCCGCAAAGGTCAGCTCTGTTTTTTCATCTGCCGCTGTTAAATGAAGATCTTTTCCAATAGAAGCAACGTCCTTTTGTAAGCGTTTCTTGGTCTGTACGATATATTGGTCAGGTTCAAAATGTACCGGCTCATATCCCAGCATTTTCCTTAGACGGTTATAATCAGTCTTCCCCATATAAGTATCATACCGGCAATAGGTTCCATCATTTTCTAACATTTTTGTAACCCGTTTCCGGTCAGGTTTCCCATTTTTATTCTGATACATGGTGCTATACTGCTCCAGATGCGTCAGCATCCAGGTATTTACCTGATCCTTCTGATCCGTATATATACGATACCGGAGCATTTCTTTTACATCCGCCTCCTGCTGCAGTACCTCCTTTTCATCCTGAAAATCATCCTGAACCTGATCACTGTAGATCAGCACATCAAACGGAAACTTCGCTTTTAATGCCGTATTTTCATAATCACAGAACATAAATGCCACACTCGCCCCCAGAAGTGCCAGAGTAAATAACGAAGTCAGGGTTCCAAGGGTAAACTGCATGGTCCTGATCTTTGATGCAAACTGGCGCAGCAAAAATAATCGCTGTCCCTGATAAATTCCCTTTCCCTTCCTTCTCACATAGCAGATGATCCAGGCAGACACTCCTGTATAAAACAGATAGATTGTCAGAACCAGACCGATCAGAAACAATATGATCTCCCCCGTCGAATTCAAATGAGTAAACATCCCCCAGAACAGGATCAGAAATATCACTGCCATGGGAAGTAAGATCCGCTTCCATTCTTCATGCTTTTCCACGATCTCCTCATTTTTCCGGTCCTGTTTCATCAGCTCATTAATGTTCATTTTGCGGAAAGAAAAACCGCATCGGAAAAATGCCAGCAGATAACAGCCCGCATAACATCCAAAGGTCATAAGCCATGTACGATAATCCCACGAAAGCCGGAAGGAATAGGGAATCCGTACCATAGAATCAATCACAGAACATAAGATCTGCTGAAAAAACACCCCCAGGACAGATCCCACAAGAAATGCGATACCTCCCAGCATTATATTTTCCCGGATATAAACACGGGCAACCTGTCCTTTTTTCATTCCTAACAGCAGATAAATTCCAAACTCCCTGCTGCGTCTTTCCATCATAAAATGAATAATATAGTAAATCAACCACGCCGTAATGATCACAACAAAGCCTGTAGCAAGCCCCACCATAATCATCATCATCTGATTCATCTGGTCAAACCTTCCCAGCTCCTTATCCCAGAATAAGCTGTCAAATGCATACAGAAGCGCTGCCACAACCGCCAGCGTGATCATATAGATCTGATAATCCCCGGCAAAACGCTTCATATTACGATAAGCCAGTCTTCGTATCATGAGACGATTCACCTCCCATCAACGACAATACATCCAGAATCTCCTGAAGAAATGCTCTGCGGTTCCTTTCTCCGCGGATCAGTTCATGAAAAATCTTCCCATCCCGCAAGAAAAGTATCCTGCTGCAATAGCTTGCAGAAAATGCATCGTGAGTTACCATCAGGATCGTTGCCTTCTGCATTTCATTTAAACGGCAAAAGGTCTCTAAAAGTACCTGGGAAGCATGGGAATCCAACGCTCCGGTAGGCTCATCGGCGAGAAGAAGAGAGGGGTCATTTGCCATAGCTCTGGCACAGGCACATCTTTGCTTCTGACCGCCGGATACCTCATACGGAAATTGATCCTTTACATCCTCAATCTCCAGAAGTTCCATCATATCCTGACAGATTTTTTGAATCTCTTTTCTCCTTTTTCCCTGTACCGTCAAAGCAAGGATAATATTTTCCTCCAATGTCAGTGTGTCCAATAAATTGTACTCCTGAAAAACAAAGCCGAGGTTTTCCTTGCGAAATTCCGACAACTGATCTGCAGACATTTCTGTAATGTCCAGATCATCATAATAAATATGCCCCGATGTCACATGATCGATCGCTGCCATCATATTTAATAAGGTGGTCTTTCCGGAACCGGACGCTCCCATAATGCCCACAAATTCTCCCTTTTCCACCTGAAAGCTTACCCTGTCCACGGCCTTTGTAATATTCTGTCCATTACCGTAATATTTTTCCACATCACATACTCTGATACAATCCTTCAAATGTCTCACCATCCTTTTCCTGTTGATTTTTTATATAACGATAAACAAAATACATTCCCGTAAGGAGATATCCTCCGGCTAATATCCATTGTAATATATCATCATATTTCCAGACAGAGTAGTCCCACCCAAGGATTTCATTCATTAGGAAGTTGGAAAAATCACATAATCCGTGTACCAGAACCGGAAATACCAAGTGGTTTGTCTGCAAATAAAGCGCTGATAAAAACACGCCCATACACACTGCGGAAATTACCTGTTTTGTGGTACTCAAAAAATCCTGTCCTGCCAGCAGATTCATATAATGACAAAGGCCAAAGCAAAGGGAAGATATCAATACCGCAAAATAAATTCCTTTTCTCTTGTCTTTCCAGGCCGATAAAAATCCATTTAAGATGATTCCCCTCCAAACAAATTCCTCCAGCAGTCCAATGCTTAAACATGCGATACAGCAGATCACAAAAAATTGGATTCCTTTCCCGGAGAATAGAGAAAATACTCTTTTTCCATAAAAAATTGCCACCAGATCATCGCCGATCTGAATCAGGGGGGAAATAATCATTGCAAATGCTGACAGCAAAGAAACACTACTTTTGCCGTTCCTCACAAAATCCACTTTTTTGTGAAATAATACATACATTATAAGAAATACCGAAATTTCCTGTAACAGCATAACAACGTATGTATTATTTAAAGATTCCATCCAATTTCCTGTCATTTTTCCAACAACAAAAGATACAAAAAATCCAATTCCTTCCCATATTGCATAAACCAGAACAGTATACCCTACCGGAATAAGAAAATCACTGATCCAACTATTTTTTCTTTCCATGTTTTATCAACCTGCCTTTCAAATTGTATCTCTTTTCTTTTCAGAAGTATACTTCATCCCCGCCGGTGTTCATATAAAAAAAGCTTAAAGAAATCTTACGATTTCGAAAGATTTCTCTAAGACCTTAACGTACCTCTGAAATATAATTATTTTGTGGAAATTGTAAAATGATTTTGGTATAGCTGCCCGCTTTTGACTGTGCATATATTTCCAGCCCAAGCTGGTCACAAAGCTTTTTACACAGATACAGACCAATGCCCGTGGATTTCTTTTGGTTTCTCCCATTTTCCCCGGTAAATCCCTTTTCAAAAATGCGGGGAAGATCCTTTTCCTGTATTCCCATCCCATTATCCTCAATAATCAGGCAGGTATGATCTGTTGTCTTTTGCGCCAAAAAGGAAATACAGGGTGAGCTGTCTCTTTTATATTTGACACTATTTAATACGATCTGATTGACAATAAAACCCAGCCATTTCTTATCGGTAAAAACATCCTCATCACAATTCACTTCTGCCCGGATTCCATTGCGGATCAACAGAAAGCGGTCCCGCTCTAAAACGTCGTACACCATCTCCTGCAAATGGCAGCTTTGAATCAGATAATCCTTATAGACCTGCTCCGACCTCGCATAATAAAGCACCATATCCACATAATTTTCAAGCTTTGCATTCTCCATGCTGATCTGCCGGAATCTCTCCGGGGCACCGGTCTCCTCTTTCCTTCCATTTTCACATAGCAGACTGATCCCTGTAATTGGTGTTTTGATCTCATGTACCCAGCTTTCTATATACTCTTTATATTCCTGTTGTTCCGCCTCCAGCTTTCTTATTTTCTCAATGACGGATTTGTTGGATCTGCGGATCATATTCTGATAGATTCTGTCCTCCAGACGCCATGACGGCGGCATCAGTTCTCCCAGCAGATACCTCTGATCCATTTTATCCAAAATTTCTGCTGTCTTTTTGAAATATTTCCTGCGTTCCATATATTCCCGGCACATCCAAAACAGCAAAAGTAATGTCCAAAACAACAGTAATAGGATAACATTGCCCTTTTCATAACCGGTAAGCCTCAGAAAAATGCAGGTAACCGCCATACAACAGCCTACAAAGATCAGAAAAAGCGCCTTATCCTTCCAATAATCTCTCCATCTCATATGCGATACCCCATCCCTCGTTTCGTCTGTATAAAATTATCACGATCAAGCTCCCGAAGCTTTTCCCGTATCCGGGTCACATGAACACTGAGGGTATTATCATCAATAAAAATCTGATTCTCCCATAAATATTCGATCAGATCCTGTCTTGCCACATAGTTTCCGGCATGCATAAAAAGAAGGTGTAATATCTTCATTTCATTTTTTGTAAGCTCCATCTCCCTTCCTCCGCAGGAAATGGAACATTTTGAAATGTCAAGCTGCACATCCTTATAAATAAAGCTTATCTTTTCTGTATTTCTATGGGTTCTCTTTAATACTGCTGCAATCCTTGCCAGAAGGATCGGTGCCTGATACGGCTTGGTAATATAATCGTCACCACCCCGAAGCATTCCGGTTAATTCGTCCATGGAATCCGTCCGGCTTGTCAAAAAGATTACCGGACAAGAATTTTCCCTCTGCCTCAGCATGCTGCAGATATCAAACCCGGACATTTCCGGAAGGTTCACATCCAGCAGGATCAGATCAGGTGATGCCTCTGTAATCTGATCCGGTATATTTTCAAAATTCTCCGGTGCCGTGACCTGATACATTGCATTTTCCAATAATATGGTCAATTCTCTGCGAATCGTTTTCTCATCCTCTGCCACAAAAATATGCATCCCGCAACCTCTTTTCTACTATTGTAGTGTTTTTACTCTTCCTTTTCCTGAAAATCATTGTGCTAAACCCCATTATATGATAAGATATCACCGAAATCCAGTATTTACTCAATAAAGGAGATTATTATGGCTGACTATGAACTGATCGCCCCATGTCATTTTGGAATGGAGGCGGTATTAAAACGCGAAATACAAAAACTTGGATACGATATTCTGAAAGTCGAGGACGGAAAGGTTACCTTCGCCGGAGACGAGGCTGCCATTGTCCGCGCCAATATTTTTCTGCGCACCACAGAACGTATCCTGATCAAGATCGGAAGCTTTAAGGCAACAACCTTTGACGAGCTTTTTGAAGGAACCAAAGCACTTCCCTGGGAGCAGTTTATTCCGGAAGATGGTAAATTCTGGGTAGCAAAGGCAACCTCTATCAAAAGTAAGCTTTTCAGCCCGTCAGATATCCAGTCTATTATGAAAAAGGCAATGGTAGACCGTCTGAAAAAGAAATATAACGTAAACTGGTTTCCGGAGGATGGTGCCAGCTTTCCTCTCCGGGTCACTATTATGAAGGATGTGGTGACGGTGGGATTGGACACCTCCGGAGACTCCCTGCACAAGCGGGGCTATCGTCAGGCCACAGTAAAAGCACCGATCACCGAAACCCTCGCTGCAGCCCTGATCATGCTGACTCCTTGGAAATGGGACCGTATTCTGGTAGATCCTTTCTGCGGAAGCGGTACTTTTCCGATCGAGGCTGCCATGATCGGAGCCAATATCGCTCCCGGTATGAATCGTTCCTTTTCTGCCGAGGACTGGATGCATCTGATTCCCAAAAAAGCATGGTATGACGCCGCAAACGAGGCTGAAGACCAGATCCGCCGGGACATTGAAATGGACATTCAGGGCTATGACATTGATTCCGGAGCCATTAAGGCTGCTATGGAAAATGCAAGACTCGCCGAGGTTGATCATCTGATCCATTTTCAGCAAAGACCGGTATCGCAGCTCAGCCATCGTAAAAAATATGGCTTTGTCATTACAAATCCTCCTTACGGTAAACGTCTTGAGGAGGAGGAAGATATGCCGGCACTTTACCGTGAGATTGGGGAAGCATTCTCTCATCTGGACAGCTGGTCCTTCTATCTGATCACGGCATTTGATCAGGCAGAGCGTTATCTGGGACGCAAGGCTGATAAAAACCGTAAGATCTACAATGGTATGATGAAGACATACTTTTATCAATACATGGGACCAAAGCCGCCACGCAGAAACAAAAATGAACATTCTGACCAATAACCCGAAGTAAAAGAAAAAATAAAACCATACGATCTAAATATAGAAAAATAAAAGCTGATCCGTTAACGGATCAGCTTTTATTATACATCTGCCATACTATATAAAAAATCAATGATCTGGCGTATATTGGCTGTGGTATCTCTCTGATAGATCACTTCCTGTTCCAGCTCATGGGAAACATTATTCACCTGAAAAGCCGTTTCCAATACCTTGTCCAGAATCTTTTCAATCTCCTCAAAAGAGTCCTCTCGCTCTCTTGCATCACCATTTTTCATCAGAGAGGCATATTCCTTTGCCTTACTGGTCAATGTCACCAGAGAGTCAGTAATATTAATTGCATCAAAGGACATCTGTTCCATGGAACACATTGATGTTTCCATGCGTTCCACCACACTCTGTGTCGTATTTTCTGTTTCTTTCCATTCCATATTTTCCATTCTTCTCCTTATTTCGCCGCCCTGCAGGGCAGCAACCGATATTTATATACAACCACGTTTGTCCGTGGTTACAAAATCTCCAACAGTTCATACACATTGGAAATTCCGATCAGCTTTAATCCTTTCAGATCCATCTGCTCCAGATCCAGTTGGCGTCTGTTCACCTCCGGCAGAATACATCTCTCAAAGCCCAGCTTTGCTGCCTCCTGCACTCTTGCCTCTGCCATGCTGACTGCACGGACTTCTCCTACCAGACCAACCTCACCAAAACAGATTGTTTTTCCGTCTATTACCTGATTGCGGTAGCTGGATAAAATAGCCAGCACGATTCCCATATCGACTGCCGGTTCATTGAGACGCATCCCACCCGCCACATTGATATAGGCATCCATATCATTCATCCGGACACCGAGACGCTTCTCCAACACAGCAAGCAACAGATTCACCCGGTTAAAATCAATCCCTGCCGCCGTCCTTTTGGGATAATTAAAATTCGTCTGGCATACCAGCCCCTGTACTTCTACAAGAATCGGTCTTGTCCCTTCCATTGAACAGGCGACGACAGATCCCGGTGCATCCTCCGGCTTGCCCTGCAGCATAAACTCTGACGGGTTGGATACCTCCACCAGACCGGAACCGCGCATCTCAAAAACACCCACCTCATTGGTGGAACCAAACCGGTTTTTCACACCGCGAAGAAAACGATAGGACGCCCCACCATCTCCTTCAAAGTAAAGAACCGTATCTACCATATGTTCCAGAACTCTCGGCCCCGCTACAACACCTTCCTTGGTGACATGGCCCACAATAAAAATAGAAACAGACATACCCTTTGCAAGGCGCAGCAACGTACTTGTGGTCTCGCGAACCTGTCCCACGCTGCCGGGAGCAGAGCCAATCTCCTCCCGGTACATAGTCTGTATGGAGTCGATGATCACAACATCCGGTGCCGATCTGGTGATGGTTTCCGCAACAATATCCAGATCTGTCTCACTCATAACCAGCAGATCCGACTGAAATACTCCCAGACGTTCTGCTCTCATTTTAATCTGCTTCTCAGACTCTTCCCCGGATACATAGAGAACCTTGCGGCTCTGCTGCACCAGCTTCTGACACATCTGCAATAGCAGGGTGGATTTGCCGATACCGGGATCTCCTCCAACTAGCACAAGAGAGCCTACAACAATACCGCCTCCCAGCACCCGATCCAGCTCCTCAATCCCACTGATGATCCTCGTTTCCTCTGAAAACTGTACCTCTGATAATCTGGATGGTTCCCGGATCTCTTTTCGCGCCACAGCTTTTCCTGTGGAGGTGCGTACCACAGGCTCCTCCACAAAGCTGTCCCACGCTTTGCAGCCCGGACATTGTCCCTGCCATTTTGATGACTCATATCCACATTCCTTGCAAAAGAATGTAGTCTTACTTTTTGCCTTTGCCATAAATTATAACTTTTTCACCTTGATCTGTGATGTCTGTCCCGGATTCAGCTCTACGCTGACATTGAGCTTGCCACCCAGATTTGTTTTCATTCTGCCAACATCAATTCCATCTACAAATACCTTGTACTCTGTCTCCGGCTCCAGCTCCAGAGTAATGGAAGAATCCTCCCATCCTTCTACGTTGAACTCAATCTGATCCTCTGTACTCTTCATATTGGTTACCACAGTTCCTGGTACAGATTCGTAGACAAACATTCCGTTTCTCTCCAGCTTTGTAATCTCTTTAAAGGTCTTGATCTTGTACAGGTCTCCCTCGTACTCAAAATCTGACTTCTTCTGCTTGGTATCGAAATCAAAATTACCAAAGCTGAGTGTGCCGTCTGCCTCCTTGCGGATCAATTCTGTAATCACTGCCATTTCATTATCCTCCCGTATTTTTGTGGTTTTATCGTATGTTTAGCATACCATAAACCATTATTTTTTTCTACTGTTAAAGCTTTGAAAATGTGATCTTTTCCTCTTTACAATCTACCTTGATATGATCGCCTGCAGCAATGGTACCGTCTAACAGTTCATCCGCCAGCTTGTCCTCCAATTGTGTCTGGATCGCACGGCGTACCGGACGTGCTCCATAATTTTTGTCAAAGCCGCTTTTCGCCAGATGCGCTATGGCCTCCTCTGTCACTTCCAGAGAAAGATTCATCTGTGCCACCGTCCGCTTATTTAAGGTCTTCAGCATAATCTTCACGATCTGCCGGATATTTTCCTGTGTTAATGTATGGAATACCAGTATCTCATCAATACGATTGATAAACTCCGGCTTAAAGATCTTCTTGACCTCCTCCATCACACCGTCCTTCATCTTATGATAATCTTCCTCAGCGTTCTCCTGCATTCCAAAGCCCAGATGCTTTGGCTCAATGATCCTCTGTGCTCCCGCGTTGGATGTCATTATTATGATAGTATTTTTGAAGCTGACTTTACGCCCCTGTGCATCTGTAACGTGACCATCCTCCAGAATCTGCAGGAGAATATTAAATACATCTGTATGTGCTTTTTCAATCTCATCAAACAGGATCACAGAATATGGATGACGGCGTACCTTTTCGCTTAACTGTCCTCCGTCCTCGTATCCTACATATCCGGGCGGTGACCCGATCATTTTGGACACGCTGTGCTTCTCCATATATTCTGACATATCAACACGGATAATGTCATCCTCTTTGCCGAACACGGCTTCCGCCAGTGCCTTGGAAAGCTCTGTTTTTCCAACACCTGTCGGGCCAAGGAATAAAAAGGAACCGATTGGACGCTTTGGATCCTTCAGACCCACACGTCCTCTCCGGACTGCTTTGGAAACAGCCGTAACCGCTTCCTCCTGTCCCACAACTCTCTTGTGAAGGATATCCTCCAGACTTCTCAGCCGTTCCATTTCCTCTTCCTGCAGCTTTTGTACCGGAATCTTTGTCCAATCTGCGATCACTGCCGCTATCTCATTTTCCGTTACACAAAGCTCACTTGCCTCCCGGTGCTTTTCCTGCGCACTCCGGATCTTGGCAATCTCTTTCTCTAATGCCTCCTGTTTTCTCTTAATCTCTCCGGCATGGGCGTAGTCTTTATCGCGGATTGCCTGCTCCTTATCTTTCTCAAGCTGCACCTGCTCCTCTTCCATGCCACGAAGCTCCGGTGAGATCACATATCTCTTAAGCCCCGCTCTGGCACAGGCCTCATCAATGGCATCAATCGCCTTATCCGGCAGAAAACGATCATTCACATATCTCGCTGCCAGTCTCACAGCTCCTGTAATGGCTCCTTCCGTCAGCTTCACATGATGATGTTCCTCGTATCTAGGCGCCAGTCCCCTCAGAATCTCTATGGACTCTTCCTCCGTAGGCTCTTCCACAACGACTGACTGAAAACGTCGTTCCAGAGCTGCATCCTTTTCAATATATTTGCGGTATTCTTCTCTGGTGGTAGCTCCGATCAGCTGTATCTCACCTCTCGCCAGAGCCGGCTTCAAAATATTGGCTGCGTCAATCGCCCCCTCTGCTCCACCTGCTCCAATGATCGTATGGATCTCGTCAATAAACAGAAGAATATTGCCGCTCTGCATAACCTCTTTCAGAGATCTCTTGATACGTTCCTCAAACTCACCACGATACTTGGAACCGGCAACCATTCCCGACAGATCCAGCGTAAGCACCCGCTTTCCTGACAGAATCTCCGGAATATCCTCAGATATGATCTTCTGGGCAAGTCCCTCTACAACAGCAGTCTTACCCACACCAGGTTCGCCGATCAGACATGGATTATTTTTGGTACGGCGGCTGAGAATCTGAATGATCCGTTCAATCTCCCGCTCTCTTCCGATCACCGGATCCAGCCTGGCCTCCCTTGCCAGTGCAGTCAGGTCTCTGCTGTACTGATCCAATACCGGCGTAGCCGATTTATTTTTCCGGCTTTTCTGCTTCATATATTCATTTTTGGCAGCATTCATATCCTGACCGGATGCCGTCAATGCATCCACATATAATTTCTGTACATTAATTCCCTTTGTATTAAGCAGACGTACGGCAATACAATCCGCTTCCTTCAAAAGTGCGATCAGAAGATGCTCTGTTCCGGCCTCTGATATTCCCAGTCGATCTGCCTCTTCCCAGGCCGCTGACATAATTTTCTGTGCCCGCGGAGTAAAACGTCCCTCATTAGCCACCAAAACACCGGAATCTGTAGAGATCGTCTCATCAATCAGATCTAATATTTTCTGTTCCTCCACCCCATTGGCACGCAGCACCTCTGATGCCACACCGGAGTCCCGGATTAAAGCAACCAGCAGATGTTCTGTTCCCACATAATTATGTCCCAGCTCTTTGGCTATTTCCTGTGCATCGTTCAGCACCTTCCGGGCTTTTTTTGTAAAACGATTTTGCATCCTTCCAAATCCTCCATTTACTCTTTTCTCAACCAGCGGCGTTTTTTTTCCAGCCGCTTTTCTATCTCATTCAATCTTTTCTCCTGATCAGCGGGATCCATTTCATCCCAGTTTTCATCTTCCACAGCCTGATCCGGTCTCTCCGGAGATTCGATCGGGTCCGCTTCTTCTGTCTCTTTATCTGCCCCGGCCTCTTTTAATGTATTGGCAAGCAAAGCTGCAACAATTATAAATCCTGCCACAGCAAGACAAAGAATCACAATACATATTCCCTTTGTCAGACCTCCTGACTCCTCCGGATTTTCTGCCTCCCCAGACGTTGCTGCCGGCTGCGTAGCAGCATCTGTGACAGCATCATCCCCACTGTCTGTCCAGTCCAATGGTTGATCTGACGGATTCATAGCCGGCATAGAAACCTCCGGTAACTCTGTGGCTTCCTCCACCTGCTCTTCCTCTGCCTGTACGGGAGCCTGTTGTTTTTCCTGTTTTTTTATTTTTGCTTCATATTCTTTTTGGGAAATCACTTCGATTTCCAACGAAGCCGACCCAACAGATAATCTGGTATCCTGCTCCGCCTTCTTTATCTGGCGATACCGCTTCAATGCCACGGAGCTTGTCCCTGCTTTTCTTGCCCGAAACTGCAAAGAATATTTTATCTTCTGTGTCCCGGTATCCCGGTCCAGATCTTTGATGTGTATTTCATCATCATTACCGCTTGCAATACTCCCTCCCGTGATAAACTGCATGACATTCTGATTGTAAGAAAAATATCCTTCAAAACCATTGATCTCTTCATCAGAAGTCACGGTAACGATCACATAAAACACATCTCCCTTGACAATATCCTGCTGGGATTTCTGAATGGTAATCTGGGCAACAGCCGCCTGTGCCTCCGTTTTCATCATGGGACACCCCGCAAATACCAGAAATAAAAATATAAACCATTTTCTGAATCTGCTCTTCATTGCTGTGCTCCTTATCATTTTCTGTTATCAATGCAACTTTATTTTTTACGTTTTACCTTAATTTTGTACTTTCTGACATCCCCACTTTCCGCTTTGACCTTCACAACATACGTCTTCGATTTGACCTTAGGTGCCAGCTTCTTTTTACCGCTGCCGGACACCTTTGCCGCCGAACTGACCGGACTGGCATTGATGCGGATGGAACTGACCCTTTTATTGAGCTTAAGGCTATATGCCTCGTGACCATCATCCCCGGACTTAAACGGTGATTGAAAGGAATATCCCTTCACCGATAATGACTTGAGATAATTGTTGGTACTGACTGTCTGCTGTGTCTCTCCCGATGGCATCGGACATACCACTGATGGCATACCGGAATATACCGGAATGGAAAATACAAGACTCATATCTGCCTTGTCTGTACCATACGCCTCCGCTGTCTTTAATGCCTCACTCCACGGAGCCTCAATATTGGACATATACTGATGATTATAAGTATTATTGGCCGTCACATTAAACTTCTGGAGATATAATGTGTTTTGTCCGATATTAATGTAGTTACTGCCCAGATACTGTGCACCGCCAACGATCGCCTTATACCGCGTATTCCATGGACGCAGATATGTAGTATCCTTATTGGCCCACGCAAGACCGTTCGCTACTGCGCCTCCTGCTTTCGTACTATTGTTGGCACCGATATTGTAGAAATTGTAAATTCCCTCGTACCCTTTCACGGTACCAGATACGGAAGAGCTCATACTGGTTGATCCTGTTACAACCTCCTGCTTCACACGGGATGCCAGATGATACGGACTAACACTTGAAAGAGCTGCTGCATCCATAAATGTCTTGGAATATGTCGTCGTTACGGATTTTCCGGTATCGTCCACATATTCATAGGATGCTTTGTACATCGGTGTATTCTTTAGTACATTTTCTACACCACTCTGATTTTGTGCACCCTTCTGATATTCCAGGCTCTCAAACTGGAAAATGCCACTCTCATTCAGGAAGTTCCTTGGATCCATATAGTAACGGACTGCCTTCTCAGAAGCAGTTACCCATGTAGAACCATCAAACGGTATATATGTTCCTGTGGAAGCATTATATGCTCCCTCCTCCTGGGATTTCCAATCACCGGATTTACTGTTGGAGATCAGATTCAGTCCTACTCTGCCTTCGTTATCTACAGCTGTAGACCAGTCAATTCCCGTCTGATAAGCCTTAAAGCTCCACTTTGGATACTTCTCATGAAGAGCCTGCAGTGCAGTAATATAGCTGCTAGGGAAGCCCTGTTTGATCATTTCCTGTTTGAACTCTTTGTCATTAAGAACCGTTGTGCTTCCCGTACTGTTGTCTGTGCTATTGTAAGAAGGAGCTGCTGTATTTTCCGGTTCCGGTGTCTTTGCCGGTGCCGGAGTTGTCTTTTCCACAAAAAGATTTTCCTGCTCACCATTCACCACATCCTCAACCTGGACTGTTTTGAAGCGGACCAGATTTGCCGTCACATAACCCCGGTATACCTCTTTGTTATATGTAACATCCACACAAATATACTTCACACCGGAAACAATCTTCTCAGAAAGCATCAGAACCTCTGTACCATTTTTCATAATGATCGAAGTTCCATCGGCCTTCACAATCTCTGTTGACCCGGCTTTTTTCTTTAATGTAACCTGTCTGGAGGTCGAGATTACTCCCGGCATCGCTGACTGATAATCTGCTTTAATCGAATCTGCAGGCACATATCCTTCTGTTTTATCTCCATTGTAGGTAAAGGATACTTTGTAATACTTCACACCATACATTGTGGATTCCGAAAGGATATGGACCTTTTTATTTTTGGAGAGACGGACGGCAGCACCATCCACTCTCATAAGGCTTCCACTACGGACAGCTCTGCTTCGAACCAGCACAGCAGAAGGGTATGCCGTTCCATATACCTCAGAATTCATATCACCGCTCATAACAGCAAGATTTTTCATAGGAACATATCCCACCAGCTTTTGGGACTGCTTTTTTAAACGGATCTTATACCATTTTTTGTTCTGTGCCAGAATCGTAACCTGCTCTTCGTTTTTCAGTCTTACCGTTGTTCTGCCTTTTTTCAGACAGGCATAATTTGTCCCAGGTCCCTTGCGGACATTAAGGCTTTTTCCGGTGCGCACGGTACCCACAGCAGTAGCATATGTAATGCCGCCTCTCTGCTGTACCTTGCAGAATACAACGACACCCAGCAAAAATATGCCGGCAATGATCAATCCTTTATACCTTCTGTCCATTTTCTCCCTCATTTCTTATTTCAGCATCTGCTTTAAATCCTCTGTATCAAATAAATAATGTGAACCACAGAAATCACAGTTCACTTCCACCGGTTCTCCCGCATCGATCATCTCCTGAAGATCTTTCCTGCCTATACTTGCAATGGCGCGGGATACGCGCTCTCTGGAGCAGTTACAATGATATTGTGTCGGTATTGTATCAAGGAAATCAATATCCATCCCATCCATCAGATATCGAATAATATCCTCCGGTGTCATGCCCTGCTCCAAAAGCTTTGTCACCGAATCGACCTCTCCCAGCCGTTTCTCCAGACGGTCGATCACGGCATCATCCGCATTTGGCATAACCTGAATGATAAATCCTCCGGCCTGTTTTACATGGTTGTCCTTCTCCATCAAAACTCCCAGTCCCACAGAGGAAGGTACCTGCTCGCTGGCAGCATAATAATATGTCAGATCTTCTGCAATTTCTCCGGATACCAGATGTGTCTGACCATTATACGGCTCTTTCAGGCCGATATCACGGATCACATTTAAAAATCCCGGTCCAACTGCCCCGGAAACATCCAGCTTTCCTTTGCTGTTCGGCGGAAGCATTACCTGGGGATTCTTTACATATCCCTTGACATTAGCTGCAGCATCCGCCGTCACGGTAATACCGCCAATAGGACCGCCACACTCAATCTGAAGTGTCAGCACATCCTTATCGCCCTTCATCATGCAACCCATCATACTTCCTGCCGTAAGCAGTCTTCCCAGCGCCGCAGCCGCCACCGGACTCAGATTGTGAATCTCGCGTGCTTTCTCCACAAGTCCTCCTGTGGTACACGCAAACACACGAAGCTGCTGCTCTGCTGCAGTTGCTCTTACAATATAATCTTTATTTTCTGCCATTGTTCTTCACTCCTGTCACTCTCTGCAAAATGCAGAAATATTATTTCGTCTAAAAATAACTCTGTGTTTCCTAGGTTATTTATTTTTTACTACAAAGTATACCCGCTCACTATCCGGAGTCGCAGACTTTTTCGTAAATGCCTCATATACTTCACAACACTCCAGACCGCTTGTCTGAATCAACTGCCTCACCTCGTCCGGCTCATACGCTTTCTGGTAATGCAGCTCGTCGTACCGGGAAAACAGATCTCTTTCCTCGTCCTCCAGTTGATATACTGTCAAAAGATATTCATTGATCCCGGTATCCTCGTGATATTCATTTTCCCACAGGAAACTGGCATCATCACGATTCTCTGCAATCATACGGTTTCCCAGCACGTCCTGATAGAAGTGCCTGGTTTTCATGTCAAATACAAAAACACCACCGGCTTTCAGAAAGCGTTTCACCCTGTCAAACACCTTCTGCAGGTCCTGTGGTTCCAATAAATAATTCATTCCGTCGCACACGCAGTAAACCGCATCCACCTGATAAGGCAGATCCAGTTCTCTCATATCCTGCTGTATCAGCAACACATCCGGGATATCCTTGTCCCTTGCTACCATAAGCATATCTTCCGAGCAGTCCAGTCCTATAATACTGTCATAGCCCTTCGATCTCATGTGCTCTGTCATGGTTCCCGTACCACATCCCAGCTCCAGCAGTGTGCCCTCTGTGATTCCTTGTTCCCGAAAAATCCCATAAAGATACTCTGCCCACATGTCATATGGAATATTATCCATAAAAAGATCGTAACAATAAGCAAATCCGTTATAGGCATTTTCATTATATGGCTTTTCACTCATGTTCTTCGTCTCCACTCACTGTTGCTGTTACACCTGAAATTCCAGATAGATAATTTAATTTTAGCATACAAGAGCGGATATCGCAACCTACAATTCGTCCAAAGTCTTATAATAATGCGGCAGAAATTCCTGGCAGAATATATCTGCCTCCGGACAATCCAACGCCTCCACTGCCTTCTGCAATGTCTCCTTTGCCTTAAGGAACTCCTGATTGCCCGCCTTCTGCTCCTCAATACATTTGATCAGTGCGGAAAGCTTGTCCGCTGCCTTCACCAGCCGCCGTTCCTCCTCATCCGTCTCCGTTTCCAAAAGGTATGGCTCGTAGGCATCTCTCAGGTCTTTCGGAAGACGCTGCAGGAGACGTCTTGCCGCCCCTGCCTCAATCTCCTTGTAGGCCTCCTGTATCTTGTCGTTTTTATACTTGATCGGCGTCGGCATATCCCCGGTAATGATCTCTGTGCAGTCATGGTACAAACCGATCATGGCAATCTTTTCTGCCGGATACCGCCTGCCCAGACGTTTATTTCCAATAATTGCCAGTGCATGGGCGATCATAGCCACTTCCATAGAATGCTCACTGATATTTTCTTCGTAAGAGTTGCGCATTAAAGCCCAGCGGTTAATAAATTTCATCCTTGCCATCATAGCAAAAAATGTATTTTCTGATTCCATCCATAGCCTCCTCTATTGCTTTTTATCTTTGTCGATCATCTTCTGAATGTAGTATCCCGTATAGGACTGCGGCATCCTTGCCACCTCCTCCGGTGTGCCCTGGGCGATCACGGTACCTCCCCGGTCTCCTCCCTCCGGACCAATATCAATAATATAGTCGGCTGTCTTGATCACATCCAGATTGTGTTCAATAACAATAACAGTATTGCCCCCCTCTGCCAGACGATGCAGGATATCGATCAGCTTGTGGACATCTGCAAAATGAAGACCGGTCGTCGGCTCGTCCAGCACATAAACTGTCTTTCCGGTGCTTCTGCGGCTGAGTTCCGTAGCAAGTTTGATACGCTGTGCCTCACCTCCGGACAGCGTCGTAGACGGCTGTCCCAGCTTCACATAAGAAAGTCCCACGTCATATAATGTCTTGATCTTGCGGTAGATTGACGGAATCGGCTCAAAAAAGCTCATCGCCTCCTCTACTGTCATATCAAGCACTTCGAATATATTCTTCCCTTTATACTTTACATCCAAAGTTTCCCGGTTATATCTCTTGCCATCGCAGACTTCACATGGCACATAGATATCCGGCAGGAAATTCATCTCAATCTTGATGATACCGTCACCCTGGCATGCCTCGCATCGTCCTCCCTTGACATTGAAGCTGAAACGCCCCTTTTTGTAGCCTCTTGCCTTTGCCTCCTGAGTGGAAGCAAAAAGGTCACGGATCATATCAAATACTCCGGTGTATGTGGCCGGATTTGATCTCGGCGTCCTGCCGATCGGCGACTGATCAATATTGATCACCTTATCCAGCTGCTCCAGCCCCTCAACGCAGTCATGCTTCCCCGGAATAAAACGGGCACGGTTCAGCTTTCTTGCAAGCTCCTTATACAATATCTCATTGACCAGAGAGCTCTTTCCTGATCCGGATACGCCGGTTACACATGTCATAACACCCAACGGAAACGAAACATCAATATTTTTGAGGTTGTTTTCTCTGGCTCCGCGGACCGTGATCCACCCCGTCGGCTCCCGCCGCTCTGACGGTACCGGAATCCGGATCCGGCCGCTTAAATATGCTCCGGTCACAGATTCCTTACACTTTATGATATCTTTTACGCTGCCGGCAGCAACCACCTCACCTCCATGAGTTCCTGCTCCCGGACCGATATCCACAATATAATCTGCCGCATACATAGTATCCTCATCATGCTCCACCACGATCAGCGTATTGCCCAGATCCTTGAGTTTCTTCAACGTCTGGATCAGCTTGTCATTGTCCCTCTGATGGAGACCAATACTTGGCTCATCCAATATATATGCCACACCTACCAGACCAGAACCGATCTGTGTTGCAAGACGAATTCTCTGTGCCTCACCTCCGGACAGTGATCCTGTGGCTCTCGCCAGAGTCAGATACTCCAGCCCCACATCCAGCAGAAACTGCAGGCGTGCTTTAATCTCCCGCAGCACCAGCTTTCCAATGGCAAGTTGATGTGGTGTCAGCTCCAGACCCTGCATAAAATCCATCAGCTTGCTGATAGAAAGTTCTGTCACCTCAGCGATATTTTTGTCCCCGACAGTTACGGCCAGAGCCTCAGACTTCAGACGTTTGCCTCCACACTCTGCACATGGCGTGATCCGCATAAAACTCTCATATTCTTTTTTCATGCGCTCAGATCCACATTCCCGGTAACGTCTCTGGACATTTTTGATGACCCCCTCAAATGCAACATCATATACTCCGACACCTCTCTGTCCACGGTACTTCACCTTGACCACTCTGCCATCGGTACCGTGCATCAGCATATGACGGATCTCCTCCGGAAGCTCCTGATATGGAGTATTGATATCAAATCCATAAGAATCCGCCAACGCATCCAGTATACACCTGCTGTAGCTGCTGGTGTCCTTTGCTGACTGCCAGCCATTGACCACCAGTGCCCCCTCTGCCAGACTCAGGGACGGATCCGGGATCATCAGTGCCTCATCAAACTCCATTTTGACACCGATACCATGACAGACCGGACACGCTCCAAACGGATTATTGAAGGAGAAGGTTCTAGGCTCCAGCTCGTCAATACTGATCCCGCAGTCCGGACATGAAAAGCTCTGACTGAAGCTCATCTGTTCGCCTCCCGGAATGTCAACGATCATCAATCCGTCAGACAGTTTGAGTACATTTTCGATGGAATCCACAAGACGCTTCCGGATCCCCTCTCTCACCACGAGACGATCCACCATAACCTCTATATTATGCTTTTTATTTTTCTCCAGGGAGATCTCCTCAGACAATTCATATAAGTGACCATCCACAACAACACGCACATAACCGCTTTTACGGGCAGATTCAAACACCTTGACATGCTGGCCTTTACGCCCCCTCACAACAGGCGCAAGAAGCTGGATCCTGGTTCCCTCCGGAAGCTCCATGATCTCATCTGCCATCTGATCTACCGTCTGTGCATAAATCTCCTTGCCGCACTTTGGACAATGGGGAATTCCGATCCGGGCATATAGCAAACGATAATAATCATAAATCTCTGTCACCGTACCCACCGTAGACCTCGGATTCCGGTTTGTGGACTTCTGATCGATGGAAATCGCCGGCGGAAGCCCCTCAATAGAATCAACATTCGGCTTCTCCATCTGCCCCAGAAACTGACGTGCATACGAAGACAACGACTCCATATAACGACGCTGCCCCTCTGCATAGATCGTATCAAATGCCAAAGAGGACTTTCCAGAACCGCTAAGTCCTGTAAACACGACAAACTCATCTCTCGGCACGTCCAGATCGATCTCCTTGAGATTGTGCTCTGCTGCCTTGCGGATCTTTATATATTTTTGTAATTCTTTATGTTTTGCCATAATAAACCATGCCTTTCTACATGATAACCGTCTGTTTCTGATACGTTATCATAGCATGATTTATTTCGTTTTTCAAGTACATATGTTCGATTTTACCATTTCTGACAAAAACTCCCAATCATTAAAATATTTCTGTTTCCGGCCTTTCGCAGCAATACGGAGAATCCCCACGGTCCGTAACGATCCGGTATCCGATGGATTCCATACGGCGGTTCAGACAACCACGGCATTCTGCCGCCTCCTCCCCGGTACAGATCTTGTGATCATACAGGGCATATTTCTTTCTCACTGGCACCGGTGATAGATTAGGCATCACGACATTAGCCCCCGCCTGTATCCCCATTTCCCGTCCCAGAGGATGAATGGTTCCCAGTGCCGTGGTCGCTGGAAGCAACACTCTTTTTTCCTGAAGACGCAATAAGCTCAGCATAAAAAGAGTCAGTTCCAGACTTCCCTGCGTCTCCTTCGCAAAGGGAGTCCCCGCTGCCGGTACAAAAGGTCCGATCCCTACCATATGAGGCTTCAGTTCGTGAATAAATTCCATATCCTGTGCAAGCTGCTCCGATCCCTGTCCCGGGGATCCCACCATAAAACCACAGCCCACCTGATAACCGATCTCTTTCAGGGCATAAAGACATTCCTTCCTGTGGACCGGAGACATTTCCTCCGGGTGCATCGTGCGGTAATGGGCATCATCTGCTGTCTCATGACGCAAAAGATAACGATCTGCTCCCGCCTCATACCATCTGCGATATGTCTCTGTTGTCCTCTCTCCCACAGATAATGTAATGGCACATGCCGGATATTTCCGTTTGATCTCGCGGATCAGCTCCTCATACCATTCATCCCGGTAGAAGCCATCCTCTCCCCCCTGCAGGACAAAGGTACGAAATCCCAGCACCCAGCCTTCCTCACAGCAGGCCAGAATGTCCTCCATCGACAACCGGTAACGGTCTGCCCCCAGATTACTGCGGCGGATTCCACAGTAATAACAATCGTTTTTACAGTAGTTACTGAACTCGATCAGACCGCGGACATAAATATCCGTTCCAAAAACCCCCTGTGCCACGGTTCTTGCCTTCTGTGCCGCATAGTCCCGCAGTTTTTCATCTCCGTACGCAGAAAGGAGCGTGATCCACTCCTCACGCTCCAGACATTCCTCTTTCTCCAGCTTATCAATCAAACCAAACATATTGGATACCCTCCGTTGACCTTTTACTTTGCTGCCAGCTCCAACATTTTCTCCAATGGCTTGCAGGATTTTTCTGCAATTTCCAGGTCCACGATCATTTCCGGCTGCAGTGTTTCCAAAGCATTTTTTACCTTTTCTAATGTAATCTTTTTCATGTTTGGACAAAACTGACGATGTCCTACTGAATAGAACTTCTTGTCCGGATTCTTCTGTGCCAGTTCATAAAAGACACCCATCTCCGTACAAATAATAAACTCCTTTGCAGCACTCTCTGTCGCATAGTCTATGATCTGTGAGGTACTTCCAATGAAATCCGAAAGCTCCAGCACATCTCCGGTACATTCCGGATGGGTCAGCACTTCTGCCTCCGGATGTGCCTCCTTTGCCTTTAATAACTCATCCGCATGAATGCTTTTATGTACATGGCAGAAACCGTCATTGAAAATAAAATGCTTCTCCGGAAGCTGCTCCGCTACATAACGGCCCAGATTTTCATCCGGAATAAAATAAATATTTTTTGCTTTGAGATTACGCACCACCTTAATGGCATTGGAAGATGTCACGCAGACATCCGAATGTGCTTTCAGCTCAGAGGTGGAATTCACATAGCAGACAACGGCAATGTCATCCCACTCTTTACGCACTTCCTCAATCTTTGCCACCTCTGCCATATGTGCCATCGGGCAGTCTGCAAATTCATCCGCCATCACGACCTTCTTGCCGGGATTAAGCACCTTGGCACTCTCTCCCATAAAGGATACACCACAGAATATAATTGTCTGCTCCTTCAATTCAATGGCAAGCTTGCTCAGGAAATAAGAATCACCTACATAATCCGCAATCGCCTGTACCTCACCATCTACATAATAATGCGCAAGAATAACTGCATCCTGCTTTTCCTTTAACTCCAGTATCTCCTTTTTTAACTGTTCTATATTTGTCTCCTGCATTTTTCTCCTCTTTTCTGACGAAATCCGTATCCGTTGCATCCTTATATTGCGTGAAGATTTTTCAGTGAAATATCCATGATCGGAGCAGAGTGTGTCAGTGCACCACTGGACACATAATCTACACCCACGTCGATCATATTCTGAATGTTCTCTCTTGTAACATTACCGGAGCACTCTGTCAAAGCCCGGCCGTCAATGAGCTTTACAGCTTCTTTCATTTTGTCCGGTGTCATATTATCCAGCATGATAATATCGGCACCTGCCTCTACCGCTTCCTTTACCTGATCCAGTGTCTCCACCTCAACCTCGATCTTGTGCACAAAGGATGCGTATGCCTTTGCCATCCGGACTGCCTTTGTAATACTTCCAGCCGCACCAATATGATTGTCCTTGAGCATTACGCCGTCCGACAGATTATAACGATGATTGCTGCCACCGCCTGCCTTTACGGCATATTTTTCAAACAGACGCATATTCGGCGTGGTCTTTCGTGTATCCAGAAGTGTCGTGCTGCTGCCCTCCAAAAGCTTAGCGATCTCATGAGTATATGTGGCAATTCCACTCATTCTCTGAAGATAATTTAACGCTGTTCTCTCTCCTGACAAAAGCGCACGGATATCTCCTGTAACAACAGCCATAAGATCTCCCGCATGAACGAAGTCTCCCTCTTTCACCTTCATATCAAAAGCAACCGTATCATCCAGCAGCTCAAATACTCTCTGGAAAACCCACAGACCACAGATCACTCCATCCTGCTTACAGATCAGATCCACCTGTCCCTTCTGGTACTCCGGCATTACACAATTGGTAGAAATATCCTCACTTGTAATGTCCTCCTCCAACGCCAGACGGATATAACGGTCCGCATTCATCTTCATAAATGTTGTATCACTCATGTCTCTTTTTCTCCTTTTCAATTTCATTTAAAACTAACTGCTTATAATCTGCCTTCAGTTTCTCCAGATCCCCATAGGCTGACAGATCTGTCATTCCTGCAATATCCTTTGGCTCCGGCAGTTTTTTCTCTGTAATTTCCTTTGCGGAACGATCCGCAAACACCATAGATTCCAGAAGAGAATTACTTGCCAGACGATTTGCACCATGAACTCCGTTACAGGAGGTCTCACCTACCGCATAAAGACGTTCCATGGAAGTCATACTGGACAGATTCACCTTGATACCGCCCATAAAATAATGCTGTGCAGGCACCACCGGTACCGGCTCCTTTGTTACATCATATCCTTCCTCCAGACACCGCTGACAGATGTTTGGAAAATGACTGCGGATCTCCTCCTCAGGAATCCTCTCCAGTGAAAGGCGCACATATGGCATATCATCCTCTGCCATCTGCTTATGGATCGCTGCCGTCACCACATCCCTCGGCAAAAGTTCATCCACAAAACGCTCTCCCTTTTTATTGAGAAGGATTGCTCCCTCTCCCCGGACAGACTCAGAAATCAGGAAACGACGTCCCGGCTTCTCCGAATAAAGAGTCGTCGGATGGATCTGGATATAATCAATATGCTCCATTTCGATTCCATGACGCAGTGCGATTGCCAACGCATCTCCGGTAATGTGACGGAAATTGGTAGAATGCTTATAAAGCCCTCCCAGTCCACCACAGGCAAATACCGTATATCCTGCCTGTACAGTTCCAAGCGTTCCATCTGCCTCCCGGATCACCAGTCCTTCGCAGCCATCCTCTCCACAGATAATATCCAACATCATGGTATGGTCCAGAATCGTGATATTTTCTCTCTCCTGTGCTCTTGCCAGAAGCTTGCTGGTGATCTCCTTTCCGGTAATGTCCTCATGAAAAAGAATCCTGGGTCTGGAATGGCCTCCCTCTCTGGTAAACGCCAGTTCATCTCCATCTCTCTCAAAATCCACACCATAACCGATCAGATCCTGTGCAATCTGATTGGAAGAACGGATCATAACATCAACGGATGCTTTATTGTTTTCATAATGACCTGCTTTCATTGTATCCTCAAAATAACTGTCATAATCCTCCTCGCCTCGCAGCATACACATTCCGCCCTGTGCCAGAAAGGAGTCACTCTGATCCACCTCGTCCTTTGTGAGCATCAGTACCTTATATTGTGTCGGAAGCTTCAGAGCACAAAAAAGTCCTGCTGCCCCTGTACCTACGATCACAACATCTGTCTGTCTGTTCATAATAATCCTCATTTCTGATTTTATTTTAAATTAATTCATACATCTTTATCGAAAAACCACCATAGAGTGAAGCCCGGCATGAAAATTCAGGCTTTTTACCAATACACGGATCTCCGCCGTGCCGGTATCCTTTTCCTGCATGTCCACATCAAGCGGCCCCGGCCATTCATTGGAGGTTTCCGCCCGCAGCTCACCATTTACATAAACGCTGCACTGTCCCCAGACACTTTCAAAATGAAGCACCGGCAGCCTGCCGTTGATCCTATCCGGAATATGGGTTCTGATACGATATATACCATACTTTCCTTCCTGATCTTCAAAAATCGCCGGGGTTCCCGCCTTTTCATCTACCTGCACATCCATCCACGTATTCATGTCAAACTCGTCCACATGCATATTGACGTCCGGCTTCTCCTCGTAAAGCTCCGCTGTCATCTTCCAACCGGTCAGATACTGCTGGCGGATGCTTTCCACAAAAGGCTCCGTCTTTCTCGTAGAAAGAGGAATCATCAGGCTGCCAAACTCCACCTCCGGAGCTACTGCAGAGATCACCATCTGACTGGCACCCTCCTCCGCCTGAACAACTGCCTGGCATCTGCCGTTAAACAGACTCCTGTGACCTGATCCGAAATCCTCATGACAGGTAGGATCACCATTGCAGGTTCCAAGGATCACACCACCCTCTACATTAATGTCGATTTCAAAGGAAGCATCCGGTACTCCACGTCCCTTTTCATCCACGGCATAAATATTCACCGGCATCGCATCCCTGCCATCATTATACATTCCACGGTGCCATGGCACAATCTTTAACCGCACCGGCTCTCCCGTGGTGATTTTCACATCATGGGCTGCCTTGATCCCGTCCCGGTATCCGATCAGTTCAATATATCCCGGCTGATATGGCACCTGCCATTCTGCCTGCTCAAAAAGATCAATTTTCTTTCTTCCGTAGGATTTGCGGTTCACTATAAGCTCTGCTTCTTCGCAGTTGGTGTGGGACATCACCCGGATGATCTGTCCTTCTTTTCCGCGATGATTCCAGTGTGGCAGCACATGACACACCGGCTTTCCGGAAAAGATTGCCTTTGCCATATAAAAGGCATCCTTTGCGTAACCGCAGGTGTCCATCATTCCAAAATAAGAAGAAACAGACGGCCATGTATACGGTGTCGGTTCTCCAAGATAATCAAAACCGGTCCACATAAAAGCTCCCGCCATAAAATCCCTCGCCATAATGTCCTTCCAGGTCTGCCGGACCGTTCTGCCCCAGTCTGCTGCATGCTCATCATAGCTGCTGATCATATGCGTTTCCTCATTGTCCTCGTAACAGCTTCTTACAGAAAACGAGGATGTGGATTCACTGGCAAACACCGGCATATCCGGATGCTTCTTATGGAAGCTGTCGTACTGCTCTGTCTGATAATTAATACCACATACATCCAGAGAATCCACAGCACTTTCCTCCAGATCAATGCCTCCATGCATCGCTCCCGTCACAAATCTTGTATCATCCAGCGCACGGATCTCCTCCCGCATGGTATGCGCCATACGCCTGCCTTCCTCCGTTCCCTGCAAAGGCTCCTCATTAAAGATCGAATACATAATGACCGATGGATGATTTCTGTCACGAAGCACCATGGTCCGAAGCTGCTCCAATCCTTCTTCCGAGGTTTCAAAATTGCGATTCTCATCAATCACAAGCATACCCATTTTATCACAGGCGTCCAGAAGCTCCTTATGCGGCAGTCCATGAGCACATCGGTAAGCATTAGAGCCCATTGCCTTTAACCGCTCGATCCGGTACTCGTGTAACGAATCCGGCACCGCTACTCCTATCCCTCCAAAGTCCTGATGATTGCAGGTTCCAAATAACTTCACCGGACGACCGTTGAGAAGAAATCCCTTCTCCGGATCCATAGCAATCGTACGAAAACCACAAACGGTCCTGTCCGAATCCACCAGCTCGTCCTCCACAAAAACCTTGGTGATCACCTCATATATATTAGGTTCCTCTATATCCCACACCTTGGGATCCTCTATGGTAAACTCTGTCTCCACCTGGGACTCCTCCCCGGCCTCACAGATCACGCCTTCATTATTGATATTGACCTCCAGCTCCTGATCCGGGTCAACTAACGTGGTGGAGATCCTTACCTCTGTGTCCTTGTCCGTCTGGTTACACACATTGGTAAATAAATTTACTTTCCATGTATTCTCCGAAGTCTCCTCCATCCGTATGGAAAGTCCATACTGCGGAATATGGATGGGATTCTTGATGTTGAGCCAGACATGGCGGTATATGCCTGCTCCTTCATACCACCATCCCTCCCAGACATCTGCATCCACAAACACTGCCAGCACATTGGGTCTGGAGCCAAAATGTGCCCGGTCTGAAATATCGATCTGAAATGGTGTATAAGCAGAAAAATTCCGATGGATCACGGAACCGTTAAAATATACAACGGCGTGGGTAGCAACCCCCTCAAACTCTATGGTAAGCTCCTTATCCCGGTACTTTTCCGGAATTGCAAACACCTTCCGGTACCATGCCTTTCCACCGGATTTATATCCCCAGTTTGCCGCCGAAGCCTCTGAAAAAGGCTGTCTGACAGCCCAGTCATGAGGCAGGTTGACCGTCTCCCATTCTCTTGCGTCAAAGTCCTCCTGTGGTACTCCGGGACAGGCTCCGGCTTTTGAAGTATTATATATATAACTATGAGTCATCTGAAGCGGCTCTTTTACGTCTCCCGGATGGAAACTCCAATCCTTGTCCATAGACAAAGAAACTCTCGTACTCATATGCCAAACACCTCCGCATCTTCTTCTAATCATTAAAACATACCACCATCATAACGTCAAGAAAAACAGCAGATCATTCCCTTGAAATAATTGCAATTATACTCCCTTTGTAGTAAAATACAGTTAATGATCTAAATTATCAGCGAACGCCTTTCAAGACGAATAAATGAGAAAAGGAGAATACATATGGAGTTAAAAGATTTTATGGACTTAGGCAAATTGCAGAAAATTCAAGATGCTTTTTCCGATGCGACAGGACTTGCTGCAATTGCGGTTGGAAAAAACGGCGAGTACATCACAGAAGGCAGCAATTTCACAGATTTCTGTATGAAATATACACGTAATTCCGTAGAGGGCAACCGCCGCTGTGTAAAATGTGACAATGAATGTACCGGCACTTATTATTGTCATGCCGGGCTGATGGACTTTGCCATTGACATTATGCTGAACGATGAAAAGGTCGGAGCTATTATCGGAGGACAGGTTCTGCCACAGGAACCGGAGGACGAAAAATTCCGTCAGACTGCCCGTGAGCTTGGCATAAATGAGGATGCCTATGTGCAGGCAGTTCACCAGGTACCGGTAAGCACCGAAAAACGAATCCGGGCATCTGCTGAACTCTTAGGAGAGATCGTCAACCAGTTAGTAAATCTGGAGTATTTCCGTTACACGAACGGCGATCGCTTTACTCAGCTTCATAATGAAGTAATGCTCACTATTGATATCATTCAGGATATTAATGCCAATACACACTCTCTGAAATCCATTGCCAACAAGCAGAAAATGCTTTCTCTGAACGCTTCCATCGAGGCAGCCAGAAGCGGCGAGGCAGGCGTCGGATTTGCCGTTGTTGCAAAGAGCATGGGCGAGCTTTCTTCCCAGTCAGCTACCATTTACGGTGATATCGAAAAATCTGTTGCCGAGGTTACAAAGTCTGTCAATGATATTGCCGCATTATTTGAGCAGTAAAAGCAGATTAAATACATACAAAACAGGGTCTGCATTTCCGGTGTAACACCTGAAATGCAGACCCTGTTTTAGTATTGGACCGGATAACTTTTTATCTGTTATCCAAATTTATATTTATCTTCAGATATCGCGCCTCTCCTCCAGGATATCTCTCTTATTACATAGTAAATAACCGGCAACAAACAAAATAACTATGAAACCACACAACAAGACCAGACAAAGCTTTGGGTCCAATCCCTGTTTGGCTGCCGGAAACATGCGATACGGCATTCCCCAGTTTCCGAAAAGCACAAGGTTTCTTTTATATGTTGAGATCACCATACCCGCAAACAGGATTATAAATGCGCTGATTTCTGAAATTTTCATTGATAATGCCATCTGAATCGTCCCCAACAGAACTAAAAGCAAAACCGGCTGCACTACCGCAATACATAACAGCCTCAACAGACTGCACAGTAAAAAACTTTTTTTGGTAAAGACCATCGCCACAGACATTGTCAAATGGAGATTCAGGCTTGCACCATTCGCCAGTGTATACAAAGCAACAACCAGCATACATATTCCGGTATATACCACTGCATAGGTCACCAGCCACAAAAACTTCGAAATCCACCAGCGAAGCCTGCTGCCTGACCGGATAATGATCTGTGTGCCCATTTTTTTCAGATCATTCATGGGATAATTATTTAAACAGACCAAAAAGAGTACATAAAAGCAGATCCACCGAACCGGCATTTCAAAAAAATTAAAAATAGAAAACTTATACTGCTTTCCTCCCTGGATAAAATACATCCAGTAATCCATCCAGGTACCGTTTCCCAGCTTTTCATTGATACGCTGAAACTGTACAAGCTTGTAATGCATACCAATGCAGGAAAACAAAGAAATCATAACAGGAAGCACCAGATAAACAGACCGTCTTCCAATCCCCTCTGTCAGATCATGCTTGTACATTTTCCACATCTGCATTCTTCCACCCCTTTTCTTCTATCACTTCTCCGTTCTCCATCACAATAACCTCGTCTGCCAAAAGCTCCATCTCTGCCCGGTCATGGCATGCGATAATGATAATTCTATCCTCTGACCGCAAGCCCAGGATCAACTGACGGATTTCCTCCACACCATTTTCATCAATTGCATTGATCGGCTCGTCCAGAATGATAATGTCCGGCTTCCCCATAATCGCTGCAGCAATTCCAAGCCTTTGCTTCATTCCAAGAGAATATGCTCCGAACTTCTTTTTGGTACAATCCTTTAAGCCCACTTTTTCCAGCAGTTCCTCCAATTCACCATAGGAAATCCCTCCCTGAAGATCTGCCAGTATCTTCAGATTCTGCAATCCTGTATATTGTGGAAGAAACGCCGGATTTTCAATTAAAAGTCCTATACTTTCCGGCAGACTCATATCTTTATGAAGCACTTTCCCATTAATAATGATCTCTCCCTGTTCCGGATGGACCAGACCGGCAATACAGCGCATCAGCATCGTTTTTCCGCAGCCATTCTTTCCCTGCAGACCATAAATCTTTCCTCCATGAAATTCCAGATTGATATCCTTTAACACGGTTTCTTTTTTTATTTTCTTCGTCAGGTTTTTTATTGTAATATTCATCAATTTCTCCTCTTCAAACAATCAGCATGTTCCGTCTTTAACGTTTAAATGATCTTTTTTCTGTGACATCCTATCCACCAAAAAGAGAAAACACATAACAGTAGTAATATTCCAAAAATCCCTGCAATAAGAGGAAAATTCATATCCACCTTTGAATCTGCCATCATCGGATTAATAATTCCTGCAATAGAATATTTTTCCAATCCCAACTCCATCAGTAAATAGTCTGCAGACAGATACAAAATAAAAGGGAACATACAAATGATCAGGCGGTTCCGTGCAACAAAGGAAATCAACAAAGAACTCACTGCCAGCAAACCCCCACACAACATAATGATCAGCAGATACACTCCAAAATACAGCCACGGCTTTGAAAAATACCACTCTGCCATAAACATTCTATTCGTAATAAAGTTGTGCTGTGCCACTTCATTCGGTTTCACTGCCGGAAGATACAATGCATTGACAGCAAAACTTAATATGTAGGTCAATGTTCCTCCCACAGCCCCTGAGCAGAATGTAACGATCATTTTTGCCGTCAGATACTGTGATCTGCTGACTCTGCTGTATATCTGCCTCAAATACCCCGTGGTCTCATCTTGAAAATACGACCATCCGAAAGGCAATGCCGCTAATACCGGAAGAATATAGAAATAGACACTGTTCCAAAATGTGTATGCTTCTCCACCAATAAATCCTTCATACAGGCATGCCGGATATACGGTATTGAAATCGGGGTTATCTGCCATATATTTCAGCTCTTCCGCCCCCATAACTCCTCCCTGTCGATATCCCACATACCATATACAAAACGACAAAAAATGTCCCAGTGCGATCAGAAAAGAAAACAACACAACCAGCTTCGTTTCTCTGCTTCCGGCACATCGTTTTGCTTCAAACCGGATCATTTCTTTCACCCTTATCCCCTCCTTCTATTTAACACGCAGAAATTTTCCATAGGAATATTCTCCCTTTTTAAAATCTACATCCTCATATGCTCCAATGGCAAAATTCAGATAAAGCGCTCTTTTCTCAGGTTTCCATTTTGCTTTGTCTTTCGCATAAACATTGTCTTCCACCAAATACCCCAATAGTACAGTCGAGTCTGTCCCCTCCTCAATTTTACACAAACTGCTGTTATTGAGAAACTGAAGATGTTCTCCTGCTTCTGCATAGATATTGCCATCCGTTTCATGTCCATTGTATTTTACTAAACCGGGCTGAATCGGTATTATTTGTTCCTGTCCCGACAGATTTTTTACATGTAATCTGATCCATACAATAACCGCATCCTCCTCATTCAACCCCCGAATCACATTTCCCTTTTTGTCCAAATAATGCTGCAGTGTCTCTTTATCATCACCCTTTAATTTTTTTACATCCACTTTTCTGGAAATATCATAGGAATCTACAGAAAATGTCACTCCTTTTTCGCAATAGGTTCCGCCGATTTCCTGCATGGTTCCCTCCTTAGTGTCTTCTTCCCATTCAATTGGTTCATATCCCACACCCACCAGCTGGTCGTAATAATCTCTCTGTTTTTCGCTTGCTTTCTCGTATTTAATGGAATTTAAACGAATACGTTGAATATTGGGATATCCAGACACCAAAATCGATATATCCTGATTTGCCAGGTCATCATATATCTCTTTTTTAATGTTTAACTCATTTAATGTATAGACAAGCGTAAAAGAAAATACATGTCCCGGCTGAATAGACAAGCCACCAAATCCGTTCAGACTGCTAAACAGATCCTGCGGAACCCCATTATGATACCCCTCTCCTATATAGATATGGAACGTCGTCAGATTAATATCTCTCACTTTTTGAGAACAATTTTTAAGAGTCATCCGTGCACATAAAATATACTTATCCTTCACAAATGAATCCAGTTGTCCCGCATTTCGATAATACATACTCCATGTTGAAAAATATTGCGTAGTATTCCTGTACTTTGCCAAAAAAGCCGGCGTATCATAAAGTGTCGCATCACTGATAGATATCTCCATATTTTTAGTCCGGGCAGTTTCCTTCTCGTTTACATAATGAACCCTTGCCTTGTCATTGTCTGCATTAACGAATATAACACGGATCGCATATATTCCCAGCAAGATTATCATAAACAGATATCGTTTCCAGTGCTTTTTCTTCTTTTGCATTCCTTCGCCTCTTTCTTATAGAGGCGGCCAAAATAATTTTGGCCGCCCACTCTTTTGTCTTTCAAATTTTCCGTCTCGTAACCTTATCAACCTACAACGTATGGATATGACTGAGATGTATCCGGACTCCAAAATCCACTGGTAATTCCTGAATTTGCGTTAATACGTACTCGTAATCGCACCTCTTTATCTGAATTTGCGACAAAATTATTACGAATGCATGAATGGGTCAAATATGGAACTGTCACAAAGCCATTAGAAGCCTCTACATTTCTATTATTAGAAGTATGTTTTCTAATCATAATAGATGATGCCTGCCCCTCAGAAGCAATCGCATAGACATATCCCTTAGGTATTTCTGAACCTCCATGATCTTTAGCTCTCCAATCCGTAGTATTAAAATTGCCATCTTTTGATGATTGATATGTATAAAGTTCATTTTTACAATCAGCCTTCACATCTGTTGCCATACTGCCTGTCAGGCTTAACGCTGCCAATAAACCTGCAATGACTACATTTTTCCAAAATATTTTTCTCATTTTTCGTTCCTTTCTTTATTCATAAAAAATTTAATTAGTATATTGATTTTTTTCATTAATCTGTTATAATGTAACCGTTTGTTTATCGGCGTTCTTTTTTCTATATCTACCACTTTTTTATAGAAAAAGAACGCTTTTTACAATTTTTTCTCTGTGTATTATATAATAACACATTCTCTCACCTCCTTCGCCCAATAAAACAACAACTCGGCACGATTATATTTCGTTTTATACTTTATATACAATAGTAGCATTGATACTTCTTATTGTCAATTCATTTTTACTTTTTATTAATCATCACTTACACTTTTTGAGTACAAAAAACTCCACACACAGCGTACGCCATGTGTGGAGCCTGATTTTTATTATAATGCCGATGCCCGGAATTGCAATCTGCTTTTGCCCCTTGCATCATATTAAATTACATAACGAGACGAACCTCGGTCACAGGAGTCAGCTTGTCAGCCGGGATGTAATTATCCTCGAACTTCTCGCCATTCACATAGAATTCCTTGCAGCCGCTCTCTGCACCGTTTGGATTCTCAACCTTGATCTTAAGCTTGCTTCCACGGAAATTCTTCTCCATGGTAAACTCTTTCCAGTCACTCGGAATAGAAGGAGCGATACGGATACCATCCAGATCAGGACGGATACCACAGATACCTTCTACGCAGCCTACCATACATGTAGATGCGGTACCTGTCAGCCAGTGTACATGAGAACGTCCATGGAATGGGCTCTCATCACCCTCTGTATACTGTCCGTGTACATATGGCTCCAGCTTACGGATCTCTGCCTTGTCATTCTGTGAAGAAGGTGAGCTCTCCTCGAAATACTGGAATGCCTTGTTTCCATGTCCCATCAGAGACTCTGCAAGAATGATCCATCCCTGTGTCTGGGAGAAGATACCACCATTCTCCTTTGTTGATGGAGGGAACAGACCAGCCAGTGCGCCATCAAAGTAATGATCTACATAGGAAGGAGCCATTACCTTTGCACCATAAGCGGTATTCAGCTCACGGTCTACAGACTCCAGAGCCTTCTCTGCCTGATCCTTGGTAGCCAGACCGGAAATAACGGCCCATGACTGTGGGTTCAGCCACATACTTGCCTCCGGATCCTTCTTGGAACCGATAAGCTCTCCGGTATCCTTGAAGCCACGGTTGAAACGGTCATCCTCCCACCAGAGCTTGTTGATCTTGTCACCGATCTCTTTCTGGGTCTTGTCCAGATAAGCAATATAATCGGTATCATTCTTCTTCTGTGCGAAAAGACGCATGATAGAGAATGCATAATATAACTGCATTGCTACGAAGGAAGACTCACCCTGTGCACCCAGACGCAGACAGTCATTCCAGTCAGCGTGAAGACCGGCCGGAAGACCATGTGGTCCCAGATGATTCATGGAGAAGTCGATCGCTCTCTGCAGATGCTCATAAACAGTTGCTTTCTTATCTACGTTAGACCAGGTGATCTCCTCATCCATAAATGCCAGATTACCTGTCTCTGAAACATACTTAAATACAGTAGGGAAAAGCCACAGTGCATCATCTGCACGATATGCAGGATGTCCTGTCTCTCTTACATAATCCGGATCATCCGGTGTACCCTCATGACCGGCACGCTCATCATGATCGAAACGAACCAGTGGAAGTCCACCACCATTGTCTACCTGAGCAGACAGCATGAAACGGATCTTGTCCAGTGCAGCCTCAGGATCTGTATGGATGACACCCTGAATATCCTGAACCGTATCTCTGTATCCATATCCGTTACGCTCACCACAGTAGATAAAGGATGCAGCTCTTGACCATGTAAAGGTCAGGAAGCACTGATATGCATTCCATGTATTTACCATGCTGTTGAAAGCAGGGCTTGGTGTATCAATCTTGAAATTATCCAGCTTAGAATGCCAGTAATTCTTTAACTCGGCAATCTCTTTGTCACAGACAGAAACATCCTCGTAGCATGCAAGGATCTTGTCTGCATCAGACGCCTTATAACGGCCCAGTACAAATGCAAGCTCCTTTGACTCGCCCGGAGCAAGCTCCAGTGCAGTATGAAGTGCACCACAGCTGTTCTCATTGTAGTTGAGAACGCCGTCACACTCACCACGCTCTACAGCAACCGGATTGCCATAATCGTGATACATACCAATGAATGCTTCCTTATCACCATTGTAAGAAGTAACCTTCTGACCTGCCATGCCGAAGAAACGCTCTTTACCGTTGCTTCCGTCCGGACCCTTATACCAGTTCAGGTTGATCTGCTGCAGGATCTTGTTGCCAAGGAATAATGTGTTGGTAGTACACAGGGAATACTGCAGGTTTACCTGATCCTGATTGTAATTATCATCATTGGAAAGCTCCGCATAACCAAATACAGAAATCTTACGTGGCTTGTCTGTGGTATTTGTCACCTTACATCTCCAAACCTCATAAACCTTTCCAAGGGGTACATAATAATCTGCCTGAGTCTTGATGCCTGCATACTCAGAAAACATTGTTGTATATGCAGTACCGTGATGAACCTCACTCTTGTACTCGTTCAGATCCTTGCCAACCGGCTGCCATGAAGCAGACCAGAAATCAGCAGTCTCATCATCTCTGATGTAAATGTAACGTCCCGGTGTATCATCGCTGTTGAAGTGATAACGCAGGATACGGCCGTTCGCACCGCTCTTTACAAAGCTGTAACCACCCGCATTGTTAGAAATGATCGCACCATACTCCGGAGAACCAAGGTAGTTACACCATGGAGCCGGTGTATCCGGTCTGGTGATCACATACTCGCGGTTCTTCTCATCAAAGTAACCATAATTCATGAAAATATCCTCCTCTTTCTAGTAACGGCTTTCGCCATTTTCTCATATCCCCATTATACGACACCCTTAAAAAAGGTGTCAACAACATAAACGTCATTTTCTAACAGTATTTTGATATCTTGTCACTATTCACGGATAGATTTTTCAAGGAAACTACCACGTAAGCTTGCTTACAAGTGGTAGTTTGTTTGGAAAATCAGCCGTGCAGGCTGTTACCACCCACACCCGCAGACAGGGGACCGCCTGACTTTGGCGGACTCTAGCCGCTGTTTTTGCGGCGGTCTGGGGGCTGTGGTGGGAACTCCGTGAATAGTGCTGTCTAACGGAAAGTCATATGAAACCTATCACAAACTTCACACAAGCTTGCTTACAAGTGGTAGTTTGTTTGGAAAATCAGCCGTGCAGGCTGTTTCCACCCACACCCGCAGACAGGGGACGCCTGACTGCGGCGGACTCTAGCCGCTGTTTTTGCGGCGGTCTGGGGGCTGTGGTGGGAACTCCGTGAATAGTGCACATTCACGATTGTGAATCCTCCCTTTCCGTGATAATATGGTCATAACAAAGGATATTTACGGAGGAATTTTATGAAATTAGATGTCTTAGGATTATTCGCCGCCTGCTCCTACGCACTGGACTGTGTCGAGGCCGAATTAGTTCACGTAACCAATAAACACGCCAAACGTGTTGCATATATGAGTATCTGCACGGCAGAACAGATAGGCATTTCCGGAAAGCCCCTGCAGGATCTGGCCGCCTGTGCCCTTCTCCATGACAATGCGCTGACGCAGTATATTCAGGAGGAGCTTCACAGCGACATTGCCCAGGCTGCCGTTTCACAGCAGTTTCCAAATTTAGGCCTGCACTGTTCCTTTGGAGAAGATAATGTCATTAAGCTTCCATTCCACACGGACGTTACTAATGTCATTCTTTACCATCACGAAAATGCCAATGGCAGTGGTCCTTTTCATAAAAAATGGGACGAAATCCCTCTTTTTGCCCGGATCATACATTTATGTGATCTTCTGGATGTCATGTGCCGTGCCACAAGCTTTACCACCGATACCTGGCAGCGGGCAAATGATCTTCTCCTCAAAATAAACGGTTCGATTGCTGATGAGGAATGTGTTCATGCCTTTATTCAGGCATTTCCCGAAAAACATTTTCTGACTCTTGGGGACGATGATCTTGATGCAAGGCTCTGGGCAAAGGTTCCACGCATCAAACAAGATCTTAACTTTACACAAATAAAATCCCTAGCTGATTTTTTTGCACAGATTGTCGATTATAAATCCCCATTCACCAGCACACACTCCATTGGAGTAGCGGAACATGCCAGAAAATTATCTCTCTTTATGGGATTAGAGCAGGAAACCTCCGAAAAAATGTATCTTGCCGGAGCACTTCATGATATTGGCAAGGTTGCCGTAGGAAACGAAATTCTGGAGAAACCCGGCCGGCTGACCGATGAAGAATTTACAATTATGAAGCATCACGCTGCTTATACCTACTATATATTATCTGAAATTGATGATTTTGAAGAGCTGCGTGACTGGGCAGCCTTTCACCATGAAAGACTGGACGGAACCGGTTATCCCTTCGGCCGCTCTGCTGATGAATTAAGTGTTCCGGAACGTATGATGTCCTGTGTGGATATTTATCAGGCATTAACAGAAAGCCGCCCTTATAAGCAAGGCATGTCCCATGAAAAAACCTGCAGCATTCTGCAGGATATGGCAGACAAGGGCTGGCTTGATCCGGATATCGTCACTCAGGTTGATCTCTGCTTTCAAAAAGAACAATAAAACAACGAAATACCATTCTTATTGAAAGTTATTTTCACTTTTTATTGACGTTTTTTTTCAACTATGCTACAATCGGAACTACGTCACGAGGGAGTAATCGGTACATGATACTTCGGATCGACCTATTGATCCGTTTTGAAATGTATAATATTATCGACATACTGGTGCATTGGTCATCCGGTAATATTTTAAATGATGAGACTTATGGCAGTGTATTTTTGCACTGTCATAGGTCTTTTTTAATATATCGGAAAATGCTCGTAACGTAGTGTGATGCCAACGAGAATTGCGAAGCAATTCTTGGAGGGCAAAACGCTGGTTTTGCCCTTTTTATTCTGGAAAGGAGATTTCTTATGCTTTTATTTTTGCAGATCATGTTCACAGAATTTATCGCCGAAATGGGGGACAAGACCCAGCTTATGCTTATTGCCCTCACTTCCCGCTTTAAACTTCGGGATATCATTATCGGCACGGCTGCCGCCATTCTGGTTCTCAATGGACTTGCCGTACTTTTAGGCGGTCTTGTCAGCGAGCTGATCCCTACCTGGCTGATCCGTCTGGTTGCCGCAGCCGCTTTCCTCTTTTTTGCCATCACATCGCTGAGGGGAGATAACGACGAGGAAGAGGAGGCAAAAGAAGAAAATGTATCCCGTTTTGCTCCTCTCACCGTTTTCTGCACCTTCTTTGTGGCAGAGCTTGGAGACAAAACACAGCTTACGGCTATCACTTTCGGTGCCAATGAAGGTATGAGTGCCGCTGTCACTGTCTGGCTTGCCTGCTCCATCGGTCTTTTTGCCGCCGATATCCTTGGTATGCTGATCGGTTATCTTCTGAAAAGCAAAACTCCGGACGGCCTGCTGAACACACTGGCTTTTTTCATCTTTGCCATCTTTGGAAATCTCACGATGCATGAAGGTCTTGGTCTTTTACTTGGCAAGAATCATCCGGCAGTATTCCCTGTCACTATGATCATTGCCATACTTTTCATTTTGGCAAGTGTCGTGGTTTTTATGAAACGGGTACACAAAGACGTTTCTCCACGGATAAAATACTGACTGCTGTAAATATAATTATTTCAATCAGAAATACAATGCCAACCGGAAATCCCCCGGATACCATCCTGCTGCTCCGCGCAGCCATCAGCCAGCTTCCGGGATTCCAGTTGCTGACAGCTTCTGGAATCCGCTCCCGAAGCACGATTGCTATCACCGGTAGTCCCGGATATAACACCACTGCCAGCTTAACCGCATTGAAATGAAGGATCAGATAAAACATAATAATTCCAAAACACAGATTTCCCAAAAACATGCAGCCCTGTGAAAGTAAAAACGGCTGCCAGCATACTCCCCGTACGCTGTGTCCCAGCCTTACCACCCCCGTTCCTGCCAGAGTTCCCAGAAACAAAAAAATCTGATAAAGAACGGTATATTTTACAAAGGTTCCATATGCTGCACGATAATAAGAACGAAAATCCGGATAGCGCACAATCATCATGTAAGAATCCTCTTCTTTATACTGTACTATTTTCCGTACAGTCACAATACAATACAGGGACAGTTCCAAAAGCCACATATACTGCTCCACGTTATGCAGCTTTGCTCTGCCATAGCCATCCCCGTATAAAAATTTCAGAGGCTGGTACAGATCTTCTCCCCCATATTGTGTCATCTGCGCCAGCATCAGAAGGATCTGTGCCAGAAATATCACACTGCTCCAAAAAACAATTTCTCTTTTATCTCTCATTTTATTTCATATCCTTCAACACGTTCCATAATGGTTCTACTTTGTTTCCTCTTTCTCCTTCTTTGTCACATGATGATCCCTCACCAGATATACATCCTCACAAAGTGTCCGTATATCTTCATCATAATGGGATGCCAACAGGATCATTACGCCTTCCCCTGCCAGCCTTGAAAAAAGCTTTCGCATATCCTCCACACCCTGCACGTCCAATCCATTAAACGGTTCGTCCAGTATCAGAAGTCTTGGATGTTCCATGATCGCCTGTGCAATTCCCAGTCTTTGACGCATTCCCAGAGAGTACTTGGAAACCCTCTTTTTCAGTTTTGGATCCAATCCCACCAGCTCCATTGCCTCGTCAATCTCCTTATCACTGATCTGATTACGGATCAATGCCAGATTTTTCAGATTACTTTTTCCCGACATATAAGGAATAAACCCCGGTGTCTCGATCATCAGACCAAGACTCTGCGGAAAATCTATGTCCTTTCCTATCGCCTTTCCGTCCACCGTAACAGACCCCTTCGTGGGCTGCAAAAACCCACAGATACACTTCATCAGCACAGTTTTTCCGCTGCCGTTCATTCCCACCAGACCATATATCTTCCCCTGTTCCATTGACATATTAACATCGGTCAGAATGATCTCTTCCCGGAATTTTTTTTCCAGTCCTTCCACCTTAACCATATTTTTCTTCCTTTCCAAGCGATTTATTGCTTTTTATGCATTTTCTTTACAAAGATCAATTTTTCGGATCATACACATGCCAAACAGAGTTACCAGCAGGATCAGTATCGCAAAATAGATCACTCCAATCCCGATACGCTGTGCAATAGGGCGTGCATTATGAATTGCCATGGTAAACAGATCGCTCTGATACAATGGACTAATGTAATACTGCATCCTCTCCAGCAGATTTTTCACTTGTTTGTATCCCTCAAAATGAATCAGATTTTTTCCAAAAAGCATGGCCAGAATCCCGGACATTGTCTGAACTCCTACCATCAGATATGCCAGAACAGTTCCCACACCACGACGAAAACAGATATTTACAGTAATCATAAATATCCCTATAAAAAATGATCCCAACACGGTCAGCATAAATGTTAAAAGATATACTTTTCCCGGGCTTCCAATATTCATGATTAAATCTGAAAACTGCAGATTAACATTAAGGTTTAAATTCATCCAGAAAAAAACGGATTGCTGCGGATCTATTGCCATCTTTGCCAGACTGCTCCATTCATTATTCCAAATAATTCTCGGAAATAGTGCCAGAATAAATCCTCCCGTCCAAATCAGAAAATAGATTACTGATGTGAAAAAAATATAAATATACTGGGCAAAAAACCACTTTCTTTTCCCCAATCGGAGAATTTCATTCATACTCCCATCCCACCGTGGTAAAACAGCAATTAAAAATAGAAACACTCCAAAATAGATTATTGTTCCTGTATTATAAAATAAAAACGACGGAAGCATTTCAAATACGCCAACCTGATATCCCATTTTTTTCATCTGGACACTCATTCCCTGGAATAACATGATCATCATCAGCAACAGTGATGATACAACGACGATAAAGCGGGCTGACAACAATGTTTTATGTACATATTCCTGCCAAATATAGCGAATCATATCCTTCTCCCTCCTACTTCATTTTGCTCCAGACACCTCTGATAAAAAAAACCGTGGACACAAGCCAGTATATCAGTATCACAAAAATCCGGTATGGTAAACCTTCGAACATTAAAGAGCTTGCTCTCCCCTGTGCATCCAATATCATCGGTGCCAAATAGTACCATTGTAAGCCTATAAATAACAAGGTCGTCACGTTTGCATAAATAAAAGGAAACAACATAACAACGTATTTATTTTTGGCAATGGTAGAAACCGCCAGAGATAAACCGGGAAATATGGATGCATACATACAATCATATAAAATCTGCTGACCAATAAACATAATATAATTATGATGATCAATCCAGTAACTGGTTCCGGCGCAAGCAGAATCTACAACCTCACTGCCAAGCACAACCTTTCCAAAAATGACAAGAGATGAAACTGTCATGGAAAGCAGCAGCAATCCTTTCGTGATCAATACAACTGCCACTCCTGTCCCTATTGCTGCCCCTATCTTCGACAGACAGTATTTCAGCTTTGTTGTTCTTGCCATCACCGCATATTGATATCCATCCTTCTCTTCGATCAAATAACTGTCCGCTATTGCAAGTGTTGACAAAATCGGCATCAACGCTGTTCCATAACCTGCCAGGGTACTATCCATAAGGTAAGACAAATCATAATGATTTGATATGTCATATAATGCCGGAAAGAAACTTCCTGCAAATAATATCGCGATAGATATGTAAAAAAACGGCGACAATAAAACTCTTCGGATCTCCTGACGGATCATTGCTGCATCACATCCTTTCTGCATTATGCTTTCTTTTTATTGACATCATTTTAGTCATCCCCATTGTCCAATGCAAGATATCTGGCAAAAGATAAAATTTTCTGGCAAAAACTAAAATGATCTATGTGTTAATATAATCATTTAAAATCAATTTTTCAATTGTATCATGCACGAACGGTCATCCAAACTGCATAAGCGGTCATGGCGATTTATAATTTATTATAAAAATGTGGTACAATGACTCCAGATACTACTAACTATCCCAAAATTTGTGAACATAGAAAGGAATGGGAAATTTTTATGACTGTAAATTATCTATGGGAATTTTTTATTGATCTCTTGGAGATTGCTTTATTTGGGCACCTTGCCCAAACACGCTTTGAATTTCGAAATTCTATCATCCATAAAACTCTTTTGTGGGATATCACCTTATTCGTTTTGGCTTTCTGTGTGTTTTTTATGAATCTGGCTCATGTTAGTAGTGAGGTTGTCTTTTTAATTTCTCTGTTAATCAATATTATTGCCTCAAAAATCTTCTTTTCCAATGAGAATATCGTTCTAATTGTTTGGAATGTACTGTTTATGATCCTCGCCATGCTGTCAGAAGAAATCGGTATTCTTATTCCGATACATTTATTCCATTTAGAAATCGCTGATCTGCTGGCAGGTGGTATTCTGCGATATGCCAGCACACTGATGTACATTGTCTTTCTTTCCTTTTTTGTGTTTGTTTGCTGCCATATTGATAATAACAAACTTTTCCTGAACCTTACAGAAAAGCTCAGCTTTTTCTTTTTGTCTATCGTCTACCTTTTTATTGCGGAATCCATTTTAACGGTCACCATAAAACTGAATAAACTCCATATTCCACAGACATTTCAGAATCAGTTAACGATATTTTGCATTTTTTTCCTCCTATGCTATCTGGCTCTGTTGATCTTTATTTACCGTCTGGGTGTTACCCGCTACAAAAATATCGAATACAGCCGTTTACAGCAGATTCAGCAACTGGAGAAAAAAGAATTTGAAAGCATTCACCAAATGAATAAAGAGTTACGAGTAATGAAACACGATCTGTCTTTCCATATTAATGTCATAAATCAGCTTTTAGCAGAAAAAAATTACACAGACCTTTCAAATTATATGCAGCAATTTAAAAACAGCTTAAATGCATCCCATCAGATCATCAACTCCGGTAATTCTGTTGCAGATGCCGTTTTAACCACATATATACACGAAGCCGGTCAATACGGTATCCACACGGAATATATGATCCACCTTCCCGATCAGCTTCCCTTATCCGACATCAATTTATGTTCATTGTTAAGTAATATATGCACAAATGCCATTGAAGCCTGTAAACAAACAAAAGAAGCTCCATTTTTCAAATGCGTGATCAAGCCCTATCAGGATACTCTTTTCATTCATGCTGAAAACAACGGTTCCGGCCAATACAATATTCAAAATGGAATATTAAGATCAACAAAAAACAGCTCTGACGAACATGGCATTGGGTTGAAACGAATCAAATCAATTGCCGAAGCTGCCGGAGGATATGTTACAATAAGCACGAAAGAAATCTTTCAGATAGATATTATGATACCACTAGATACCGATAAAACACCAGGAGGCTGACATGCTGTTAAATATTGCAATACTAGAAGATGATCCAAAACAATCAAAAGAACTGTATAAATTATTAACTACCTGGGCGACCTGTCATGGGCATGTTTTCCATATTTATCAATACACCAATGGTCCGTCACTCCTCCGTGCTATCACACAGCAGACATTTCATGCCTGTTTTTTAGATATCCAGTTAAATACAGAAGATCAAAATGCCGAAACAGGTATGGAGACTGCTGTCCGACTCCGAAAAGAAAACTACTCCGGTGATCTTATCTTTCTGACGGCTTTTCGGGAGTATGTCTTTGAAGGATATAATGTACAGGCATTCAATTTTCTTTTGAAACCCATCGATCAAAAGATTCTGGAACAAGTATTGTCTGCACTTATTTTAAAATATTCTCCTGAGTGTTATATTCTGAAAAACAAACAACAGATCCAGGCCCTTCCATATTCAAAAATACTTGCCATTTGTGCGGACAAACACGACATCATTTTAATGACAAAAACAGAATCCTTTACAGATCATGCCGGTATTCAGGAAATCGCCGCACATCTTCCTGACATATTTGTACAATGCCACAGATCCTGTATCGTTAATTTAAGTCACATCACAAAAATAGACGGCAATACCATTTATCTGTCGAATAAAACCACCCAGACTATAAGCCGCCGGTATGTTACAAATGTAAAAACGAAATATATAAAATATATTACAACAGGAGGTAATCCATGATCAACATGATTTCTAATTATGCTAACTCAAATCTCGGTGATCATATTAGCCATAATAGAAATTTCAATTCAGAAATCATCGCATAGCGCAACACAAAACATTTCCTAACAACTCCTGTCCGATACAGAGATACCGACGACCCATCTATCAATGATCCGCCGTCCTGCCATTTACAGTGCTTTTACAAACCGCTTAAACGCTTCCTGTCCCTCGGCCGTATTTTTGTATACGCCGGCATGCTCCAGCACCTTCTTAAATACAATACCGATCTCCTTCTGAAGGATTTCTTCCACATTGTCCTCGGTCACCGAATCATAATTTGGCAAAAATGTTTCTACCCAGTCTGCATGCTTCTCAATCGTCTCATTACTGCGGATATCCTTACCCTGCACGATATATTCTCCCAGCACTGCCATCTCATTTTTCAGACGTGCCGGCAGAACCGCAAGTCCCATAACCTCGATCAGACCAATATTTTCCTTTTTGATGTGATGAAGCTCCTGATGCGGATGATATACTCCCAAAGGATACTCGTCCGTCGTAATATTATTTCGCAGCACCAGATCCATTTCGTATTTTCCGTTTCTCATCCGGGCAATCGGCGTGATAGTATTGTGAGGCTCTCCCTCGGTCTCCGCAAAGATAAATGCCGCCTGATCGGTATAGCCTCTCCAAGTGTCCAAAATATGGGACGCCAATGTAACAAGTCTGTCACTCTCCTCATGACGGATACGGATCACGGACATCGGCCAGTTGACAATACCGGCTTCCACATCCTCATAGCCCGGTATCGTAAGAGGTGTTTTTACCTGTGCTCTCTCCATGGCGAATTCATAATGTCCTCCCTGGAAATGCTCATGTGCCAGAATGGAACCGCCCACGATCGGAAGATCCGCATTGGAACCCAGGAAATAATGAGGGAACTGCTTTACAAAAGCTAACAGCTTCCGGAATGCAGCTTCGTCAATCTTCATCGGCGTATGCTTCTGGTTAAAGACAATGCAGTGCTCATTGTAATATACATATGGAGAATACTGAAATCCCCACTTCTCTCCCTCGATCGTGAGAGGCATGATACGGTGAGACTGTCTTGCCGGATGATTCAATCTTCCGGCGTAGCCTTCATTTTCCCGGCACAGCAGACACTTTGGATATGCGGACTGCTTTGCATTCTTTGCAGCGGCGATCGCCTTTGGATCCTTCTCCGGTTTAGACAGATTAATGGTCACATCGAGAGTTCCATACTCTGTTTCCGCTGTCCATTTCATATCCTTTGCAATACGGTAACGGCGGATATAGTCGGTATCCCGGCTGAATTTGTAATAGAAATCCGTTGCCTTCTGCGGAGACTGGCGATACAACTCCCCAAACTTTGCGATCACCATGCTTGGAGCCGGCACCAATGCCCCCATCAGCTTTGTGTCAAACAGATCACGGTATGCCACGGTATTTTCCTCCAAAACACCATTTTCATATGCCCAGTCCATAATACTGCCAAGAGTGCTTTCCAGATCCGGTACCGGACAGGCATTTTCCGGCTCCTGATACTCATCCAGCTTCAATATCTCCAGAATACGGTTGATGGTGTACACCGCATCCTCCGGCACAACTAATCCGGTATGTAATCCATAGTTCACAAGCTCTCTGATGCTTTTATTAATATCACTCATGGTAATCTCCTTTATTACTCAAACTCGTTTTCGTGTTTTTTACTTATACTATAGCTCGTTATTTATATTTCATTTCTCATCACATATAATCAATGGTATTTTCCGCTTCAACCGCTATTAGTACGTTTATGGTACAGTGAAAACTGCCAAATTGACAGTTTACAAGTACCATAAACGATGTTATAATGCAATTAGAAAAGGAACAACCGCCTACAAGGAGGTTGACCGATTATCAGAATAGCAAAGCCACCCTTAACCGTCCAAAGTATCAGGGTGGTTTTTGCTATGTAAGGCTACTTACAAAACGAAAAAACGAATGTAAGCAATGCCAAAAGGAAAAGACCAAAGGTCATCAAATCCTTAAAATCAAAATGATTTTTCATAGGCATCACCCCCATTCTTTTGGAATGAGGTCAACGCACCCTGTAACACGACTGTTCCACGACAAGATTTTACCACATTCTTTTCGTTCTGACAACTCATATCTCCCCCAAAATGCCCCTCGTCCGTGTTACATATATTTCTCCATTTTCATCAAAATATTGTTATAAATGAGCGATTTTCTTACAGTTTTACCGAACGAATTATGATAATGTTGTTATAACAAAGTGGTACCGCTTCACTTTCTAAACGTGAAAAACTAATACACAGGAGGTTTTTATGAATATACGTAATGATTTCCGGCATACCATTGCCGCCAGTTACATCGGATATATCACTCAGGCGATCGTCAATAATTTCGCCCCTTTATTATTTGTTACCTTTCACCGGACTTATGGCATCTCCCTGTCGCGGATCGGTCTTCTGGTCACGGTTAATTTTGTCACCCAGATTCTGGTGGATCTGTTTTCAGCCAAATTTACAGACCGGATCGGTTATCGGCCAAATGCCGTACTGGCTCATATTTTTGCCGCTGTGGGTCTGATCCTTCTTGGCATTTTACCGGAGCTGACCTCCGATCCCTATCTCGGTATCAGTATCGCCGTCGTCATTTATGCCATTGGCGGTGGTCTGACCGAGGTGATCATCAGTCCCATCGTGGAAGCCTGCCCTACCGACAAAAAGGGAGCTGCCATGAGTCTGCTGCACTCCTTTTATTGCTGGGGTTCTGTGCTGGTAGTTCTGGTATCCACGCTGCTTTTCCGCCTGCTGGGACTGGATTCCTGGAGAATCATTTCCGCCATGTGGGCAGTCATTCCGGCCTGTAATGCCATTTACTTTTGTTTTGTACCGATCAATTCTCTGGCTGACGAAGGGCGGGGCATGTCCATCACCGGTCTGTTAAAGGAAAAGGTATTCTGGGTTCTCGCTTTACTGATGTTGTGCAGCGGCGCCTCAGAGCTTGCCATGAGCCAGTGGGCATCTGCCCTGGCAGAAACCGGTCTACACGTTTCCAAGACCGTGGGAGATCTTGCAGGTCCATGCTTTTTTGCAATCCTGATGGGCTCCGGCAGAGTTCTTCACGCCCATGTTGCGGAACGTTTTTCACTGACCGGATACCTGGGAGCCTGTGCCTGCCTTTGTATCGTCAGCTATCTGGTCGTGACGTTCTCTCCGCTCCCGGCAATTTCTCTGGCTGCCTGCGGCGTCTGTGGTCTTTCCGTTGCTGCTATGTGGCCGGGAACCTTTAGTATCAGTTCAAAGGTTTGTCCTCAGGGTGGTACAACCATCTTCGCCCTGCTCGCTCTGGCCGGAGACATCGGATGCTCTGCCGGTCCCACTACAGTTGGTTTTGTCTCTTCCGCACTGCAGGATAACTTAAAGCTCGGTCTTCTGTCTGCAATTATCTTTCCGGTACTGATGATCGCCGGACTGACCATGTGCCGGAAGTATGAGAAATAATCTTTATCTGTATGGATAAATTTTAACAAAAAATTTCAATGTGCAAAAAATGGACTGTACCAAAATTAGTACAGTCCATTTTTATATTACCATTTATGGATCCTTTATAAATGCAGTCTCACAAATAAGCTAAAATTGTTTATTCTCCATATAACGGTTCACTGCATTGACCAGTGCGTCAATGGAAGACTTGATGATATCATCATCGGTGCCGGCACCCCAGTACAGCTTCTCCTGACCGGCAGGCTTAATCCCCACATAAGAGATTGCCTGTGCATCGGAACGCTTGGAAAGAGAATGCTCCTCATATACATCCAATGCATAGTCCAGATTGAAGTATTTCTTGATCGCATGGTTTACTGCATTCAGACGTCCGTTTCCGTGAGAATCCACAACGGTCTCCTTACCGTCTGCGACGATGGTTACCTCCGCTCCGATACCATCTTTCTGTTTGAAATGACACTCGGATACATCAAACTTCTTGTCAACATCCACATAAGTCTCTTTAAATACATCTCTCATATCCTCCGGAGACAGCTCTGCATGGCGGTGATCGGATACATTCTTCATAAGATATCCAACCTCTTCCTTCATCTTATCCGGCAGGATCAGACCAAAGCTGTTCTTTAATACATAGCTGACACCGCCACGGCCGGACTGGCTGTTGATACGGATAACGTCAGAATCATAGGTACGTCCCACATCCTTTGGATCGATCGGCAGATAAGGTACAGTCCAGTACTCGCAGTTCTTTTCCTCACGGTATGCCATCCCCTTGGAGATCGCATCCTGATGAGAACCGGAGAATGCAGTAAATACAAGCTCTCCTGCATATGGCTGACGCATAGATACCTGCATATTGGTCAGTCGCTCATATGTATCGGCAATCTCCTGCATATTGGAGAAGTCCAGCTTTGGATCGACTCCATGGGAATACATGTTCATTGCCATGGTAACAATATCCATGTTTCCGGTACGCTCACCATTTCCGAAAAGTGTTCCCTCGATACGGTCTGCTCCGGCCAGAACACCCAGCTCCGCCGTTGCCACACCGCAGCCACGGTCATTGTGTGGATGCAGGGAAAGAACAACATTGTCTCTGTATTTCAAATGCTTGCTGACATACTCGATCTGTGTTGCAAATACATGAGGCATCGCATTTTCCACGGTAGACGGAATATTGATGATCGCCTTGGCATCTGCCTGTGGCTGCCATACATCCAGAACGGCATTGCACACCTCAACCGCATACTCTACCTCGGTGCCATGGAAGCTCTCCGGGCTGTACTCAAAACGGATATTGCCCTTTACTTCTGCAGCCAGCTCCTTGAGAAGCTTTGCTCCGTCCACAGCGATCTTTTTGATCTCTTCTTTAGACTTGCGGAATACCTGCTCTCTCTGTGCCACAGATGTGGAATTATATACATGAACAACGGCATTTGGTGCACCATCAACCGCCTCAAAGGTCTTGCGGATAATGTGCTCTCTTGCCTGTGTCAGTACCTGCACCGTCACATCATCCGGAATCAGCTTCCGGTCGATCAAAGTACGCAGAAAGTTGTATTCCGTCTCGGATGCAGCCGGAAATCCAACCTCGATCTCCTTGAAACCGATCTTAACCAGCATCTTAAAAAACTCAACCTTTTCCTCAAGACTCATTGGCTCGATCAATGCCTGATTACCATCTCTAAGATCCACACTGCACCATACCGGCGGCTCTGTGATGCTGTCCTTTTTTACCCAGTCATAAGTTGCCTCTGACGGCATAAAATATGTTTTCTGATACTTTTCAAATCCCTTCATGATTCTAACCCTCCATTTTAAATCTTTTTGTTCTATTTCTTAACACGGAGTTTTATCTGCTGCCATCCTATAAAGGTTTACAGCAAATAAAAACCCGCCTCTATACTTAGAGACGGGAGAATATTCTCACGCGGTACCACTCTTATTCATGAATCATTCATGCTCTCACAGGTACAAGAAATACGAATCCAATACCTTTCCCCTGTAACGGTGGGAATCCGTCCTGATCTACTATGGTTCAACCGGCAGCTCCAAGGCGAGTTCACTGTCTGACATTCAACTGTTTCGCATCAACCAACAGCTTTCTGTATGAAGTTTGAACAGCTACTATTCCTCTTCCCAGCTTTTGATACCAATTACTATAACACAAACCGTTCTTATTGGGAACCCCTAAATTTGATTTTTTCAAAAAATTACTGTATCATATTTATCATTATTACGCAAAATAATACAGACAAATGATGAGGTGACACATATGTTTCTTGGATTATCCTGGTATTTTATACTGATGGACTTTTATTTATACAGCTTTTTCGGATGGATCTACGAAAGTTCCTTCTGCTCCATCAAAGCGCATAAACTGACAAACCGCGGATTTCTGATCGGTCCCCTGCTGCCCCTTTATGGTTTCGGCGGAACGATCGTATATGTATTTCTGCGGCCGCTGACTCCCCACCCTTCTCTGTTATATCTGGGAGGCATGCTTTTGGCAACGGCCATCGAGTATTTCACATCCTGGGGAATGGAAAAGATGTTCCATGCACAGTGGTGGGATTACAGCGATGATCCATATAATTATGAGGGGCGTATCGCTCTGGTTCCATCCATGTTCTGGGGATTTTTATCACTGCTTGCTTTTGACTTTTTACAACCGGCATTAAATTCCATTATCTACAGCATTCCCCGACAGACAGGTCTGATCCTGCTGACTATGGTAACGGTAGTGATGGCAGCCGATCTTATTTATACCGTGATCACGACGATAAACTTCCGCAATCAGCTGGAAACACTGTACCATATTCGGGACGAGTTAATTACCCAACTGGAAGAAGAGCGTTTTTCCTCTCTGCGCCAGATCATATTCTCCAAAATTCATACACAAAATGAACGAGCCGAGGGCTTCTTAAAACGTCTGGAAGAATTAAAAGAAACCTACTCCGGCGAGGATTCCAAACTTGCAGAGATTGAACAGCGTTTCAGGGAATATAAAGAACGTCATACCTCTTTCCAGAAAAAGAATCCTTTTTTCGGAAACAAACGTATTATGCAGGCATTCCCTACCTTGAAGTTTATTCCTGAGTCTGTACGAAAAACGGGACGTAAGCCGGTGAAGATCCTGCTGAAGGATTTCCTGCTGCAGATTACAGAAAAAGAACATTCTGAGAAATAATAATTTTATAATATCTAAAGGCAAATGAAACATTTTCAGCTGCTGAGATTATAAAACAAACAAGCTCCGAAGGGTGGAAACATTCACCTTTCGGAGCTTTTCGTTTTCTATGATCTGTTTGTTTTTAATTTTTTTATAAATGAAGCACTCTTTCCTTGATCTCCTGAGTTCTTCCCTGATTCCAGAACTGTGTTCCGATATATCCACAGGTACGTCTCGCCACATTCATTTTATCCTGATCGGTGTTGCCACAATTTGGACATTTCCAGATCAGCTTTCCATCGTCGTCGGTCACGATCTGGATCTCCCCGTTATAGCCACACTCCTGACAGTAATCACTCTTTGTATTGAGCTCTGCGTACATAATATGCTCATAAATATACTGCATCACACTTAACACGGCATCAATATTATCTGTCATATTTGGCACTTCCACATAACTGATGGCTCCTCCCGGAGAAAGCTCCTGAAATTGTGACTCAAACTTTAATTTTTCAAAGGCATCGATCGGCTCTGTGACATGAACATGATAGCTGTTGGTAATATAATTCTTATCTGTAACACCCTTGATCACACCAAAACGCTTCTGAAGACATTTTGCAAACTTATAAGTCGTGGACTCCAGAGGAGTGCCATAAAGACTGAAATCAATATTTTCCTCCTCTTTCCATCTGGCACATGCTGCATTGAGCCTTCTCATCACCTCAAGCGCAAATGGTGTGGCACTTGGATCGGTATGGGATTTGCCTGTCATATATCTGGTACATTCACAAAGTCCCGCATATCCCAGCGAGATTGTAGAATATCCACCATACAGCAGCTTATCTATGGTCTCACCCTTTTGCAGACGTGCAAGTGCTCCGTACTGCCAGAGGATCGGTGCCACATCGGACGGAGTGCCCTTCAGACGGTTATGACGGCACATCAATGCCTTTTTACAGAGTGCCATCCGCTCATCAAAGATCTCCCAGAACTTATCCGTATCACCACCGGAAGAACATGCGATATCCACAAGATTTACGGTGACAACGCCCTGATTAAAACGACCGTAATATTTTGGCTTGTTATTTTCATCTACATAAGGAGTCAGGAACGACCGGCATCCCATACATGGATAACAGTGTCCTTCTCCGTTTTTATCAATCTTAAGCTCCAGCATTTTCTTTTCGGAAATATAATCCGGCACCATTCTCTTGGCAGTACATTCTGCTGCCAGCTTTGTGAGATACCAGTACTTACTTCCCTCGGTTACATTGTCCTCCTCCAGAACATAGATCAGCTTCGGAAATGCCGGTGTAATATAAACACCTTTTTCATTTTTGACACCAAGAATCCTCTGGCGCAGGATTTCCTCTGTCACAAGTGCGAGATCATCCCGCACCTGTCCCTCCGGCACCTCGTCCAGATACATAAAAACAGTGACAAACGGTGCCTGACCATTGGTAGTCATCAATGTGATCACCTGATACTGGATCATCTGTACACCTTTTTTGATCTCATCTAACACACGAAGCTCTGCCACCTTATTGATCTGCTCCTCTGTGGCATCTACGCCGGATTCTTCAAACTCCTCCCGGACAATGCGGCGGAATTTCTTACGGCTGACATCGACAAAAGGAGCCAGATGTGCCAGACTGATGCTTTGACCACCGTACTGGGAGCTGGCAATTTGGGCAATACTCTGCGTAGCGATATTGCATGCCGTTGAAAAGCTCTTGGGCGTTTCAATGGCTGTCTCACTAATGACCGTGCCATTCTGCAGCATATCCTCCAGATTGACCAGACAGCAGTTGTGCATATGCTGTGCAAAATAATCGGAATCGTGAAAATGGATAATCCCCTGCTCATGAGCATGGACAATGTCCTCCGGCAAAAGAAAACGCTTTGTGATATCTTTGCTGACCTCTCCTGCCATATAGTCACGCTGCACGCTGTTTACCGTTGGATTTTTGTTGGAATTTTCCTGCTTTACTTCCTCGTTATTACATTCCAGAAGACTCATGATCTGATCATCTGTGGAATTTGATTTACGCACAAGTGCCCTGGTATAACGATATGTGATATACTTTCTGGCCAATGCAAAAGCACGGTTATTCATGATCTGGTTTTCTACCATATCCTGAATCTCCTCCACATTAGGAGACCGCTTCATATCCAGACACATCTGCTCCACATTATCAGAAATCTCCTGAATCTGCTGCAGAGAAAGACGTTCGCTGGCAGGCACCTCCTTGTTTGCCTTCATAATAGCCGCAGTGATCTTCGTAATATCAAAGACTGTCTCTGTACCACTTCTTTTTATGATTTTCATTCTCCTCAACCTGCCTTACATTAAGATAATTCAGGGCAAAACCAGCGTTTTGCCGCTTTGGCACCCCATATCATATAAAATATTATTTATACAATAAACCGTGGCTCCTCATGTGTGAGCCACGGTTACAATGTTAGCATATATGAAAATGTGTGTCAATAGAAATTCGACAATATATTGTATTCTACGCTTGTCTAACCACAATATATAGTGTATGTAACTTTTTTCATCTAAAGCACATCGTTCTGTATTTATTCCCGGCTGTCCAGATCCTTTTGCAATGCCTCCAGATAATGAATAAACACCTCTCCCTGCACCCGGATCTGATACTCCTGGTCTAACTCCTCCCGCCGGAAGCTCTTCCGTCCTCCCCCAAGAGCTCTGTCCCAAAAACGCATCATATCCCGATAAGGCACATAATAACAGAGATTACATCCACTGAAATAAATGATCAGAAAGGCGATGCCCTCCTGCTCCTCAAACTCTGTCATAAATTCCACCTGATGCTCATGGATATTCTGCAGAGGAAAGGTATCCGTGGCACACTCCTTGGCATCAAAACAGATCGGCACCCCCTGCACATTTCCCAGATAATCCACGGTACTTTTCTGCTCAAAATAAGCGAGCGTAATATGATGATGCTCTTTATCAAACTCCATAGGCGTGATCGGCGTTGGAATCTTCTGCACCAGCGCCAGCTTTTCCCGGCGGTATTTTTCATTCGTCATATTGAGGGACTCCTCCAGCATGGAACCTCGAAGCCCTCTGGAATTCCATGATGCCATGGGAAATTCCTCCTTTTATCAAATATAAAATTCGTTGTACTTTTGCTCTGACATCAAATGATCAGATATCTGATATATCAACCCCCATATCTTCCAATACCTGTGCAAACTTACGCGGCAGATCTGCAATAAATATTTTATTCCAATAAAGAGATGGCAGATATTCTTCTTCTGGCAGCTCCAGCTGCCGGGCATGGAGAAGCTGGCTCCGCAGACGGAACTTCTGCTCAGCCTTTCCTTTTCGGCCATATTTTACGTCTCCTACAGCCGGATATCCAATGCTTGCCAGATGTGCTCTGATCTGATGGGACTTTCCGGTGATCAGATGAATCTTAAGCAAAGTATATGACTCACCCTCCCAGAATACTACCTGTAACGGCTGATACCGGGTTTCAATCTCCACTGTCCCATTTTCCGGACTCTTTAGCACAGTCACAATATTTTTCTTTGGATCCTTTTTCAGAAACCCGTGAAGCTTTTTCTCCCCCTTAACTGCACCATGCACCAGACAAAGATAATACTTTTTGAGATTTCTTTCCCGGAACAGGCGGTTCATCCACTGGAGTCCATGAATACTCTTGCCCGCCACCACCAGGCCACTGGTATTGCGGTCAAGACGATTACAGATTCCGGGACGAAATGTCTGTGCGGCATCCTTTCCCAGATAATCCTCCAGCCATTCCACCAGAGAATAATCATCTCTGTCGGCTTTTTGGGACAATACGCCCACAGGTTTATTCAGCACCAGAATATCCTGATCCTCGTAAATGACCGGAATATTCATAGACTTTCTTCCAGTATTCTTTGTTCTCTGAGCCTTCTGAGGAGTCTGCTTTCGGAAGCTCTCAACGGTTTCGTCTGCCAGATAAAGCGTAATCTCATCTCCCGCTGTTACCTTTTCGGAGCCATCCGCTTTTTTCCCATTTAATTTGATATTTTTTTTGCGAAGCATTTTATAAAAAAAACTCCGGGGTGCTAACTGCATATACTTGTCCAGCATCCGGTCCAGTCTCTGTCCTTCCTCCTGAGCACTTACCTTTAAAACACGCATATGATAACCATGCCTTTCTATATTAGACGATCAGGGAGCGGATATAAGAATCCACATTTTCCGCTTCCTCCGCTGTCACCTCATGCTCCTGCATGCGCTCCACTTCCTTAAAAAAAAGTTTTTCACTGGTCACGATCTGTACCTGAAAATCTCCCCACTGATGCACTCCATTGGTGAGATATTCCCTGATATATGACACATCCTGACCGTCTCTACCGATCAATGCGATCACATGACCTGCACCTATCACGGCAAAATCCAGATTCATTACCTTATCCGGTGAAGTGATCACCAGATCTGTATACAGCTTTGCCCCCTGTACTCCACTGTTTTCCAGACATTTCCGGGCCTTATCATAGCGTTCTCTGCTGACACTGTGATACGGGAATAACACGATCAACGCTACAAGTTGTTTTGCCCATGGAAGCACACAGAGAATTGCCAGCACAGTAAATATATTGGCTCGTGACATTTTATTGAGCAGCAGTCCGATTCCAAAAATAGCTGCTGCAATGACGATGATCGCAACCACCATAATGATCTTTCTTTTTTTCTTTTTTTTGATATACTCAAAGCTTCCTTTTTCTAACATAATAGTCTCCATTTCTTTAACGATTTACTGCATACGCCATCCGGGATAATATTTATTCTTCATGGTGCCGGAACCATTGCCCTTGCACCAGCCTAGCGGATAACCATCAACACAGAACAGAACATATCCCTTATACGGCTTGTCTACCAGAACCGTTTCTCCCTTGAGATAACGGATCACCCTCTCATCTTCCGCCGGCAGATCGATCCTTTGTAAATAATCCTCTCCCCGAAGTGCAAGTGCAAGCTGGGGAGACGGCTCAAACCGCCCGTTTTTGTCATTGCCAGCGATCAATCCGCCTGCCACGATCCGAAGTCCCTTCATTTGTCCTGCTGCCAAAGTCTCTGCAACATAAATGTCCTTCTTTCGGGACAGTTTCTTTATTTCAATTCCTGTCTCCGGCAGAAGCATTTGAAAAAAGTCTTCTATCCCTTCCTGGTTTTTCTGCTTCTTTTCCCGTGAATCCGATGCAGATATATGATTTCTGCTCTTTTTTCCGGACTGTTTTCGTCTTCTTTTTCCATCCGGACAAGCTTCAGAAATCCGGTCTGACTTCATATCTGTCCCATTTATGTCCCACATCTCCGGATCATCACATGTATCTCCTGCTTTCCCATGCTTATGCAAAAGTACCGCAAAATGCCCCTCTCCCTCTGCCCGGTGTGGAAAGATCCGGACACAGTTTTCCAGAGAAGAATCGCCATCCGGCACCCAGTCCGGTCTGCCTTCAGAATAACCCGGATGTCGTGGCACCTCACAGATAGTCATATCCGGGTGCTTCTTCAGAAAGGACTGAATCATTCCTTCATCCTCTAAAGGAGAAAAGGTACAAGTAGAATATACCATATCTCCTCCCGGTGCAAGCAGAACATAGGCACTTTCCAAAATCTCTGCCTGAAGCGCAGCATAATACTCCGGTCCATGGATACACCAGCTTTTCACCATTCCCGGATCACGCCGGAACATTCCTTCTCCGGAGCATGGGGCATCGATCAATACCTTATGGAAAAAGCCCGGCAGTACAGCCGCCAGATTTTCCGGTGTTTCTGCTGTCACTACCGCATTTTTAGTTCCTGAAATCTGCAAATTTTTGGCCAGTGCCATTGCTCTGGACACACTGATATCATTTGCCACCAAAAGACCGGTCCCGTGAAGCTTTGCGGACAATTCTGTTGCCTTTCCTCCCGGAGCCGCACACAGATCCAGCACCCGGTCTCCTTCTTCCACAGGAAGCAGACTGGCCGGAATCATAGCACTGGGCTCCTGAATATAATATAGTCCTGCATAATAATAGGGATGCTTCGACGGCATATCCACATCCGCATTATAATAAAATCCCTTTTCATTCCACGGCACCGGCTCTGCATGAAATGGACAAATATCCATAAACTGCTCTGGCGTTATTTTGTTGGTATTTACACGAAGTGCTGTGCGGGTATCCTCTTTCATACTACTGATATAGTCCTGATATTCTGTTCCCAGCATTCTTTTCATACTCTCCAGAAACTGTTCCGGTAACTCTTCTGTCCTCATTTCCTTTGGTCCTTTCCGTGATCTTATCCGTTCCGGTTCTGTATTTCCTGCATTCTGACAGAACATTTCCGTCTTTCGTGCATCATCAGCTCAGACTCTGTGCCCGGTACGACTCTGACAGAACATCCAGCTGCCGGTTGAACCGCTCTAAAAGTGCAATATCATCCGCCTGATAAACCCGGAAAAATTCATCCTGTATCTTCCCTACCTCCCGTTTATTCATGGTACGGTACAAATTCTCAATATTATTTAATATATCACTCACGATGCCCGCTTTTCTCCGATTGGAATTCTGGGCATCCATAATCTCATCCCGGACAGAGGACATTTCCATATCCAGTGCATCCACCGCCTTTGCCGCGCGCAGCAGACGCCCCCGGACCTCATCCGGCATATTTTCTTTATATTTATACTGCAGAGAGTGCTCAATGATCGCCCAGAAATTCATGGCAAGAGTACGGATCTGAATCTCCACTTCCAGATTTTTCGGGCCATTAATTGTCTGAACCGTATAATAAACAATCACATGGTAACTACGGTAACCGCTCTCCTTACTGTTTGAAATATAATCCTTTTCTTTTTTGATGATCATATCACTTCTCTTACGAATGATCTCCACAACTCTCTCAATATCCTCTACAAACTGACAGATAATTCGTATTCCGGCAATGTCCTCAATCTTTTCCTCCAGCTCCTCCATCGGTACATTTTTACGCTGGCATTTTTCCAGAATACTTGATATCTTTTTTACACGGCCGCTGACCTGCACGATCGGACAGTAAATTCCCGCATTATGATGCTCCTGAATCATATGATCGAATTTAACGGTCAGTTCATCCACCGCCTGTCTGTATGGATCTAATATTTCTCTCCACAATTGAATTTCCATGTTTTTGTCCCCTTATCATTATACCTTATTTTTCTCCAGATATTGCAGCAGATAATATGGATTTACCGTACATTCCTCTCCATCTTTGTCATAGTAAATACCAAAGTGAAGATGTACCGGGAACTTTCCTCTCGTTCCTTCCGGCCCATATCCGGTATCTCCCATATAACCAAGCAGGGCTCCTGCCTGTACCCTGTCTCCTTTTTGCAGTCCCGGAGCATATTCCTCCAGGTGGGCATAATAGAAATATAATCCGGACTTCGTCCGTATCCCCACCCGGTATCCGCCAAGCTCCAGCCAGCCGAGCTGCTCTACCACGCCATCCGACACAGACCGGATCGGTATCTGCTTCCGATCATCAGAAACCGGCATAATGTCAATGCCTTCATGGCTTCGTCTGCCCCCATAGCTCCGCCCCTCTCCATAACCGTCATCAAAGCCCCAGGACACACTTTGCCCCTTCGCTCTCTGGACCGGAAAACATTCTACCTCCTCCAGCAGAGGGCGAAGCAGCCTTTCTGCGTTCTGCTTTTGCAGACCCTGCTGAACCTGACATACCTGTTCCATCTCCTGCTGCCAGGTTACAATGTATCCGGCACACCGAACATCCAGAAACAGCATCAAAAATAAAACGCTAACCCATAATATGATCCGTAAATATCTGACATACCGCCATTGCTTTTTTGTCCTCATGGACAAGCTCCTTACCGGGCATCTGCCCAAAAGGTCTCCTTTATAAATACGGCGTTCCTGCTGCAATTATTCTTCCGGTTTGCATTTGTCAATCTCTCTGTCTTTTGCACAAACAGTGCGGATGCTCCAGCCCGGTTTTCCCTGCATAAGAAACATAGCTCCTGGAACATGCTATTTTTCAAAAACTACATATTGCGGGATTTATCTGCGCATGCCTTCATGCATTCCATTACGCTGCTTCGAAATCCCTTTTCCTCCAGCTTACATACTCCTGCAATGGTTGTACCGGCCGGAGAACATACCATATCCTTGAGCTCTCCCGGATGCTTTCCTGTTTCCAGTACCATTTTGGCACTGCCAAGAACTGACTGTGCCGCGAACTGATATGCCTGCGCCCGCGGCATTCCCTCTGCCACTGCTGCATCTGCCATAGCCTCAATAAACATAAAAACATAGGCCGGAGAACTTCCGCTGACGGCAACCACCGCATCCATCAAATGTTCTCCAACGACCTCGGCTTTTCCAAAGCCACGGAACAGTCTGCAGACCTCCTCCAGTTCTTCTTCACTGACAAGCTCTCCCGGACATAATGCCGTAACTGCTTCTCCAACCAATGCCGGAGTATTTGGCATCGTCCGGATCAGTTTCACCGGCTTGCCAAAAGTATCTGAAAGCCACTGTAATGATCTGCCTGCAACGATCGTTACCACGATCTGGTTTTCTCCGATCTGATCTCTGATCTCCCGGATCACTCCCTCACAATAGATCGGCTTAATGGCAAGGATCACAATCTCTGCCTTGGCCACCTCTTTATTATCCAGCGTCGTGCGGATGCCAAACTCCTGCGCCACCCGGTCTGCTGTCTTCTGTGTTGCCGAGGATGCAATAATATCCTCCTTCTGCAACAGTCCCTTCTGCAGCATTCCACCGATCATAGCGGATGCCATATTTCCTGCTCCAATAAAACCTACTTTCATAATCATTCTCCATTCTGCTGCTTCTGTTGCAGCCTTAATTCCACGGAACAATCTCCATAGATGCTAAAAACTCCTGTTGAAAGGCTTCCTGCTGTGCCAGCTCAATATGTGCCGCCTCTGTGCCAACCTGCTCGGTCTGCCGCAAAAAAACCTCTGACAACAATGCCCTTGCCGCTCCCTCTCCCGCAGCATTTCCTGCGATCACAAGCTTTTCTGGGGCAATATCCGGAAAAAGCCCGGTAAGCACAGCACTTTTCTTGGATATATGTCCTCCAAAAACACCGGCAATATAGATTCTGTCCACCTGCTGCAGGGCAAGTCCCTTTTGCTCCAGGAGCATGCGTATCCCGGCCTGCACTGCGGCCTTGGCCAGCTGAAACTGCCGGATATCCTTCTGTGTCAGACATACCTGCTGCCCCCCGGGATCCAGATACACCAGAAAGCCCTTCTCTGTAATCCTCTCTCTGAGATATCCCGGAATCCCCAGTCTGTCCGCTTCCTCTGGATTGCAAAGAAGATAACCGTCCGGCTGCAGAATACCACTTTGTCTCAGAGAAGCAATGCTGTCGATCAATCCCGATCCACAGATTCCCCTCACCGGATATACATTTCTTCTGTCATCCGGAATCACTTCCAATAATATATTACCACTTTGCCGGGCAATATGCATCCCCGCAATTGCTCCCGGTTCTCCCCGCATCCCCTGCGAGATCTGTGCCCCCTCAAAGGCCGGTCCCGCCGGGGCAGAGCAGACCGAAATTTCTCTCTTACAACTCAGTGCGATTTCGGCATTGGTGCCAATATCTACTGCCAGTATCGTCTCCTTTGTTTCCGGAAGCTGCAGCGCGCAGATCATAGACACGGCGTCCGCCCCCACATGAGCATCAATTCCGGCCGGTACGATCACATCCGTATCCTTCATTTCCTGAAGAGCAATATCACTGCCCTTGCAGCGGTATATTCCCCGGTAAGCCGGACAGAATGGGCTGCCCGCCAGACCGGATGTATCCTGTCCCAGAAAAATATGACACATAGTTGTATTTCCCACAACCGCAATCGTTTTAATCTGTTCCAATGCACAAAATCCGTCACAAAGCTGCTCCGCCATATTCTGAATCTGCTCCCGGATCCGTTGTTCCAACGTATGCTGAGAACCCCTCTGACAGTGCATTAACCGCATCATCACATCTGCCCCCAAAAGCGTCTGACTGTTTTTTTCCTGAAGCCCGGCAAGTCTCTCACCGGAATCCAGATCATACAATCCCATAACCACTGTAGTAGTTCCTATATCCACCGCCAGACCACAGGCAGCACCAGCCATTTTTACGGCACAGCTATCTGATTTCGGCTGTCCCTTTCTGCCTCTTCCCTTAATAGTATCCGATTCTGCCATTCGGACAATCTGCATATTTTCACCTCTGATCTGTTCTGATAATATCTGATGCACAAGCTTTATTTTTTCGTATTGATCATTAATCTATGATTTAAAAAACGCCACGGATATGAATCCGTGACGATTTCTAATTCTAGATATTGTTGTGTCTACTTTGCATAATCGGTAACTCTGGATTCCCGGATCACATTTACCATGATCTGACCCGGATACTTTAATTCAGACTCAATCCGCTTGGAAATATCCCTCGCCATAAGTACCATATCATCGTCACTTACCTGACTCGGTACGACCATTACACGTACCTCACGTCCAGCCTGAATGGCATATGATTTTTCTACGCCTTCATAGCTATTCGAAATATCCTCTAACTGTTTTAATCTGTTTGTGTAGGTTTCCAGTGTCTCACGGCGTGCTCCCGGTCTGCCTGCGGAAATCGCATCTGCGGCCTGAACAATACATGCAATGATGGACTCTGGTTCTACATCACCATGGTGTGCTTCCACGGCATTGATAACAACCTTTGACTCTTTATACTTGCGACACAGGTCTGCACCGATCTGGATATGTGTTCCCTCGATCTCCTGATCAACTGCCTTACCTATATCATGTAATAAACCAGCTCTCTTGGCAATTCTCACATTTTCACCCAGCTCTGCAGCAAGCAGACCGGACAAATGTGCCACCTCGATTGAATGCTTCAATGCATTCTGACCATAACTGGTTCTGAACTTCATCCTTCCCAGTAAACGGATCAACTCCGGATCAATGCCGTGAACACCAACCTCCAGTGTCGCAGCCTCACCTTCCTCACGAATCATTGACTCCACTTCCTTCTGAGCCTTAATGACTGTTTCCTCAATCCGTGCCGGATGAATACGACCATCTACAATAAGCTTCTCCAGAGCAACACGCGCTACCTCTCGTCTTACTCCGTCAAATGCAGATATAATAACGGCCTCCGGGGTGTCATCAATGATCAGATCAACACCTGTCAGCTGTTCCAATGTACGGATATTACGACCTTCTCGACCGATAATCCTTCCCTTCATTTCATCGTTTGGCAACTGGACAACAGAGATTGTAGTTTCTGCCGCATGATCAGCCGCACACCGCTGAATCGCATTTACTACATAATCCTTTGCTCTCTTATCCGCTTCTTCCTTCGCCTTACGATCCAGTTCTTTTATAAGAACTGCAGTTTCATGTTTTACGTCTTCTTCAACAGATTTTAAAAGATATTCTTTCGCTTGTTCAGAAGTTAAACCGGAAATCTCCTCAAGCTTATGCAGATTCTCTGCTTTGGCATTTTCCAACTCCTCCTTGAGGGCATCAAGACTTGCATCCTTTTTATTAAGGGCTGCCTCTTTTCTTTCCAGCTGTCCTGACTTTTTATCCAGAGATTCCTCTTTCGACAATACTCGTTCTTCATATCGCTGAAGTTCTGCACGGCGTTCCTTGGACTCGCGTTCAATTTCATTTTTTGTCTTGATCGCTTCCTCCTTCGCCTCAAGCAATGCTTCGCGCTTTGTAGTCTCTGCATTTTTCAGAGCATCGTCAACAATCTTCTTTGCTCTGTCCTGTGCTGATCCAAGCTGCTGCTCCTCAGACTTGATATAATTGTCTACAGCCACTTTTTTGGTCACAAGCGCGGTAACGATAATCCCAACCAATAGAACAACAATAGCAATAATAATATATGCTACTGGTGACATCGAATAGGACACCTCCTTATATGATTTCGTTGTATATTTTAAGCACAATACAACGATTTAATTTTATACTGTTTATAACAATATGTCAAGCGAATTACATATAACTGCGAAGCTCCTCTGCCTTGTCTGTCTGCTCCCATGGAAGGTTCAGTTCATTTCTTCCAAAGTGCCCGTAAGCCGCTGTCTGCTTATAGATTGGGCGGCGCAGATCAAGCATTTTGATAATGCCTGCCGGACGCAGATCAAATTTTTCACGGATAATTTCTACCAGCTTCCGGTCATCCAGCTTACCGGTTCCAAAGGTATCTACCATAACAGATGTCGGCTGTGCGACACCGATCGCATAAGAAAGCTGAATCTCGCATCTCTTTGCCAGTCCTGCTGCCACAATATTTTTTGCAACATATCTGGCCGCATAGGCTGCAGAACGGTCTACCTTCGTGCAGTCCTTACCGGAGAATGCTCCACCGCCGTGACGGGCATATCCGCCATAGGTGTCAACAATAATCTTTCTGCCGGTCAGACCGCTGTCTCCGTTTGGTCCACCGATCACAAAACGTCCTGTCGGATTAATAAATACTTTTGTGGTTTCATCGATAAATTCTGCCGGAACGATTGGATCGATCACATATTTACGAATATCCTCATGAATCTGCTCCTGTGTGACATCCTCTGCATGCTGGGTGGAGATTACAACGGCATTGACATGGACCGGCTTGCCATCCTCATCATACTCTACCGTTACCTGGCTCTTTCCATCCGCTCTGAGATAAGGAAGCGTTCCATCCTTACGAACCTTGGTAAGCTGTTTCGTCAGCTTATGTGCCAGTGCGATCGCATATGGCATCAGCTCCGGCGTCTCGTCCGTTGCATATCCAAACATCATTCCCTGATCTCCTGCACCGATTGCCTCCAACTGCTCATCTGACATCTCGTTCTCTCTGGCCTCCAACGCCTTATCCACACCCATAGCGATGTCCGGTGACTGAGAATCTAACAGAACCTTCACACGGCATGTATCACAGTTAAAACCTTTCTCATCGGAATCGTATCCGATCTCGCGGATCGTCTCTCTGGCAATCTTCTCATAATCGACCTTTGCCTTCGTGGTGATCTCTCCCATGATCAATACATAATCTGTGGTGATCGCCGTCTCGCACGCCACACGGCTCATCGGATCCTGTTCCATCAGCGCATCTAAAATACCATCAGAAATATTATCACATATTTTATCCGGATGTCCCTCTGTCACTGATTCAGATGTAAATAATCTTTTCTCCATGTTGTACCTCCTTAAAAAATCAAAACCATAACGTATTATTATAAAAATTTTAACAAAGAAAAAAGACCATCAAAAAGATGGACTTGATCAACTCAACTCCTCTTATTGTTCGATTTCTCGCTCAGATTGGCACCTTCCACTGATGGGGGTTGCCGTGGTTTCACAGAGCCTTCACTCTCCACCACTCTTAATAAGAGTTCGTAATATTCACTTTGTACTTATCTATAATACACGTCCTCTATGTATTCGTCAACCCGTAATTTTTACCAAACGAACATAATGAGGGGATTTTTCATCTGAATGGTAAAAGAGCTGTTTTCTGCTCTAGCAGAAAACAGCTCTTTACTGACATTTTATTCTCAGAGGGGGGAATAGTAATGCATGATATTCGTCATATCACTAGGTCGCATTACTAATTATTAGTATACCCAAACTGAAATAAATTGCAACCCTAATTTACCAAAAATTTCATATTATTTCTTAATTTTAACTTTTTTTGCTTTACTCCACATTCCATATACGTTTTTTCCGCCCGATACTGTATATGCACGGACTTTTACAGCATATTTCTTCTTTTTCTTAAGCTTCTTGATCTTGATTGAATTCTTTGTAGTGAACTTTTTCTTGCCTCCCACAGCTACCTGATATCCGGCAACGCCATCAATCTTTTTCCATTTTATCTTAACTGCTCTCTTCTTGACGTTCTTTGCTGCAAGAAGTTTTACCTTCGGTGCCGTTACTGTCACTTTGCAGACAGCCATTTTGTTTCCTCCTGCGGCTTTTACCGTAATGTTGCAGGTACCGATCTTCAGACCTGTTACCACACCATTTACTACGGTTGCAACGGTTTCGTCACTGGAGGTCCACTCAACCGTCTGATTGGCGTCTGCCGGTACAACACCTGCTGTTAACGTCACTGTACCACCCATTGCTACGGTCTGCTCTGTTGCTGAAATAGTAACCGATTCCACGACAGCCCCAACCTTTACGGTACATACTGCACTCTTTCCATCTGCTGTTGCTGTGATGGTAGCGGTACCGGTCTTTACTGCTTTTACACTGCCTGAGCTGTTAACCGTTACAATATTTTCATCACTGGAGGTCCAGGTAATCTTTTTGTCCGTTGCTTCCTTCGGCAGAACCTCCGCTTTCAGTGTTGCGGTTCCACCCATCTCCAGCAATAATTCCGCTTTGTCCAGGCTGACGGATCCTACCGGAATCTTAACCTTTACCTTGCAGACTGCCGTCTTACCATTTGCTGTTTTTGCAGTAATATTTACAGAGCCCTCTTTGATCGCAGTCACAATGCCACCTGCAACAGTAGCAATTGATGCATTGCTGCTGATCCATTCTACACTCTGGCTTGCATCCTCCGGAAGTACCGTTGCCGTAAGAGCTGTCTGTTCTCCTACATTCATAACGATATCTTCCTGTGATAAGGTTACTGATGCTGCCGGTGTCATTACCGTAATCTTGCAGGATGCACTCTTTCCGTCAACGGATTCTGCCGTGATCGTTGTTGTTCCTTTGGCTACAGCAGTTACTCGTCCACTGGTATCCACCTTTGCAACAGCCTCATCACCGGAGGTCCAGCTCATGGTTTTATCTGTGGCATCCTCCGGCAATACCTGAGCCTTTAAGCTTACTGTCTGTCCTGTGTACATTGTCATCTCTGTCTGATCCAGTGAAACGGAATCAACATGGGTACTGACTACCACACGACATACTGCACTCTTTCCGTTTTCTGCTTTTGCGGTAATATCTGCTTTTCCAGCCTTCACAGGTGTGACCAAACCATCCTCTGAGACTGTCGCAATACTCTGATCACTACTGCTCCAGGTTACGTTTTGTACAGACTCCTCCGGAAGAACCCGGGCTGTCAGCTTCACTCCGTCATCTCCCACAAATAATTGCAGCTGTGTTTCCGAAAGCTGGACAGAATCTGCGGAAGGTACATAACCCTCCTGAACCTTTACGGTACATGTATCACTTTTTCCGCTTACCAGACTTGTTACACGGATTGTCGCTGTTCCTTCTCCCACCGTCTTCGCTTTACCGGTTGTCGGATCAACCGTTACTACCTTTTCATCACTGGAAGTATAACGATAAACATCCTGATATCCCGGATTTTTCTCCAAAAGCTCCGCATTATCTTTGCTATACTTTGTCTCGTCAACGGAAAGATCAAATTCTTTATTGACATCTATTCCCACATTACGTCTTGATAATGCAATCTGGTCCATAGCGATTCGGACGCGTATCTTGCACTCCCCGGTTTTTCCTGAACTGCTTTTTACTACAGCCTTGGTATCCCCTATTGCACCCGGACGTATATTGACCGTAGACATTCCCTTTTTGGCTCCATCCGGTGTCGTTGTCTGTGCCGGAAGCGGTGTCCCCTCAATGGAGGCAATCTCTGTATTATCAATACTCCACTCGATAGAATCTGTGGTCTCCTGACTGCTGTCCTCTGCCAGATAAGATGCCTTGAGCCCGGTTGTCTTTGCAGCACCATATTGCAGATACAGTACCGGATCCCCTGCCTCACTTGCCAGCTGATCCGCTGAGAACTCTAAAATATCGATTGGATTCTGTGTTACATGAATATTGTAAAGCTGTGATACCTGCAGAACGAGACACGCATCATTTAACGCCGTGGTATTATTCTCTGCGTGAATATTTCCCTCCAGACGGATCGTACCGGATACACGCACCTTGGCATCACCCATTTTTTTGCCAAACATACTGATTGCCTGGAACTGCCCATCTGCCGCCTCTTCTTTTTTGACTTTTACAAACTCATTGGAATCATTATTCAACAGATCACTTGTCTTATCATTCTGATCCTTCATTCCATCTGTGACTGTAACGGTCATATCTTTAAAGTTTTTAACACAGTTAAAATCTACTTCATTTTCCTGCTGGTTATAAATACTCTTATCTTTCTCTGCCGGATTTGCCAGAATTGTGACTGTTCTCTTTGCAAAGCCTGCCACACCGGAAAAGATCTTATCCGACCATTCTGCGGAAAGAGGAACCTTCATACTATCCAGCTTATATGTATTCTTGAATGCATTCTGATTGATCTTCTTGACTGTTTCCGGAACGGAAACTGTTTCCAGATTGTAACAATCTTCGCAAACACTTTCCGGCAGTTCTTCAATTTTATCGGACAGAAAATCAATATTGCTCAGATCAGATCTCTGAAATGCATATTTACCAATGGACTGCAGATTCTTCGCAAAACGGAAACTCACGTCTTTCAATCCTGTATACTGCTGATAGTACGAAACATTTTTCAGGGTACTCAAAGATGTTACTGTGCAGCTGACATCCTGAGATGTCTGGGCAAATGCATAATCTCCGATTGTTTCAAGAGAAGATGGAAAAGTAATCTTGCTCAGACTCTTGCAGGACATAAACGCATTGTTTCCAATTTCTGTGAGCTTATCGTTAAGATACTCATTAACCTCCTTGGAGCTGTCATCACAAAAGCCCTTTAATGCATAACACTCTTTGAATGCATTATTTCCAATGCTCTCAAGATTCTTCGGAAGCTTCACCTTCTGTAAACCAATAAATTCAATCGGATGATATGTAGTTTCTCCCAGTTTCCCCGTCTCCCCGGACGGAACCGGTGTCGGTGTCACCAGACATTCTTTTTCTGTAATCTTTGTTGTTGCATTTTCTTTATACGGATAAGAGCCGCAGCCTGCACAAACATCTGCCGGCAGCTCCGTTAATCCATCACCAAAATAAATTTCCTTCATCATCGGACATTTCTGGAATGCACCATTTCCAATAGAAGTTACCGAATCCGGAATATATACACTGGTGTATCCTGCCGGATATACCGGTAAACAATATTTTTTCTGATCGGCATATCCTACACCATTTTCATCATATGCTGTAATCTCATAAAATCCACTGCTCTCAAAGGCTTTCTGCTCAATAGTCGTTAAGGTCTCAGGAAAATGCAGCTCCCCTTCCACCATCTTATCACTATAGCCAATGGTCTTCAAAGCCCAACAGTTTCCAAAACAATCCTCACCAATACTTTTCAGCCCATCCGGAAGCTGTACAGATTCTAACACCAGATCCGCATAGGTCATCTTTTTAGTGGCTGCCTTACTGCTTCCAAACAATTCCTTTGGAAACTCTGTCACCTTGCTGTCTTTGGCAAATACCACTTTCTTCATCATATACATGCCTGCAAAGGCAGACTCACCAAGCGTCGTAACGCAGGCAGGAATTGTCACCTTTTTAAAATCTGTATATGAAAATCCATTATCTCCAATTGACTCCAGCTGGGTCAGACCTGCCAGAAAGTCCTCATTACAGATCGTACTTGCATTAAAAGCACTGCCCTCAATCTTTTTCAGTTTACTCTGGGAACTTTCTCCATTGAAGGTAACCTTCATTCCATCCATGTTATCCAGCAGATCATCCCAGTTTGTAATATTGTCAATATCTCCTGTAAACTGCTCGGTTCCCGCTTTTTGGAACGCATATCTTGGTATTTCCGTAATATTTACGGATAACTTAACATCCAATAAACTGCCGGCATACCGGAAAACAGACTCTCCAAGCTTTTCCACGGTATTTGGCATTACAATTTTCTCAATGTGACAGCTTTCAAACGCCTCATCACGGATATCCGTGAGATTCTCTGGAAGCTCGATCTCTGCCAGCATACTCTTCATAAAAGTATCTTCACTGATCCAGGTCATCTTGGTTTTCTTCAGGTCAATCGAGGTGATCTTACTTGCAGAGAACGCACCCTGTCCCACAGACTCAATGGTATCCGGAAGCTTATTGGTTCGATCCGTGCCAAAGGTAAGTGCTCCCGTTGCTGCGAATGCCTGATCCTGAATTCCCGTAAGCTTTTCATCGCAAAAGATAATATTTTCAAGCTTTTCACAGTTGTTAAACATCTGTGCCGGTACCATATGAGCATTCTCACCGGTGATCACAGGAACCTTTGCTTCTGTGATCGCCTTGCATCCACTGAAAGCGGCTGTTCCAATTTCCTTGACTGTAGACTTCATGGTTCCGATCGATTCATTCGTCAGCTTCGAACATCCACCAAAAGCAGAAGCGCCAAAATAATCAATATTGGAAAGATCAATTCCTTCTAAAGAAGTACAGCCATTAAACGCATTCTTTCCAATCCGGTCTACCGAAGCCGGAAGGGATACGGTTGTTAATGCCGTACATCCGTTAAACTCATCCTCGTTAATTTCTACTGCCTTACACTGACTCAGATCCAGCGTTGTCATACTCAATGCATATCCTAAGCCTTTCAGATCATGCACATCTGCCGGAACGACAATCTCCTTCAGATCAGCACTCCGCAGATCCTTTACTGTAGCGGCATCCCCCTTGCCGGTCTTGTCCCTCAGATACGCAAGCAATGTGGCATCTGCAATAATATCGCTATTCAGCTTCTGATTGTCATCAATCTGACCAGATGCCGCCTTTGCCTTCTGCATTATCCCCGGTATGATCCCTGCTGCTGAAAAGGTATCGGCCGCCGGTGTACAGATAACAAGAGCGGAAGCCAGAACAACGCTCATACAGCGTCTTCTCACTTGTTTTCCAAAATTCTTTTTCATGTGATCTCCTTTCTGCTCCTTTGAGCAATGACTGCAGACTTTTGTCTGCTTTGCCTTTTGTCTGACTATTACGCCATTTTCCGGCATAATTCGCACAAATTGCTATCTTTAATAATAACAAATTTATATATCATCGTCAATTAAACATTTCATTCCGCACACATAATAATCCCCATAAGAGATAAATAACTTTCTTCCCTCTACGTTACGAGCATTTTCCTATGCACTAAAAAAGGGCTCCCCTATTCTTAGGAAAGCCCTATAAAATCTAGTTTGATGTGAATCTGATCAAAGATTACTCGATGATTGTAGCAACCTTACCAGATCCTACTGTACGTCCACCCTCACGGATAGCGAAGTTAAGACCCTGCTCCATAGCGATTGGGTGAATGAGCTCTACAGTAAGCTCTACGTTATCGCCTGGCATACACATCTCAACACCATCAGGAAGATTACATACACCTGTTACGTCAGTTGTTCTGAAGTAGAACTGTGGACGATAGTTATTGATGAAAGGAGTATGACGACCACCCTCCTCTTTCTTCAGTACATAAACCTGAGCTGTGAATTTCTTGTGGCAAGTAGTTGTACCAGGAGCTACAAGTACCTGACCTCTCTCGATATCCTCTCTCTTGATACCACGAAGAAGAGCACCGATGTTATCACCAGCCTGAGCCTCATCAAGAAGCTTACGGAACATCTCGATACCTGTTACAGTAGTCTTCTGAACCTCTTCCTTAACACCAACGATCTCAACTTCCTCGTTGAGATGGAGAACACCACGCTCTACTCTACCAGTTGCAACAGTACCACGACCGGTAATTGTAAAGATATCCTCGATAGGCATCAGGAATGGCTTATCTGTAGCACGCTCTGGATCTGGAATGAACTCATCAACTGCATCCATAAGCTCCATGATCTTGTCGCCCCACTCACCGTTTGGATCCTCAAGAGCCTTAAGAGCAGAACCCTTGATGATTGGGCAGCCTTCAAAACCATACTCCTCAAGTGCCTCAGTTACTTCCATCTCTACGAGCTCGATCAGCTCCTCATCGTCAACCATATCACACTTGTTAAGGAATACTACGATATAAGGTACGTTTACCTGACGGGACAGAAGGATATGCTCCTTTGTCTGAGCCATAACACCATCAGTAGCAGCTACTACGAGGATAGCACCATCCATCTGAGCAGCACCAGTGATCATGTTCTTTACATAATCGGCATGGCCTGGGCAGTCAACGTGTGCGTAATGTCTCTTCTCTGTCTGATACTCAACGTGAGCAGTAGAGATTGTGATACCACGCTCTCTCTCCTCTGGAGCCTTATCAATATCTTCAAAGTTCTCAGCTGAGTTACCAGGAACTCTTGCAGCAAGTACCTTTGTGATTGCAGCAGTAAGTGTTGTTTTACCATGATCTACGTGACCGATGGTACCAATGTTACAATGGGGTTTGGTTCTTTCAAACTTTTCTTTAGCCATTTTTAATTATCCTCCTTAATTCATACGACTCATAGTCTGCCCATCACGGACAAATTTCACGCTATGGGCATTATTATATTGCACTTTACAGGAATTTTCAAGTGCTTTTTATACTATGAGACACATTTTTACTAACATTTTCTAAAATTATTTTTCTTTAGAAGCAAGCACCTTGTCCTGAACATTCTTTGGACACTGCTGATACTTCTCAAAGAACATTGAGTAGTTACCACGTCCCTGTGTGCTGGAACGAAGCTCTGTTGAGTAACCGAACATCTCAGCAAGTGGTACGAATGCACGAACAATCTTTCCACCACCGATATCGTCCATACCTTCAATCTGACCACGTTTTGCGTTCAGACTTCCGATAACGTCGCCCATATACTCCTCAGGCATAGTTACTTCAACCTTCATGATCGGCTCAAGGAGAACAGGGTTACCCTGCTTCATAGCATCCTTGAATGCCATAGATCCGGCAATATGGAATGCCATCTCGGATGAATCGACCTCATGGTAAGAACCATCCCATACATTCGCATGCACACCAAGTACCGGATATCCACCAAGGATACCTGCCTGTGCAGCTTCCTCGATACCCTCGCCAACAGCTGGGATATACTCTTTTGGAATTGCACCACCGACAACGGTAGACTCGAACTTAAATGTCTCCTCACCGTTTGGATCCATTGGCTCAAATTTAACCTTACAATGTCCGTACTGACCACGTCCACCGGACTGCTTAGCATACTTGCTGTCGATATCAACAGCCTTTGTAATTGTCTCTTTGTATGCTACCTGTGGAGCACCAACATTTGCTTCTACCTTAAACTCACGAAGGAGACGGTCTACGATAACGTCCAGATGAAGCTCACCCATTCCGGCGATAATTGTCTGACCTGTCTCTGTATCTGTATGAGCACGGAATGTAGGATCCTCTTCTGCAAGCTTTGCAAGAGCCTCACCCATCTTACCCTGATCATTCTTTGTCTTAGGCTCGATCGCGAGCTCGATAACAGGCTCAGGGAACTCCATAGACTCAAGAATTACCGGATGCTGCTCATCACAGATGGTATCACCAGTTGTGGTAGTCTTGAAACCTACGGCTGCAGCGATATCTCCGGAATAAACCTTGTCAATCTCGCTACGGCTGTTTGCGTGCATCTGTACGATACGTCCGACACGCTCTTTCTTATCCTTTGTTGCATTCAGTACATAAGAACCGGAGTTCAGTGTACCGGAATAAACACGGAAGAATGCGAGTTTTCCTACGAACGGATCTGTCATGATCTTGAATGCAAGTGCTGCGAACGGCTCATCATCAGATGACTTACGGATAACCTCGTTACCCTCCTCGTCAACACCTGTAATATCAGGGATATCTGTTGGTGCAGGCATGAACTCGATAACACCATCGAGAAGCTTCTGAACACCTTTGTTCTTGTATGCAGAACCGCAGTATACCGGAACTGCCTCACAAGCGATCGTTCCCTTACGGAGAGCTTTCTTGAGCTCATCAACAGATGGCTCCTCACCCTCAAGATACTTCTCAAGGAGATCATCATCCAGCTCACAAACCTTCTCGATCAGGTTGTCATGCCATTCCTGTGCAAGATCCTTCAGATCATCAGGAATCTCTGTAATCTCGATGTCAGTACCCTCATCATTTTTATAATAGTATGCATCCATCTCGAAGAGGTCGATCAGACCGATAAAGTCGTCTTCCTTTCCGATAGGAATCTGTACTGGGATTGCATTCTTGCCCAGACGATCAATGATTGTCTGAACAGACATGAAAAAGTCTGCACCCATCTTGTCCATCTTATTGATGAACGCCATACGTGGTACATTATATGTGTCTGCCTGACGCCATACATTCTCTGACTGTGGCTCAACACCGGCCTTTGCATCAAATACACCGACAGCACCATCCAGTACACGCAGAGAACGCTCTACCTCTACAGTAAAGTCTACGTGGCCCGGAGTATCGATGATGTTGATACGATGCTCTAAAGCACCAGCCTTTGGTTTATGATGATCCTCAAGTGTCCAGTGGCAAGTGGTAGCAGCGGAAGTAATTGTGATACCTCTCTCTTTCTCCTGCTCCATCCAGTCCATCGTAGACGCACCATCATGAGTCTCACCAATCTTATAGTTTACACCGGTATAATAAAGAATACGCTCTGTCAAAGTGGTCTTACCCGCATCGATATGAGCCATAATACCGATATTTCTTGTTCTGTCAAGTGGATATTCTCTTCCAGCCAAGGTTGTTTACCTCCTCTATGAATCTTACCAGCGATAATGTGCAAACGCCTTGTTTGCCTCTGCCATTTTGTGCATATCTTCTTTTCTCTTAACGGCAGCGCCAGTATTGTTTGATGCATCAAGAATCTCGTTAGCAAGTCTTTCCTTCATTGTCTTCTCGCCTCTCTTACGTGAGAACAGAGTCAGCCAGCGAAGAGCCAGTGCCTGTCTTCTGTCAGGTCTAACCTCGATAGGTACCTGATAGGTAGCACCACCAATACGTCTTGCCTTTACCTCAAGCTGTGGCATGATATTATTCATAGCCTCCTCGAATACTTCGAGAGCGTCCTTACCGGACTTCTCAGCGATCTGCTCAAATGCACCATAAACGATCTTCTGAGCAACACCTTTCTTACCATCTAACATGATATTGTTGATCAGCTTTGTAACAACCTTGCTCTTGTAGACAGGATCTGCTAATACATCTCTTTTCTGTATATGTCCTTTACGTGGCACGTTACTTCCCTCCTTAATATTATTTGACAATACTACACAGCCGACACTGCATCAGCGTATTGTCATCATTAATTCATCGGTACTCACGAATTTCTGTGTCCGCACCAGGTTAATCAGTAAAAATTAATCCGGCACATCCCCAAATTAGTGAATGATTACTTCTTAGGTCTCTTTGCTCCATACTTAGAACGGCCCTGCTTTCTGTTTGCAACACCGGCTGTATCGAGTGTACCACGGATAATATGATATCTGGTACCTGGCAAATCCTTTACTCTTCCACCACGGATGAGTACAACGCTATGCTCCTGAAGGTTATGACCCTCACCTGGGATATAAGTTGTAACCTCGATACCGTTTGAGAGACGAACTCTGGCGGTCTTTCTAAGAGCTGAGTTAGGCTTCTTAGGTGTAGCAGTACGAACTGCAGTACAAACACCTCTCTTCTGTGGAGAGCTCTGAGCTACAGTCTTCTTATTTAAAGAATTGTAGGTGTACTGAAGTGCAGGAGAATTAGACTTCTTTGAAGAAACCTTTCTTCCCTTTCTTACTAACTGGTTAAATGTTGGCATTAATTTTCACCTCCTGTGATCATAATTAAAATACGCAAAAAAGTACGCAAAAACACGCACTTGATAAGTATATTATCACCGTGCGTGTTTGTCAAGCCTTTATTCTTCAAATTTTTTGTAATTTTAAAATTTTATCTGAGTTTGATCTCCTGTATCGCCGTGTCATTGAAGAGATAGTACCGGTTCCTTTTTGAACTGCGGAAAAAGTAATCAATTCCTTCCTCTACGGTCGCGTGAAAACGAAGAACACCGTTTAACCGGAATATCCCGCACTCCTTGGCCGACCGGAATAAAATTTCATTTCCGGACAAAGTGATATCATTGTAATCCTCCGCAAAATCAAAGGAGGAAATCCTGGTTCCTTTCAGATTATAAATCTCCATCCGGTACGGTATTTTTTTCTTTCCGGTCTCCAATACCATTCCGATATTGTCCTTGCCGTAAAAAACGCTTTTAATATTCTGACGCACCTTTTTCTGTATGATCTGCTTGGGCTGTTTCATTCCCTTCCAGACATAAAAGCCCCGATCCGAAAAAAGTACCACCTGATCGTCCGACAGAAAATGTGCATCCGTCACTAATGCCTTCTGATAGTTTTTGGCTCCGACAATACAATCGGAATTTTTCCCCACATCGGAAAAATTATAGAAAACCACTCTGCTCTCCGCATTGCCTTCCACAATGCAGATATAAGAAGCTACCACGCTGGTTCCATCCGGCGAGATCGCCATACAGACCGTATAACCGTCATCCACGTTCGTCGGTATTTTCACCAGCAGCTTTGAGGATACATCATAAGGATTGTAAATATTGATCATATCTGAAGAGGTGTCTTCTAACAGAAGAGCAACAAGTCCCTGACCGGACACATCCGCCTGCTTGATCTCATAATCCACCGACAGCTCTGTTGCCTCATGCTTGCCGTTATATATCACGGCATCCTTTCCTCCGATATCTGCCACCAGAATATACTGTCCCTGCATAACAACCACCGGATTGCTCATTTCATAGCTTCCGGTCCACAATGTTTTTCCATTGATATCAACCCCGGAAATACCGTCTTTACTGTATTTGACGAAATTATCCCCACAGGTGAGATACTTTTCCGCCCCGGCATCCTGTCTCTGTCCTTCCTTCAGGACCTCATACCCCGTATAACGTTTATTGATATATCCATTAACCAGCAGAATAAAAATGCCCACAGCAACAATGACGCTTGCAATACAGATGACAATAAACATCCGGTTATGCCAAATGGACTTTTTAAGCTCTGATGTATTTATCTCCTCCGACATATTTACGCTCCAATCTAAAAAGTGATAGTCCATAGGACTACCACTTATTTTACATAACTTTTATTGAATATACAACCTCCCCCTTTTATTTTTTATATTTCGGGAGTACAAGACACTGGCCTTCATAGATTGCATCGGCATCCTTAAGACCGTTTGCTTTTTTAACCTTCTTTTCATAAGAAAGATCGTGATACTGTTTCCATACGATCTGCGACAGGGTATCCCCTTTTCTCACAATATAGCTTTGTTGTTCCGTCCGTGTGCTTGTCCGCTCCGCCCTTTTCACATCTGTTTCCCCGGAACCCGTTTTTCCTTTGGAAGGCAGGAACGTTTTCTGTTTCTTTTCCTGTGCCGGCTGAACCTGTCCGGTTGTTTTCCGTTTTGACACAGTTCCCGCGTCAGACGGCTTCGGCGTATCCGTAGTGTTTTCTGCGCTTTGAAACGGGATCTGCTGCACCGTATCTGCAGCCTGTCTCGACATAGCGGCTACATCCTCCTGCTGTTTTCCCACATATTCCGTCAACGTATCCACCGTCTGTTCCATTTTCTGGATTCTGGCGGTGCTGTCCAGCATGGTATGCACTCCAAACAACAGAGCGATCCCCGCCGCTACTGCCCCACAATATGCCAACAGCTGCAGATTCTTTTTACGTTCTTCCTTTTCTTCTATTACATGACGCATAGACACTGTCACGGTGTCTTCATAATCGCCGTCAATGCTCTCCGGTTCTTTGCTGTCATCCAGCATAAAATTCTGCATTTGTGGATTTTTTTCAAAATAAACATAATACCCGGACATTTCCTTCAGCATATTTCTCTGCCATAAAAATATCTTTTCTTCCTTTTCACTTAAATCCCATAAAAACAAAGTACTGTTTTCTTTGGAAAATTCTGCCTTCTGAAGCTTTCGCACCTGGCTGTCCACACTACCGCTCCACATCGGCACACCGCATGCCCATCCAAGAACCAGAGCCCCGGGAAAATTTCGGCGGATCGTCTCATATGCCTGATCCCACGTTTCTTTTGGAATTTCGCCCTTCTCCAATATTCCGGTCTCTTCCAGTACGATCGCCCCGTATATAAATGCTGCTTTTTCCGCCTTTTCCTCCCCATTCTTTCCTAACAGGAGAACAACAACCGGTTCCTGTGCATGGACAAAGCTCTGCTTCAGATATGTAATCACATAATCCTCCAGATATATCTTCTGTCCCGGAAGTGGGACACCTATCTGGCGAACATTTTTCGGAAATTCGCTGTATTTATAAATGTTTTTTTCTTCCTTGGTTCCATTGATCGTTTCCTCCATCAGCCTCGCACCTCACTACTTATTTTTCGGTTAATATAACATGTACGCAGTGATGTTTCCTGTCGAAGCAGTGACTTCTTCTGCTTTTTCGCCGGAAATATTTCGACAGGAGAATCTAAAAATGGAGGTTTAGTTTTTTTGCTCAGGGGCATACTTATAGTACAAGTTCAAACAACATACAAGGAAAGGAAATTGCTATGACCAATACAACACTTTATTTCGCCCCTTCTGCCGCAACAAGTCTCAATAAATTCTGCAGTTCTCTTCAGGAAATGATCTGCCAGACCGGAAACAGACCAGTTGTTTTTTTGTGCATCGGTTCAGACCGCGCAACAGGGGACAGTCTTGGTCCTCTGGTAGGGCATCAATTGATCACTTCTCTGTCCCTTTCCCACTGTACAAAAAAAACGGCCGTATATGGAAGTCTCCGTCACACCGTCCATGCCGGTAATCTGTCGGATACACTGTCCTCCATATACAACCGTTATTCAAATCCTTTTATTGTTGCGATCGACGCCTCCCTCGGCGTACCGGAACATATCGGCTTTGTAACACTTGGAACCGGAAGCCTCCGTCCCGGCATTGGGGTCAGCCACAAGCTTCCTGCTGCCGGCGATATCCATATCACCGGAATCGTCAATCATTCCAGCACAAATAACCACCTGACTCTGCAAACAACAAAACTCCTGACGGTTGCCGAGCTTGCCGGCTTCATTTCCCATGGCATTCTCCGCGCACTACATGTCTGTTCTTCCCTCCAGAGCCCGCAGGAGCGTCACTTCATCGATATATTCTAAATCACCGCCAACCGGAACTCCGCTGGCGATCCGGCTCACCTTGATCCCTGTCGGTTTCACCAGCTTACTGATATAGGTAGCGGTTGCGTCTCCTTCGAGATTTTTATTGGTGGCCACAATGACTTCATCCACATCCTGCTGGAGACGAACCATCAGTTCCCGCAGCCGGATATCTGCCGGGCCAATTCCCAGCATCGGAGAAATCGCTCCATGAAGTACATGATATACCCCATCATATTTTCCGGTCTTCTCATAGGCTGCCAGATCTCTCGGATTTTCTACCACCATAATGATACGATGATTCCTTTTATCACTGGCACAGATCGGACAAAGCTCCTGATCTGTATAAGTACAACATTCTTTACAATAATGCACATTCTTCTTGGCATTAGTCATAGCCTGGGATAAACTCGTCACCTGGTCCTCAGGCATATTCAAAATATGAAACGCCAGCCTTTGTGCAGATTTGGCACCGATTCCCGGCAGTCTGGACAATTGTTCCACCAGAGCAGTGATCTGACTGCTGTATACATCCATTTTGGTCACTTTCCCTTCGGTATGATTTTTGTGGTATTAGAATAATCCGCCACCCATGCCGCCAAGACCACCTGTCAGCTGCTGCATCACCTGTGCATTTTCCTCTTCCATCTTACGGAGCGCCTCATTGGTTGCTGCAACGATCAGATCCTCTAATGTCTCAATATCGTCCGGATCAACAACCTCTTCCGAAAGCTTTACGGATAAAACTTCTTTTTTGCCGGAAACCTTTACCGTTACAACACCGCCACCTGCAGAAGCTTCAAATTCTTTCACCTCTAATTCCTTTGTTTTCTCTTCCATCTGACGCTGCATTCTCTGTGCCTGCTTCATCAGATTATTCATATTTCCCGGCATTCCTCCCGGAAATCCACCTCTCTTAGCCATTTTTATTTCCTGCCTTTCTAATCATCTATAATTTCTATTCCATCAAAATGAACAATACTTCCAATATCCTCGTACTGCTCCTGAACCTTTTCGGAAACAACCCTGATCTGAAGCTCCACCTGTTTTCCAAGAACATTTTGAATAATGGTATCCAGCTCCTCCAGACGTTTTCCATCATCCTGCTGGAATATTCCACCATCCGTAGGATCTGAAAATTGAAGCACCAGAGCTCCATTGTCCCCTAAAGTCCTCTTGGCATTTTGCAACGCCAGTCTTTCCACCGGTCCACACTGGCTGCAGACCTGAGGCCATATCTTAAGCAGTGCCTGAATGTCCTCCGGCAATGCTTTTGGACAGATCTTCGGCTTTTCCTCTGCCGGTGCCGCCTGTTCCACAACAGCCGGTGCCGCCGGAGCTGCTGCCGGCACTCCGTTTTCCAGCTGCTTCTCCACAACCTCCAGCCGATTCAGGATCGTTGTCAGATCCTGCTCGTGATCCATCTGTGGTTTACAAAGCTTGATCAATGCAACCTCGATGAGAATTCTTTTTTGTACTGCATAACGGATCTGGTTGGATAGTTCCGATAATATCCGGATATACCGGATCATAGTCTCCTGGGACAACATGGTACTTTCTTCCTGAAGACCGGCAAGCTGTTCACTGGAAACATCTACCAGCTCACTTCCCTGTTCCGAGCTTCCGATCAACAAAAGATTCCGGATATACCAGATAAATTCGTTAATGAACTGCGTCAGATCCCTGCCGCTTACCATCATTTCTTCCACAAGCTCCAGACAGCCCACAGCATTGCAGTCTGCCACATATCGGAACATCCGGCTGTACACCGCCGTATCCACAGCTCCCAGCACTTCCAATGCCTTATCATAGGTCAACGCCTGTCCCAGATAGAAGGCAATACACTGATCCAGCAGACTCAGCGCATCACGCAGAGAACCATCCGCTGTCTTGGCAATATAACGAAGTGCCTTATCCTCGACTTCCAGCTGTTCTTTATCCACCAGTTCCCTTAATCTCGCCTGTATGGTGTCTATGGTAATCCGTTTAAAATTGTACCGCTGACATCTGGACAAGATCGTAATCGGAATCTTGTGTACCTCTGTGGTCGCCAGAATAAAGATCACATATTCCGGAGGCTCCTCCAGTGTTTTTAAAAGAGCATTAAACGCTCCTGTGGAAAGCATGTGTACCTCATCAATAATATAAACCTTATAACGTCCCTCCGTGGGAGAATACTGCACCTCATCAATAATATCGCGAATGTTTCCCACACCGTTGTTGGACGCCGCATCAATTTCTATGACATTCATAGAGGTCTGGCTGTTGATCTTCTGACACATAGCACACTGATTACATGGACTGCCGTCTACCGGCGATTCACAGTTTACTGCCTTCGCCATGATCTTTGCCACCGATGTTTTACCGGTTCCGCGAGTACCGCAAAACAGATATGCATGACCAATTCTCTCTGTCCTGATCTGATTCCGCAGTGTGGTCACGATCTGATCCTGCCCCTTGACCTCATCAAAGCCTGATGGCCGGAACTTCCGATATAATGCCGTATATGACATAACTGTCTCCTATTCAAAGTTACTATACTGCAACAGCCCCGCAAATTTGTACCTGGGGGACAAATTTGCTGTACAAAACCTTAGAACTTCCCAGCAGCATTTTTTGCTGCTCTGGAAGTTCTTTTTGTGCTAGTCACCGAAACAAATACCCATTTCTTTAATCTCCTGAATAATGGAAGCCTTTGGATCTACCATTTTCAGCTTTCCTGCCACCTCAGAAAGCGGCACCGGTACGGTCTCTCCATTCACCATGCCTACCATATAACCGTACTTCTCCTTTATGATCAACTGGGCTGCCGCTGCACCGAGACGTGTGGAAAGAACACGATCGTAAGGACATGGCTCTCCCCCTCGCTGCATGTGGCCCGGAACCGTGATGCGTACTTCCTGGCCTGTTTTTTCCTGAATCTGCGCACCGATCTCATAAGAGATAGAAGGATATGCCATTTTCTTTCTCTTTGCCTTAAGCTCTTTCTTGCTCAGTGCTGCATCCTCCTTGGAAATAGCACCCTCTGCTACCGCTAGGATAGAGAAACGCTTGCCCTGGGCACTTCTTTTCTCCAGAGCCTTTACCACCGAATTGATATCATATGGAATCTCCGGCAGGAGAATGATATCTGCGCCTCCTGCAATACCGGCATGAAGTGTCAGCCAGCCCACCTTATGACCCATTACTTCCACAATAAAGACACGTCCATGGGAAGCTGCCGTGGTATGGATACAGTCAATGGCATTTGTTGCAATATTTACTGCACTCTGAAAACCAAATGTAATATCCGTTCCCCAGATATCATTGTCAATGGTCTTTGGTAGAGTAACCACATTGCATCCTTTCTCACTGAGAAGATTGGCTGTTTTATGCGTACCGTTTCCTCCCAGGATCACCAGACAGTCAAGCTTCCATTTTTTATAATTGTCCAGCATAGCTTTTACCTTATCAAGACCATTCTCATCCGGCTCTCCCATCTTCTTGAAGGGCTGTCTGGAGGTTCCGATAATAGTTCCACCCTCTGTTAAAATTCCTGAGAAATCCTTTGGCTCCATCTTACGGCGGTTGCCATAAATGAGTCCCTTATATCCTTCTAAGATACCATAAATCTCCACATCCGGATTTGCCTGATACAATGTCTTGGCTACACCTCGCATGGTTGCATTCAGACTCTGACAGTCACCGCCACTTGTCAAAAAACCAATTCTTTTCACGTTTTCCTCCAATTCTGCGCTCCCATAGCGCCATCAATTCTTTCACCTCAGTAACGTTTCTTTTCACACGATGGGTGTGATCTATCGTCAGAGACAGCCTCTTCCTTTGCCTCTTCCAATTCTTTCTCCCGCTCCGGCGTATAGCCGTACTTTTTCTGAATGATCCTGTTCATCAGATATCCACCTGCCAGTACCACTAAAAGTACAACACCTGCTACGCCCGGAGATATGATCGACGTAAGCATCATTTTTATTTGCTCCTACAGATGCCAGATATCCTCATTATACTGTGCGATCGTACGATCGGATGAGAAAAATCCTGCCTTCGCAATGTTTACTATCATTTTCTTTTCCCATGCTTTTTTGTCTGCATAATCTGCAAGCATTTTTTCTTTCACCTGAATATATTCTTTTACATCAAGTAATGTCATAAACCAGTCCTTTGTCAGAAGCTCCATATACAGACGGATCAGGCTCTTTTTATTGCCTACGGCAAACATTTCCTTGCTGATAATAAAATCCACAAGCTTTGCGATCTCCGGATCTGCATCGTAGATAGCTTCTGCACTGTAGTCTGCCTTGGCATAATGCTCAATGACCTCTTCACTGGACTTACCAAAAATATAGATATTGTCATCTCCCACAAACTGATGGATCTCGACATTAGCTCCGTCCTCTGTACCGAGAGTGATAGCACCGTTCAGCATAAATTTCATATTGCCGGTTCCACTTGCCTCCTTGGATGCCAGAGAGATCTGCTCAGAAATATCTGCTGCCGGGATCACCTTCTCTGCATAAGAGACATTATAATTCTCCAGCATAACAACCTTCAGATAAGGACTTACCTCCGGGTCGTTATTGATCAGCTCAGACAGGCAGAGGATCAGATGAATGATGTCCTTTGCAATGGTATATGCCGGTGCCGCCTTTGCTCCAAAAATAACTGTCACCGGTGTTTTCGGCTTGTTGCCGGCCTTGATATCCAGGTATTTGTGGATCACATACAATGCGTTCATCTGCTGACGCTTGTACTCATGGAGACGTTTTACCTGTACATCAAAAACAGAATTTTCATCCACTGTGATGTTTTCCTTTTCCTTAAGATATGCTGCCAGCTCTTTCTTTTTCCGGCGCTTGATCTCGTAAATATCATCCAGGACCTTCTGGTCACCCTGATACTTTAACAGATCCTCCAGCTTGGACGCATCCTTCTTAAAGTCTGCGCCGATCTTATCTGTAATATAATCTGTCAGCGGATGGTTGCAGTGAAGCAGCCAGCGGCGGAATGTAATACCGTTTGTCTTATTGTTAAACTTCTGCGGATAGAGATCATAGAACGGCTTCAGTTCAGAATTCTTCAGGATCTCCGTATGCAGATATGCCACACCATTTACGCTGGTGCTGTAATGAATGTCAATATGTGCCATATGAACGGTATTATTCTCATCAATAATGGCAACTCTTGGATCAGAATATTTCTCCTTTACCTTTACATCCAGCATCTTAATGATCGGAACAAGCTGCGGTACGACCTTTTCCAGATACCACATCGGCCACTTCTCCAGAGCCTCTGCAAGGATGGTATGGTTGGTATAGGCACACATTCGGGATACAATACCAATCGCATCGTTCATCTCGATTCCACGATTCACTAACAGACGGATCAGCTCCGGAATAACCATAGTCGGATGGGTATCATTGATCTGAACAACGGCGTAATCCGGCAGATCATAAAGAGTACTTCCCTTTGCCAGTGCCTCATCAATAATAAGCTGTGCGGCATTGCTGACCATAAAATACTGCTGATAAATACGCAGCAGCTGCCCCTGTACATCGCTGTCGTCCGGATAAAGGAATAAGGTGAGATTCTTTGTGATCTCATCCTTGTCAAACCAGATTCCGTCTCCCTGAACAATAGAATCATCCACACTGTCCAGATCAAACAGCTTGAGGGTGTTCACCTTATTATCATAGCCTGTAACATCGATTTCATACATAACAGACTGGACTGTCTTATTATGAAAAATAACAGGATATCCTACATCTGTCCGGCGAAGCCAGCTCTGATCCTGAATCCATGGATTTGGTGTTTCCTTCTGCATATTCTGCTCAAATACCTGTTTAAACAATCCCAGATGGTAGTTCAGTCCCACACCGTCTCCCGGCAGTCCCAGCGTTGCGATGGAATCCAGAAAGCATGCAGCCAGCCGGCCAAGTCCGCCATTTCCCAGTGATGGCTCCGGCTCAATCTCCTCAATATCAGCCATGGTCTTTCCATGCTTTTTCAGTGCTTCATTGACCTGATCATAAAGACCCAGATTGATCAGATTGTTAGATAAAAGCTTTCCGATCAGAAACTCTGCCGATATGTAATAGACTTTTTTCTTTCCCTCAATCCGTCCCTTCTGGTCAATGGCTCTTTTGGTCAGATTCAGCAGATTGTAATAAATCTCCTCATTACTACCGCCTGCTGCAATACTTTCGATCTCCTGTTCAAACATAATCCTCTTACATTCCTTTCTCTGCCCGCAAACCCTGGAGTGCAGGCATAAATTTCCCGGCAAAAATTGCCATGTGCACATTTTCTCTTAATAAACAATATGGTATACCCATCTGTACCGGCCATATTGTCCCACGTACAGATAAGTATACCATACTTTCATTCTACGGTCAAAATTGAAACTATTTATAAAGAGGTCCGTATGCGGCACATGCGCGGTAGTCCTGTCCCTCTTTATCCATACCGAATGCATTCCATGCAGATGGACGGAAGATATCCTCCTCCGGTACGTTATGCATGCATACCGGGATTCTCAAAATGGATGCCAGCGTGATCAGATCTGCACCGATATGACCATAGCTGATGGCACCGTGATTTGCCCCCCAGTTGTTCATCACATCGTATGCCGTCTTGAATGCACCCTCACCGGTAACACGCGGAGCAAACCATGTACAAGGCCATGTATAGTCGGTACGCTTCCAGATCTTGTCAGATATCTCATCCGGCAGATTGATAGTATAACCTTCGCAGATCTGCAGAACCGGTCCTAAGCCCTTGACCAGATTCAGACGGATCATGGTTGCAGGCATTTCTGCTCTGGTAAGATATCTGGAAGAGAATCCACCACCACGGAAGTATCCGTTATCAGCAGCACACCACTCGGTCGCCTCCAGACATGCCTTCTGATCCGCTTCTGTCATCTCCCAGAATGGCTTGATCACGCCATTGCCGTTCTCGTCCTTCACCTCTCCACAAGCATCCAGACAAGCTGCTCCGGAATTGATCAGATGCAGGAAACCGCCTGCTTCTTTTGCGATACCTTCCAGCTCATAACCGGTAGCTTTCTTGACAGCATCCGGACTCCAGTATGTACGAACATCCGCAAAGATCTGTGCACGACCGGTAAGAAGCTTCATAAACAGCATACCAAGACCATTCAGAGTATCATTCTCTGTTGCCAGAATGTATGGTTCTCTTGCACCGTTCCAGTCAAAGGAAGAATTGCAGAGTGCCTCTGCGAAATCTCCGTTCGGATAGAAATCCGTCCACTGTCTCTGTCCCTGGAAACCGGCAGCGATGGCATTGTGTCCAACCGCCTCCTCTTCTCTGCCTTCCGGAAGATTTTTATTTCCATTCATCAGATCCTTGATGATACACATCATTTTTACAACGAACTCCCAGTCACGCTGCTTCTGCTCGTCGTTTCTCTTTACGAAATCCGGATTCTTGTCCCATCCTTCCCTGCAGTGGGACTCAGTCCATGACAGTGCTCTCTCAAACTCCTCGTGATCATAGATTCCCTCTGACATACGACGGATGATCTCTACTTCATCCACAGACTCCACGCGCATACCGAGATATTCCTCGATAAACTCACAGTTCACAATAGAACCGGCAATTCCCATGGTAACGGCACCAATCTGCAGATATGACTTTCCACGCATGGTTGCCGCTGCGATCGCTGCACGGCCAAAACGAAGAAGCTTCCCCTTTACATCCTCCGGAATCTCCTCGGCATCTGCCTCCTGAACATCCTTACCGTAAATACCAAATGCCGGAAGCCCCTTCTGTGCATGAGCTGCAAGTACAGCGGCAAGATATACCGCACCCGGTCTCTCTGTACCATTAAAGCCCCAAACAGCCTTGATAGTATTTTTATCCATATCCATCGTCTCAGAGCCATAACACCAGCATGGAGTTACTGTCAATGTAATATCAACACCTTCTCTGCGGAATTTGTCAGCACAGGCAGCCGCCTCTGCAACACGTCCGATCGTTGTGTCTGCGATCACAACCTTTACCGGCTCTCCATTGGAGTAACGCAGGTTCTCCTCAAAAAGTTTTGCGGCATTTTTTGCCATGCCCATGGTCTGAGCCTCCAGTGACTCACGTACCTTCAACGGTCCTCTTCGTCCATCTATCGTCGGACGAATTCCAATTACAGGATAGTCCCCAATCATTCTGTTTTCTGCCATTCCATCTCCATCCTTTCAAAATAATTTATTGATGATATAAATTTGGCGGTTATTTCCGCCTGCTCTTTTATTGTACAACATTATACAAAAAAATGCACAAACTTTTTTGTAGTTTGTGCATTTTTATTTAATCATTATCAGACCGGTTTCCAAACAGAAGAACGAGACGCAGCAACTGCAGCAAAGTAGAAATGGTTGCAGTTACATATGTCATAGCCGCTGCCCCAAGTACCTTTCTGGCTCCTCTCATCTCCTCATGCCCCAGAATTCCTCTCTGGTCCAGTATCCGCAATGCCCTGCCGGATGCATTAAACTCTACCGGAAGAGTAACCACCTGAAACAACAGGGTCAGGCCAAACAAAATAATACCGATCTGCAGCAGACCCGCTCTTCCCAGGATCAGTCCGAGAATGATCACCGGCCATGAAAGCTTCGATCCCAGATTCACTACCGGTACAATGGCATTGCGCAGACGGATCGGAATATAATTCACCTTATCCTGGATCGCATGGCCACACTCATGAGCTGCCACCCCGGCAGCCGCGATAGACGTAGATCCGTATACGCTGTCCGACAATCGAAGAACCTTGGCTGAAGGATCATAATGATCTGTCAGGTCTCCGCTGATATGCTCGATGCGGATATTGCTTAAGCCTGCTTCCTGCAGGATCTGTGCCGCCACCTGCGCACCTGTCATATTCCGGCTGTTTCTCACACGATTATATTTTTTATATGTGCCGCTGACATTGGCAGATGCGATCATGCAGATCAGCGCACCAATGATCACCAGTACATATGTGGGATCCCAATAATACCCATAACCCATTCCCATTGGCATATGTCATTCCTCCTTATCTCAAACAAAACAATCTGTACATCGAATTTGTGATATACCCTATCATATTCTTCCCCCAAAAACAAGAACCAATTTATAATTCTTTCTTAAAAAAAAATAAATCGCTCCGGCTCTCATTTGCGGATCCAGGCGTATAACCATTTTGAGGGTTTGTCATATTCCGCAAATGAGTAAAAACAATTGTAATCCGTGACCTGCTCTAAGGTCTGGAGTCCAAAGTGTGCAAAGCCTGCTTCCCAGGGCTCACTGAATACCGTTTCTCTTTTGATCTGATAAATATTGAAAATGTTTTTTTCAGATTTCCAGTAGCCCTCTATTTTCTCTTTCCATTCCTGCTCTGTCGTGGATGCTTTTACCATCTGTACCTTCTGCCAGAGCTCCTGTGCATAGCCAGCCTTCGCCACAGTGATCGGTCCCTTATTATAGTCCTGTCTGACATATCTTTCCTGCAGTGCCATTTCTGTCCCGGCAGCATCATTGTTCAGATAATCCACAAGTCCTGCCATAGAAGCATAATACAGCTTTACCGCACTTCTGGAATGTTCTACATCCACGTAATAGATCTTTCCGTCAATCTTTACGACATTCCAGGTATGTCCACTGTTGGATACCCGTCCAAAATGCTCCACACCGGCATAACAGGCCGCCTGTTCATAAAAATACGCAAGATCATAGCAGACACCATGTGCTTTTTTGTTTTTTAATACTGCCCATCCAGGGGTATATTCATTTTCAAAATGTGCATGTCCCTGCACCCACAGATTCACATACCATGCCCTGTCATACTGGTTCATGTCCTTTGTGGCATTCTGGATCTCTGCCGCACAGTATTTATTGGCTTCGATATCCCGGTAAGTATATCGGGTATCTTTGTCTTTGCCGTTTACCGTCAGAGTATATGTAAGCTTCTTTCCTTTGTACTGCATGTTTACCGTCACACCGGTCACATAGTCCTTGTACTGTTTTGTACTTTTCTTCATTTTGTGAAGACGAAAATCCATAAACTCTGTTTCCATACTGTCCCAGTTTTCGGACAGATATGCATTTCCATAAATTGCTTTATTCACAGCCGTGGTAAATGCAGAGGTATTTTTCCACATATTCTTCTGTGATGTTTTTAAAGTCACCTTGACCTTGCGGGTACACTTTTTACTCCCCGCCACCTGCCATGTTTTCTCTACCTTCTGTGCCCATTCTTCTACTGTTTTGTCCGCCGCCGACACTTCCGTCACCCTGCCGGTTCCGGCTGTCAGAACGACTGCCATTACTCCCCAAAGTAATTTGTAACAGCTTTTCTTCTGAAAAAATCTTCCCATAAATAAGCCCCTTATTTCTTTCCCGGTTACAGTTCCATGCCAAAGGAGCATGATCTGCACACCGAATCCTGCCGGCAGTTTAACTACTGCCAGCCCCCGTCGCTTCATTTCCATAGCATCAACAGATGGTGCCTCCTCCCAGCACCACACCATCCTCATAAAATACAACTGCCTGTCCCGGCGTCACCGCACGTACTGGTTCCAGAAAATGCACCGTGACTTCATCATCCCGACAGCGTTCGATCACACATTTCGCTCCGGCATGGGAATATCGGATCTTAGCTGTCACCTCCTGTCCCTCTTCAAAACGATCTGCCGCCATATAATTGATATGGTCTGCCGTAAGTCTGTCCGTAAACACATCCTCCGCCTCTCCGATCACCACTTCTCTCGTCTCCGGACGAATCTGTGTCACAAAAACAGGATGCCCCATCGCCAGATTTAATCCCTTACGCTGTCCCACGGTATAATGCGAGATTCCCTTATGCTGTCCGAGAACCCTGCCATCTGCTGCAACAAAGTTTCCGGGCAGCTCCTTCTCCCCTGTCTCTCTCGCGATAAAACCGGCATAATCCTGATCCGGCACAAAACAGATTTCCTGGCTGTCCGGTTTATTTGCCACCTCTAATCCAATCTTCGCCGCAATCTCCCTCACCTGAGGCTTGGTATAATCGCCTACCGGCATCAGGGTATGTGCAAGCTGGTGCTGGGTCAGATTATAAAGTGCATAGCTTTGATCCTTCTGTGCTGTAACAGACGGTGCTATCGCATATCTTCCGTTCGGACATTGTACGATCCTTGCGTAATGGCCTGTTGCAATATAATCTGCACCAATCTCCATGCTCCGGTGAAGAAGAGATTCCCATTTTACATACCGGTTACAGGCAATGCAGGGATTGGGCGTTCTGCCCAGGCGATATTCTTCCACAAAATAATCAATGACCTTTTCCTGGAATTCATCCCGGAAATTCATTACATAATATGGAATATCCAGCATATGCGCCACTCTCCTGGCATCCTCCACAGCACTCCAGCCACAGCAGCCGCCTTCCTTTTCAATGCTGCACCGGTCCTCCTGCTGCCAGATCTGCATCGTAGCACCAATCACATGATACCCCTGCTCCTTAAGCAGATATGCCGCCACAGAAGAATCCACTCCTCCGGACATTCCCACAACTACTGTTTTGTTCTTATTTCCTGCCATGTCAATAACCATGCCTTTCCCAAACCTGCAGACCAGACCACAGGCATCCTGTCTGTAATTTCCTGTATTCTCGAAAAACCGGACAGTCAAACAACCGTCCGGTTCTTAATTGCGTTTTATACAATTTTAGAAGTGCCTTGCTGCTTTAGAAGCTCTACTCCTCCAAAACCTCCGCTGTGAAAAGCGCTGTTTCTGCGCTTTTCTATGCGAAATCTTATTACTTCTTGACTGCGTATTGTGCAGTCTTAGAAGTAGTTTTCGCATTAGTCCTCATCCGAAATATCAGTCTTCGGCTTTTTCAGTCCTTCAATCGTAATATGATGCTTCTCCGCATAATCCCAAAGAGCAGCGTGGATCGCTTCCTCCGCAAGCAGAGAACAATGCACCTTTACCGGCGGAAGTCCGTCCAATGCTTCCATAACAGCCTTATTGGTTACTTCAAGAGCCTCATAGATTGTTTTGCCCTTTACCAGCTCTGTTGCCATACTGCTGGTTGCTACTGCGGCACCACATCCGAATGTCTTGAACTTGCAGTCCTTTACGATCTTGGTATCCTCATCAATATCCAGATAAATACGCATGATATCACCGCACTTTGCATTTCCTACGGTACCGACACCACTTGCATTTTCAATCTCTCCTACATTTCTCGGATTATTGAAATGATCCATTACTTTTTCGCTATAATTCATTGATAATCTCCCTTTCTTTTGTCTGATCTATAGGGTTTATATTGATTACTGCTCCTTCTGCTGCTTTACAAAATCATCATACAGAGGAGACATACTGCGCAATCTCTCCACAATCTTCTTTGCCTGATCGGCTACAAAATCCATCTCTTCCATCGTATTATCCTCAGAGAGGGTCAGACGAAGAGAACCATGCGCGATCTCGTGCGGCAGACCGATCGCCAGCAATACATGAGACGGATCCAAAGAACCGGATGTGCAGGCAGAACCACTGGAAGCACAAATGCCATTCTGATCCAGAAGAATCAGAAGAGACTCTCCCTCAATGAAACGGAAACAGAAGTTTACATTGTTTGGCAGTCGTTTTACGCGGTCACCATTGAGACGGCAGTAAGGAATCTCCTTTTCCAGTCTCTCGATCAGGTGATCTCTCAGTGCCGTTTCCTTTGCAATCGTCTGGTCCATATTGGCATGAGCAAGCTCGGCTGCCTTTGCCATCCCTACGATACCCGGTACATTGTGAGTACCTGCACGACGGGAACGTTCCTGGGAGCCGCCGTGGATCAGAGGACCAATCTTTACCTTATTGCTCATATACAGGAAACCGATACCCTTTGGTCCATGGAACTTATGACCACTGGCGCTGAGCATGTCGATGTTCATCTCCTGTACGTTAATCGGTACATGTGCATATGCCTGAACAGCATCTGTGTGGAACAATACCCCATGCTCATGGGCAACCTTTCCAATCTCTGCGATCGGCTCGATCGTACCGATCTCATTATTTGCAAACATAATACTGATCAGGATCGTATCGGGACGGATTGCTTTCTCAACCTCCTCCGGTGTTACGAGACCATTTTCATCCACATCAAGATATGTGACCTCATAACCGTGCTTTTCCAGATACTCGCAGGTATGCAGGATCGCATGATGCTCGATCTTGGATGTAATGATATGTTTTCCTTTGGACTGATATGCCTCGGCAACGCCTTTCAGCACCCAGTTGTCCGACTCACTGCCGCCACCGGTAAAATAAATCTCTGTGGCTGCTGCCCCCAGAGAATCCGCAATCACCTTTCTGGCATCTTCCATCGCTTTTTTGGCCTCTCCGGCAAAGCTGTACACACTGGAAGGATTGCTGTAATTCTCCAGATAATATGGTTTCATCGCCTCAAACACTTCCGGTTTGACCGATGTTGTTGCTGCATTATCTAAATAAATCAATTTGCTCATAGTGAATACCACTGCCTTTCTGTGTCTGTCCCGGTTTAAGGACAGATATGTATTTAAAATATAGATGAGTCCATATTTCCTACTAATTCTATGGGCTGTCTGTAATTATACTCATTTCGCAGTTATTGTCAACCGCTGTCAGTTTCATTTACGGATATTACCGGGAACGCACGACCCCTTTTGCTCCAATCTTCGCATTTACTGAAATTCCATTGACGTAATTGACAAATTTTCTCACTTTGCTTTTTCCTGTCAGAAGATGAGTTTCCCTTCCTGACTGCAGACATGGCAGCATCCTCGCCTCAACAGATCCATTCTTCCGGATCGTCAGCAGAAGCAGTGTGGTATATAAGGTCTTTTCATTAAACCAATAGTTTCCCAGACTGTAAAAGATCGGCTTCCCTTTATAATAACCCACTCCCTGCAGACAATGAGTATGAGCACCGACCACTACGTCCGCCCCGGCATTGATATAATCCTTCGCCTGGCTTGTCTGTGCTGATTCCAGCTTCGTGCTGTATTCAGTACCCCAATGCACAAATGCAATAACGACATCTGCTTTTTTCTTTGCCTTGCGTATTGCACGGACATACTGCGTATCATCGTAAGTCCGGAAGACTCCCGGAGAATGTTTCCCTGCTGCCGGTGTGAGAATATACTTCTCTGCTCTTGTGGCAGCGATCACAGCAATGGTTTTCCCTTTGCTCTGAAAATAGACCGGCTTTTTGGCCTCTTTGATATCTTTCCCGCCGCCGGTATATTTTATTCCATTGTTTTCCAGAGCAGATAATGTATCCAGAAACGCCCTCTCCCCATAATCATAAACATGATTGTTGGCAAGAGATACCGCATCAACTCCCAGCTGCCGTAACAGCTTCACATTCCTGCGGGGCGCCCGGAAGGTATATGCCTTCCCCTTCATCGCCTTACCACGGTTGCTGATGGAAAACTCATTATTCAGCACCATATAATCGCAGCTTCTCATCTTCCTGATCAGCCGCGGGTCAATACAGCCCTGAATGCCTTTGCCCTTCTGGCGCATATGCTTCATCACTGTCCAGGTTTCATCCAGATTGATATCCCCGGCAAAACCAAGGGTAATATCACCGTTCTCTGTCTGAGAAGCTTCCCCCGGAGTCCCGGTATCTTCCTCCGTTGTAGTAAGACCGGAGTCTTTCGTATCCTCCTCGGTGGTATCCAGCTCCGGATCCTCCTTCGAGGTATCCTCATCCGAAGCTTTGCCTGCCGTTTCCTCTGTTACAGTCTGTCCATCAGAGGAATCTCCTAACTTCTGCGAATCCTCCTGTTTCTCATCCTGCGTATCCTCCTCTGCGTCACCCTGAGTCCGCACATCCCCTTCCGAAGATGAGCTGCTTCCCTCATAGGGTTCTGATATCTTGGCCGGCTCCTTCTGCTCCGGCTTCGGATGATTCGTCCGGTAAAAATCCACAATGATCCATAATGCAAGCAATATTACAACGGCGATCACAACGCCTCTTCCTTTGCCATGCATCCAATCCCGTATCTTTCCCATATTTTATCCTTCCGTTATTTACGTTAAGTTCTTGATCACTACACCATATTTCGGAGGACAATTTAAGCGAAGAATTCCATTTTCCACACTATACATCGCTGTCTCCAGAGAAAAGCCCTCCGGACTGGTATTGATCAGACGCGCCATACGGGTTGCCTCCGTCAGACCAAGGCGCCACACCGGCAGTTCGACAGATACCGGCTGATCTCCGCTGTTGATGGCGATCACAAATTTGTCCTGCTCATTAAATCTGCCGTAGCTGATAAACTGATACTGACCATGCAAAAACATGATCGATCCTGTCTTCATTGCCTGATAATCTTTATGAACACGAATGATCTCCTTATGGAAATCAATCAGATCCTGATCTTCTCTGCCCCATGGATATGCACGACGGTTATCCGGATCGGTCCAGCCACAGAGTCCTGCCTCATCTCCATAGTAGATTGTCGGTGCTCCCGGCCATGTCATCTGGATCATAACCGCCAGCCGCATAATCGCCTTGTCAACACCCTCGTTAGCCGCCTCCGGTCCCAGATATGCGGTTCTTCCCACCTTCCGGTTCGTTCTGGTAAGGAAACGGGAATGATCGTGGTTGGACAGCTCATTCATCGCTACCTGCAGGGACTGTGTATGGAAACGTGTCATAAAATGACGCATAGATCCAAAGAAAGAATCCGGATTACCAAGCTGATCCTGACGATACTCATCACTGTGCTTCTCCACGCCTGTCAGAAACCAGGTCAATGGCTCCATAAAGGCATCGTAGTTCATGACCGTATCCCACTCATCACCCTTGAGCCACTCCGTCGGATCTCCATAATGCTCCGCAAGGATCAGCGCGTTTGGATTGGCCTCCTTGACATTGCGGCGGAACTCCTTCCAGAAGTAATGATTATATTCTCCGGACTGTCCCAGATCGGCAGCCACGTCAAGTCTCCATCCATCCACATTATACGGCGGAGAAACCCATTTACGCCCCACATGCATAATATAATCGAACAGCGCCGGGGATTCCTCATAGTTCAGCTTTGGCAGCGTATCATGTCCCCACCAGCCATCGTAATGGGGATTATACGGCCACTGATGCTCCCGGAATTTAAAGAAAGTATTGTAAGGACTGTCCTCAGACACATATGCTCCTTTTTCATAGCCTTCTGCGTTTTCATAAATACACTCTCTGTCCAGCCATTTATTGAAGGAACCACAGTGATTAAACACACCATCCAGAATGACCTTCATACCCCTGCGATGAACCTCTTCCACAAACTCGGCAAAAAGCCGGTTACTTGCTTCCAGATTTTCCTTATCCGTTACACGGCAGATATAACGGGATGCAGCTTTATTCGGATAATCGGGATCCGACTTCCAGTTTCCCTGCTCATCCTTCTGTAAAAGCTCTCCCTCATCCTTGACGATCCGGCCAAAATGAGGATCAACATAGTCATAATCCTGAATATCATACTTATGGTTCGACGGAGATACAAAAATCGGATTGAGATAAATAACCTCTACGCCCAGATCCTGCAGATAATCTAACTTCTGCATCACTCCGGCGATATCGCCTCCATAAAACTCCCGGACGCCCATTGCTGCGGGATATTTATTCCAGTCTGTCACTTTGCTGGTGCCTTCACCGATATAAATATACTCATTGTCCTCTACATCGTTGCTGCGGTCTCCATTATAAAAACGATCCACATAGATCTGATAAAATATGGCTCCCTTTGCCCAGTCCGGTGTGTGAAAACCCGGTGTCATAGTAAAATTGTAGTACTCCTCTACGGAATTGCACAACCCCACATTGTTATAATAGCATACCATCTGCCCGCAGTGAATCTCAAAGTAATAGAAAACCTGCTCCGTGCCAAGCTGTACAAATGTCTCGTAGTAGTCAAACAGGCGGTCATTATAAAGCTTCTCCATCTCAATGCGCTCATCATTAAATACCAGAATGACAGCATCCAGATTCTCTCTGGCGCATCTGAGCCTCAGCCTCACCCGGTCATAAGGATCCGGTTCGGACGGACAACGGTAAAATTCTGTTCCATCCGAAAATAACGCCTGCGGATTGAATATCGTTGTCAGATTATCCAGATACAGCTGCGTCTTCATCTGCTTTGACATCTTATAAAACTGCACATTTAAGTCCATGACCTGCCTCCATTACCATATATCTTCTTTTTCATTTTTTCATTAAAACACTATCTTTATCATTTTACATCATTTCAGGGCTTTTCACAAGTTTTTTAAAAGGGACTGTCGCAATTCGTGTGACAGCCCCTTTCTTATTTTGTAATTCTTTTCTATTGCCCGGAAAATGATTACTTTGTAATCGTTGCCCCGTCGCTGATCCCCTTTTTCTTGAATAATTTACGGTATGCTTTCACCTTACTCTCAGGTACTTTCACAACTACTCCGGAAGATATTCCCGAGAATGCGTTTCTTCCTACTGTACTCTCTGTAAGCTTTGTCGTTTTAATGGTCACTTTCTTCAGCTTCTTGCATCCACTAAATACGCGGTTTCCAATCTTTTTGACATTTTTTCCTATGATCACTTTCGTAATCCCGGCACGATTTCTGCAGGCGGATGCCCCCACAGATGTAACTTTGTATGTTACCCCTTTAATCGTTACCTGAGCCGGGATAGTAATGGTCCCCTTTGCTCCCTTCGCCGCTGCTGAATACTCCACGGTCGGGGAACCTGTTTTATCGCTTGTCACCTTATAGATTGCGCCTTTACTGCCAGTAAGCTTTTTTCCCTTTTTGGCCGGCTTGACCACCGGCTTCTTTGTCGGCTTTGGAATTGCAGGCTCCCCGGCCGGTGTCTCTGTCGGTGCCGCACTTGGTGTCACCGTCGGCTCTGCTGCCGGTGACACACTTGGTTCTGCCGTCGGCTTTCCACCCGGTTTTGCTGTCGTTTCTTCACTTGGTCCTGCCGTCGGCTTTCCACCCGGTTCTGCTGTTGATCCTGCGGTCGGCTTTGCTGTCGGCTCGGTTCCCGGTGTCTCTGTCGGCTCTGCCGTCGGTTTTGCTGTCGGCTCGGCTCCCGGTTCCGCACTCGGTCCTGCTGTCGGCTTTGCACCCGGTCCTGCCGTCGGCTTTGCTGTCGGCTCGGCTCCCGGTTCTGCACTTGGTCCTGCTGTCGGCTCCACACCCGGTTCTGCACTCGGCACTGCGGTCGGCACCACACCCGGCTTTGCACCCGGTGTCTCTGTCGGCTCTACCCCCGGCTCTGTGGTTGGCTTTGCACTCGGTCCTGCCGTCGGTGTGACAGACGGTGTGACAGTTGGCGTCACTTTAATGACCGGAATTACCGTACTTTCTTTGGTAATCGGACTCGTTCCTTCACTGTCAGAGAAACAGCCATCACATACGCTGCAGTGATAATATTCTATATTGCCTTCTTTCACTGTCGTGGCATTTTTCTTCTCGATCTTTTCCAGTATATGAGGTAGAAGAGCAATTTCTTTCCCTTCTTTGATCTTTCTTCCACACTGTTCACAGTACGTATCTCCGGTGTATCCGGCAGTAGTACAGGTAGATGCTTCTTCTCCTTTTACTTTCGTATCCGGATGCTCACAGGCACTCCGGGTGATTGTAATTGTTACCTGCTTCGTTATGTAAAGATCCTTATCCGGTCCTGCATAATCCGCCTTCGCCTCCACAGCTTCTGCTTCCGGAAGGTCTTTTGAGGCATCTTCTTCCACCCACTGCCAGTCAGCCGGAAGTTCTACCTGAGACACTTTCTTCACCGTATAAGGGGTTGTAATGGAATCCTTTGGCGTATTCTCCGGCTGGTTTGCCTTGAAAACCACAAATTTCGCAGCTTCCCGGCTTTCCAGTCCGGTATAATTATTTGTCTCTGTCACATATGCTTTTACATAGTAGATCCCCGCACTCTTTGGAACTACATCCGTGTATTCTCCTGTCTCAGAAGCTGCATAACGATATTTCACTGTACCAAATTTTGCCGCTGCCTCAGGATTCGGTACAGCAACTCCATCATATACATAATCCTTACAGGTAAGCTCCCTGGTAAACTCATTCTCTGCCTGTAATATGGAAAATCTGACCTGAACGGTTCCAATGTACTTTCCTGTCCCCTCTACCTTAACACTTGCCATCTTATCCTCTGTCGTCACATCTATATTATTCTCATAGCTTCCTTCCACAATTTTAAAATCCTCTCCGGGAACCAATGTATCATTTTCATCTCCATACTCTTGATAAAGGAAAATTTCATCCTCCTGCAGGGTAACGGCTTCTCCTGTGTAATATTTCTCAATATTCTTATTGATATGGTGGTCAATTCCCTCTTTTTCTGTCACTGTTGCCTCTTCGCTCTTAATGGAATATCCCTGCCAGTAAATCATGCAATAAAACGTAATCCCTACTCCCGGCTGGAACTCCAATGGTGAAATCTGAAGGGTATTGGAGGTAGCATCACTTATTTCTTCTGCATTACCCTCTCCCGTAATGCGATGCCACTGATAAGTAACTTCCTCTGCTGCATCCACATTTACATATAAGCTGGCCGGATTTCCACAATAATCCTCATATGACTCCGGCTGTGTGATAGTTACCGGAAGCTTTTCTACCGTTACATTTGATACTATCTTTGCCGTATCCTCCCCTGTGCCTTCCCCATCTAACAGGTCACTGTCCACAATCCATGCCGTCCCCTCTTCTCCGGAACGGAATCCATATCCATTTTCTAACATACTTCTAAGGTTTCCTTTTAGTGACCGCACATCGCTATAGCTGCCGCCCCTTAAGGAAACTTCCGGACTCTCCTCACCATTATAAAAGTACTTTCGAAACTGACCATGAAATGTTCCATCCAATACTGTAAGATTTCCACCAGTTACACTTACAGACCTTTCTCCATCTACAAATTCTGCTCCATCAATGGTAACCTCGCCCCCACCAATTGCTAATCCGGCATAATAATAATAATCGCTGGAAGATACAGTGGTACTCTTTTCTAATGTTAATTTCCCCCCCTTTGCCCTGACAACATCATTTTCTCTGGTCTTTAGGGTTCCGTTTTGTATCGTCACCTCAGCATGATCCGACACAATAACAGCGTTAACTCTGGCAGTCTCTATCTTATGTCCCCCTAAATCTAAGGTTATCTTACCCTCCCGGAAGGCGAGACTCTGATTGAGATCAACATCTTTCATGATTTTAATGGTTGCAGTGGTATCCGGGGTAAATTCACCTACTGCCTGACACAATTCCCCATAAGTGATATAACCGGTCAGTTGGTTATCCTTCTTTATGGTAGCTATGGCAACCATTCCACAGTTGGTACAGATCCCATCTTCTCCATATATGTGTTCACATTCGGTAGCAGCGGCACAATACATACAATAACCACTTTCATTGACATGATTCCCACATGGAACCATTTCAATATTCTCTGCACAGCGGTATCCCTCCACTGCTTCTATTGCATCGATCCATGCTCTGGTATAGAGACTGCCGCCTTTTATGCTTTTTATAGCAGTTCCTGCGGCAAACCATGTACTCATTGCTTTGGTATATTCTTCCCTTTGTTTTAACAAGCCAATGGTTCCACCACAAAGTTGTAAGTTACTGCCTTTACTCCATCCTGCATAGTCTCCAATAACTGATACCGTATCAATCTTTCCTCCGGAAATTTCCGCTTTTCCTCCCCTCCAGAAGACATTGTCTATATTCCCTGAAGTGATCTTACAAGATCCATACATTACTCCCACCTTGTCGATGGCTGCCCCGTCAATGCTGAGGTTTCCAGTGCCGCCACGAGCAAATACGGTATACTCACTATTTGAAGTTATCTCCACATTTCCCCCGATTGCAAGAGTTCCATAATTTTCCAACAATGCCGCTTTGCTGCCGCTATCCTGAATTTTTCCTCCCGGCACTCCGGAACATATGGTCCAGTTTGAGGATGTGTCTATATCCAGTACATAAGTGGATTCTTTGGAGTCCCAGCCAGACACTTCCTCTGTGCTTAATGTATGTCCATTTAAATCCAGCACAATAGTATGTTCTTTATCCGTTATGTATGTAATATACTTACTTCCTGTAATTTTAGATATCCGGGAATCCTGCAGCAGCTTAATGGTAGCCTTGTCACTGGTAGTGATCGCCTGATAAGCCTCCATAAAAGAGCTATATACTGTAGTCTTTCCATCCTGGGTAAGCTCTGCCACCTGCTCACCGGTGACATCTTCCGCTGCACAGACAGCCGGAAATGCAGTATAATCCACTGCAGATCCCATCATCAGTGCCGCCATCAGTACTGCCACTGCCTTTTTTAATTTTTTTGCGGCGGATTTATACCGTATCCGCCCCGCCACTCTCTTTTTCTTCATACCTTATCCTCCTGACTTTAATGTTTAAACAAACCTCTACACGATACTCCATGTCTCAATATTATAGGAAGATTCCTGTTTTGTCAATCAAAGAGCACGTTACGGACATTTTCCTATACCTGAAGAGGCTGCCGCATTAGAAATTCATGCGGCAGCCTCTTCCCTTGTATTTTACTCTTTGATTTTTTCCAAAAGCTGTTCCCTTGTATTTAGCTCCGGCTCCTCCAGTACCAGATCCAAAAGCTGCGAGAGCTTCTGCCCAAGTCCCGGTCCCGGTGCAATTCCCGCCCGGATCAGATCCCTGCCGTTGACCGCCAGATCCTTCACCGAAAGAGGCTGGCTTTTAGCTTCGATCTCCTGATACTTCTCCATACATTGATCCAGCTTTTCTAACTTCTCCGGGATTGTCTGCGGACTCTGGGACAGCACATCTGCATACTGCACCACAAACTCCATCCACATGATATCTCTGCCAATCTTCGATGCAGCCCTGCGTACAGACTTCATCGTGGTTTCCATCCGGTAATCGTGATAACGGATCAGGCGCACCACCGTGTCTATGGTTTCATTATCGTAGGTCAGACGTTTCAGAACCTTGCCGGCAGTTTTTGCACTCTGTTCCGGGTGGCCAAAGAAATGACCCTCTCCCTGCTCATCCACCGTCATCACCTCCGGCTTTGCCACATCATGAAGAAGCATGGCGAGCACAAGCATCGTATACTGTTTTTTGCTGAGACTGCCACAGATCTGTGAGATCCGCTCTGCGGCATAAGGAGACAACGGCTCCGGAAGCATTCCTGCCATAAACTTCTGCATCACTTCCACGCTGTGCATACAGTGCTCTCCCACTGTATAACAATGATGATGATTCTTTTGATCACATGTCATCATACGATCAAACTCCGGCAAAAATACCCCTGTCATTCCCGATGTATACGCCACCCGGAATCTTCCCGGATTCGGAGAAATTAAAAGTTTCGTCATTTCAACACGGATCCGCTCCGCACTGATCTTTTGCAGATTTTGTATTCTCTGCTCCATCGCCTGCAACGTCGCATCCTCGATCGTAAATCCCAGTTGTCCGGAAAAACGTACCGCCCGGAGCATCCGAAGGGCATCCTCGTCAAAACGCTGACCGGCATCTCCCACACAGCGGATCACACCACGTTTCAGATCCCCGACACCGTCAAACTCATCCACCAGACCGGAACGGTCATTGTATGCCATGGCATTGATGGTAAAATCCCTGCGCTCCAGATCCATCCGGAGACTGGTAGTAAACGCCACCTCCTTCGGATGGCGTCCATCCTCGTACTCCCCGTCGATCCGGTAAGTGGTTACCTCATAGCCCTCTCCGTTTACCATAACGGTGATGGTGCCATGCTGCAGCCCCGTATCAATGGTTTTGCGGAACAGCCCTTTTACTTCCAGCGGTTTGGCGGACGTGGTAATATCCCAGTCCTCCGGCTCTCTGCCCAGCATGGCATCCCGCACACAGCCTCCGACGGCATACGCTTCATAGCCATGCTGCTCTAATTTATTTATGATCCTGACAACCTCCTGAGGCATCGTCATCTGATACTCTGACATAATCTCCCCCGTTTCATTCCGTTTTACTCGTCACTGTCACGCAAGGTTGCCTCATCTCCAAGATCTACCCGCTTCATTTCCTTCTTACGATAGAAGATATCATACAATGCAGGTACTACAAACAACGTCATCAATGTTGCATAAGCAAGACCACCTATGGTAACGATCGCCATACCACGGCTCATATCCGAACCGGTATCGTGACTAAATACCATTGTACTCATTGCAAGAATGGTCGTCAATGCCGTCATTAAAATAGGACGCATACGGGTAACGCCTGTCTCGATCAGAGCCTCTCTCTTTTCCACTCCGTCAAGACGAAGCTGATTGACATAATCCACAAATACGATACCGTTGTTTACCACGACGCCGGAAAGTACCAGGAAGCCCATAAGTGCCATCATGGAAAGCTCCTGTCCGGATATCAGCAAAGCGATCAGACCACCAGTAAATGCCAGCGGAATCGTAAAGATAACAATAAACGGTGACAACAGACTCTGGAACTGCGCTACCATGATCAGGTAAATAAATACAATGGCAAGCGCAATCATCAAAAGCATATTCTTGACCATCTCATTGGTGTTCTCCGTCTCGCCACCCATATCAATGGTATAGCCTGACGGAAGATCGTATTTGTCAATCTCCTTCTGCAGCTTACGGCTAAGCAGCGCCACATTATATCCATCCTCGACATCCGCTTTCACAGATACATAATTTACCAGATTTCTTCTGGAAAGACTCTCTACACTCTTTCCCTTTGTGATCTTCGCAAACTTGCTGAGCTTGTATGTCTTTGTAACTTCCTTGCCCTTGTCATTCATCTTGGTTGTTTCAAACTCGTAATCGGACAGATTTTGGGTGTCCAGCTCATCACGCTCATCCACGATCTTTACATTGTACTGCTGATCCTCTACGGTAATCTTCGTGGAGTCCTTCTCTGTGGTGAGTGCAGATGCCAGCTCCTGATAAACCTGAGCCACCGTGAGTCCGCATTTCATCGCCTCGTCCTTATCTACCGTGACGACATATTCGGTATCTCCTTCTTCCTGCTCATTGGTAATATCCTTAAAGCCCTTCTGCTGACCAACGATCTTCATAATATCTTCACTGATCTTGATCAGTTTGTCATTGTCCTTACCGGATATTTCAATATTCAGACCGGATCCCAGCATACTGGACATATCCATATTAGATGCCGATACCGTGTAGTCATCCAGCGTAAGCTTTTTCAGCTTATTCTCTAATTCTGCCGCAATCTGCTTATTCTTACGTGCATATTTCTTATCCAGAAGAACCTCAAAGGTGTAGGACTTGTCGTCCGTTGACATCATCGATGTTCCGGATGTCATAACACCACCCACTGTGTCTACCCCTTTCGTTTTGCTGACAAGATCCAGAATCTGATCTGCTGTCTCGTGATCCTCTTTTGTAGAATTCTCCTTTGGCATCGTTGCCGAGATAGACATCTGCTCGCTTGCCATATCCGGCATCATAACGATGCCCATACGGAATACCTGGATCACACAGAATATCAGGAGTACCAGAGATCCCACCAGTACTACTGCCTTATGGGACAAAGAAAAACGTGCCGCCTTTTCATAGGCATTTAATACGGCATCAAAGAAACGATGCTTCTTTGTATTTTCCTTTTTGAGAACTGTCGCACTCATACTTGGCACAACCGTCAGCGCAACCACCAGGCTGGCGGAAAGACTGTATGCGATCGTCAGACACATATCCTGCATAATGGATCTGGTCAGTCCGTCCGTAAAGATGATCGGAAGGAATACACAGATCGTGGTCAGTGTAGAGGAGAAAATCGCTCCCGCCACCTGATTGGCTCCCATGACTGCCGCTCTTGCCGCCGGCACTCCCTTATTGCGGAGCCGGTATATATTTTCGATAACGACAATGGAGTTATCTACCAGCATGCCCACTCCCAATGCCAGACCGGATAAGGAAATAATATTCATGGTAATGTTTGTAAAATACATCAGCACGATCGCAAACAATACGCTAAGCGGAATGCTGAACGCAACAACCACGGTAGGACGTACATCTTTCAGGAACAGCATCAATACCAGTACGGCAAGGAGTGCTCCAAATATCAGATTGGACAATACAGACTTGATAATGATCTTAATGTAATCCCCCTGATCCAACAAATTGACAATACGAAGATTTTTATCTTCCTTCTGCAGTTCCTTAATCTTCTGCCCACACCGTTTGGATACATCCGAGGTTCCCGCCGTACTTGACTTGGAAATACTTAAGATGACTGCATCATTTCCGTTGACCTTGGCGTAATTATCCTCCGAATTGTCGATCACCGTGACATCTGCCACATCACAAAGGCGGATATCCCCAATGTCTTTCATATTGGTCAGAAGTGTATTTTTCAGCTCCTTGATATTATTATACTCGTCACCAACCTTGATCAGATACTGTGTTCCATCCTCGCTGATATAACCGGCCGGCATAGAGAAGTTCTCTGCTGTCAGGATATTGGATAACTGATCCTGCGTCAGAAGCTGATCCAGATTTGCCTTCTTTAACGCTTCTTTTCTTGACTTCTCATAAGACTTTCTCGCCTTCTCTAACTCCTTGCTGCTGTTATCCAGTGTAGTCTCTGCAGAGGCAATCTGGGCATTAGCCGCGCCAAATGCCGCTGCTGCCGTAATCTTTCCTGCCTCGACCTGCTCATATTTGCCTTCCGCCTTCTTGATGGATTTCTCCACCTGTGCCAAAACCGCCTCGGCAGTCTTGATCTTGATCTTCAGATTGGCAAGCTCTGTGTTGATCTGTGGAATCCTTGTATTGACGATGTCATACATGGTCTGCAGATTCTTCTTGGTCAGATTCTTTGCCGCATCTGCCTGACCCTGCTGTTTCATCATATCCTGCATTGCCGTTAATTTATCCGGATGATCAAGGGCATCCTTCACATCTGCCGGAATGCTCTCCAGCTGCTTCTCTGCCTGCTGCTTTGTGGTTGTCTCTGCGGTCTGGGCAGCCGCTTTTTTGATCTCATCCGCAGCGTTCCCCATCTGACTCAGCAAATGATTCACGTTGTCTGCTGTAACGGTAGTTTTCGTACCGCTCTGATCCATGGCATTCTGCACTGCCGCGATCAGAACCTGCTGATATACCTGATCGTAGATTGCCTTGTAGCCGTCCCCGGACTCCAGAGACTTTCTGGCTGCCGCAAAGGAAGCATTGATCTGATCGTAGGATGCCTCGATCTTATTTTTCTTATAAGCGGCAAGCTCTGCATTTAATGCAGTCTGGCTCGCTTTGAGACTGGTTACCTGAGAAGAATATGCCTCCTTGTTCGCCATTGCCTGATCCATCATTTTACTGAATTTGGCCAGCTCATTGCTCTTATCCGTCTGCTGTTCACTTAAGCTTTCCTTCTGCTCCTCCAGCTTTTTCTTGCCATCATCCAGCTTCTTCTGGGCATCGTCGATCTTTTTTCTTGCATCCTTGAGGGAGCTGTCGGTCTTTTCCAGAATCTTTCCATTGATGTCGTCAATCTTGTCCTGGTTGAGCTTTACCTCTACGGACTTCTCTACCAGGCCGGATGCCTGGACACTTGCAACGCCATCCTGACGTTCCAGCTCCGGAATGATATTGTCCTGCACATATTGTGTCAGCTCATATCCCTTTTTGCCCTTATAATCCACACTGACCATCATGGTAGACATCATATCAGCCGAAAGCTCCATAACCATAGGATTATCCACATTGTCCGGCAGATCAAGCTGATTGACTGCCGATGTCACCTTAACCATAGCACTGTCCATATTCGTGTCATCTTCAAACTCCAATACTACCATACTGTAGTTTTCGCTTGATGTGCTGGTAACTTCCTTAACACCGTTTACGGTTCCTACACCATTTTCAATGACATCTGTAAGCTCCGTCTCCACCTTTTCCGGTGATGCTCCCGGATATGTAGTGATCACCATCATATATGGCATATTCATATTCGGCAGCAGGTCTGTGGTCATTTTACTGAAGCTGACACCACCAAGCACCAGCACCATCACAACCGCCACCAGGATCACATATGGTCTTTTTACACTAAATTTGGGCATGACTATTCTCCTTTTCCTTCTTTTTTGTTGTCATTGTAGCTGTCTACTCTTCTCCTCACAGAATCACAGATCCTGTCGATCATCGACAAAAACAGATCAATTTCCTCCCGGCTGAAATCCTCAAAGATCAGCTCTGTAAACTGTTCCCGCATTTTTCTTCCGTCTTTGACGATAGGATCCGCCTCCCCGGTAAGTTTCAATCGTTGAATCCGTCGGTCTTTCGCATCACTTTCCCGGATGATATATCCCCGGTTCACCAGTTTATCAATGGTCATCGATGCTATGCTGTTTTTGATAAAACGGCAGCGGCAGATATCCTTCGCTGTATTCCGCTCCGGATTATCTCCAAGAAACGTCAGGATCTGCAAACCGATCACGGTAATTCCGTATTTCCGGCAGACCTGCTCACTGGCTTTCTCAAAATAACGTTGAAAATCCTCTGCTTCACATAAATAATCCTTCATTTGATTCCTCCAAAAACAAATATACTTCAAAATTGAACTATTCAATTTTGAAGTATATTCCTCTTATCATTCTGCGTCAATATACAACACAGATATATTCTATTAAATATTTATAAATATTTGATCCCGATCTCGGTTCCGTTCCCAGATGGGTCCAGACTCACCTCAGCCATTCCGCCACTGATCACAGGCATAGATGGCGGCAGATGGCCAAGATCCACATCCATGACTACCGGCACATGGTACTCTCCCAGCACTCCATATACCGCTTCATACTGATCCAGTCCCAAAAACTCTTCTCCAAAGCATAATGGTCTGCCGATCAGGAAGCCCTTCACATGCCGGAACCATCCTGCTTCCTTTAACTGCCAGAGAGCTCTTCGGATCCCCATCGGATTTAAGTCACAGGACTCCATAAACCAGATGATGCCATCCTCCTGATACCGCTCATTAAATGCGGCAACACGGTCAAATCTTGTTCCCACCAATGTATCCAGGCAGTCAAGACAACCGCCGATCAGACGTCCCCGGAACGACATTTTTTCCCCATCTATACGCCTGCCGGTTTCATCGTAGATCACCAGCTTCTTTTCTTCTGTCACATTGTACGGCTCCAGCGGATGCTCCTCATCCTTTAGGGACTCCCTCTCCCAGAGGGGATACCCATGCACTTCCGTTATCCTGCCGGAAAGCAGCCCCCACGCATCCTTCAGCGCCGGATGCCATTCTCTCATTCCAAATGCCGGAGCACATGGCCCGTAAATTGCAGCGGTATCACACAATGTCGGCAGCAGGAAGGTCAGATTGGTATTATCCGAAAATCCCATATACCATTTTGCTTTTGCTCTGGCGATCCGCTCAAAATCAATGTGGGAAACCACCTCACACATCAATTCTCCGCCGCCACAGGATAGAATAATGTCACAGTTTTCCTCCGCAAAGAAATGATTCACCTCTGCCCCGCATTTCTCCGGAGTATTGCTGATACCGATTCCACTCCCCTCGTAACAGTTTGGTCCCAGCACAGTATGGTATCCCATCTGCTGCCATGTCTTTAATGCATTATCAAAGGCACTCCGGTAAGGCTCGATATTGCAGCCAAAGGACGGAGCAATACAGCCGATGGTGCCACCTGCAGGTAAACTATCCGGATATCTCATATGTTATCTCCTTTTGTATATTACTCAAGCTTCGTACATTGTACCACATTTCATACTGGTTTTTCAAAATGAAATAACGTATAATGACAAATGAGATTTGTCATTTTATGTATGGAGGATAATTATGGAATACGGATTACTTGGAGAAAAACTTGGACACAGCTATTCAAAGGAAATTCATGAACGGCTTGCAGATTACACATACGATCTCTGTCCCGTGAGCCGGGAGGATTTCGATGATTTTATGAAAAAGCACGATTTTAAAGCGATCAATGTGACGATCCCTTATAAGAAGGATGTGATCCCTTATCTGGACAGCCTGGATGACAATGCTGCCTCCATCGGTGCCGTAAATACGATCGTGAACAAGAATGGTCGTCTGGAGGGACATAATACAGACTTTTCCGGTTTTCTTTATATGATCGAAAAACACAACATCCGGATCAAAGGCTGTAAATGCCTTGTCCTTGGTAACGGAGGTGCTGCCAAAGCCATTATCGCCGTATTGAAGCATCTGGATGCCGCCGAGATCAGACTTGTTTCCCGCCGGGATACTCCGGACACCATCACTTACGAGGAATGTATGGCTCACCATACGGATGCGGATGTAATCGTCAACACCACTCCCGTCGGGATGTATCCGAATATGGACGCTTCCCCTCTGGATCTGACACCATTCACAAAATGTCATGCCGTTCTGGATATCATTTATAATCCATTGGAGACAAAACTGACGGCACAGGCAAAATCCCTTGGGATCACAGCCGTTACCGGATTGGAAATGCTGGTAGCTCAAGCCCTGTATGCGGTGGAGTTCTTCCTTGATACAAAACTGGACCCCGCCAGGATTGATGAGATCTACCGAAAAATTGCCGCTGAAAAGAAATAACTCTCCGCTTTCGGTCATAAAACATATTATGGACATTTATGCTTCACTCTATGTTACAAGCATTTCCTATACCCTAAAAAAGGGCAAAACCAGCGTTTTGCCCTCCAAGAATTGCTTCGCAATTCTCGTTGGCTTCCCTCTACGCTACGAGCATTTTCCTATACCCTAAAAAAGACATTCCTTTTGATAATACAAAAATCAAAAGAAATGTCTTTTTTATTGGCTTATTTCATTCAGCTTATTTTTTTGTACATTCTACGATCAGCTCGCCGGCACGCACCGTAGATTTTCCATCAAGATCATCAAAAAATCTCTTTTTGAACTCCTGAAGCTTGTCATTTTCAAAGTCCTGTGTCTCGATACAGGATACCAGATCACTGTATGTCCGGACGATCTTACCCGGTGCCATATCCTCATACTCATAGTAGAAGCCTCTGGAAGAAATGTAACGCTCCAGATCATAGGCATACATTACCATTGGAATATCCAGCAGGGATGCCTCAAACACAACTGAGGAATAATCCGTGATCAGCACATCTGTCACAAACAGAAGATCATTTAACTCAGAGTTTGCTGACAGATCAATAATATAATCCTTATATTTCTTACGGATATGACTGCGGTTGTTGACAAACGGATGATGCTTGACAATGATTGCATATTCTTTTCCCAGGTCCTCATAAAGCTTGTTCACATCCAGACGATCTACCGGATAATAACCGCTCAGTTTACCGTTGCCCCGGAAGGTCGGTGCAAACAGCAGGATCTTTTTCTCCTTAAGCTTCGGATATTTCTCATAAAACTCATTGGTGACCTTCTCTTTATATGCCTGATCAAAGAACACATCTGTTCTTGGGATACCGGTTGCTGCCACCTTGTCCTCCGAAATACCAAAACCTTCTGCATAAAACTTCGCAATATTTTTCGAGCTGACCAATGCGTAATCGTAATTACGATGGTTTGGACTCTTCTGGGTCTGACCTCCCGGCCGTCCCATACGGCTGCAGCCGAAGGTCTTGAAAGCTCCACAGGCATGCCACAGCTGAATCAGATAGGTATCCTTTCTCCTCGGCATCCGGAAGAAAAGCTCACAATAATCATCCACCAGGATCACTTTGGCATTGCCAAAATACCATGCCATCCGGATCAGACTGCTGATCCGCATCTGCTTGACTTCATGACTGTCCAGCACATAACGGCGGTCAAGCTCCGGCACGCTGTCCAGATAATGATTTACAAACTCAAAATTGCCTGTAAGGTCATCACGGCGGTTTGACAAAAATACCACCCGGTTCTTCTTGATCGGGGTAAGTCTTGCAATGGTATTGACCACATCCATCATCCACATCTTTGTTGCAAGAATACCAATGCGGATCCGGCTAAAGGTATCCATCTTTGCCCGGACATGCTTTAACAGATAAATAATACCATTCTCCGGTATCTTTGCATTTTTGTTCTGACAGCCGGTCGCCGCCAGCAGCGCATCAATAAAAAATACCGGAATCAATACCACCGAAAAACAAAACAGCACAAAATGCCACAGCCACATAATCACTGCATTAAAGATCTGTCTGCCCTTATGCGGCTGGAATATCTTTTCCTGTCCCGGCTTGGCATCCAGAATGACACGGCGGGAATCCTCGGAAAATCCCATTTCATACTCAATATATGTCTGTCGCTCCTGCTCCGACTCCTCCACACCAACGGCTGTCTCCCGCACCAGAAGCTCCAGGGCTTTCTCATCCTCCGGATCTACGGTAAACGGTACACTTTCTAATACGGTGTGACCGTAACTTAACTCCAGAGAAAATTCAATATGCTTGTTCTTAGGCTGCTTGTAGAACAGGTAATTGAGCATATAACTATACGAAGCCATCAAATAAAAGCTTCCATCCTTTTCACTTTGGTAAAAACGAACCACAATGGGCAGACGTCTCGTCTGATCGCCATTATTAAAAATAATGGTCATCTTCGGATCACGCACCTTCTCATCCCAAGGGCCAGATGCACTGACTGCAAGCTCCAGCTTTTCCTCACGGAGCAGCAATCGATGTATGGTTACTTTAAAATCCATTCCTTTCACCTCATTATTTATTACACTTTTCAGATTTTACATAAATTTCATAAAACCCAGACTTTTCTATTATCCTCTCTTTCGCTCAAAAAAGCAAGTCTCTTTCCAAAAAAGATGCGCTAATAAAAAAGAAGACTCCCTGCACGAAGTCCTCTTTTTTGATTCTAAAATGGCAAATTGTTATTATTATAGCCCTATGGGCTCATTATGCTTGTTTGATACTTTGGCAAAAACTCTATCTTTGCTTTTGCGTTCCACATCGCAGACTGCTCTCACTACGCCAGCCCCGCAAGATCGCGTCCTGCAGACTTGCAGGAATCTAAAACGTCATCATCCGGAGCGTTGTTGGCAATGATTCCTTCTCCATTCCACACAGAAGCACCATCAGAGGATACTCTGTCCTCCCAGTCGCGCATCCAATCACCGCTTCCCCATCCGTAAGAGCCAAATAAAACAACTGTCTTGCCGGAAATTGCTCCATCAAGCTCCTCCATCAAAGGCTCCATGATTGTTTCCTCAAGCTGCTCTGCTCCCATTGACGGACAACCCAGCGCAATCGCCTTTGCATCCTGTACATCTGCCGCACCGGCTGTCTCAGCCGTGATCAGCTCTGCCTCTGCACCAGCTTCCTTTACTCCGTCTGCGATTGCTGCAGCCATAGCCGCTGTATTCCCTGTTCCACTCCAATAAATGATCTTAACCTTAGCCATCTTTGATTAACCTTCCTTTCTCCAGCCTCCTACTATGATACCCATAATAAAAATAAATATGTCTGGTATGGTTAGCCGTTTGTATCTTGTGTTAGTTACTTCTAACTTCTGATTTATCATAGCACGCCAAAGCCAAAGATGCAACAAGGTTACGTGAGAAAAATTCTTAAAAGCATTTTTATTCCATATTCAAATGCTTATTCATACAGCATACAGCAGAATCTATCTGGTTCCTGTGAGAAGTTTGCGTTACTGACAAATAACTGCCACACCGGCACCGGCAGGGTATGTATAAAATATCCCGCCTTTACAGCAACATGCACAAAGGGCGTGATCCCTTGGAAACACTGGGTTTCCTCGGAACCACGCCCTTTTATTTACGTTATGAAATTTAAACTCTCTTCATATACTCACCGGTACGGGTGTCAATACTGATTCTGTCACCTGTCTCAACAAACAGTGGAACCTGTACTACGGCACCTGTCTCAACAGTAGCCGGCTTGCTGGCACCTGTCGCTGTATCACCCTTGAAACCAGGCTCTGTCTCTGTAATCTCAAGCTCTACGAAGTTTGGTGGCTCAATTGCGAATACTTCTCCGTTATGAGAAAGCATCTGAACCATCTCGTTCTCCTTTACAAACTTCAAAGCATCTCCTACCTGATCTGCGGTCATATCAATCTGATCATATGTCTCTGTATTCATAAAGTGGAACATATCATCACTGTACAGATACTGCATCTCAGAACGATCAATGTGCGCCTGAGGACACTTCTCTGTCGGACGGAATGTACGCTCTACCACACCGCCACTCTTGATATTTTTAAGCTTTGTACGGACAAAGGCTGCACCTTTTCCCGGCTTTACATGCTGGAACTCGATAACCTGGAAGACATTTCCTTCCACTTCGATCGTAAGTCCATTTCTAAAATCACCTGCTGATACCATCTTAAAATCCTCCTTCATGTAGTGGCGGTCAAAAACCGCACAATCCTATAAATATTTTACAGGAAACTCCTGTATTTTTCAAGTGTTTTTCCGCGATGACAGATTTTTTATTATTTGAACCATTCTTTTCGTTTCAATCCTGTCAAAAATCCAATGATCATTTCTGTGTCTCTAAACTGACCGGAGTACTGTTTTCTAAGATCTCTACGATCTTCTCTGCCACCATCCTCGGCGTCATCCCATCTGTGAGCATACAAATGTCGGCTGCCGCCATATACTTCGGCTCCCGCTTTGCCATCAGCTCTGCAATCCCCTCAACACTCATCCTGCCCTTTAGCAGCGGACGGTTCGTGCTGTCCTTCACATGTGCATATATTGTCTCCGGAGATGCCGTCAGCAAAAGGATTTTTCCCTGTCGTTTCATGCTTTCTACATTTTCCGTGCGCATAGCAACACCCCCGCCGCATGCAATGATCGAAGGCTTGTAGCCCTTCAGATCCTCCAGCAGATCGGTCTCCATTTTTCGAAACGCCAGTTCTCCGTCTTCTTCAAATATCTTAGATATCTCTCTTCCCTCTCTGGCGACGATCATCCGATCGGTATCATACTCCCTTACTCCGAGCATTTTGCTGAGTATCCGGGCAATGGTGCTCTTGCCGACTCCCATAAAGCCGATCAAAAATATATGTTCCTCTAACTGGTACACCGTATTCCTCCTGTATTGTCTGTCATTTTCTCCTGATGCCTTCACCAAAGTTTACTGATAATTCTGATGGATCATATCCAGCATTTCCTCCAGCTTGTTGACCGGAAGCTGCCCCGGAGCACTTTCCTGGCCAATGCTGCCAAAGGTCACTGCAGAGCCAAATGCCTCCCCGGAGATCCGGCTGATACTGCCAATCCGGCTCATAGACATGGTGATCAGCGGCTTATCCATCTGCTCTGCCATCTGCAGGGTAAACATCATCAATCTCATAACATCCAAACGGTTCGCCGGCATCACTGCCATCTTCGGAATATCCACACCGCTCTCATCTATAATCTGCAGTCTGTCTTTTAACTCTGCATCCTCCGGCGTCCTGTCGAAGTTATGATAAGACCCCACAACGACTACTCTCTGACGGAGTGATTCAATCCACTGCTTTAAATTTTCAAAGCGTTCCTTCACCTCCGGCGTTCTGTCGCCCGCAAGCTCCTCATAGGTAAAATCCTTAAATATCTCCACATCGATCATATCCACCAGACCACTCTGAGCAATGTGATCCAGCAGCTCCCGGTAGGCAGCCGTCTCTATCTCCTGACTTCCTCCCTCCTCCTTGGTACGGAAGGTCACCAAAAGCGGTCTGCCATATAACGACATTTTCAACCGCTGCAATGTCTCCAGAACCATATCCCAATGTCCCGCTTCTCTATAATAATCAATGCGCCATTCTATAATGTCAACTCTTTTTTGCAGCAAAATATCTGCCGCTGCAATAATAGATTTCCGGTCCGTTTCTGTGATCGATGCACAAATCTTCGGTTTCCCACTTCCAATAGAAACATCTCCAACCTGAACCATATCTTCCTCCTTCAAAATCTATTGATCATTCATCCTTTAATGTATCCTTTGCTGCCGCTACAATGGCTGATACAGCCCCTACGACAACTGCTACTACGATTACGACAAGTAAAATAATTCCACCGATCAATGCTCCCATATTGTCTCTCCTTCTATGCTTCCTTATGTAACGATTGTAATCCTTACATCTTATTATAACCTGATCCTCTGATTTCACTCCACCCTTTCTCTGATAACTTCTCCCAGACAGACATTATCTGACATTAAAAAGCTATTGTATTTATTATAACAGATAGTCTATTTCCGTCAATCACTGAAAACAAAAGATTTAATAAACACAAAAACAGCGGAGAAAAAGCTGTAAATGGCTCTTTCTCCGCCGTAATATGATGTACTATGTATCAAAAGCAATCTGATTAGTTGTTGATCAGCTTATCGCTCTCGTTGTTCCAGCTATACAGCTTACGGATCTCTTTACCAACCTTCTCTGAAGGATGCTCAGCATGAAGCTTTCTCATCGCCTTGAAGTGAACCTGACGACCTGCATCAGACATATCAAGCAGGAACTCTTTTGCGAAGGAACCATCCTGAATATCAGAAAGAACCTTCTTCATAGCCTTCTTGGTATCCTCTGTGACGATCTTAGGACCTGTAATGTAATCACCATACTCAGCAGTATTGGAGATAGAATATCTCATTCCCTCGAAACCTGACTGGTAGATCAGATCTACGATCAGCTTCATCTCGTGGATACACTCGAAATATGCATTTCTTGGGTCGTAACCAGCCTCGCAGAGTGTCTCGAAACCTGCCTGCATTAATGCACAAACACCACCACAAAGTACTGCCTGCTCACCGAAGAGGTCTGTCTCTGTCTCTGTACGGAATGTAGTCTCCAGAACACCGGCTCTTGCTCCACCAATACCAAGTGCATATGCAAGTGCAAGGTCAAGTGCCTTACCGGTAGCATCCTGCTCTACAGCAACAAGACAAGGGGTACCCTTACCAGCCTGATACTCGGAACGTACTGTGTGACCCGGTGCCTTTGGTGCGATCATTGTAACATCTACATCTGCAGGTGGTACGATACATCCAAAGTGAATATTGAAGCCGTGAGCGAACATCAGCATGTTTCCTGCCTCAAGGTTTGGCTCGATGTCTTTCTTGTACATATCAGCCTGCTTCTCATCGTTGATGAGGATCATGATGATATCAGCCATCTTAGCAGCCTCTGCTGTTGTGTATACCTTAAATCCCTGCTTCTCAGCCTTAGCCCAGGACTTAGAACCCTCATACAGACCGACGATAACATCGCATCCTGACTCCTTTAAGTTCAATGCGTGAGCATGTCCCTGGCTGCCGTAGCCAATGATAGCGATCTTCTTTCCGCTCAAAAGATCTAAATTACAGTCGTCCTGATAAAAAATTCTTGCTTCTGCCATTTTACATTTCCTCCTAAATAAATTGTTTTGATAAACTTGTCATACAACTCGTTCAACTTGTATGACATTGATTTTAAAACTATTTTTTCCTCTTGTCAATATGTTCTTAGAAATTTATTGAAATTTTTCTGAAAATAAAAACCTCTTTACCAAAAAATCAGTAAAGAGGTCTGTTATTTACTGCCAGTTTAACTGTTCCGTCAGAAATGCATGATGAAGATGTATGGTCACAGCACTTTTGATGCCTTCGGCATCCCGTTTCTCCAGAAAATTCATAATAAGAATATGATCCTTATAAGCATCCTCCGCGATCACATCCAGATTAAAATCCAGCGCAAAGGTCTTTTCAATGGTCTCCGTGAGCATTGGCATAAAACGACTGATAAACTCGTTGTGAGATGCCTTCAGTATCGCCCCATGGAAGGCACTCTCCGACTCGATCCGTTCCTTTCCGGTGGGATTTTCCTCCAGATGTCTCTGACATTCCTGCCCCAGCTCAAGAATATGCGCAATTTCCTCATCCGTAGCCCTGCGGCACGCCAATGCTGCTGCCTCCGGTTCAAAGATCATTCTCGTTTCATAGAGATCCCGGAGTGTCACCTGCATATCAGAGAAGCTCTTCATGCTGATCCTGCTGTCCGCCAACCGGTCTGCCTGCTCTGCCACAAAGGTTCCCTTTCCCCGCTGCACTACCAGAATCCCCTCGGATACCAGCGTCCGTATTGCTTCCCTCAGTGTCGTCCGGCTGATACCAAGCTTCTCAGACAACTCATTTTCATTGGGGAGCTTTTCCCCGAATGTGTATATTTCCTTCTCTAATATCATCTGCCGCAGTGTGTCAGCCGTCCGCTGCGATAAATTCTCTCCCTGGGTTTTCATTGTTTTCTTTGTCCCTTCCTGTCGAAGTCCCTCTCCTTATATCATGTAAACCCGATATTTTCTATCCGTCATTTTATTCCGAAAATATTCTCTGCACGGATCAAGGTATCACTACATCGCCCCTCTTGTCAAGCCTGCAATACCGGTGCGCACCATTTCTTTAATCTCATAACCGTCCAAAAGACTGATAAACGCATTGATCTTTTCGTGATTTTCTGTCATCTCGATCATAATAGAATCCTTCTCAATATCTACAATATTGGCATGATGAAACGCATTGACCAGACAGATCAGACCGGTTCTCTCCTCCGGCGTTACACCCACCGTGATAAGCACAAGCTCTCTGCAGATGGACTGTCCCACCTTCAGCTCCTTTACCTCGCGGACATCCTCCAGCTTAGCCAACTGCTTCTGGATCTGATCCAGGCTGATATCATCTCCGTTTGCCACAATGGTCATACGGGAAATTGTCGGATCCTCTGTCTCTCCTGCCGTAAAGCTGTCGATATTAAACCCACGGCGGTTAAACAGTCCGGAGACACGGCTCAGCACGCCGGATGTGTTATCCGCCAAAATGGAAAATACTTTCTTTTTCATAATCTCATTCATCCTTTCTGTTACCTGTCAGTTTTCTTATGAATCAATCTGTCCCATAATCAGGACAGCATTTCCTGTCTCTGTTCCCGAAGTTTTTGAAGAAATATTGGCTTTTGCGCCTCAATAAATGTCCTGCGGCTGTAATTGTAATTGATCACATCCAACACATCCTCCTCCGATGCCAGAATACAGTCATTAATATCAATATAAATTTTTTGGAGGCTCAGATCTTCTATCTGAAAGATGTTGTCACACAAAATAATTTCCGGGGTATTTTCCGGTGCTTCTGAAACATCGTACCACCGGATATCATATCCCATGCGTTCTGCGCGGTCCCGGATATCCTGTGCGGTCCCCGGATATTTATCCGTATGCAGAACATATGCCGGAGCGGCGGAAAATAATTTGTCCCATGGCCCATCCGCCGTATCCAGCGTAAAGATCCTGTTTTCTCCTGCTTTGCCGGTAACTCCATGAATCGCATCATCATAGGCAAGCATCACAGTACGGGAACGGTTCTTTTCCCCCTTGTGAAGCCCCTCATAAACAATCTGAAACATACTGTCCAGAAATGTGCATGCCATCGCCTCCCAATCCCCCGGTTCTGTATACCGCATAAAGAAACGGATCCAATTTCTCCAGGCATAATAGGTGGGAAAAGTGTTTTCCAGTTCCTTTTTCGCTCCCATGGCGTGAAGTGCCATGGCATTTCCCACAGAAGCCACCTTCCATCCTGCTCTGTTACACAGATAACACCACTCGGTATCATCCCAGTACAGAAAATTTTCTTCCGGCATAAAGCCGATCTTTTCAATGACGCTCCGGCGGATCATCAGCGCACATGCAGCAACCGCATCCGTATAAACATACTCCGGCATGCTTCCGTCCTCATAGGCATTGAAATACGTCACATCCGTACAGAAGTTTTCAAAGTCAATCTTCTGTCCAAACTGCTGAACATAATCCGGAGCCTCCCGGTGATAAATCTTTGCTGCGGCAATTCCCGTCTCAGGATGCTCCTGCAAAAAGGCAAGCAGGTTACCTACCGCATTTTCATCCAGAAGTGCATCATTGTCAACGCACATCAGATATGGATATCCCTTTTGAAAGGCAGCCCGCAGTCCCGTATTAAAACCTCCGGAGCCACCGAGATTTTCCTGATTGACCAACAGGGTTACCTGCTCTCCATAAGCATTTCTGATTGCTTCTGCCGAACCGTCTGTGGAGGCATTATCGACAACATAAATATCATAATCCTGAAACTTTGATTCCAGAATACTCCGGATACACGCAAGTGCATCGTTCTTTTTATTATAATTACAGATAACAATCCCTATCTGTTTCATAAAATACCATCCTCTTTTGGCGTAATTTTATTGGAAATATGTTTTCCATTATCATAGACACGGTAGTACAATTTATTATTTTCAAATTTGATCTGATCCAATGTACAGTTTGCAGAATACAGATCTGTTGTTTTCCATACCGCCTTTGCCTCATTTGTCTTACAGGAATACAGATAAATGCTATTAAATGCAATAAAATAATATCGGTCTGCATCATACTGTGTCAGATTATCTCCGGCAACATTATATAATACCGTTGCAGCTCCATGATCCAGACTGTCTCTTTCCGTAATGCCGTCCTTTGTCATATACAGCCATTTTCCATCATTATAATAAAAACTACTGTTTACGTTTTTCCAGTAACGGTTATCATACTTCGTGCCTGTCGCATCACCTGTACTGAAATCATAATGTTTTGTCTTCTGCATTTTTGCAGCACTGCACAGGAAATTCTGATGACTCACTCTGCCATACTGATCTGTTTTATCACGGGAATCCATCGGATCATCCCATGTGACATCTACATGATACCATTTTTTACCAATCTTAATTTTATTCCACATATGTACCATTTTGTCGGAAGAAACAAATTTTACCGGAATTCCAACCTTCTGCATCAATATAGCATATGCTCTGGAATACCCCTCACAATTTGCTTTGTGTTTCAAAAACACTCCAACCTCTGTCAGACGGAAGGCATTGTTTGAATCACTGGTATATGCCGTGGTACGCACCAGATAGTCATGAAGTACCATTGCCTTTTCCACCTGGCTCATTGACGGCTCCACGTTCAAAAGAGCCTGATTGATCGCACTGTCTAACCGGGTTCTTGTCTTTTTGATCTTTGCTTTGCGAATGGTTCCATCTGATTTTTTATAAGCATCTGCATATCCCAGTGTGATCTTCACGATCTGATTGGTAGAGGTATTTCTGGAGACAGAAAAGCGTGTACCCGTGTAAAACAGATATGGTGTCTCACTGACCACCTCACCCATCATGCTTTTCAGGTTGTCATACTCCGTGGCATAATTCAGATTATAGGCACTGACATCTACACTGGTCTGATATTTCTTATAGGCATTCACCACCGCCTTTTGGGCGCCATCCCAGTTTCCCGTGGCGGCAGATACACTGGAAATATTCATAAATATTCCCGCAGCCAGTACAGCCGTCAGCATCATTCCCTTTAACCATGTTGATTTCTTATGATCTCTCTGCATAAACTGTTCCTCCCTTTCTAATCATCCGCCGGCATTCCCGCCAGATGATTGATAAACTGCTGTGCCGTTCTGCCTGAGATTCCCCCGTGGCTTAATTCCCATTGATTGGCTTTCAGCTTCAGCTCCTCCTCACTAAGCGTAATCTCCGGATAACGCTTTGCAAGCTCCAGTACGATATCGAAATATTCCTGCTGCGACGGTCTGTAATAACCGATCGTAACACCAAAACGTGCCACCAGAGAAAGCTTTTCCTGCATCGTGTCCGAACGATGAAGCTCATCCTGTGACATATCTGAACGGTCACTCCAGGTTTCCCGGATCAGATGACGCCGGTTGGATGTTGCATAGATCAATATATTGTCCGGCTTTGTCTCCAGGCCTCCCTCGATGACTGCCTTAAGATATTTGTACTCAATCTCAAACTCCTCAAAGGACAGATCATCCATGTATATGATGAAACGGTAATTTCTATTCTTGATCTGTGCGATCACAGAAGACAGATCCTTAAACTGATGCTTGTACACCTCGATCATACGAAGTCCTCTGCTGTAATACTGGTTCAATATCGCCTTCACGCTGGTAGATTTACCGGTACCGGCATCTCCGAAAAGCAATACGTTGTTGGCTTTTCTTCCAGCCACAAATGCCTCTGTATTTTCGATCAGCTTCTGCTTCTGCTGCTCATACCCGATCAGGTCATCTAACATCATATCTCCGGTAGTGGTGATCGGACTTAGCAGACCATACTCCGGATCATTACTGATACGGAATGCTTTGTTCAGGCCAAATTTGCCCACACCATATTTCTTATAGAACTCGGTCACAATCTGATACAGTTCTTCCTCACCGGATGCCTGCTCGATCTGACGGCTGAGCTCCTGCACCTTCTCGCTGACACTCTTGTTGTAGATCTGCTCGCTTTTTACGATCGCCCGGTAATCCAATATCGTAGAAAAGCAGGAAATCCCCAGCTCTTTCTCGATCGGACTGAAATCATAATCAAACAGCTCCTTAAAAATATGAAAATCATTGCGTGCAAATATATTGACTGATCCATCGTTGGCTCCCACCTTTTCGGAAACCATAGAAAACGGATTTTCATTCATTGCAAGCAGGAATGCCAGATAATTATGCCACAGATTTTTGTCAAAACCATAGCGTGTGGAAATATCCAGCAGATTGTTTACCTGCGTATAAATCTCTGTAATCAGGCTTTCTTTGACATATTCTCCGGAATAAAATTTCTTGCAGATCTCTGCGAGAGAATATAATATATTCTGATCCTCTCCAAAATTTCTGTAAATTACAAGATTTGATGTTAAACGATACATTTCAACTACCTATGCCTTTCTTCTGTCTGTCCCCATATCAGCAGATATATTTCCTGTATCCCCTCTACTTTGTAAACTTCATATTGGAAAAATCTACTAAATGCATATTTTTTACACGCTGTGCTTTCTGGCGCAGCTCTGCATCAAAACCCGACTTTGCAAAAATATAATACTGATCCGGATTGACATCACAGTTCACCAGATAACGAAGATTTCTTTCCAGATCCTTTCTGGTAAAAGGCTCGCTGCTCCATTTTGTGTACATCAGCAGGATACGGCCTTCCCTGTCCTCCATAACCATCGGAATCGTTCCCTTTTCTCCATACCAGGCTCCACTGCGTCCATTCAGCAGACCGGAATTTTTATATTCTTTCATCAGTCCCAAATATCGGACACACATGCGTTCAAAATAAACAGTCGTATATGCTTCCAGATCCGGAGCGATGATCTGCTCATAAAACTGCTCCGGTGTCATAACAGCCAATACCGTTTTGTAAGGGAGTATAAAACGCGACCAGAAATGCACTAAGGCATCGGTTATTTCATACATTCCCTTTTTTTCATGATCCTGACATCTGAGCGCAAAGGTTTTACATTTGTCCACCACGCCGAGCTGTTTTAAATTTTTCATATAAACACTGATCTTTGCCCTGCCAAAACCGGTTCTCTCGTGAATATCATTGAGGCGTACCACCCCCTCCTGCATAGATCCAAGGACGGTATTATACAGCGAAAGCTCCCGAAGCTCCGAACGCAGATAACGTTCCGCTTCCCCTCGCAGGATTCCCTCTTCCCGTACAAAAAGCCTGACCACATTCTCCTGTATGGTTTTGCCGGTGTCCCAATATTTCAGATATCCCGGAACCCCTCCCAGCAATGCGTAGATCTGAACAACCTCCACCATGGAAAGTCCTTTGAAATATTTCACCATTTCAAGAAAACGAAACTCCGGCAAAAGGATCCGGTCCGTGATCTTTCCAACCAGACTCCGGGGTTCAAGCTTTGCCTCTGCCTCTCTCCAGTTCCATGTAGAAACAGTCAGCAGGAGCATCAGATTATGTTCCTGATCCATCAGAGTGACCAGATCGCGATAGAAATCCGGATCATTTTTGGCGATCAGATCAAAATCTTCGATCACGATCAGCGTTTTTCCTTCTGTCCGGCGACATATCTCAGAAAAAATGCCAAGATATGTATTACGGCTGACGGTCTGCTGTATCCGGCTGATGGCTGACTGTTCCGACGCAGATCTGCCTTCGTCATAGAGCCGGTCCCAGCAGAGATTCAATAATTGCTTCTGCCTCTCCGGAGCACACTCGGCCGCCTGATAATAATATCCCGCATTTTCCTGTGCAAACTGATGCACCAGCGTGGTTTTTCCTACACCGAAACGTCCCGACAGGATGATCAGCCTGTTTTCTTTTGCTTCATATGCCTCCCTTAGCTGTCGGTATTCTTTTTCCCTTTTTATGATCATACGCATCCTCTTTTCTGTAAGAGTACATTACATTCTGTCCGGAGCCTCCAGTCCCAGCAGATCAATTGCCTGCTCCAGAACTTTTCCTACCAGACGACTGAGAGCAATCCATGAATCTCTCTCTGCGACATTCTCATTGGCGAGAATTTTATTTTCATGATAAAACTTATTATATGCATCACAAAGCTCATATACAAACTGACAGATCTTGTGCGGTGCCTGCTCCTGATATGCAGCACTTACCGTATCGCTCCACTTGGACAGTGCAAGCATCACATCTGTTACTGTTTTATTCTGTGCCGGAAGGATCTTTGCATCCTCCGCTACGCGAATATCATTTGCCTGAAGCTTCGCCATCAGCGACTTGGTACGAACAATCGTGTAAAGGATATATGGTCCGGTATTTCCCTCGAAGGAGGTAAATCTCTCCACATCAAAAACATAATCCTTGGATGCCTGATTGCTGAGGTCTCCATACTTGATCGCAGCAAGACCAATCTTTGCCGCTGCATCCTTCAGCACATCCTCCGGCATATCACGGTCTGCCATCTTGTTGCGAACCTGTTCCTCCACATCGCCTAAAAGCTGTTCCAGACGAAGGACACCGCCATCACGGGTCTTAAACGGCTTTCCATCCTTGCCGTTCATGGTTCCGAATCCTACAAATATAAGATCTACATCTTCGCCAATAATCTTTGTCTTTCTTGCGCAACGGAATACCTGCTCGAAATAAAGAGACTGACGCTTATCCACCACATAAATAATACGGCTTGGATCAAAAAGCTTTCTTCTCTCAACAATCGTGGCAAGGTCTGTCGTATTATATAATGTTGCACCGTTTGATTTCAGGATCATACACGGCGGAATCTCCTTGGTATCCGTCTCCTCCTGCACGTCAACGACCAGCGCGCCCTGATCAATATGGGCATATCCTCCGTCCTTCATATCCTGCACCATCTGCGGGATATACGGCTGCGCATCCGACTCCTTTTTCCACAGATCAAAATCGACATTCAGGCGGGTATATATCTTTCTGAGGTCTGCAACGGACACATTGATAATATGCTGCCACAACGCAAGATATCCTTTTCTTCCGGCCTGCAGCTCGGCTGTTGCCGTCTGTGCCTCCTCTTTATAATCCTCATGCTCCTTGGAATATCCGCTGGCATATGGATAAATCTCCTCCAGATCTGCCATGGTAAACGGAGGCTCTGCCGGATATTCCCCCTCGTAGCTCTCATCAAAATATACAAGCTCCGGCTGACGATGCTTTAACTCTGTGATGATCAGACCGATCTGAAGTCCCCAGTCGCCCAGATGAACATCACCGATCACTTTATGACCAAGATAACGTGCTGTTCTCTTAATGCTCTCTCCGATAACTGCCGAACGAAGATGACCTACATGAAGCGGTTTCGCTACATTGGCTCCACCATAATCGATCACGATCGTCTCCGGCTGCTCTGCTTTATCACAGCCAAACAGCTCATCTTCATTCATTTTATTCATGAAATCAGCCAAAAAAGCATCACTGACCGTCATATTGATAAATCCGGGCATCTGAGCCACAATCTCCTGAAAAGTATCACTTTGTGATAAGCTATCTACCACTTCATTGGCAATCTGGATCGGTGCCTTATGATACTGCTTCGCCGCTGCCAGAGCACCATTACACTGATACTGGCAGAGATCCGGACGGTTCGACAAAGTTACCTTCGCATATTTCTTCTCATATCCTGCCTTTTCAAACGCTGCACTAAGCTCTTCCTGTAATAAACTCATTATATTCTTCATGATCATCCTCTTTCCTGCGCACAATTCTATGTGTATGGTCTGTCTCCCGTGCGCCATGGATAACATTCCTTTTCTATCCTTCTTTTTGTGCTGTATCCGGGTCTTCTGCGATACAATTTCATCTCTTTGTCAGATCGTCCAGCACCTCAAAATAATTCTCAAAGGTCTTACGGCAGCACATCGGATCTGATATCACAATCCCATCTGCCCGGACACCGGTTACCGCAAATGCCATTGCCACCCGGTGATCCTGATATGTCTCAATCTCTGCCGGCTGAGGCATCCCCGGATAAATCTTTACTCCATCCTCATATTCCTCACATCGGACGTTCATCCTGCCAAGATTTTCACAGATTGCATGTAAACGGTCGCATTCCTGTCCCCGGATATGTCCCACATTCCGGATATGAACCGGACTGTCTGCATATGGAGCAATTGCCGCCAGTGTCAGCGTCTGGTCCGAGAAATCACTCATATCCACTTCAATGCCTTTCAAATGCCCCGGCTCCGGTCCTGTGAGCACAAGACCCTTTTCGCCCCATGAAAGCTGGCAGCCCATCTGTTCCAACACCTGTAAAAACTTCATATCTCCCTGCAGAGAATCCTGACGCATATTTCTTACCAGGCATTCTCCTCCTGTGACCGCCGCCATCGCATAGAAATAACAGGCTGCTGAGACATCCGGTTCCACCATATAATCTCTGGCATGGTAACCGCCCTGAGCGATTACCCGGTAACGATCATCTGCCTCCCGGATCACTCCTGCATGACCAAACTGTTTCATCATCTGTTCCGTCATTTTAACATAAGACAGAGCACTTCTGGTACCTGTCAGTTGAATCTCCAGTTCATCAAATTGGATCGGAGCTGTCATCAGCAGGGCACTGAGAAACTGACTGCTCTTGTCGATATTGATCGATACCTGCGCTTTAGGCTGCCGATATCCCATTCCACTCACCCTGACGGGAAACGTTCCTTCTTCGCAAAGATACTGTATTCCCGCTCCCAGATCCTCCAGAGCCTTTAACAGATCTGCCATAGGTCTTTTCTTCATTTGTGCGGACGCATCAAAACGGAACTCCCCATCTGACATAGCTGCCATCGCTGTCAAAAAGCGGGCTGCTGTCCCTGCGCTTCCTACATATATGTTTGCCTGACTTCTCGGCAGACGTCCACCCTTTCCCTGAATCATTACCCGTTTTTCCGGCATGTCGATCTGCAGGGTAAATCCCACGTCCTTCAAGGCCTGCAAAAACACATTGGAATCATCACTAAACAATATTCCGGAGACAGTTGACTCTCCCTCTGCAAGCGCTGCAAGCAGAAGTGCCCTGTTTGTCATACTTTTGGATCCCGGTACGGTTACGTCCAATTTCGGATGATGTGGTAATTTTTTTACTTCATACATCTGCATAACAACTACATCCTCCTGTCATTTGCTTTGTAGCTCCCGCGAGCTGAATGACCAGCTTTCTCTTAATATCTCGCAAATGCGTAGTCCAACAATTTTCTGATGTCCTTGTAAAGCCGCTCATATCCACCATTTCCATAAAAAGCACAAATAACCGTATTCCCTTCTTCATCCACTGCCGTTGCCACAAGACAATGTCCTGCTGCTCTGGTCGTGCCGGTCTTACTTCCTATGATCTTGTACTTTCTGTTTTTGACCAGCTTTTTATATGTTCCATAAAAGGCATTGGTGTTTTTTATCATAAAAGACTTTTTCACGCCCACCGGCTGTACCTTGTACTTATGCTTTGCCACGATCCTTGCAATAATCGGCTCCTCCATAGCGGCTTTCGCCACCTTGATAAAATCTGCCGCTGTAGTATATGTCTGATTGTAACCGCTTCCCTTGTCCAGACCCACCGGATTGTCAAAATGACTGTGTTTCATTCCCAGCTCTTCTGCCTTGTCGTTCATCATATCAACAAAATCATCTACATTACCGGCAGTTCCTTCTGCCAGTGCAAGAGCTGAGCCTGCATCCGAAACGATCAGCAGCATATTCAAATATTGTCTAACTGTATATACTCTCCCTGTTTTCAGATTCAGTGCAGAAGCATCAGACGGAATCTTCTTCTGAAGCTTCCTGGTATATTTAATCTTTTGGTTTAAATCTGCATAATCAAGTACCGTAAGTGCCGTCAACAGCTTCACCGTGCTGGCCGGACATATGCGCTTATTGGCATGACTGGACAGGATCTTCTGTCCGCTTTCCGCATCAATCATATAATATGCATGTGCCATTGTCTTAGGCTTTGCAGCTGCCTGCGCGCCGACAGATGGCATTGCCGCAAGCATGATAGATAACATCAGCAACCATGCCATACATCTCTGTGTTCTCTTCATAATCATCCTCATTTCTGTGCATATTTTCTATACACCCCGTATCTTTTCGGGACTTTTAACCCTAGCTTAACATTATAACACACTTTTTTCATTTACGCTATCCGTGAAATGTGATACATTATTTATGAGAAAGGAATGGTGATAACATGTCAAATCCCATAGAAGGACTACTTACGAAAGAACAGACGGATCTGATATTCAACAATATGAGCGACGGCGTGATCATGGTAAATGAAGAAGGGATCATTACCTATATGAACTCTGCCAGTGCCGCGATCTTTCATATCGACGCAGAAGATGCAATCCAGAAACCATTTAACGATATTTTTCTGCAAAACAAGAAAAACAGGGCATTTAATAAGCTTTTCCGCTCCAGTATGGAGAAGGGACAGCTTACAGAAAAAACCATGGTAAAATACACGTCTTCCGAAGCAAAAGAATCCTCTTTTGTAACGGTAGATATCAGCTTAATGCAGCAGGAAAATACAGCGATCCGGCGAAAAGAACCGTTTCAGGGAATGATCGTTCTGGTGGAGGACGTCACCGACACACAGCTCCTTCAACAGCACGATCACGACTGTGCCTATATCTTTGCCGGACTGATCCTGTGTATCAGCATTTATCTTGCGGCCTGGAGCCTGTGCCGCTTCACACTCCATGTCCCATTGAAAACCCAGGATTATACTATGATGATCGAAGTGATCACCTTTGTACTGTTTCTTGAAATTGCGTTTTGTACCAGCTTTTCCCTGAAAGAAATCGGATTAATCCCCAATATTTCCCGATGGCGCACCAATCTGAAAGAAACGATCACCACCGGCGTGATCGTTTGTCTTTTGATCCTTCTGGCAAAGCTTGTCCTGTCCCTGGCCGGCATCCGGATCAAGGGATACTTTATCGGAGGTTCCCTGCATGGTGCCTATATTTATATATTTACCGCATTTATTCAGGAATTTCTCGCCAGAGGTGTGATTCAAAAAAGTGTAAAATCTCTGCTTCACATAAAATACCAGAAGCAGCTCAGTATTTTTCTGACCTCGCTGCTTTTCTCCCTGATGCATCTTCCCTTCGGCTTCTACTTTATGGTCGGAGCCTTCCTGTTAAGCTGCGCTCTGGGAGTCATTTTTGAACGCCAGCGTGACATCTGGGGATGCGCTGTTCTTCACTGGGGATGCGGCTATCTTGCAATGTGTCTGTTCTTTTAACTTCTTATACTAAACACAAAGAGGGCAGTTCCACCGGCCGATAATATATCTATCTGCCGGCAGGACTGCCCTTTGTTTTGTCTCTTATCGCTTACTGCTCCTGCTCTTCGTCATACCGTTTCTGTCCTCACAGTCTCTCAGGCTTACATATCCAGCACCCGCTTAATATCGCCAAGACGAAATCCCTTGCGATAAAGCTTCCCGGCAATCTTCTGTTTTTCCTCATAAGAGTACTCCGTCTCTCCTTTGGTAATCTTGCGAAGTGCCTCCTGAAGCGCAATATCATCATTCTCACAGATACTTTCCAATGCCAGATCAATATATTCCTCCGGTACATGTCTCTGATACAGGTCCTGGCGCATCCGCTGTCTGCTCCGCTGTTCATAATGAAGCTCTACAAAATGGACGGCATACCGGTAATCATCCAGATAATGGAATGACTTTACATAGTCTACGGCTCCTTCCACGGCTTCCTCAGAAAACCCCTTTGCCGCCAGTTTGTCCCGTAGCTGCCACTCCGTCCTGTCCATATATTTCAGAAGGGACATTGCCTTTTTCTTTGCTTCTAATAACTCATCCTGCATAAATTACTTCGTCTTTCCCGCAGACCCCTTATCTGCATCCACTGCCGGAGCTGCCGTCTCATTGTCCACATTTTCCTCAGAAGCCTCATCAAGAGCATCTCCCTTCGGAATCCTCTTGGCACGGACCTTATCCTCTATCTCCTTCATAATATCCGGATTCTCCTTGAGATACTGCTTTGCATTCTCACGACCCTGACCGATCTTATTGCCATTATAGGCATACCAGGCACCACTCTTATTGACAATATTGTCATTGGCTGCCAGATCAAGAATATCTCCCTCTCTGGAAATACCGATTCCATAAACCAGATCGACCTCTGCCTCACGGAACGGAGGGGCAACCTTGTTCTTAACCACCTTGATCTTTGCACGGTTTCCGATGGCTTCCCCATCCTTTTTGATCACTTCGCCACGGCGCACCTCCAGACGTACAGAAGAGTAATACTTCAGTGCACGACCGCCGGTAGTTGTCTCCGGATTACCAAACATCACACCAACCTTCTCACGAAGCTGGTTGATAAATATAACCGTACAGCTTGTCTTGCCAATGATACCGGTGAGCTTACGAAGTGCCTGAGACATCAGGCGAGCCTGAAGTCCCACATGGGAATCTCCCATATCTCCCTCGATCTCCGCCTTCGGAACAAGAGCTGCTACAGAATCCACAATAATAATGTCAATCGCTCCGGAACGAACCATAGTCTCTGTAATCTCCAGTGCCTGCTCTCCGTTATCCGGCTGGGATATGTATAAATTATCAATATCGACACCAATGCGCTTTGCATAAACAGGATCCAGCGCATGCTCCGCATCAATAAATCCGGCAATGCCGCCCAGCTTCTGAACCTCTGCTACAATATGGAGAGCAACGGTTGTCTTACCACCACCCTCAGGACCATAAATCTCCACGACTCTTCCCTTTGGAATCCCTCCGACTCCCAAGGCAAGATCAAGTCCTAAAGACCCGGTCGGGAATGTCTCCACGTTCATATGGGTATTGTCCCCAAGCTTCATCACGGAACCCTTACCATATGCTTTCTCAATCTGTGCAACAGCAGACTCCAGTGCCTTTCTTTTATTCTCATCAATTTTAATCTCTTTTGCCATAATGTCCTCGCTTTCTAACGAACAAGTGTTCTTATTTCTAAATATAAACTATTTTCGGACTGCTGTCAACAGTAAATTTCAGGTGGACAAATCTTATCATATATCCTCCTGCCGTTCAATTACCTTTACAGGATTATCATTTTATTTATGAAATTTTAAGTAATATGTCACCCGGCCACTTCCTCCGATATCTGCATCTTATTATTATAAAAGTTAATTTGTTTCGTTATTTTTTATGACATATTTCTGGGTATATTTCATTACATAATCCTGTGTGATCAGATGATAATGGTTCATAGCATTTAGTGTACGAAAAAACTCTTCTCTGGTGATGGGTGCTGCCAACAGTTCCTCCAGCACGCTTTCCAGCTTCTGCCGGTATTCCTCCAGAGAATAGATATTATTTTTGCACAATATACCATACCGGTAAATATCTTTAAAATATTCATCAAATCTGTCCGAAGTATTGATCGCATCATCCACCAGAAACGGCGCTCTCGTAAGAATACTGAATATCCCCTTCATAGATGTATTGGTAAATGAAATACCCGGATGGATCGTAAACAGATTTTTCACATAGATCATCTGTCCGTCCTTTGTATTTTCCTTATACTCCGGCAGATACGGTTTATAAATTTTGGACATAAAACCGGAATATTGAAACGGTACATAATCCCGGTCAGGATCTGCCGTTACATTTTTGTCATAGTAAATCCCCTGAATATCATTGAATGGTATCTGAAACTCTTTGGCACTCTGATCCATGATCAGCAGGTGAAGATGGGTATCCGTACGCCATACAATGGCCGGAGCCTGCCGGATCTTCTCTGCCGGATACATATCTACCATGGCAAATACATGCTTTTGTTTTACCTTATACTCCTTGGCCAGATTCTTTAATTTCTTTGCATTCATAGAAGAAAGATACTGCATTTTTGCCTTCTCTTTCTCCTTAGAATACCAGACATCCTTTCCCCGGTCATTCTCTTCTTCTGACTTCCCGGCAGAATCATTTCTGCCGGCCGGCTCCTTTGTCTTTTCCCTCCGGTCTTTTTCTTTTTTGTTCTTATCCTGTTTGTCCCGCCGTTCCATCTCCGTCAGAGATGCCGACTGGGATGTTACAAAGGCAGCCAGCCCGCACACAAAAGCACCTGTTCCAAAGGTAAAAGAACCGAGAGCCGCAGCCATAACCCCAAGCAGGATCGTGGCAAGTCCCATGATAAAGACAGACCACAAAAATATTCTGGCTTTGGTGCTTCCATGAAACATGGTATTAATGATCCTGTTCATCATCGCCGCAGACGCCCTCCTTCGTACTTTTCATAAGTCTCCAGACAATGAAGCAGCGTGTCATAGTGTTCCTGACTGCTTCCCTCCTCCAGAACAATATCCATGGCTGCTGCCAGATTATTGAGATACAGTTCATTTAGATATTCCCGGAGTCCCACAAGGATCTGCCGCTTTTCCCGATATGTGTCTGCATCCAGAAGTGCAAGAAATCCTCTGCGGGCAATCTCCTCATCCGCCATTCTGCCGGTCAGAAGCTTTTCTCCCTGATCATTCATCAAAATTTTTCGAAGTTCCCGGTCACTCACCGGTTCCGCAGCTGAGTCCATCTCCTGTCTGCTTACAGAGTCTGTCTTGTTGGCCACTCCGCTTTCCTGCATCACGTCTCGCTGTGATGTGTTTTGGAATACCACGGATTCAAAGCGGTATTGCTGACGGCATTCCGGATATTTATCCTGATCCACTCTGTCCAAAAACATGGACAAAGGTCTGACCCACACCTGAAATGGCGGATACATCCCCTGATAAATTACCATATCCTCTGCTGTTTCGGAATCCTTTGCCAGCTCCCTTATCTGATATATATTTCCTTTAAAATGCCGGTAAAACATTCCCGGCACAGGTCTTTTCCGCTCCATCTGCATCTCCTCCTCACAGGTCTATTATAGGATGTTTTCCGTGGATCCGCAATTCATTTTTGCCGACAGACATTTACCGGCCGCTGCCTTGACTTTTCCTATGGGTATGATATAATAACTCCAGATTTTGTCAGGACATCACAAACGGCAGAAGAAGGGGCATACCACCACGGGTATGATTTCTTTTTCTGCCGTTTTCTTATAAGCATCCAGGAAAGGAAGGATTTTACGAATGAATATTCTAGAAGAAGCAAACGAAATTTTTGATAACATTCAACGGGTAGCACCTGTAGTTCACAATATTTCGAACTATATCACTGCCACGGACTGCGCCAATATGACACTGGCATGCGGCGGATCTCCCACAATGGCAGATGATCCGGAGGAAGTAGCCGATATTTCCGCCGGCTGCAACGGCTGTGTGATCAATATGGGCAATACCGGCGGCTTTCTAGAAGAATCCATGCTTCGTATGGGACGGAAAAACAATGAGCTGGAGCACCCGGTTATCTTTGATCCGGTAGGAGCCGGAGCTGCGCACCGACGCAATGCGGTACTGGAAAATCTTATGGATCATATCCGCTTTACCGTAATCCGGGGCAATATTTCCGAGATCAAGTATGTCGGCGACAAAAGCTCCCACGCAAAGGGTGTCGATGCAGCCAATGAAGATCTTGCCAACGAGGACAACATTTATGAGATTGCAGAATATGCCAAAAAGATCAGCGCCATCACCTGCTCCGTCATTGCCATCAGCGGTCCCATCGACGTGGTTGCCAATGCGGATACCGCTTATCTGATCCGCAACGGGCATCCAATGATGTCCCGGATCACCGGTACCGGATGCATGCTTTCCAGCGCCATCGGCGTATTTGTCTCCGCCAATCCATATAAAGCCCTGGAAGCAACCGTAACTGCCATGGCCGCTTACGGTTATGCCGGAGAACTCGCTTACGAAAAAACGGTCCGCACCGAAGGCGGTACCGGTTCTCTGCGCACCTTCCTGATCGACTATATGAGCAATATGAACTATGAAACTTTCTTAAAAGGTGCTAAGATTGAATTAGTATAACAACGAAAGGATGAAATTTATTATGTCATATCCATTAAAGAAAGAAGACCTCACTTTATATGCCATCACGGACCGCTACTGGTTAAACGGGAACAAACTTGCCGATGTTGTGGAAAATGTCCTGAAAAACGGAGCGACCTTTCTGCAGCTTCGGGAAAAAGAATTTTCCCATGAAGAAATGGTACAGGAAGCAAAGGAGATCAAGGAGATCGCTGCCCGGTATCATGTACCATTTGTGATCAATGATGATATCTATGCGGCAAAAGAAATCAATGCAGACGGTGTACATATTGGTCAGAGCGACATGGAATATCAAAAGGCACGGGAGATTCTGGGACCGGACAAGATCATTGGAGTCTCAGCCGGCAACTTGGAACAGGCTGTCGCAGCAGAAAAAGCGGGTGCCGATTATATTGGTGTTGGCGCTGTTTTTACCACCAGCACCAAATTGGATCATACCCGCATTACCTTTGAAACCCTGAAGGAGATCACCTCCACCGTATCCATCCCGGTGGTTGCCATCGGCGGAATCAGTGCTGACAATCTGACCCAGCTGAAGGGGACCGGCATAGATGGTATCTCTGTCATCTCGGCAATCTTTGGACAGCCGGATCCGGGTGCTGCCACAAAGGATCTGCTCCACCGCACAAAGGAGATGCTCTCATGAATTCCATAAAAAACGCAGGACTTTATATTTTTGATATGGACGGAACGCTTCTTGATTCTATGGGAGAATGGACGCACCTTGGCCGAAACTATCTGCTGTCCAAAGGAATAACGCCTCCTGCCGACCTGGAAGAAACCATCGACGCCATGACTATGGATGAATCCGCCGCTTACTTCCAGACCTTAGGAATTCACGGTGATATTTCCACGATCAATCGGGAAATCATGGAATTGATCCACCGGTCCTACCGGTATCAGATTCCACTAAAGCCCGGTATCAAAGAGCTGTTACAGGAACTGTCCACAAAAAAGGACAGTATCCTCTGCGTTTTAACAACATCTGAGCGCGACTGCGCCGTTAATGCGTTTCAACGTCTTGGAATACTGTCCTATTTTAAGGACATACATACCAGCTTTGAAATCGGTCTGAGCAAACGGACCGGTACGATCTACCAGCATGTGTGTAAACTGTATCAGGTTTCTCCGGCAGATACTGTTGTATTTGAGGATGCGCCCTATGCCATTCATGCCGCCAAAGAGGCCGGCTGTTATGTCTATGCCGTCCCGGAGGAAACCTACCGGGATGATTGGTCAGACTGTGAAAGCACTGCAGATGAAATACTCCAGTTGTGATCCAAAGGTCCATTTCCGTGACCCAGATCAAGACCCGTAGACATAGCACTTCGCACATAGACCTTAGCAATCCCTACCGCTTCCTTCAGCGAACATCCCCGTGCCAATGCACTTGCAATCGCTGAGGAAAGCGTACATCCGGTTCCATGGGTATTCGTGCAGTCAATTCTCTGCGCCGGAAACCAGACCGCCTGTATCTGATACAACAGATCATCTGCCACCTGTGTCATATGGCCGCCTTTTAAAAGTACATTGCAGCCATACTTTTGCCGGATTACCTGTGCTGCCTTTTCCATCATGGTTTGATCAGTAATCTGCACAGATGATACCGTCTGTTTGTTTTCCACCGATCCATCAACAGCTTTCAGTATCTCCTCTGCCTCCGGAATATTCGGTGTCACAAGCTCGGCCAAAGGAAACAGCCGTCGCAGCATCTGCTCCTTTCCTTCTGCCTCTAAAAGGCTTCTGCCGCTGGTGGATACCATGACCGGATCAAGTATCACATGCTCCACATGATACTTTTCCAGAATATCAGCAACTGCTTCCACAGCATCTGCCGTGGCAAGCATCCCGATTTTTACCGCATCCGGCATAATATCACTCATCACAGCCTCAAGCTGCAGCCGAATCATTTCTCCGGTTACATTCTGAACACCTGTTACACCGCATGTATTTTGTGCTGTCACTGCCGTGATCACACTCATACCATATACATCAAAAGCAGACATGGTCTTTAAATCCGCCTGGATCCCGGCACCACCGCTACAGTCCGAGCCGGCGATGGTTAAAACTACCGGTGGATTCTTCCTGTTCATCGTATACCCTCACATATCATTATAAAAACTGTTTTTTCGTTTTACGACGGACAAAATATCGATTTTATTCATCAAAAATTGATACGATCTCTCCGTCCAGAATCTTGTTCATGTTCTTAACTGCGCAGAAGTTACCACACATAGAACAGGTATCCTCCTTCTCCGGAGCCGCCTCTGCACGATATCTTCTCGCCTTTTCCGGATCAATGGAAAGCTCAAAGGTTTTCTCCCAGTCAAGGGCACGACGGGCTGCTGCCATCTCATCATCCCAGTCTCTTGCCCCCGGAAGACCTTTGGCAATATCTGCCGCATGGGCAGCGATCTTTGACGCAATAATTCCTTCCTTAACATCATTCAGATCCGGCAGACGAAGATGCTCCGCAGGTGTTACATAGCACAGGAAAGAAGCTCCGTATGTTGCAGCAATAGCACCGCCAATGGCAGACGTAATATGATCATAACCCGGAGCAATATCCGTAACAAGAGGTCCCAACACATAAAATGGTGCTCCCTTACAGATAGTCTTCTGAATCTCCATATTGGCCTTGATCTGGTCTAACGGCATATGACCCGGTCCCTCGATCATAACCTGAACATCCTTCTCCCATGCACGTCTGGTAAGCTCGCCCAAAGTGATCAGCTCCTGAATCTGGGATACATCGGATGCATCCTTTAAGCAGCCCGGACGACAGGCATCTCCTAAGCTCATAGTAACATCGTACTCACGGCAGATATCAAGCACTTCATCATAATACTCGTAGAACGGATTTTCATTTCCGGTCATCTCCATCCACGCATAAATAATAGAACCTCCACGGGATACGATATTCATCAGACGCTTGTCCTGACGGAAATGGCGTGCTGTCTCCTTATTGACTCCGCAATGAATGGTCATGAAATCCACGCCATCCTCTGCATGCATCCGCACAATGTCGAGCCATTCCTTCGCTGTGATCTCCTTCAATGCCTTATGATAATATACAACCGCATCGTAGATCGGCACTGTTCCGATCGTAGCCGGGCATTCCGCCGTCAGCTTACGACGAAACTTCTGGGTATCTCCGCTGGAGCTTAAGTCCATGATCGCCTCTGCTCCCATATCTACGGCACTTTTTACCTTTTCCATCTCCATGTCAAGGTCTGTCCAGTCACGGGAGGTTCCCAGATTGACATTGATCTTGGTACGAAGAGCACTTCCAATGCCGTTTGGATCCAGAACCTTATGATTTTTATTGGCCGGGATGATCACCTGACCTTTTGCGATCAGATCCCGAAGTACCTCTACATCCATCTTTTCCTTTGCAGCAACCTTCTCCATCTCCGGAGTGATAATATTTTTTCTCGCCGCATCCATCTGTGTTGTGTAATCCATAATCTACCTCACTTTTCCTTTGTTCCTGTAAAACATATGCCTCCGAAGCAGGTTTAAAATTTCTCTCCAAATATTATTGTTTAAAATAAAAAAGTGCCTCGGATTGTTTATCTGAAGCACTGTAATTTGTAAGAATATAATATTTGACGAATCATATGTATCTTCCTACGCCGGAATTATCCGAATCAGGTTCATGGGTCGGACTACCATCAGTCCCTCTCAGCCGTAACAGCTCCCCAGACAAATCATCTCTTTCAGTATAGTGGTGACTGCGCTGTCTGTCAAGCTGTCATTTTTACAAAACGGTGGATATTTCCCGCCCATACCACACACATATAAAGAGACACGGACAGCAAAACGGTGGCAAATATCTGTACGGCATGATACACCCCGGAGCCGAACACCATCAGCACCAGAAGACACAACTGAAGAACTCCATAGACAATGATCTCCGCTTTGCCCTGATGATTCATTCGAATCTCCATGGCACCGTTTCTGCCAATACATACATAACCAATCACTCCAAACACCGCAAAAAAGATGATCATAGCGCATAATACCGGATACCTGAGAGCCAGGACCATTCCATATGAGGCCGATAGATTCACCTTCTCCGGATCCGCCGCCGTCACGGACTGCACTGTCATCCGGTACAACAGATCCATCCCCGCAAAACCGCATAATACTGTGATCATATACCAGATAATTTTTTTAAGCTTTTCCCCCATTATTTTCCTCCTGAATAACCTGCTACGTTACCGCTGCAATTTCATTTTATAACAGGGTGTATTTCGTGTCAATACACCACAGGGCAGGGGTATAAAGCCAGTAATGATCCATCATATCTTACCTCGTTTTCAAAATACCCCAATACGTTTTCCATTCCTTTTATACAGCTTTCCATTGCGGCTGTAATAGTATGGATTTTGTGGCGATACCACATAATACAATTTTTGTCCTTCTTTTATCCCCCAATAAAAACAATCTGAAATATCACTATTTCCTACGCCATAATGCACGTTTCTTCCAATGTATACTCTTTCCAGACTACTGCATTGTCGTTTCCACCCTTCAAATGGAAAACCTATTCTAACAACGCTATCCGGGATATGAATCTCCCGAAGCATGACACATTCCCCAAAGCAGCCCATGTAATAATATTCATCTTCATAAACATCTTTGGTATGGATTCCAGGAAAATTTCTCCATACTCTGCATCTGGAATTTACGGCAAAATCTACCTGTACCAGTTCTGTACACGCATAAAAGCAGCCTCCCCCAAGAATCTCTACTGACGCCGGAATTCTGACCTGTTTCAGGCTGCGATGATGCGCAAAGGCAAGCCGGGCTACTTTCTTCGTTCCATATCGTATGACAACCCGATCCATATCGTTATATCCATAGATTGCTGCTTCATATTTATCATCATAAAGCACGCCATCCTTCATCTCATACCTTGGATTTCCTTTAACAACAGTAATATAATTTAACTGCGGACATTGATAGAAAGGAAGCTGACCTATTCTCGCTGCCGCCTTCCCGATCTTGACTTTTTCAAGACTCCTGCATTGCCAGAAACATTCATCTCCCACCCATTTCACATTGTCCGGTATCCTTATCTTTTTCAGTTTTTTACAGCCCACAAATGCATACTTTTTTATTCTGGTCAGACTGTCCGGTAATGTCACACTCTCCAGCTTCTTAAACTTTGCAAATGCAGCAATATTGATCTCTGTGACTCCCGATCTGATCACCAGCTTTTTCACCTTATTTTTAGGAAACGGATACTCAATATTATACAAACGATCATCATCACGCCATTGCGGATAATCTGCTTCATAATATGCATCACTGTACAATCTGCCCTTTCCAAAGATCGTCAAACATTGTTTCTTTCGATCATAACGAAAACGGGCAAACGGACCGTGAACTCTTTTTTTGCACTTTGTGCCATCCTTCTTGCCCAAAAAATGATATTGATAACTGTCTGTTTTCGAATCATACAGCCATTCATAATAGATAGATTCAACTTCATCATGTACAAATCTTACAGGCGTTGCAGTTGGCGCTTTCCACGGCGTTGCAGTTCTTTTTGCACTTGAAGCTGGAGAGGATGCTGCCATCGAATTCTGCACCGGCGCAGGACTACGGTTTTCAACCGAATCCTCCGAACAGCCGCAGAAACAGTATATGATCGCAAGCATCATCAACAAACCGAATACCTTATTCCTCTTCATCCGCTCACCTCCATATTCATTATTTATTTCAAAGTAATACTATATAAAGTTGCCTGTTTATATGCTTCTAAAATACTTTCTATATAAGAAGATTTCATTTAACACCTATTGTCAAACAGTTATATCTACTCAATTATAAAACCATTCATTTATTTATGTAGTACATATACACATCCTCAAGGTCAATACTGTCCCGCACCGGCAGGCATCCCTCCGGCAGCTCATCCCCCACGATCCGCACACGAAGTCCTTCCCGCCTCTGATAAACATTACCGGTGCAGTACCTCTCCTGCAGCTTTTCCAGACTATCCAGATCACATGGCAGTTCCCCTACCTTCCCCTGTATGCTCTCGATCAGCTCCACCGGCGTGCCCTTCTGACAGATCCTTCCATCCCGTATCAGGATCACATCCTTGGCAATGCACTCAATATCGCTGACCACATGCGTCGCAAAAAGCACGATCATTTTTTGTGCCACAGCGGCAATATAATTTCGTATATTGATCCGCTCACTGGGATCCAGCCCCGCCGTTGGCTCATCCAGGATCAGCAGACGTGGATTCCCCAGAAGTGCCTGTGCCAGCAGAACACGCTGCTTCATTCCTCCGGAAAAGCCTCCCACCTTTTTGCGCCGCACTTCCCACAGATTGACCACCTGCAGAAGCTCCGCAATCTGCTTTCCGGCTGTTGCCGGGGCAATCCCCTTGACCGCCGCCATATATTTCAAGAACTCTTCTGCCGTATAATTTTCATAAAGTCTCTGCTGCTGTGGCATGTATCCTAACAGCTCCCTGTATTTTGCCCCCAGCTTAGTAATCTCATGGTCATTGCACAGCACCTCCCCCTGATCCCGCACAATGCTGTCCGTCAAAATATTGATCAGCGTACTTTTGCCTGCCCCATTTGGTCCAAGCAGAGCATGTACACCGGAATCCAGCACCAGACTCACGTCATCCAGTGCTGTTTTATCCCCAAACCGTTTCGTCAGATGAGAGATTGTAATCTCCATACGCTTTAAACTCCTTTCCCATTTATTCCATCCTTAAAATGGAAAAATACTCAGCCTCCGGCAGCATCAAAATATATTTCCCAAAAGCAGCGGATCAAGCAGTACATATTTGAAAACCTTCACTCCACTTAGATACAAAACTAAGGGCAGCGCAAATATAGAAATACTATATACCACTGTCATAATAAAGCTTTTCGCACGGCTGGAGATCAGGTAAACCGCAGCCATTACCAGGAAAAATCCCAGATAACGCATGACAGAGATCAACGCCAGATAGTCCACCACCGCCAGTCCCGACAGATACATCGGAATGTGGGCCATGCTTGCCACGGAGCAGTTCCAGCCCTTTGTTCCAAAAGCACTTAAGATACGATAAAATTCACTTCCATAGATAATTCCATAGATTACTGTAACAATTCCCATGCCGATCCAAAGCTTGGCACTCCACAACTCCTGCCTTCCCCCAGGCATTGTCCGCAGCAGCCGCATCATTCCCGTTTCATATTCCCGGGAATAAATCCCTGCCACCGTAAGGATCACCATAAGAACGCCCTCCAATGCCAGCACCGCATCCCGTTTCCATGCCATCTCATACCCCGTCAGCTGCTCGTAGCCTCTCTCGTAAAAGAGTCCTCCATTCGAAATCCCGGAAATATAGCTGATGTGATTCATCAACACCTGAAAACCCTCTGTTCTTTTGCGTTCCCTGGCATATCCCGATTCCACAATTGATTTCAGTTCATCCGTAGCCGCCTTCCGTTTTTCCTTGTGGATCTGCCTTTCCAGAGCAAGTCTCTCCTCCCGCCACTGTTTTATTTTTTTGGCAGAAACCTTCGTATACGATCCGGACACCTGATCCACATATTCCTTATAGTAGACATCCGATTCATCATCATACAGAGAATGTACCGCTGTATAGTTCCACCAGATCACTCCTGCAAATATGCATATCATCAAAAGCACTCTCTGATAATACAGTATCTTTTTTGTTTCCCCGTAAAATAAACGATATCCCCGTATTTTTTTCTGCCGCTTCCCCTGTGACAGAATATGGCGTTTGGCACGGGATACAATTTTCTGGTCACAGAAGAAAAATACAGTTCCCGAAAAAAGTAAAATACCCGCTACAATAAAAAACACGATCCCCACTGTAATATAACTGACCGGAAAACCGTACAGTCCAATATTCCGATATACTGCCATCATTTCGCCCGTATGCAGAAAGCCTATGAGATTCACATACTTCAAAACAGACACCCAGCTATTCGCTGATATTCCCCAATATGCCAGACTGCTTCCCCCTAAGATCACCGCCAGACAGATATACAATTTCTGCGATGTACCACAGACCGTCATCAGGAATAATATTAACAGCATACTCACAAAATACGCCAGCAGTTTCAGTCCCAAAAACAGGACAATACTTTCTTTTAAATCTGCTGCCACGCCGGTTCCAATAAATCCATTTACGGATTGCAGACAGGCATTTAAATCTCCCAGTCCATACAATTTCCATGCCACCAGGATATTTTCCAGATAAAGGAGCAGCATCACCTCCATTGTAAACAGCAAAAGTGCCAATACTTTATAAATAATAAACGATTCCCGCCCCCTTTTCATTGTACGGATAAAAAAATATTCTCCCCGTTCCTTCTCCTGCATAAAGGAAACGGCTGCAGCGGCAAGCAAGGTCACCAGACCGGCAATATCCGTCTGAAAAAACAGAAGGATCATTGCCCAGCCTCTGGAAGGAACGATCTGCACTGTACTTCCTTGAAACTGCCGCAGCATTTTCATAACCTTTGCAGCATCCTTCCGATCGTATTTACTGCTTTTTCGAAAACCTTCAAACACCTTACTTTTAGAATAATCCTTCTCCCGCTCCTCCAGATAATCGTCATAGCTGCCAGCACGGGATATTTCGTCAAGCATCGTCTCATAACCAATTCTTCGTTCATACTCTATATTCTGATTGTTTGACTTTTTCTTCAGATAGCTTTTTGCCTGTGCCGGCTCCATCCCTTTGATCTCATGGTATATGCTGCGATAACAGGATACCGTCGGCTCCATCCATGACTGACGGCTGTACTCACTCCGCAACAGCAAAAACAGATTCAGTAGAAGTCCTGCCACTACAAACACTGCCACCGCCCGTTGCTTCCACAATTTTTTATGCTCTCTCCACATACCTACTCCACCTTGCTTTTCAAATGCTGTAATTATTCATCTTCTACCCTTCCCACGCCTTGATCTGCTTTTCCACATCATCCCGGTACTGTTTCATCCTCTTAGTGGCAAGCTTCTTCACCATACTGTCATACTCCCGGTCAAAGTTCTGCGCATGCCAGATATCCTCTCCCTTTCGCATTGCATTAATATAGTTCTCCAGATCCTTCTCGTAATCACCGGCATCCGGCTGGAAGCCGATCAACGGTGACTCGGTTACATTATATGACTGAAAATATTTCCTGCGATTTTCCGATTTGCCGGATTCCCCATCTGTATCCAGCGGCGTTGCTGCAATCTGATTTCCAAAATTCATTCTCAGAAAAGAAAATGTTGTCTGCAGCTCCTGCGAATAATTGCTGACCACGCCATCCTTCACCTGATAATTTCCCTTCTGCACACCATACAGCATCAGATCAGCAATCTTCTGATCCGTATATGCCAGTTCCAGAAACTTTTCTGCCTGTTCCTTACAGTTTGATGCCGATGCCACACCGGTGGACATGTTTGCCTTTGAAAATACCGTCTGCTTTGGCCGGACAATCTCGCAGGACATTTTCTGAATATCCTCGCTGCAAGCTCCATAACCGATTGCCACCAGCCAGTCACCACTCTGCAGAGTCCCCTGCTCCCATGCCGCAGTATCCTCTCCTGCCGTACTGCTTATATAATTCTCCTCTGACAGCCATCCTCTCCGATACCAGGTATGAAATCTCTCGTATACGGCACGAACCTTTTTGCTTTCATACCATAGCTCTGACTTCTTCGTCTGATGATCCAGTGCCAGTCCCAGGCAATAATCACTGTCAGCAAAACCGGACAGATTACCATCCTCCAGACTATTTAATAAGATGATCGGATACTTCGCCTTCACTTCTGTTCCACTCACTATCTTTTCTACCTTTTCCAGCGTATCTGCCTCTTTGAAACCGTCCTTCCCCTTCAGCTTTTTATTGTATGCAATATAGATTCCCTCATAATCCAGCATAGAACTCGGCACAGAATAGATTTCCCGATTGACCTCCACCTGTTTCCATTCCGTCTCACTGAACCGTTTTTTCAGCTTTTTGCCGCCATTATCCAAAAAATCGGACAGTGGTTCATAATATCCCGATTTCAGGGCATCGGCAGAACGATTATTATAAACCATAGATGACGGTACCTGCAAAATATCTACCTGCGGATACTTTTGGGCAAGCTTATCCGGATCATTCTCCAAAGCACTGATAAATTCCACCTTAAAGTCATACCCGCTCTTTTTCAGATAATGATTGATCTGAGAAACGGCATTTGCCGATGGAAGCTGATTACTCTGGACCCCCCAGACTACAGTATCTTCCGGATCATTATTCTTTATATCCTGCTTTTCCTGGATTTTCTTTTTTTCTGACTTTTCCGGGAACTGATATTTTCCCTTCTCCAGCTCTTTCAACGGAATAGCATAGTGTTCATAATCATCATCCGACCAAAATATCATTACATAAACATACTCATTCGTGGCATATTGCGGAACCACGGAAGCCTCCGATTTTGCCAGACATTCTGACTGTCCCGTTTCCCGATCATACCGATACCAGTCAAGAACATCCCTCTTTTTGTCATAAATCGTATATAACACACTGCGCTCTGTCACGGCCACGCCTCTGTATCCGCTATCGTATTCCTTTTCTTCATTTTCCGGCGAATGGTAAACCACGATACTGTTTCCTTCCCCGCCCCGAAATTGTTTCGCCGTGAAATTTCCATAGTAATCCTGTATCATACACCAGTTTCCCGCATAAACAAAATCATGATTTTCGTCAAAGGACTGCGCATTTTCCATTTCTCCGTCCGAAAGAGAAACATCCACCTGCATAAAATGTAAATGTTTATCCAGGTAATTTATCTGCTTTTTTTCCGGTAGTTTATTTATTTTCTTTCCATCAAAATTCTCATCATAATATAAGCAATAGAGCGATACATCTTCACTTCCAAGACTTATTTGTGATATATAAGGTCTGGCGTCTTTTCCAAATGCATTATCCTTCTCATCCCGTGTTAGATAGACCCGCTGAAAGCTCCAGTCATTCATATTGATAATATAAATTCCCGCTTTTGTACGATAGCTATCATACTCTATGTACTCTCCTTTTTCGTTGTAATATCCTGCCTCCTCAAACGAAACCACCATATACAAACCATCGCACTGTATGTTGAAGATAGTTATAGAAGTGTTCTCTTTCTCATCAATTTCCACTATCTTCTTCTGACCGCCACCGGTCAGATCCTGCTCCCAAATCTCCCATGGTGCATTTTTCCCCAATGGATCTGCAGGAACATAATACAGCTTATTCCCATGGGGTATATATGCACTGATATGACTAAAATCCGCCTCACATTCCGTCCGCTCCAAAGAGCCCTCCGACTTTCCTGCCTCATGCTCACAATTCGTTTTTGTGCATACAATGGATTTTTCCCCAGTTGACGCATCCAGATAATATAGAAAATCATTCTCTGACTTATAATACTCTCCGCTGCTTCCATAGGCAGCTCCCATTACATATGACGATATTCCATCAAAAGCAGTCTCCTTTTTTTCTTTTGACTGCTGACTGAATCCCTCCGGCAGATTCTGAACCACGATACTCCCCACCAGAAATGCCAAACACAGAATCCCTGCAAGCAATACAAAAATCTTGACCCTTGCCCTCTGTTTCATCAAATCCCTCCAACTTAAAAATGCCATTTACAATAATAGAGAGAAGGAGAGTCCCCCTTCCCCCCATTACTATAAAAATATGCTCTATCTTATCGTTCCTACCATTAAATTTTTTGATTTTGAATTTCCATAATGCACACTATATGCATAATTGCAGCTTTTTCCTGACGGATAATTTTTCGTAATGTTAGCCTGTGCATTTCCTGTTTTTTTCGGCATATTCACAACAGCATCGAAACTTCCTGAACTTGTACTGTAAAACTGATAGGACAGCTGAACACCACAACTAACTGATGATGTGGACTGTGTAACAGCTTGTACATTTGTACTATTACAAGATAGATGACAATTAACTGTATTTCCTCCAACTTTAAATGATGTACTAGCCGCATTAACAATTGTAGCTCCAAAGGTTCCACACATAATCAATGCACCTAGCAATAAACTTGCACTAAATTTTTTTAGATTTTTCTTCATAATAAATTCCTCCTCCATCATAATAATTTTCACCAGTATAAGATAAAACATCTGAATACAGTTACTTTTAGTTACATCTGTAAAATCCTTGTATTCTGACCTTGCTGCCACTTTCGTTTTTCACATATACTCTGTATCTCCCTGATTTGGAAGCATGTAACCTGTTTTCCCGCATCTCATATATATTTCATCGCTATTTTTCACAATCTGACAGTTTCATACGTTTAATTTTCATAACGACACTCTTTCTCTCTATATTTGTAGACCATTCTCTATAAATTTAATTCACTTTCTTTTAATTGTCAAGCTATTTTTATATAAGTATCACTCAAAAAAAGGGAAAATACCGCATCAAACGATATTTTCCCTAAAAGCTTGCAATCATTGATATCTTTTAAACAAACTGAAATCCCACAATTCCTACAATACACACAATTCCTCCCAGCACACTGAGCAGATCGTGTTCCTCCTCCTTCCGGGCAATTCCCCAAAAGAAAAGCACAACCAATATCATCGGCTGAATAAAGGAGTAATTCGCCAGACTCACGGCGATCACTGCATTCTCTCCTAAAAGACCGGCAACATTCGGAATCTTTGTCAATACCACAAACAGACCGCCGTTTCGTTTTTCCCGGAAGATCCGGACCGGATGTGCCATAGGAAGAAGGATCAACGCCAGCAGGATCAGCGCAAAATAAAGACACATGGTTGAAGATATATACGGTTCTGCTGCTGCGATCACCAGTCCATATCCATATTTTGCCGCCAGATAAACGATCAACGGAAGGACGATCTTTCCATAGCGTATTTTCTTTCTGCCGGCTTGTGCGATCAGAACCAGCCCAATCACTGTCACTGCAATAAATCCCAGACGAAGCCATGAAAAACTCTGGGTCTTCATCACTATGTCCGTAAAATAGGACACAAACAGACAGATCCCCAGCCATGCCTTGAGTTCAAATGCGGACATATCCTGCAGGATCAAAGCAGACATCTGAAACTCCAGCATCTTGGATGCCGTCAGCAGCAGGATTGCTGCAACCGCCGGAATCCCCCATATCACACGGGTATCCACAAAGGGAAGGGTAAATGTCATAAAAAGAGCTGTGGCTGCTGCCATCAAAAAGGTCAGCTCATTTCCGTTAAATTTTATTTTTGCAACTGCATATTTGTCACTGAGAGAGCATATGGTGTAACATAGCACAACCATTAACATTAAAACCATTTTAATCCTCCTGATATGTAAGTGTAAATATGTCTGCACACCGGAGCTGTAATCTCTATTGTGCGGACAAAAACAGGGACAGGCTTTTCAATGAGTGAAAAATCTGTCCCTATGTTTCATTTCTGTTTTAATTATTTGTTGGACATTGCAATCAGTTCATCTAACATCTTTGGTAACTCTGTATCCATATTTTCATCGGAAAACTGGCAGGTACCAACCGCCTTGTGACCACCGCCGCCATACTTGAGCATCAGGCTTCCCACATTCACATCGGAGGTCTTATTTAAGATACTGTAACCAACGGCTGCGGAACATCCCTTGCCGCCTTTTCCATTTACGATCCAGCAGGAAATATTCTGCTCCGGATACATACTATAGATCATAAAACGATTGCCGGAGTAGATCGGATCTACACCGCGAAGATCAGAAATGATTACGTTTCCCTCCACACGGGTATATGCCTTTACCATCTCCTGGAACTTCTCGGACTGCTCATGATAAATCTCAATACGCTCTACCACATCCGGAAGCGCAAGAATCTGCTCTGTGGTCATGGTACGGCAGGCATCGATCAGCTCCTCCATCAACTGATAATTTGGGATGCGGAAATTGCGCCAGCGTCCCAGTCCGGTACGGGGATCCATAATAAATCCAACCAGGATCCATCCGGTCGGGTGAAGGATCTCATCAATCGTAAGATTTGCAGAATCTACTTTATCAACAGCTTCCATCATATCGTCAAACTGTGGAAACTTCTCTTTGCCACCATAATACTCATAAATAATACGTGCACAGGATGGGGTAATACGGCTCTCTCCCTTATACTTTCCTGCAAGCTGCTGTCTCTCATGCTCACTGGAGTGGTGATCAAACCAAAGTCCGCAGCCCTCTACATAAGGAACATTTGCAAGACAATCATCCTCTGTGATCTCAATCAATCCATCCTGCAGATCCTTTGGATGGGCAAATTTCCAGTGATCGATAATTCCTGCCTCTTTTAAAAGAGCCGCACATGCTAATCCATCAAAATCTGATCTCGTTACTAACCTCATGATAATACCTCCATTCCTATCTGTCACGTATAAATCTTCCGCCAAAACCAATGTTTTGTCCATGCATATACTATAAGTATACTATACACAAATAAACAGGGCAATAAAAATCTGCATTTTCTGTCTTTTATTCCTGTGTGCCGGCCTTCTCCAGCATCTCACATACCTTGATCAAAATAGCACTCTCCAGACGCTTTCTCTGAATCTTGCATGACATCTCATGTACCTTGTGAATGTCTCCGTTATAAATGTAATTATTTGCATTGCATCCACCGCTGCAATAGAATTTTGCCCAGCATTTCTGGCAGGATGGCTTAGAATAAACATGAGCTCCGGCAAATTCCTTCTTGATCTCCTCATTGAAGGTGCCGTCCTCGATGTTACCCATGCAATACTCCTCATGGCCAACAAACTGATGGCAAGGGTAAATATCTCCATCCGGCGTAATGGAAACATACTCGTTTCCGCTGCCACAGCCACGAAGACGCTTGATCACACATGGCCCCTGCTCCAGATCGATCATAAAATGGAAGAAATTCAGGAATCCGCCGTTTTTCTTTAATTCCATCAAACGGTCTGCCAGACGGTCATATTCCTTACAGATCTGATCCAGATCCTCCTCTGTAATGGCATATTCTACCTTTGGATCCTCCACAACAGGCTCCACAGAAATCTGGTCAAAGCCCTGATCATACAAATGGAATACATCCTCAGAGAAATCCAGATTATACTTGGTATAAGTACCACGGACATACCATTCCTTATCGCCGCGCTTTTCCACCAGCTTCTTGAAATTCTTTACGATGCGGTCATAGCTTCCATTGCCATCGGCACGAACACGCATACGGTCATTGACCTCCTTACGTCCATCAATGGAAAGAACCACATTGTACATTTCCTTATTGATAAAATCAATGGCATCATCATCCAAAAGCATACCATTCGTCGTAATGGTAAAACGGAAATTCTTGCCATATTCCTTCTCTTTGCTTCTTGCATACGCTACGGTCTGCTTTACTACATCAAAATTCATCAGCGGCTCTCCACCAAAGAAATCCAACTCCAGATTTTCTCTGCCCACAGATTTCTCCAAAAGAAAATCAATCGCAGCCTTTGCAGTCTCCAAAGGCATCAGCTTACGTCCCGTACCGAAATCACCGGTGGAGGCGAAGCAGTATTTGCAGCGGAGATTGCAGTCATGGGAAATATGAAGACACATTGCCTTGATCGGAGAATTGATCGCCGTCTCTGCATAAACGGCATATGGATCTCCGCTAAACAGTACCTTATCATGGTACAGTTCCAGAATCTCTCCGTAACATTCCTTCAACTGCTCTACCGTATACTTGCCGCTAAGCTCATCCAGCGCCTTCTGCGGACAAGTCTCCTCTAACGGCTCCTCAATATAATCCAGCAGATCATATGTCATATCATCCACCAGATGAACACCGCCACTATTTACATCCAATACAATATTTAAATCCTTTGCTTTAAATTTATGAATCATTTTTGTCCTCTTTACTCTTTCTAATATGTTGACAACACATAAATAGCTGCTGCAATAAATTGCAGCAGCTATCAGCTTTCAGCAATCACAACAATTATTTGTCGTCATCCTCTCTTGCACACTTCTGATTTCCTACAGTACAAGATGTCTTGCATGCAGACTGGCAAGATGCCTGACACTTACCACAGCCGCCCTTCTTTGCGGACTCGCTTAAGTTTGCTTTGTTTAATGTCTGAATATGCTTCATGATATCCTCCATCCTTTCATAAGTTCTAAACACAATTATTTATTCTATTTTACCACATCCCGTAAAAAATTCAACCATTTGACGAAAATTTTGCAATAAGTATTTTTTCCGTCAAGATCTTGTTATTGCAAAAGGAATAAACTGGCAAAATAATTTGAGTGCATTTGCAGATAATAGAAATCAGGATAAGCAAACAACAAAGCCTATCCCGCCGAAAAAGATATGAATCTGTATATACAGAATGAAATCAATCGGCAAAACAATTTCAAGGAGGTAGAAAAAAATGACAAACAGTCAGAGTTCAAGAATGGAAGTTCCACAGGCAAAGGAAGCTATGGATAAGTTTAAGATGGAGGTTGCCAGCGAGTTAGGAGTACCACTTAAGAATGGTGGATATAACGGTGACCTTACTTCTGCACAGAATGGTTCTGTTGGTGGCGAGATGGTTCGTCAGATGATCAAGCGCCAGGAAGAGTCTATGGCAGGTAAATAATCACCTGTAACCGGGACACAACATCCCAATATCTTCCATGAATGACCATGGAAAAAGGGCTGAGATTCTAAAGAACCTCAGCCCTTTGTATATTTTAAAACAAATCTTACAGCTCGATGTATTTTCCTTCACCATCGTCTCCGTTGATGACATAATATGCTTTGCCTTCCTCAGAGTTGATGTAAACCTTCAGATCCTTGATACGTCCAATCTGATGACCCTCGTTTTTGTATGCCTGCTCGATCAAAGATACAACCTGGCCAGCCTCAACCTGCTTGCCGTCAAACTCAAAGTATACTTCCTGAACACGAGGCTCAGCCTTCTTTGCTGCAGGCTTTCTTCCACGCTTCTTTGGCTCAGCTTTCTTTGCTGCTGTCTTCTTTGGTGCCTCAGCCTTCTTTGCAGGAGCTTTTTTCTCTGCTGTCTTCGGTGCCTCTGTCTTCTTTGCTGTTGTATCTGCTGTCTTTGCTACAGGAGCTGCCGGCTCTGCCTTCTTTGCTACGGTAGCTGCAATCGCTGCTGCTGTGTTTGTCTTTGCTACTGTCTCTTTTTTTGCGGTAGTATTTTTCTTATCTGCCATAATACTTCTCCCTTTCATAACTAAAGAAAAAATCAACAATTCGTTCTACGATAAGAAGTTTATAGCGTTTTTCGAAAAGTTTCAACCCTTTTTTCAATTTTTGTTACTATTGTATAATTATTTGAATTTTCCTCAAAAAAATTATAAATATTGCCTTGTTTTTCCAGTGGATTTTATTTCATTTTTGGTTTAAAAATCAACGAGGCAATATAACCAAAAATTAACGCTCCGGAAACTCCCACGGAGCATGCTGTAAAACCGCCCTTAAATAATCCAATAAATCCTTCTTTGTCAATCGCTTCTTTCATACCACGAAATAAAACATTGCCAAAACCAAGCAGCGGAACTGTTGCTCCGGCACCCGCCCATTTTTCAAAAGGCTCGTACCAGCCAAGCGCACCAAGAATTACTCCGGTACACACCAGAATTACCATAATGCGTCCCGGCAGTAATTTTGTATTATCCATCAAAATCTGCACAGCCACACAGATTAATCCTCCCACGATAAATGCCCATATATAATTCATTTTTCGTTCTCCTTTTTCATGACAATTATTGAATGATTTTTCCAAAAAATATCTTTCGGATTTTATGATTTCTTTTCTGATCTTTCCTCCGCACTTTCCAATATGACACCATGCGCAATTCCCGGAACACTTTTTCCTTCATTAAAACTTACCGGCGATAAAAGTGCCCCTGTGGGAACAAATAAAACACGTTTCCATTCCTGCTTCTGAAGCTTCTGCAAAATATATCCGGTCAGCATAACAGCACTGCATCCGCAGCCGCTGCCACCAGACTGGACATTTTGATCACCCCTGTAAATTTCAATACCGCAGTCCATATAACGGGACGCAATATCATAGCCTTTTGCTTCCAGAATATCTAGCAGGATCTGTCTGCCGACCTGTCCCAGATCACCGGTAATGATCTGATCATAATCCTCCGGCTTTCTCTGAAAATCCTCCAGATTTGCCGCGATCACATCTGCTGCTGCCGGCGCCATACATGCTCCCATATTCATACTGTCCTTTACTCCGTAATCCACGATCTTCCCTGTGGTCACGCCCCGGACTTGTACGATTTTTTGGACATTGGTTTTTCCTTCCAACTTCTTTTTGGTATCAAACTGGGAGGAAAGTACAACTGCCCCGCTCCCTGTCACGGTCCAGGTTGCCGCTTTCGGACGCTGATTACCATATCCCAGAGGAAAACGAAACTGCTTTTCCGCACTTGCAAAATGACTGGAGGTAAGAGCTACCACCCGGTCCGCAAATCCACCGTCCACTAACATTGATCCGATCGCCAGCGATTCTCCCATGGTAGAGCAGGCTCCGTACACACCAAAAATGGGAATATCCAGATTCATCAGTCCGAAGGAGGATGCGATCAACTGTCCCAGCAGATCCCCCGCCACAACATATCGAATGTCCTTTTTTTCCAGTCCGCATTTTTCAATCGCCATCTCCGCAGCCATCTGCTGAAAACGCTCCTCTGCCTCCTCCCATGTGTCCTGCCCAGCCATAGGATCCCTGATCACATGATCAAAATATTCTCCATAGGGTCCCTGCTCTTCCTTTTCCCCTACAACAGACGCCGCCCCTACGATCAGAGGCGGACAGTCAAATTCTACACTTTGTTTTCCGATTTCTTTTTTCGCCATCCGGCACCTCCTTTCCTGTACAAAAAATGCACAGGTCTTTTATGCCTATTTTTTCCATTGAAGATGGCAATTATACATGATTAGATCAGAAAAGATGCCGGTTATATTTTTTAGAAAACTTCAAGAGCTTTCCTAAGAATATGGGACAATCTCCATATCCTCCTGTCGAGAGGTTGCCTCCGGAATTACATAAAACCACGTTCCGATCCGCATCCCGATAAATTTCTGATTTATGAATCCCCGGTATTCTTTTTTTACAGGATATTCTCCTATTTGCTGCAGCTTTCCATCTCTGTCATAATGATATAATACATAATAATTTTGCTCACGGTTCTCCTCTTTCTCGTCATCACTGTCTCCATAGTCTGTCCCGCCAAAGCCTGCTATATTATTTTCTTCGTCAATAAAAATTTTCCGGTAATCCTCCAGTACATTGTTATATTTTATATGATCTATTTCCTTTTCATCATAAATGCTGAGTTTGTTATTGTCCGTAATATCGTACAGTGAAATTTTAGCATTTCCGTCCTCTGCTTCCCCGATCCCCAAAAGCAGATCATCTTTCACCGGATGAAGATAACCGGAAAAACCGGGCATTTCGATCTTATCCACTACCTTCAATTTCTCCGGATCAGAAAAGTCAATGCTAAAAAGAGGATCCCGCTGCTGATAAGTCACTACATAACCCATATCCCCCAAAAAACGAACCGCCTTAATATCTTCATCTTTCGCAATATTCTTCCGCTTTGACAATAGCCGGAAATTCTCATCAAAGGCATAAGCACACACCTCTGTGCTGCCAATAACGGCACCAATCATATCCGGATCATCCTCATATTGATAATGAAGGATCTGCGTGATCACATACAGCTTATCCCCCCGCTCCTGGATTCCAAAGCTGCTGGTGATCGTTCCCTGCATAGTCTCGGTTTTGTCTCCGATCAGACGCCCCTGATACAACTGCAGTTTTACAATACGGGTCTGATCGTATTTTTCTTTTTTATCCGTATCCGCATAAAGCGTCGTCGAAAGATATAAATTACTTTCTGTCATATATACGTCCAGATACCTTCCAATCACTGCCTTCACATCCTGTCTCTGCACATCTCCGGATAATTTCCACGAGCTCACCATGGTATAGGCATTTCCATCCGAGTCCGGCGGCAATATAATATTCTGCGTTCCCAAAAGCTCCCCGTCCAGCCCCGGAATATAACGATCTTTATTCTCCTCTTTCATAGCGGTCACCGGAACCTTTATCTGCTGTGTCACCAGATATAACATACCATCATATTCCCGCAGCGTATTATAATTTCCGTTTTGTATCGTATGTCTGATTTCCTTCGGATGCTCCATATCGGAGATATCATAAAAATATGCCACTGTCTTTATATCCCATTCAAAATTTCCCTGAATCTCCTCCACAACTGTCAGAATATTTCCGCTGACATAAAGCTCTGCATTATATTCCTCCCAAATCGGCGAACGGTAAAGCTTGTATCTTTTTCCATCTCTGCCCTCCGGAAGCGGAACGGGAATGCTCTGCACCTCCTGCGTTTTCTTTCCATCCGGCCGGAATATATGAACTGTATGCTGCTTTTTCTTACTGGATAATGTATAGATCCATTGGCCATCCGTCACGGCATAATCTGCTTCTCCGATCCCTTTCTCCCGTTGATTCATCGAAGTATATGTTTCCACCGATCTTCCTACCTGGACAGCAGAACCATTCACTCCTCCCGTCGATGACGAGGACTTCATAAGTGCCGTCAGGTTTCCCCCATCCTCCAGCATATAGCGGTCCTGCTTCTCCAGCAGTCCCGAAAAATACCGGTATATCTCATGATAGCTTGAAACACATGGAATATCGGTTGTGTATTCCCCTCTCCTTTTTCCAAAAAAGACACTGCAAAGCAAAATCACCAACACCAGCCAGATCACCACTGACCCTGCCAAAACCTTTTTTCCCCAACGGTGTCTGCGAAGCATCACCTGTTCCATCCGCATACCGATCAATCTCTCTGTTTCTGTCATTTTCATAGGCCACTCCATTTCTGCCCCCTGACGGGATGCAAAAAAACATTTGCATCCCGTTCCCCCAAGGGCACGTTTTCCGTCTTTTATCGTTTCCCATTTGGAATTCCTATTAAACTGTGTCCCCAGAACAGAAAATGTTGCACCGAATGAAAAAATTTTCAACTAAAACTTTTCCTGTTACGCAAAAACGGGGTTTGTACGTTTTTGTACAAACCCCGTTTTTATTCTGTACAGCGAAATGATATTTTCCCTACGCTGATCACAGCTTATGGATCAGACCGCTGTTAAAATTCAAATCTTACTCTGCAACAAATGCCTTAACCTTTGCATAAATGCTGTCTGCATCCAGACCATATTTCTTGATCAGTTCTACAGCCGGACCGGACTCACCAAAGGTATCATTAACACCGATCTTCATAACCTTTGTCGGTGCCTTTGCAGAAAGACAGTCACAGACTGCGCTTCCCAGACCGCCAATAACAGAATGTTCCTCTACCGTAACAACCTTGCCTGTTTCTTTGGCTGCAGCAACCACCAGATCCTCATCCAACGGTTTAATCGTATGAATATTAATCACCTTAGCAAAGATGCCGTCTGCTGCCAGCTTCTCGGCAGCCTCCAGAGACTCTCCAACCTCAAGACCTGTTGCAATAATAGTCACGTCCTTACCCTCACGGAGAACAACACCCTTTCCCATCTCAAACTTGTAGTCCGGTCTGTCATTGATCACCGGCACAGCCAGACGGCCAAAACGGATATATACAGGACCATCATGATCCAAAGCAGCCTTTACGGCAGCCTTTGCTTCCACATCATCTGATGGATTCATTACGATCATTCCAGGGATTGTACGCATTAATGCCAGATCCTCACAGCACTGATGGGTTGCTCCATCCTCTCCTACGGAGATACCGGCATGTGTTGCACCAATCTTTACATTGAGATGCGGATATGCAATGGAATTACGAACCTGCTCAAAAGCACGTCCCGCTGCAAACATTGCAAAGGAGCTTACAAACGGAATCTTTCCTGTTGTTGCAAGACCAGCTGCAATCCCCATCATATCACACTCTGCAATACCACAATCTATATGTCTGTCCGGATACGCCTTTTTGAAGATTGCAGTCTTGGTTGCTGCTGCCAGATCGGCATCAAGCACTACAAGGTTTGGATATTCCTCTGCATATTCCTTCAACGCATTTCCGTAGCTTTCTCTCGTCGCGATTTTCTTTACGTCAGCCATGTTCATCCTCCTTTACTTTAAGCTCTCACCGATTTTGTCCAGATCAGCCATTGCCTGTGCATACTGCTCATCATTTGGAGCAGAACCATGCCAGCTTGCCTGATTCTCCATGAAGCTTACGCCCTTACCCTTGATACTCTTTGCAATGATCGCTGTCGGCATTCCCTTGGTAGCCCTTGCCTTCTTGAAAGCATCTGCGATCTGATCAAAATCATGGGCATCAATCTCCATCACATTGAAATTAAATGCTTTAAACTTCTCAGCGATTGGATATGGTGAACATACATCTGCAATATCTCCATCAATCTGGAGTCCATTATTATCTACGATCACTACGAGATTATCCAGCTTGCGGGCACCTGCAAACATTGCAGCCTCCCAGACCTGACCCTCCTGGATCTCTCCATCACCTAACAGTGTATAGGTACGGTAATCTGCATTGTCCAGCTTTGCGGACAGTGCCATACCAACGGCTGCGGAAATTCCCTGTCCCAGGGAACCGCTTGACATATCAACTCCCGGAATATGCTTCATATCCGGATGTCCCTGCAGATAAGATCCAACATGACGAAGTGTTTTAAGATCCTCCTTCGGAAAATATCCTTTCTCCGCTAATGTGGCATAAAGTGCCGGTGCAATGTGACCCTTGGAAAGTACGAAACGGTCACGGTCTGCTTTCTTTGGATCCTTTGGATCTACATTCATTTCTTCAAAATAAAGATATGTTAAAATGTCTGCTGCAGAAAGGGATCCGCCCGGATGACCGGATTTTGCACTGTGTACTGCTGTCACAATGCCCTTACGAATCTCATTTGCAGTTTTCTTTAATGCTAATGTATCCATTTTATTTTCCTTTCTGTCTTTACATTTTTGTATAAAGTGATGTACTCCCGGATGACATATTATGTCCCTGGAAAGAGCTCTTCATACTGCTTACTGACCAAATACGGCAAGATATTCCTTCTGGAACTTCTCAATACCCTGATCTGTCAGCGGATGCTTTGTCATCTGCTCAATCACAGAATACGGAACAGTTGCGATATCAGCACCTGCAAGAGCGCAGTCCGTTACATGGATCGGATTACGGATGCTTGCTGCGATGATCTCTGTGTCGATACCATAGTTATCAAAAATAGCTGTAATGGTCTCGATCAGATCAATACCCGGCTGTGAGATATCATCCAGACGTCCCAGGAATGGTGATACATATGCCGCACCTGCTCTGGCCGCCAGAAGTGCCTGATTGGCAGAGAAGATCAATGTAACATTTACCTTGATACCCTCAGAAGCCAAAACCTTTGTAGCCTTGAGACCCTCAACAGTCATCGGAATCTTTACTACCATGTTTGGATGAAGCTTTGCAATCTCGCGTCCCTCTGCGATCATTCCCTCTGCATCAACCGTTGTTGCCTTAACCTCACCACTGATCGGACCATCCACGATGGAAGCGATCTCCTTCAGGATCTCCTCCTGGCTTTTGCCGCCTTCCTTTGCGATCAGGGATGGATTTGTAGTTACACCACAGATCACACCCATATCATTTGCTTTTTTGATGTCTTCGATCTTTGCTGTGTCAACAAAAAATTTCATTTTAATGTTCCTCCTCTTTCTTAGTGATTTCATACGCCATTTGCTCATTGCATAACATACAAACTACTGCTTTTAGTATACCTCTTTTCTCGTGCATGGTCAACAAAAATAGCGTTTTCTTTTCGTCATTTTGTCAATAAAACCAGAATCCTTTCCAGTCATTTTTGTAAACTCTGTACAATGCCCCCTTGACATGGAAAGAACGGATCTGTCTGCCGTCTTTGCCTGTTTCTTCAAAAATATGATCCCCGGAGCGGCAATATAAGAAACTTTCATCGTACGGTGTCACATTACCACCCTTTTCATTCCAGGTAAGACGTTCCTTTTCCAGAAGAGCATATGTCCCCGCCGACTCATCCACAAGATATTTATAATAATATGAATTGTTTTTTTGTCCGGAAGTTCCCCTGCCGGCATTATTATTCAGCATACCGACATAATACTGTCCCTCTGCCAGATTACTGCTTTTTTCTACGACCAGTGCATTCTGTCCATACTGTGACCGGAACAGCTCCGGCGTAGTTGTCTTTCCGCTGTCAAGGATCGAATTAACGATCGGTGTCGCCTGTGTCGGCTCCGCCTGACCATCTGCCAGTGCCTTTGTGAGAAGCTTTTTGCGAAGACGTTTCATAGCTTTTCCTTTGCCGGATATATTCCACAATTTCTGATCCGTCATCATATAATCCAGCTTTGGCATTAAACTGTTGACATTACTCACTTTCATGATCGTAGAATATTTGGAAGACCCCAGCAATAACTGGTTGATTCCTGTCACCTGAACGGAGTCCGGTGCCATATAATTTCTGCCCTTCAGCTTTCCGCTCTTGTCCGCCCGCTTGACCAGCTTTACCAGAGATGGAATATCCGATAAATCCAGTGCATCTGATACATCCCCGGAATTTACCTCAACCTTGACCACACTTCCCAGAGATTGGGAACGCTGTACCGGCTGTGCCAGTACATAAACGGCTCCGGCTCCATCGTAGGCAAACTCTCCATAGATATGATGCAGTGGAATTTCCAGACAATCCACTACCTGCCCCAGTTCGTTCACGCGGGCAAGAGTATTGTCATCCACCTCATACACCAGCGTATCGTAAATCTGCTCCATATTATAGCCGATTTCCTTCGTCGGGAATTCTCCGCGTAAAACACCGCTGTTGTCATACAAAAGCACTGCCTGCTTTTTAGTGCCTGTCCCTGCAAACACCGTATAAAGTCCATTCTGTAAAGGTGTTTTGCTTCTGCCCTCTTCCAGCTTCAAAATGGTCTGTGCTCCACTGTAACTTTTGGGCATATCCACTTTATAGTACAGGGTATTGGCCAGCTCGTCTTTTTTATTGTACAGCCTAAAGATCAGATAATTTGTTTTGTCCGGTACCAGTCCAATGATCTGGTATTCATGCTCCATTGCAACATTACCGGAGGCTCCGTTATCCAGCGTCCGTGTAAAGTCCGGAATCTTGTCATCATCCACAGAAACTGTATATCTGCAGTAAAATCTGCCTTTGCTCTTAAAATACATATATAAAGACTCCGGATTCGTTCCATACGGATTATACGCCCAAAGAGGATCCTCCTCTGAATAGTCCCGTTTTTTCTTGATATCTGTCAGCATATCCTCTGCCGCAGCAGATTTTGCCTTGTTGTAAATGGCATCCACGCTTCCGTACTCTCTGGTGACTACATTTTTCTTGTCTCCAGACAGATACAGCGTCTGCAGCTCCAGCTTATCCACATCCTCCAGTGCTTTATCCTTCGTGTCCGTGTCCATCTCCTCCTGCAGAAGGGCAGCCTTTTTCTTTTCCTGCTGCCGGTTCACGGAATTCATCTTCCACAAAAATGCTCCCATCCCCGCGATCATCACAAGGCTGGTGATCAATATGGTTAACAGCTTTTTCTTCATCCGTTTCACATTCCCTTTCTACCTGCTCCTCCATCCTCACGAAGAGCATTTAACATAATATCATACAACTCCGGAGCGTTCTTGCGGATCAGTACCGGGTGCATATCCCGGTCCAGAAAACAATGACCGGTCCTTCCGGTACTGCGCAGCTCCCCGGTTATCTCATCACGCACTTCATATGCAAATTCCATTTTCAATCCGTCAAACTTTGCCATACGAACCGAAATGCAGATCTTATCCCCAAAACGAACCGGTTGTTTATATTGACAATCCACAAAGGTAACGGGAATGATCATGCCCCGCTCCTCCAGCCCCCGGTAGGAAAGGCCGATCTCGTCCATCCATTGAAGCCTTGCCTCCTCAAAATAGCGGATATAATTGGAATGATGCACGATTCCCATCTGATCCGTCTCGTAATAATTTACCGAACGACTATATTTTTTCATACTGTCCCCCTCATTTCATATTTTGACAGAATAAATCTTTACGGTTATCATATGATGAGAGCAGCAAAATTTTGTATGCTTTCATCATCACAGGTTTATTCTTTTCTTTATTATAAAGGATTCCCGTGTCGTGTCAATGAAAAAGGAAATGGAGATTACTTATGAATCTGATCACAGCAGAACATTTAACACATTCTTATACAGAACGCAAATTATTTGATGACGCCTCCTTCTCCCTCAACGAACAGGAGAAGGTCGGGATCATCGGCATCAACGGAACCGGCAAATCGACCCTTTTAAAGATTCTTGCCGGCAGGGAGGAACCGGATGAAGGTACTGTCATTATGGGAAGAAACCTGCGTATCGGCTACCTTCCCCAGAACCCGGTTTTTCCGGAAAGCTTTGATGCCCTGACTGCCGCTCTGCCTCTGGCAGACGATATTTCCGGCAGTCCCATGGATTATGAGGCCGATGCTAAGTCCATGCTCACGAAACTTGGGATTACACAGTTAAACCAGAATATCACAGAGCTTTCCGGCGGCCAGCGCAAACGGATCGCTCTGGTCCGCACTCTTCTGACTCCCTCTGATATTCTGATCCTGGACGAGCCTACAAACCATCTCGACAGCGCTATGGCGGAATGGCTGGAAACCTTTCTGAAAAATACAAAAAGCGCCCTGATCATGATCACTCACGACCGTTATTTTCTGGACAGCGTAGTAAACCGGATCGTGGAGATCGACAAAGGCAAGCTTTACAGCTATAGCTGCAATTATCTGGGATATCTGGAACGAAAGGCTCAGAGAGAAGAGATTGAAATGGCAACGGAACGGAAACGCCAGAGCCTGCTGCGGGTGGAGATTGCCTGGATGCAGCGGGGAGCCAGAGCCCGTTCTACCAAACAGAAAGCACACATCGCACGTTATGAAGCACTGAGGGATACTGCGGCACCTGTTCGCGACAGCTCCGTGGAAATGGCATCTGTCTCCTCCCGTCTTGGTAAAACCACCGTGGAGCTGGAACATATCACAAAATCTTACGGAGATCGTACATTGATCCATGATTTTTCTTATATCTTCCTGCGGGATGACCGGATCGGTATTATCGGTCCCAACGGCTGCGGCAAGTCTACGCTGATGAAGATCATTGCCGGTTCCGTTGAACCCGACAGCGGCACCGTAACGATCGGGCAGACTGTCAAGATCGGATATTTTTCCCAGGAAAATGAAGCACTGGATGAAAACATGCGAGTGATCGACTATGTCCGCAGCGGCGCGGAATACATCCGCCAGCCGGACGGTTCTCTGATCACAGCCTCTGCCATGCTGGAACGCTTTCTGTTTCCGGGAGATATGCAGTATGCCTTGATCAAAAAACTGTCTGGTGGCGAGAAGCGGCGTCTTTATCTGCTCCGTATTCTCATGGAAGCCCCAAATGTCCTGTTTCTTGATGAGCCAACCAATGATCTGGACATTGCCACTCTGACCATTCTGGAGGATTATCTGGATCACTTTGACGGTATCGTAGCAGTCGTTTCCCATGACCGCTATTTTCTGGATCGTGTGGTACGCCGGATTTTTTCCTATGAAGAGGATGGCAGACTGGTTCAGTACGAGGGCGGCTATACCGACTACCTTCATGCCTGTGAAGCTAAAAATACAGCGGCTGACGGTCACACAAATAACTCCGTTTCCAAAGCACCGTCAGAAGCAGAGACAGCCAAAACCGTAAACCGCAACAACTGGAAGGACGGACAGACCAAAAAGAAAAAAATGACCTATCAGGAGCAAAAGGATTTCGAGACCATTGAAGACGATATTGCTGCCATAGAGGAACATCTGGACGCGATCGACACCGAAATGACCCGGGCAGCCAGCGATTTCGTACAGCTCGCAAAATTATCCGAAGAAAAAGAGAAGCTTTCCCAGGAATTGGAACAGAAAATGGATCGATGGATGTATCTGGAGGAGCTTGCCCAGGAACTTGGCATTGATAAAAATTAGCACTGCTTTTCATTTGTTTTACATTGACAGGAACAGGTGAATATGGTAGATTAAAACTGTTGTTGAATCTGTGCTCACACAGGTTACAAAATTTTTTCATTATTTTAGGAGGCACTACTATGAAGGGTACAGTTAAATGGTTTAACGCAAAGAAGGGTTTTGGTTTCATCTCTGACGAGACTGGCAAGGATGTATTCGTACATTTCTCAGCACTCCAGATGGACGGATTCAAGGTTCTTGACGAGGGTGAAGAGGTTGAGTTCGACGTTGTAAACGGAGAAAAGGGACCACAGGCAGCTAACGTTGTTAAGCTTGGTTAATTGCAGACAACAGACAGACGTTATATTCATGGCATAAACCATTTTAGTTTTCTAATAAATTTTTTATTGCAAAATTATCTGGACATAGCTTTGAGGTGTAACAAAAGGCTGATACATCAAATGATGTATCAGCCTTTCTCTTTTCTATTCTATATTTCATTATTTCAGTTTCATCCGATATACCACCGGCATATCACTCTGTACAAATGGTGCATGGATCGTCATGGTATCCGCGTCACGCTCATATGTGACCGGCTCATCATATCCCAGTGCCTTCATCTCCAGAATAATTCCATGGAAGTCCTTGCTGTCCTCTCCCATAGATTTTACAACCACGTCGGCACCTTCCTGCTTCATGGCAATAATGTAAATATAGTCTGCCTTGCATGTAAAACGGATATCGTCCTTGCCATACGCCTGACGGCCTTCCTCGGAGAACATACCTTCTACACCCTTGGTACTTCCCTCGGCCTGAATACGCCATGGATGTGTATCGTAGATTGCCTCTCCGTTGACACTCATCCACTCACCCATCTCTTTAAGGATCTTAATCTCCTCATCACAGATAGTTCCATCTGCCTTCGGTCCGACATTTAGCAGAAGACATCCATTCTTGCTGACGATATCTACCAGATCCTGTATGATCTCTACCGTTGGCTTAAAACGATTCTGCTCCGTATAACACCATGAATTGTAAGCCATCGAGGTATCTGCCTGCCACGTAAATGGCTTTGCCTCTGCGAAATGGCCACGCTCCATATCGAGAACGCCGGTTCCCAGCATCATAGCATCATGCTTGTAGGAGATTGTCACCTGCTGTCCCCATTCCAGACCACGGTTATAATAATATGCCGCAAACTTCTTCAGATATGGTTTTACGGAATCATGCTGGATCCACCAGTCGAAGTAAACCATATTTGGATGATATTTCTCCACCAGCTCACAGTTTCTTGCAAGCCAGTCCTCCATAAAATCCTGTGGAGGTGCCGGACTGAACAGATCCTGATTGTCCGGTTCCGGCATTGCCGGATAATAAAAATCACCTAACTTCATAGGGTCTTTAATATCACTGTCAAACTCCTTGCCATGTCCCATAAAGAAGGAATGCTCTACACGATGATTTGATTCACAGAAGGTCAGTCCCTCTTTCTCGATCGCTGCCTTCATCTCTCCCAGCACATCACGCTTCATCGCCATCTTGACGCTGTTCCATTCACTGATCTCACTGTCATACATCTGAAATCCGTCATGATGCTCTGCCACCGGCATCACATATCTTGCACCGGCTTCCTTAAACAGCTTCACCCACTCCTCCGGCTGGAACTTCGGTGCTGTAAACATCGGAATGAAATCCTTGTAACCAAACTTCGTATGCTCTCCAAAAGTATCTCTGTGATGCTGCCACTCCTCCATACTCTGGATGTACATATTTCTGGAATACCACTCATTATTGAATGCCGGTACACTGAACAGCCCCCAGTGAATAAATATACCGAATTTACCGTTTTTGAGCCATTTTGGTGTCTCATAATCAGAGAGGGATACCCAGTCCGGTTTAAATGGACCCTTTGCGATCACCTCATCCACAATGTCTAAATATTTCTGCTGTGGTGTCATTCTTTTTCTCCTTTTTTATTTTATTAACGACTTGCAAGACGATATGTTTTGTCGGACTGTGTATACTGAATGTCCAGACCAAACTCCTTAAGTGCATGAATATCCTCATAAATACTCTTTCTCTCACCGGTAAGATTATGATCTGCCAGCCAGTCCAGAATCTCCTGCATAGTCACTCCGTTTTCTGCGTCTGTCTGCTGCACAAACAGCTCCATTACATAAAGTACTCTCAGTCTTACATTTTTTTCCATAACTCTTCCTCCCAAATGTATTTACTCACATGATACACGGATCAGATTCATTCTGTCCGGAACTTCACTAAACCTCACCTGAATCTTTTGCTGTGGGTGAGGACAGCTTTCCATCGCTTCTCCCTTTTCATCCCGCATGGCAAGCACCTTGACGCGACAATCGCTGCCATCCGGTTTCATGATCTCCACCTCATCGCCAACACAGAATTTATTGCGCTGCTCCATCACAGCATATCCATCCTCTGTGATCTCGCTGACGATGCCGAGATAAGTATATTTTTTAACATAGGTATTGTTATCATAGATCTGCCCCTCATGGGTCGGCTTCCCATAAAAGAAGCCCGTCGTGTACTGACGGTACGTGCACTTGGATATCTCATCCATATAATATGACTTCCGGGACTCATACAGCTCCGGTGATGTAAAGTAATCATCGATTGCCTGACGATATGTTCTTGCCACATCAGCCACATAAAGAGCCGTTTTCATACGTCCTTCGATCTTGAAGCTGTCAATCCCGGCATCTACCAGATCCGGTATATGCTCGATCATACAGAGATCCTTGGAATTGAAAATATATGTGCCTCTCTCATTTTCCTCTACCGGAAGAAACTCTCCCGGACGATTCTCCTCCATAATATAATACTTCCACCGGCATGGATGGGTACATGCTCCCAGATTGGCATCCCGCCCTGTAAAATAATTACTTAGAAGACATCTGCCGGAATAAGAAATACACATGGCGCCGTGTACAAAGGTTTCAATCTCCAGATCATCGGGAATATGTGCCCGGATATCCTTAATCTCCCGGATTGAAAGCTCTCTGGCGGATACCACACGCTTTGCCCCCATCCGCTGCCAGAACAGATATGTGCCATAATTGACATTGTTGCTCTGGGTACTGATATGCACCTCAATCTCCGGACAGACCTCTCTGGCAATATCAAAAACTCCCGGATCCGAAATGATCAGCGCATCCGGACCGATCTCCTTCAGCTCCTCAAAATAATGGCGGATTCCTTCCAGATCCCCATTATGAGCTGTTATATTTGCTGTGACAAACACTCTCTTTCCATGCTCATGTGCAAAGCTTACGCCCTCCTTCATATCCTCCGGAGAGAAGTTTTTGGCCTTTGCACGGAGTCCATACATATCGCCGCCGATATATACTGCGTCAGCACCATATATCACGGCTACCTTTAAAACCTCCAAGCTGCTTGCCGGTATCAATAACTCCGGCTTTCCATTTGATAACAACCCTTTCACCTCACTTTATCCGCCTGGACACGGTAATTCCGTCTCCCACAGGCAATATCACTGTATCAAGCTCCTCCGAATGGGTCAGCCGATACAGATATTCCCGCATCCGTCCATGAATCGTACGGTCTCTGCGGTTAATGGCATAACGTGACTGGATCACGTCACCATCCTGCAATACATTGTCTGTTATCAGCATACCATTTTCAGGAAGCATCTTCAATATATCCGGCAAAAAATTAAGATACTGTCCCTTGGCAGCATCCATAAAAATAAAATCATATTGATTTCCTTGTGCACAAAGCTTTTCAAGTACCTCTGCCGCATCTCCCTCCAGCAGGCAGATCCTGTCTTCCTTGCCATAACGTACGAAATTTGCTTTGGCGGCCCGGATCCTTGCCGGCACCTTTTCTATGGTGGTAATGGAAGTCTGCTCCGGCACATATTCGCTCATCAATATGCCGGAAAATCCAACAGCCGTTCCGATCTCTAAAATGGAAGCCGGCTGTGTCATCCCCAGTATAAACCCCAGAAATGTCTGCATAGGCCTCCGGATAATGGGCACCTGATCCTCAAGTGCCTGCTGTTCCAGCTCTGCCAGTTCTCCCGGCAGGTTCCATTGCAGCGCATCAATAAACACTGAAAGTCTCTCATCAATTATCATTTGTCAAACCCTTCCGATACTGTCAAACGATTGATTACCTGCTCATATGTCATGGAATTGTTCAGAATATACTTGCCGGAATAGATCTTATTCCGATCTGTTTTCATAATCCCCGCTCTGGCAAGAAAACTGTATCTGTCACAGATCACACCCTTGTCCTGCAGTTTCGCCGCAATATCCCGGAAACTGTCTGCAGAAGACACCGAAAAGGTAATGTCCTCTCCCGGCTGCTGCTCTACCCGGACATCGGCGAACACATCATAGCAGAAACGATATCCATGATAACACAAAAACGCCACACTTAACACCAGCAGCGAATAGAGCACGATATAAACCGAGGTCATCACTGCCGGTTTCCAGCTATTCATCTAAAAACTCCAGTTCCAGATCCAGATGATCCAGAAAATATCCCTGCATCCTTTTGATCATCATGCAATACTGATGCTCTGCCGCCAGAAATTCGTTGGCAAGACCATTGGTCTGCAGATCTGCGAACTCCTTCTGCAATGCATTATTTTCCTCAATAGGATTTGCATGATCCGTCATCTGAAACACGATGCTGCCTCTGCGGAATTCCCCGATCCTCCGGTAAATATCCGGATGCTTTTTGACACTCTCTAAAAGCGTCTGGTACTGATTGTACTCCTGGGTGCGCTTTACGGCCTCCATCAACTGCTCCATCAAAAGCTGCGTCTCTCCACTCATAGGCTACTCAACCTCCATAATAACCGGCAGGATCATAGGATTACGTTTCATCTTCTTCCAGAGATAATCACTGAGACTGTCCTTGATCTCTGTCTTGATCTTGGACCAGTCAGATACCTGATTGTCCAGACATCTTTCCAGCGCCGCATATACAATGCTCTTTGCCTCGTCCATGAGATATTCTGATTCCCGTACATAGACAAATCCTCTGGATACAATATCCGGTCCCGCCAAAAGCTGATTGGTATATTTCTCTAATGTCAATACAATAATAATGAGTCCATTTTCGGATAAATGCTGTCTGTCTCTTAAAACAATATTTCCGACATCACCAACACCAAGTCCGTCTACCATGATACCCTGAGCCTGTACCTTTCCTACCAGTGCACAGTGCTCACTGTCAATCTCCAGCACATCACCGGAGGACAGGATCACTGTGTTTTCCTTCGGCACACCCATAAGCTGTGCCAGCTCCGCATGTGCCTGCAGATGGCGGTACTCTCCATGAACCGGGATCGCATACTGTGGCTTTGTCAGCGCATAGATCAGCTTGATCTCTTCCTCACTGGCATGTCCGGATACATGAGCATCCTGCTCAATCACCTTTGCTCCCTTTGCTGCAAGCTCGTTGACTACCTTGGCAACATTCTTTTCATTGCCGGGGATCGGACGTGAGCTGAAGATTACAGTGTCGCCCGGCTCAATTGTGATCCGGCGGTGAAGATTCGATGCCATTCTGGACAGCGCTGCCATCGCCTCTCCCTGGCTTCCTGTGGTGATCAGCACCAGTTTCTCCGGTGCATAATTCTTCATCTGGTCCATATCGATCAGTGTATTATCCGGAATGTCAATATATCCCAGCTCTGTGGCTGTGGTGATGACATTAACCATGCTTCTTCCCTCGACGACAACCTTTCTGCCGTATTTCACTGCAGAATTCACAATCTGCTGGACACGATCCACGTTGGATGCAAAGGTTGCCACTATAATACGATGCTTTGTATTTTCAGCAAAAATATTATCGAAGGTTTTACCTACAGTACGCTCTGACATGGTAAAGCCCGGCTTCATTACATTGGTACTGTCTGCCATCAATGCCAATACACCCTTTTTGCCAAGCTCCGCAAATCTCTGCAGATCGATCGGCTCTCCACGTACCGGAGTGTAATCCACCTTGAAGTCTCCGGTATGAACAATGGTTCCTACCGGGGTAAAGATTGCCAGTGCCGCAGCATCAGAAATGCTGTGGTTCGTGCGGATAAATTCGATACGGAAACATCCCAGATTGATAGACTGACCATATTTTACAACCTTTTTCTTCACCGGCTTCGGCATCACATGCTCTTTGAGCTTGTTTTCGATCAGGCCCATAGTAAGCTTTGTTGCATAAACAGGAGCATTTACTTCCTTGAGAACATATGGAAGCGCTCCAATATGATCCTCGTGTCCATGGGTGATCACAAAGCCTCTGACCTTATCAATATTTTCCTTGAGGTATGTGATATCCGGAATGACAAGATCAATTCCCAGCATATCATCTCCGGGGAATGAAAGACCGCAGTCTACCACTACAATATTGTCCTCATATTCAAATGCGGTAATATTCATACCAATCTGCTCCAGGCCGCCCAGTGGAATGATCTTAAGTCCATGACCAACAAGACTGCTCTTTGACTTCTGGTTTGACTTTTCTGTCATACGCCGTACCTTCTCCGCAACAGCTTTATCTGCTCTTGCAGCCACGCTTTCCTTTTCTTCCCTGGCTGCCTTCGTCGTTCTTGTCGTTCTTGTTCTCTTCGGCTTTTCTACCGTCTCCTTTGTCTCACGCTCTGCCTTTGCGGATGGCTTTCTTCCTCTTCTGATGATCCGTTTCGCTCCCTTTTCTCCCTCTGCTGCCTTGTTCTGTACCGCACTTGATTCCGTTTCCTTTTTCAATGAAATACCCTGCCTTTCTTCGATTTATTATTTATTATTTGATTAAAATCCAGAAAATTGCATAAAAAAGCAAAGCCTTTCCAGACCTCTTTCCCGTCTGTCAGGCATCTCTCCCCTGCATCCTTCTACATTTGAATATCCACGTCGTCCAGTAATTCCGCAAACACCTTAGAAAGTGCTTCTAATTGTGCCTCATCCTCCACAAACTCATAAACAGTCTGATCATCCTGATCACTGATCTCCTGCATAATATAGACCTCTGCCTCATCCTCGTCCGTATCGCTGTCGGTCACCAGCAAAAAATCCTTTCCTGCCAATGTAGTCTGCTCAATTATATAAAAAGGGATCTCCTCCCCTTCATCCGTGATAAAATTAATACTCTGCATCTATGATCTCCATTCTTACTTTGCGAGTATATCAAGATAACCCTGCAGAATCAACGATGCCGCAAGCTTGTCAATATACTCTTTTCGGTTTTCTTTCCGGACTCCACCCTCATTTAATACTGCGTCTGCTTCCTTTGTGGTCAGACGCTCATCCTGATATATGATCTCGATTCCCGTACGTTTTGCTAACTGATCTCCAAACTCTCTGGTCCGCTCGCAGCGTTCTCCCTCCTGGTTGTCCATCCGCTTTGGAAGCCCCAGCACGATCCGGTCCACCTCGTACGTTCCGATCAGTTCCTCTATCCGTGCAAATGTCTTGCGTAGCTTCGCCGGTCTCTCTCTCTGAATTGTTTCCACAGGCTGCGCCGTCAGCAACAGCTCATCACTAATGGCAACTCCTACGGTTTTGTCACCATAGTCCAATCCCATGATCCTCACTGTTTTTCCTCCATTCCTCTGCCTTCGTCACTCTGTGAAAACACCGGAATCCCTTTTCCAATAATCTGTCTGGAATTATTTGAAATTATTCTGAATATAATCCTCCAGAAGCACTTCAATGATCTCATCACGCTCCACACGCATAATCAGACTTCTCGCTCCCTTATGACTGGTAATATAGGTTGGATCTCCCGACATCACATAACCAACGATCTGATTGACCGGATTATATCCCTTCTCGGTCAACGCTTCATAAATCCGGGCAATGACATCCTTTACCTCGAAATCCATATCCTTCTGTACGTTAAAATATTGTGTATTATTGATTTCCTGCATAATGGCACTACCTCCATCCTTTCACGAGCACATATCTATTCAATATAGTAATATATCTTTTTATAAATTACAAGCCCTTTCCCGTTTTCCAAGTAAAATATCTCCCTCCAGCGAGCCATTAATATGCACGTCTATCAGGCTGTTACAAAGGCTTTCATCGGATACTCCCTTTTCATACGGCACAGCGATCCGGACATATCTTTCATTATATCCCACCAGGTATTTTGTTCCCTCGATCAGAACCGGCTCCTCAATCAGAACCTTCTGTGTCTGATCCGGAAATTTCTGCTGATACTGCTTTTCCAGTTCTGCTTCTATCGCTAACAGTCTGTCACTCCGGCTGTTTTTTACCTGCTCATCCACCTGATCCTCCATACGGTCCGCAACGGTACCGTGACGTCTGGAATATTTAAATACATGAATCTGCGCAAAGGACACCTTCTTTGCAAAATCACATGTTGTTTTAAATTCTTCCTCCGTCTCTCCCGGAAATCCCACAATAATATCGGTGGTGATCGCAGGATCTTTAAAATATTTCCGTAAAATTTCCACTCCCTGCAGATATTCCTGTGACGAATAATGACGATTCATTCTCTTTAATGTCGCATCACATCCGCTCTGCAGAGAAAGATGAAAATGAGGACACACCTCCGGAATTTCCGCCAGTTTTTTTACAAATTCTTCGGTAATGATCCGCGGTTCCAGAGATCCCAGACGCAGTCGTTCAATTCCGGAAACCTGTGCCATTTTCTGCAATAATTCCAGCAGATATTTCCCCTGAAGTTTTACAAAACTATTGGCATCTGTTTTTTTAAATTCCCGGTCCACACCAAAGGAGGAAAGATGAATTCCCGTCAATACAATTTCATGAAATCCGGCAGCGGCAAGCTTTTTTGTTTCGGATAAAATATCTTCCTCCGTGCGGCTCTCCAGTTTTCCTCTGACATAGGGAATAATACAATAACTGCAATACTGGTTACAGCCATTCTGAATCTTAATATATGCTCTGGTATGCAGCTCCTGTTCTGCCTTTTCCGACATTTCTCCCACAGAATGACCGGGACAGTTTTCTTTGTTTAAAATTCCCCTTTTTTCCATGATTTTTTCTACCTTGGATATCATGATTTCTTTGTCTTCATTGCCAATAAAAAGATCAACACTTTCGTCCTCTTCTCCCTTCTGACGGGCAGAATCCACATAACATCCGGCAGCCACAACCACAGCATCCGGATTCATGCGACGGGCACGATGAAGCATTTTTCTCGATTTACGGTCTGCAATATTGGTAACGGTACATGTATTGACCACATAGACATCTGCCTTTTCCGAAAAGGAAACTATTTCATAGCCTTCTGTCTCAAATTGTGTTTTCATTTTTTCTGTTTCGTAAGAATTTACTTTACAGCCCAATGTTAAAAAAGCAATTTTCATTTTCAACTCCATTTTTTCTTTTTTATTTCAATAAGATTTACATATTTTTTACCATGTTTTGGTGTTTTTACTAAAATATGGCATTCCTCACAGGGTTTTTGTATTATTTTTTGGCAACATTGTATATTGACTTTTTGTTCCGTTGTGTCTAGTATAAAGAAGAACAAAATCAATGAGGAGGTAATAGTTATGAAAACAGTAAAGATTTCTTTAAACTCAATCGACAAGGTTAAGGCATTTGTAAACGATGTAACAAACTTCAATACTGATTTTGATCTGGTATCCGGAAGATATGTGATTGACGCAAAGTCTATTATGGGAATCTTCAGTCTGGATCTTTCCAAGGCTATCGATCTGAACATCCATGATGATGACAACATCGATGAGATTCTTAAGACTCTCGCTCCATACATCGTAGAGTAATTTATTGCATACCTTTATGAGTTTCCTCAGGGATTCCTGAGGTTTTCCATTTAAGAGAAGTACAGAGAACACCTTTGGTGTTCTCTTTTTCTTTGCTCTTTTATATGGCAGTTTAAACTATTTTCTCAAACTGCCATATTCTATTTTCAAACAATTTAAATGTCACTACTCTCCCACCGTAATGATCTCTACGGTATCCAATGCGGTCTTTACCATCTCATCAATCTTACCTACAAGCTTCTCCTCGGAACGATGAAGCATTTTAAGCTCCGGTTTTGTTACCGGATGCTTTGCGACAAAAATGGTACAGCAGTCTTCATATGGCTGAATAGATGTCTCGTAGGTATTGATCTTTTCAGACAGCTCCACGATCTCCTGCTTGTCAAAACCGATCAGCGGACGATATACCGGCAGCGTACACACTTCATTAGTTGCCGCCAGACTCTGCATGGTCTGACTTGCCACCTGACCAATGCTCTCTCCGGTGATCAGGCCGAGACAATCATTTTTCTTTGCCAGTGTTTCCGCAATACGCATCATATAACGGCGCATCAGAATCGTTAATTCTTCATGAGGACATGTCTCATAAATATACATCTGTATGTCCGTAAAATTGACCACATGAAGACGGATCGGTCCGGTATATTTTGAAACAAGCTCTGCGAGATCTACGACCTTCTGCTTTGCCCTCTCACTGGTGTATGGCGGCGCATGAAAATATACCGCATCAATAAAGACACCTCTTTTGGCGATCATATATCCGGCCACCGGACTGTCAATACCACCGGACAGAAGAAGCATTGCACTGCCATTAGTTCCCAGAGGCATTCCTCCGGCTCCCTTGATAACCTTAGAATAAACATACGCCTTCTCGCGGATCTCTACCCAGATACGCACCTCCGGTTTATGAACATCTACACGAAGCTCTGGGAAACGATCCAGCAGATATGCTCCCGTCTCCACACATACCTCCGGTGATGTCATGGGATAATGCTTATCACTTCTCTTGGACTCTACCTTAAAAGTGAAATCAAGCTTGTCATACTGCTGCTCTACAAAGTCTCCCACACCTTTAGCTACATTTTCCCAGGTCTTGTCCTCGATCACATTGACCGGACAGATTCCTGAAATACCAAATACATGCTGCAGTGCCTCGATCACATCCTCCTCATCAAAGTCACCCTTTGCCTCCACAAAAATACGCCCCTGCTGACGTTCTACCACAAACTCTCCATCTAACGGCTTCAGCGTACGCTCCATCTGCTGACAGAGGGCATTTTCGAATTTATATCTGTTCTTTCCTTTTATTCCGATTTCCGCATATTTTACTAAGAATGCCTGATACATATATTTTCTCCATTTCTTTATCTGATTTTGACCCTTGCATCATATTATTTCTTCACAAACCGCCGAAGCTGTGGCAGAACCTTCGCAACTGCCTCCAGTGCATGATCCACCTCTTCCTCCGTGCTGAGCACCGAAAAGCTGAACCGCAGTGTGGAATCCAGAAGTCTGTCCTCCACGCCGATCGCTTTTAAGGTGCCACTGAGATCCGGGTGATTAGACGAGCATGCCGACCCGGAGGACACATAAACGCCCTCCTGCGCCAGTGCATGGAGCATAACCTCACTTTTGATCCCATCAAAGCTTGCACTGACAATATGTGGTGCCGTCTCCGTCAGAGAAAGTCCGTTGATCCCGTTAATGCTCACACCTTCCATAGCAGTTAATCCATCGATCAGACGCTGCTTCAAGGCGTAGAGACGTTCCACCTTCTCACTGTGCTGCTGGTAGATCAGACGAACCGCTTCACCAAGGCCTGCAATCGCCGGAACATTCTCCGTACCGGAGCGCATTCCTCTCTGCTGGCCGCCTCCAAGAATGATCGGACTGATCTTTACGCCGTCTCTGACATAGAGAAAACCGCTCCCCTTTGGTCCATGTATCTTATGCCCGCTGACGGACATCAGGTCAATTCCAAGACGTTTTGGGACGATCTTGTACTTGCCATATGCCTGAATTGCATCCACATGAAAGATCACATTAGGATTTTTCTGCTTTGCCACGGCAACAAGCTTTTTGATATCCTCCACGGCTCCCATCTCATTGTTGACCATCATAACGGACACTAACAGAGTATCCTCCCGCACCGCTTCCTCTAACACCTCCGGCTGTAAATGGCCGTTGTGATCCACCGGCAGATACTGCGCTTCATATCCCATCTGTTCCAAACGTCCAAAGGGTTCATGAATGGATGCATGCTCAATCCTTGTGGTAATCACATGCTTTCCGGCTCTCTGGTTGGCAAGTGCGGTACCGATCAATGCCATATTGTTGCTCTCCGTCCCCCCGGAGGTCAGAATGATCTCCTTTGGCTGGCATTTCAACGTCCCGGCAATCTGCTGTACCGCTTTGGTAACATAACCCTCTGCCTCAATTCCCTTGGTATGTCTGGAGGAAGGATTTCCAAAATCCTTTTCCATTACCTGCAGCATAATATCACGCACCTCCGGAAACACCCTGGTGGTTGCTGCATTATCTAAATACGCTTCCATACTCTATCCTCACTTCTGTAACTGAAACATCATAATGGAAAGCAATGCCATGCCCGCCGTCTCTGTCCGAAGGATCCTCTTACCTAATGTGATCGGCTTTGCCCCGATCTCCATGGCCTTTTCCACTTCTTCCTTCTCCAGACCGCCCTCCGGTCCAATAAAGATTCCTACGGACTCTTTGGAACATGCTTCCTCCACGATCTGTCTCGATACCTGTATCCCGTCCTGTAATTCGTACGGTATCATATTGTACTCTAAGGAGGAGGCCATGTCAAACGCCTGCTCCATAGTCACCGGAGTATGCACTACGGGAATCATGCCCCTGTCACACTGCTTGGCCGCTGCTTCCGCAATTGCCTGCCAGCGTTCCGTCTTTTTCTGAATCTTTTTGGCCTCGGACAGCTTGACCACACAGCGTTTCATCATAACGGGGACGATTTCGTATGCTCCCAGTTCCACCGCCTTCTGAATGATAAATTCCATCTTATCCTTCTTGGGAATCCCCTGAAATAATGTAATCCGGGTATCTAACTCCGTTCCGCTTTCCTGCTTCTTTTCAATGGAAAGTGTGATCTCCTCCTGAGACAATGACTGAATACGGCACACATAATCGGTGCCCTCTCCATCACATGCCACCAGCCAGTCCCCCGGCTCCAGACGAAGTACGTTTTTGATATGATTCACATCGGAATCCAAAATATGGATCTGATCCTCTTCAATCTGATCCTGCCCAATATAAAAGCGATACAACGGTTCTGCCTCCTCTAAGTCATTTTCCCTAATTATACTCATAATAATCAATTGGCGCAAGTACGCAAAAACACCCCCGATCCGTAAATCACTGTACTCCCGGATCGGGGGTGTCTCAAATGTCATTCATAAAAACTCCGCACAGACTCTCTCCTTACAGATATCTGTCCATCACACCATTGGCTCCGCCCAGTGCCAAGTAGCTGCCGGAATATGTATAAGAGGAGCCATTGCCTCTCTGATATGCCTGACTGTTGGCAAGCTGGTAACTCTGTCTCGCCAGATTCTGTACAGAGTCACCATAGGAACCGATTCCCTGAAACAGGGAGGAAACATCATGTACACTGGCATTTTTTAACTTATCCTCATTGATCGTAAGCTGGTTGTTCTCTCCGATCGTAATACCAATCTTGGAAAGCATGCCTGTATTTTTTGCCGTGAAACCGATCATGCTCACAGACTTCTTTAATATAGATACCGAATCCACATCAGAAGAAGACTTCACATAAGAATTGTACTTGTCTACAAAATCCTTAACGCTTTTGGTGATCTTGTCCTGATCGTATGTATTTTTCCCTTTGTCATCGGTACCGGCAGGCTCATAGAGAGATTTGCTCCGCAGGTCTTCCAGACTGTTATTTAAGGATGCCGCCTGAGACTTTACATTGACCAGCTTTGTCTGATCTGCCTTGGTCTCCTCTTCTGTCTTTGATGAATCTGTCTTTCCTGCATTTCCCGTTGCATAATAAGCCTTCATCAGCTTACCGTAAGAGCCGTTGCGGATCATTGCAAGATCACTGATCCCATAGGAGCTGTCACTGTTGCTTCCGATACCAAAAATACTGTTATAAAGACTTGAAATATTTGATTGATTGTTAATACCATTAATTGCCATAAAAATACCTCCTTCTCTATATAGTATATCGTATATTTCTTACGAAAGTTTATCCTGGTCATTAATTTTTTCTTAAATCTATCGTTTTTTGGTGTTTTTCCTGTGACGGTTGTCCCATTTTTCCTGCATCCACTTCTCCTTCCGCGGATGGATCAGACATTCCGGTCCAAAACCGATCAGATCCTCCCTGCCCGCCTTCAGAAGAGCTTCCTTCACCAGATCATAGTTACGAGGGTTGCGATACTGCATCAGGGCACGCTGCATTGCTTTTTCATGAGGATTCACCGGCACATAAACCTTCTCCATGGTTCTCGGATCCAGACCGGTATAGTACATACATGTGGACAATGTAGACGGCGTCGGATAAAAATCCTGTACCTGCTCCGGCATATAGCCCAGATCCCGCAGATATTCCGCCAGTTCCACCGCTTCGGAAAGTCCGGAGCCCGGATGGGAGGACATCAGATACGGCACCAGAAACTGTTTCTTTCCTGTCATTTTGTTGACCCGCTGATATCTTTTCACAAAGCTCTCATACACTGCATTTTCAGGCTTTCCCATATAGTGCAGCACCCGGTCCGCCACATGCTCCGGTGCCACACGAAGCTGTCCGCTGATATGATATTTGCAAAGCTCCCGGATAAAGGAATCATCCTTATCCTCCATCACATAATCAAAACGGATCCCGGACCGGATAAAGACCTTTTTAACTCCCGGCAAAGCACGGAGCTTTCTCAAAAGAGCCAGATAGTCCGAATGATCCACGATCAGATTCTTGCATGGCTTCGGAAACAGGCACTGCTTGTTGGTACATACACCATGCGTTAGCTGTTTCCCGCAGGAGGTATGACGGAAATTGCCGGTAGGTCCGCCCACATCATGAATATACCCTTTAAAGTCCGGCTCCTTTATCATTTCCTTTGCTTCGGCAAGGATGGATTCATGACTTCTCGTCTGCAAGATCCGCCCCTGATGAAAGGTGAGAGCACAAAAGCTGCAGCCACCAAAGCAGCCACGGTTACTGGTAAGGCTGAATTTGATCTCCTGCAATGCCGGCACCCCGCCTGCCGCCTCATAGGATGGATGGTAAGCACGCATATACGGCAATGCATACACATCATCTAACTCCATCTGCGTCAATGGTCTTGCCGGCGGATTCTGCACGACATAAAGGTGGTCGTTATATTTTTCTACAAGGCATTTGGCCGTGAAGTGATCTGTATTGCAATACTGGGTATAAAAGCTCTCCGCATAAACTTTTTTATCCCGGCAAAGCTCCTCATATGACGGCAGCATCTGAGCATCGTACACCGCATCCAGATTTTTGGTACGGTATGCCGTTCCCTCCACATAAGTAATATCCTCCACTGCTATGCCGCTTTCCAGTGCCTCTGCCACCTCCACTACTGCAAGCTCTCCCATACCATAGATCAGAATATTCGCCTGAGAGTCTACAAGAATAGAATGTTTCAGGCTATTTGACCAGTAATCGTAATGAGCCAGCCGCCGCAGACTTGCCTCTATCCCGCCGATAATGATCGGGACCTGCTTGTACACCCTGCGGATCAGATTGCAATATACGACAGTCGCATAATCCGGCCGCTTTCCGGCTACACCTCCCGGTGTGTAAGCGTCACTGCTTCTCCTTTTCTTTGATACCGTATAATGATTTACCATGGAGTCCATGTTGCCCGCAGACACCATAAAGCCCAGACGTGGCATGCCAAATACCTGTATACTTTTTTCATCCTTCCAGTCCGGCTGCGCGATCATACCGATCCGGTATCCATGTGCCTCCAGCACACGGGTAATGATCGCCGCTCCAAAGGAGGAATGATCTACATAAGCATCTCCACAAACGTAGACGAAATCCACCTGATCCCATCCCCGTTCCAGCATTTCTTCTCTTGTTACCGGCAAAAATTTCTTATCCATTTTAATAACCCTGTCTTTCCTTTCTGCTACAATCTATCTCTTGCATAATCCATTTCGTTCTATTATACTAATACAGCGAAAATAAGTTATCCGACTATACGAAAGGAATGAAACCATTATGCGTAAACTTCTTTTTTTTGATATTGATGGCACCATCCTGTCCGAGGGCGAAAAACGCTATGTGCCGGACAGTGCCATCCGGGCCATCCGTGAACTTCAGGCAAATGGCCATCTCTGCTTTATCAACTCCGGCAGAGCCTGGGCTGAAATTCATAATAACATCAGCGATCTTGGCTTTGACGGCTTTGTCTGCGGCTGCGGCACCTTCATCAGCTATCACGGTGAAACACTGTTGGCAGACGAGATTCCAATGCCTCTGGCAGATGCAATCTACGAGGATCTCCACAAATACCGTCTGGAATGGCTGTTAGAGGGTCAGCATGCAATCTACTACAGCACGGTTCCTTACAGGACACATATCGGGGATTTCTACAAAGAGTTCCATGCTCTTTTTCCAGATCACTGTGTAGATTATCCACCGGAAACCAGAGGGCTTCACTACGATAAGTTTTGTCTCTGCACCACCCCGGAAAGTGATCTGTCCGGTTTTATGGACAAATATAAAGACAAACTTACCTTTATTGACCGCGGCAACGATTTCTATGAAGTCATCCCCGTAGGGCATTCCAAGGCAACCGGCATCCGGTTCCTGATGGATTATTTTGACATTCCTCTGGAGGATACCATTGCCGTCGGCGACAGCACAAACGATCTGCCTATGCTGGAATATGCCGGGTTAAGTATCGGAATGAAAAAAAGTGATGCCCCCGTTTTAAATACCGTAGATTATGTAACAGATACGGTAGAAAACGACGGCATCTATAAAGCAATGAAGCATTTCGAACTAATCTGATGGATTATCCTGCTCCAGTGCGGTTTTGTACAGCATCATCAGATATGCATCCACAAAACAGAAGCGATTGCAGATAAACTCATATACTTTATACAAAAAACATATCCCCATTAGAACCAGACTGACATTGGTTACTCTGGCATCCAGTCCCATAACGGCCAGGATCAGACTGGCAATCACATAAAACACAAATACAAAGCTAAACTGACGTGCAATCCGAAAAGCATCCATAAGAGTGCCTGCAAGGCGCTCTTTTTTCTTTTCAATCTCCTCTTTTGTCAGGCTTTGAAGTTGCTCACACATCTCACTATATACCACTTTTTCATTCGCCTTGATCTGCTCCTCCGGAACCTTGTTCTTCTTCTGATCCAGCTCCTCTTTGCACAAGCTCACAAAATGGCGATATACCTTCTTTCCAAATTCTGCCCGCAGGCGTTTTCGAAAAACATTCATGTCCTCTTCCCTATCCTTTTTATTATGCAGAATATGATAAATTTAAAAATGGGTGTATGTCAAGTACTTTTGCATTTTAATATGTGCCAAAACGGAATACCGTATAGTGACGGTACGGCTCTCCAGCCTTCAATACAATATCAGGAAACTCCGGTGTATTAATGGCATTTGGAAAATTCTGTGTCTCGAAACACACAGCACTGGACGGTCCGTATATAACGCCATCCTTGCCATGCTCTCCGGAAAGCTCCGGTGCTGTATACATCTGAATGCCCGGCTGATCCGTAAGCACCGTCAGCGTGCGCCCTGTCTGTGGTTCCCTGCAGATTGCCGCTGTGATGACCTCTCCCTTTTCATGCTCCAGCACAAAGTTATGATCATATCCTTTAAAATAATCCGGGCTGCTCTTATCCGATACCACATCGGTACCGATCACCTTAAACTCCCGGAAATCGAACGGTGTCCCCTCGACATCCGCAAACTCTCCGGTTGGATATAAAAGATCATTGACCGGATTATACCGGTCTGCAAAAATCTTCACCTCATGGTTTAAGATCTGCTCCCCCTTGTGACCACCCTTGCCCAGATTAAAGTAAGAGTGATTTGTCATATTGACAACCGTATCTGCATCTGAAACGCCATCATACTCAATGATCAGCTCATTGTCATCTGTCAGATGATAAGTAATGCTGTATGTAAAGGTTCCCGGAAAATGCTGCTCCCCGTCAGGGCTTACCCTGGAAAATGTCAGCACCTGCTCCCCGTCTCCTTTTTCATACTCCGCCTCGTACATCATATAATTAAAACGAAGATATCCACTGTGAAGACAATTGGTCGAATCATTCTGATCCAGCTTATACTCCACACCATTGATTACAAAATGGCCGTCGGAGATACGGTTTGCACATCGCCCCACCGGTGCTCCAAAGCTCGGCTCATTGACCTCATAGGAAGCCACATCATCATATCCATGCACCACATCATCCAGATGACCGTCCCGGTCCGGCACCCAGATATTGGTGATCACTGCCCCAAGATCAATAAATGATACCTTCATTCCATTTGCATTTTCCAATGTATAACGGGTTACTTCCTTCCCGTCCTTTGTTGTTCCAAATTTTTCCTTTTTCATCCTTTTTCCTCCATACCTTTATTTGCTAAAACTCCCTATTTCCAGTTACTTAATACATTAAGTATAACAAAACAAAGGGTATATGACAAGGCATTACTTGACAACAGATACATCCCGAATTCCATACTCTTCAAAAACACGGATCATGTTCCCGTCAATCTCCTCACCACTGACGGCAATCGGAATCGCCGGAGGGCAGGATACCGTTTCCTGCGCCAGAATCCTTCCCTCTGCCTCACGGACAGGTATCACTTCCGACTCTGCAAAGACTGCCTCCCGGATCGTCATCCGCCGGATGACAGGTTTCATCCCGGGTCTTTCCACCGGTGCGAATGCCTTCTCCGGATGCCGCAGTCTTGTCCGGTCCAGCCAGCGATACATCATGTTCCAGTCCTCCGGCCCATTCTGTGGACTCATCATAAACACAACCGTATGGTGATCTGCAAATTCACATTCTATCCCGGAACGTTTCCTCCCTCCGGTACAATAGACAAACTCCCGGAGCTCTCCGGCAATTTCTTCTCCATCATACCCGGAGGCTCCGGTATCAATAACAATCTTTAAGGGTTCTCCCTCCATAATATGAAGACCTCTGTCTCCTGCCGCCTTTTTAAACTGCCGGATCTTTTTCACACATTCAGCCAGCTCCCTGCGAAACTCCCGTTCCAGATACTCATTGCACAGATCTAACGACTGCAGGATCAGATAAGAGGGACTGGTGGAACCAAACATGGTCAGACCTTTTCTGGCACTGTCCAATATTTCGGACACAATATTTTCATGCAAATGAAGATATGCTCCTCCGGTCAGAACCGGTAACGTCTTATGTGCCGAATCACAGCAAAGATCCGCCCCCAGATGAATGGGATGCTTACTTGCCTCCAAAAATGCCAGATACGCCCCATGAGCATTATCCACAGCCAGCAGCGTTCCGTATTTGTGACAAACCTCTGCGATCGCCGCAATGTCACTCTGCACTCCGAGATAATCCGGCGATGTCAGATAAACGGCTGCCGGAAGCTTCCCACAGGCTTTCAGGCTCTTTTCTACCTCCTGCGCTGTCACCACGGCAGAACAGAGTCCATGTGCCTGTCCGCTCCGGATAAATTCCAGATCCAGATCCAACAGGGCACAGCCGTCCAGCATGGCGCGGTGCACATTCCTTGCCGCCAGGATAAACGGCCTGCTGTATTCCGTTTCCTTTACACCTTGTTTCCAGTGCATCATCACACTGTAAAGCATCGCCTTTACCGCCAGAGAAGAGCCCTCCGTGGAATACAGGGTCGCCCCTGTCCCAAATAACGTACAGGCATTCTTCTGGCTTTCTCCCAGAATCCCTACAGACTCCGACAATACATCTGCCCCGGCAATCTCTGTAATATCTCTCACTTCTATTCCCAGCGGACCCGCTCCCTTATGTCCCGGCATATGCGCTCTGACACCGTCTCCGGCAATATAACTGTCAATAAAATCAGCAACCGGTGTTCTCACGATTCCTTCTCCTGTGGCTCTGCTGCCACCTGCGCCTGTCCCTGTACTGCTGCCGGCTGTGCTTCCTGCTGTACCTGTCCCTGTGCTGCTGCCGGCTGTGCTTTCTCCTGCTCCGCCTTTGCTTTCAGGGCGTCTTTGATCTGACGCATATACATTTCCTCGCGCATGCGGTTATTGGCTTCGTTTCTCTTCTGAATATTGATCAGCATATTGATGGCATAAAGGATCACCGGCACGAATACCGTCAGCATAATACTTCCGATAAACCAGTTGTGGGCACCGTCAGATGCTGTGATCGCTGTAATGATCGTCATCAGATACATAAATACAAGTAAAACCACTCCGATCATTGCAAAAACTCTCTTTAATTTGTCCATAATTCTTTTACACTCCTTTCAGCCCGCAAGTCTTAAACTGCAGACATAAGCTTTTACAGGAAGGTTTATTTTATCTCCTTCCCGATCCGTTTAAAATGCTCCTGTATTGTTTTCTCATATCCGTTATCGGACAAATGGAAAAACGTCCGGTCCTTTAAAGCATCCGGCAGATACTGCTGTTCCACATAATGATTCGGATAATCGTGGGAATACAGATATCCGATCCCATGTCCCAGCTTTGCCGCACTCTTATAATGTGCATCCTGCAGGTGCGCCGGAATCGGGCATGTTTTCGAATGTGCCACCAGATCCATTGCCTCATCGATCGCCATGATCGCCGAGTTACTCTTCGGAGCACATGCCACATAGGTTGCTGCCTGCGCCAGCACGATCCGCGCTTCCGGCATGCCGAGCCGCTCCACCGCCTGCGCTGCACTGGTTGCTACCACCAGTGCCTGCGGGTCTGCATTGGACACATCCTCCGCAGCACAGATCATAATACGTCTGGCAATAAACTCCACATCCTCTCCGGCATAAAGCATTCTCGCCAGATAATATATGGCGGCATCCGGATCCGAGCCCCGCATACTTTTGATAAATGCAGAAATCGTATCGTAATGATTATCTCCGGATTTATCGTAACGAAGCACCCGTTTCTGGATACATTCCTGCGCCACCTCCATGGTAATGTGAATCCGGTCGTCTGCGCCCCGCTCTGTGGAAAGAACCCCCAGCTCCAGTGCATTGAGGGCGCTTCTGGCATCTCCATTGGCTACATCAGCCAGAAAATCTGCCGCATCCGGCTCCAGCACAGCCCGGTAGCTCCCCATGCCACGCTCCCTGTCCTCCACGGCACGAAATAAAAGAAGACGGATATCCTCCTTCGTGAGAGGCTTCAGTTCAAAGATCACAGACCGGGAAATTAATGCGCTGTTCACCTCAAAATAAGGATTCTCTGTGGTGGCGCCGATCAGGATCACCGTACCATCCTCCACATAGGGAAGAAGATAATCCTGCTGTCCCTTGTTAAAACGATGGATCTCATCTACAAACAGAATCGTTTTTTTGCCATACATGCCTGCCTGATTCTTTGCCTCCTGCACCACCTCTTCCATATCCTTTTTGCCTGCGGAGGTGGCATTTACCTGACGAAACACAGCACTGGTCGTATTGGCAATGACCTTGGCAAGTGTTGTCTTGCCGGTTCCCGGCGGGCCGTAAAAGATCACGGAGCTCAGCTTGTCTGCCTGGATCGCACGGTATAAAAGCCGGTTCTTTCCCACAATATGCTCCTGTCCTACCACCTCGTCCAGCGTCCGTGGACGCATCCGGGATGCTAAGGGTGCATCATCATCCTTCGATTGCTCCCTCATATATTCAAATAAATCCATATCTGATCTGTCCTTTCTAAAAGATCATAGGCTGTCCGTCCAGAACCGCAAAAAACAGTTCATCGGAAATGTCAAGCTCTGCTTTTCCGGCAGTCGCTTCGGTAATCTCCTTTGTTAAGGCTCCTACCTCTTCCTCCGGCACCAGCACATCCATCTCCACCGCCTCTCCATAGCGGGTATCCATCACCGGAATCTGCCGTTTTCCTACAATGTATTGGAGCTTTCCAATGCCATTGTAATCGGTCCCGACCGTTATCTTCCGCCCCGGCTGCTTCGTCATGACCCGGCTCGCCGCAAGACCCGCCTGCGTTGCCTGGGAATAGGCCCGCACCAGCCCTCCGGTTCCCAGAAGTGTACCTCCAAAATATCTTGTTACAACTACAAGAACATCATGAATCCCCTGTCCCTGCAGCACCTCCAGAATCGGCCTTCCTGCCGTCCCGGAGGGTTCTCCGTCATCGCTGCACCGGCTGATCTCATTGTTGGGTCCGATCACAAAGGCATGACAGTTGTGTCTGGCATCCCAATACTTCTTCCGGATCTGTTCAATATGACCGGCTGCCTCCTCCTCGGAATGCACCGGAAATACATGGGCAATAAAACGGGACTTCTTTTCTACAATCTCGTCACTGCCGCCCTCATAAATTATCTGATATGACTGACTCATAAAACTCCCCACTTCTGAGCAATTCCTGTTAACGCTGTCCGCCCTTGCTCCTCAGCAGACCGCCCTCTCACCATGCTTTGAAACTATTCCGTAACCTTTCTGGCACTGGTATAAACCGCCACTACCGCTCCAATGATCATCAGAATATAAAAATTCACGCCACGACTTAACAGCATTGCAGATACCGCTGTGCTCCTGCTCATGATCTGTTTGAACAGGGTCACGAAAAAGCCTTCATTAACACCAACTCCACCGGGCAATGGCAAAATGTCAATACAAACTGCCACAAAACTCTGCAGCATCACAATCTCCCATGGAGATGCGCCATGCTGACCCAGAGCAAGACAGACAAACCAGGTCACTGCAAAGAAGCTGATTCTCTGCAGCACGGTAATTCCCAACACCACAAAGAAAACCTCCCAGTGTGTTCTCATATACACGGCCCCCTCCTGATACAATTCCAGAGAGTGATCCAGCCGCTCCATAAACCGTTTTTTGTTCCGTATGATCCGAAGTTTATGACAGATCCAAGTGCCAAGAAGTGCCAGATTCCGCACACCGTTTTTTGAAAAAACAACAATAGAGTACAAAACAATGGACACCAGATTGACTGCCATTCCCAACACAAAAAGCCAGTAATAATGACCAAGATACTGATGAAGAAATCCCCGGAAAAACAGGATCACTATCCCTTCTATGACCATCAATGCCACCTTGTAAATAATCGTCCAGAACAAAAGTGCCACAGAAGAAACTCCGACAGACACGCCATCCTGGCGCATATAATACACCTGCATAGGCTGTCCTCCACTGGCTGACGGTGTAATGGCATTAAACAGAAACCCAATAAAAGTATATTTCACGCCATCCTTAAGCTTCATAGATGTTCCTGCTGACTGCACGATCACTTTCAGGGATACTGCCTGCAGAACCAGATATGCAACAGCAAACACAGCAGCAAATACAAGCCAGCTTTTATCCGCTTTTTTCAAAACAGATAAAATCTCCCTCAGATCTTCTCCATGAAGAAGTGTATAAAAGGTAAAAGCCAGAACCACGATCATTAATATAATATTAAATACATAGGTCTTTTTTTTACGCATTGAAATCCCCTTTCCTGTTGTCGATTTCTCTTTCATACCTTTTCCTTCATCATTTCAGCCGGAACGTCTTCGGTGCCAGCTTCCACACCAGCAGCAATGCTGCCACCAGAGTCACAACGGTAACTCCCAAAATGATCGCTGCAAAGTATGTCGGCGGTGTATGGATCTGCAGACAGCTATACGCCACAAGATAAATCCCTATGGTACAGATCTTATAACCGACACTTGTGGTATTTCCTGCCTCTGTAAACGGCTGAAAAATATAATACATACACAGAAACAGCACGGAGAAAAATACCGACAGCATCACGATACAGAATAAGATCGCTATGATCTGCAAAATATTCCGGAATCTTCCCAAAAGCATCAGATTGATAAATACTCCTGCGCAAAACACCGCAATAAACGGGCACTCCGTCCGGATCATATAACGCAGACGGATCCGGAAACTGGATATGATCGCCTCCGGTGTCCGGTAATATCCATACTTCAGCAGAGAAGCATCACAGTGAAAGAACATAGCCTGTGTCAGCTTTTCTCCGGAAGAAGAACAATACATAATAAATACAAGGATCGCCAACAGCATATTCACCGTGCTCCAGACGCCATCACTCATCTCCTGAAACTGTGCCGCAGATGCCATAAAACGACTAACGATCACAGCCACTGCGGTCACGCCAAACAATCCTTCCACGATCCATGCCTTGATCCTGCTTGGTCTTGCCACGATCTTTTTGTGACGTTCAAAAAAGATGGCATGAAGATATTCATAGCCGCTTTTATCCTGAAAGATCCGCTCCGTCACAACATCCTCGTCCAAGGTATCCTTTAATTGACCGTCGAGAGACTGAACATTGTCAACTTCCTTCTGATGCTCCATCACACGCTGATAACTGCAGAGCATTCTCGCCACCTGCAGGTATTTAGGATAAGCACGCAGATATCTCACAGAAACCACGGCTGCGATCAGCAGGATCACCAGAAGGATTCCCTGTAATCCCATGGAAAAACCACCTGCATCAAACAGCGGATTCCAGACCATTTTTTGTCCCTGTACCAAATACAGGACAGGATAAAGTCCATACGCCACAACAACCATCAGGAAATTGTACAGATAATAGCTCCCCTGTACCTCCTTACCTTTATCCTGATAAGGAATCTTATCATAATGCTCACAAAGAAGCATGGAAACTGCCTCACCGATCGGACGACAGCAGATATAGCACAGGATCACCCACACAAAAATCCCCATATGTCCCGGAAATGCATGATTTAAGATCAGGAAAAATGCAATCATCCAGCAAACGGCTGCTTTGCCATACTCCCATAAAATACCGGTGAGATAATAGCTTTTGGCGTCAATCCGCATGAGATTCAATAACAGGTAATCCTGTTCGTCACCATTGGTGATAATATGGCTGTTGGTAAAGGAGCCCATAAAACAATTCAGGATCAAAAATATCCATACCATCATCGATGCCATCGTATGATCGCTCCAACCGATATTCGATTGTAAGATCGCACACGGTACAAAGACAGCCAGCAGAAAATATAATGACTTCCACAGGATATCCTTGAGCCCGTTCCAGATCAGGCAAAGGATTCCCAGTGTCTTTTTGATATCACTGCGGGCATACCACTCCTCCGAGATCAGCCCCTTCAATGGTTTAAAATTAATGATCGTATAGATCAGTTGATTCACCTGCTGGGCAAAAAACAACTGAAACTGACTTATTATCTGATTCATCTGTCTGTATCCTTTCTAACGGCTCAGAAGCTCCATTACATGCTCCTCAAATCCCTGATCATGACAATCCAGATCATCCACTCCGGACAATTTCCCCTGATGAAGCAGCACGATCTCATCACACAGATCCTGTGCCAGCTACAAAATGTGAGTGGACAATATTATAATATGATCTTTTTTCATTGCCAGTAAAAGCTCCTTCATCTCATGAGCCGCAACCACATCCAGCGATGTCAGCGGTTCATCTAACAGAATGATCGGCGGCTTGCTGATCAGCAGACAAAGCATCTGCATTTTATTTTTCATGCCGTGGGAATATCCCTTGAGCAGCCGGTCCAGATCCGGCAGATCCAGCCCTACCATTTGTGCATACTCCTCCACCGTCAGAGGATTTTCTATTTTGCCTTTATGAATATCAAGAAAGAATTTAATGAACTCATAACCGGTAAGAAACTCCGGCAGAACCGGGGTAGAAAACGCATATCCCATCATATCAAAATTCACAGGTCTGTTTTCTCCGTTCTCCTCCAGAGAAACGGAGCCACCGTCAAAATCAATCTCGTGACTGATACAGTTAAAAAGTGTCGTTTTACCGGCTCCATTTCGTCCCAGAAGTCCGTATATCTTACCCTTTTCAAAGGTGAAAGAGGCTCCCTTAAGAACTTCTTTCTCTTCAAATTTTTTCTCAATTTCATTAACAATAAGTTTCATTAATTCTCTCCTTGTTATACATCTACTCCAGCAGTTCCCAGACCGCCGGAAACAACTCCACACTCCGCTTCAATATTCCTTTTACATATGCAATAAAGATGCCATAATTGACAATTGGCACCTGACACTGCTGCGCCCGGAAGATCCGATGTTTCATTTCCTTTTCATGAAGGGTACAGCCTCCACAGTGAATGATCAGTGCATAGGAGGACAGATCCGTCGGAAAGCCGGTGCCGCTGCAGGTCTCGATCTGTAATTCTTTCCCTGTATATTCCTTCAGCCAGCGGGGAATTTTCACTGTCCCGATATCGTCACACTGTCTCCTGTGAGTGCATCCCTCGGCGATCAATACCCTGTCTCCGTCCCTTAACCGGTCCAACGCCGTAACGCCTTCTACTAGAGTCCGGAGATTTCCTTTATGTCTGGCAAATAGAATGGAAAAAGAAGTCAGCGGAATCTGTGTGGACACAATCCGGGACACCTCTCCAAATGCCTGAGAGTCCGTAATAACCATCTTTACCTTATCTCCAAGCATATCCAGAGTCATTGCCAGAGAAGGCACCTGGGTCACCACAGATACTGCGTGGTTATCCAATATATCGCGGATCACCTGCTGCTGGGGCATGATCAGCCGTCCCTTCGGTGCAGCCGAATCCACCGGCACCACCAGAACCACTACATCATTCTCCTCCACCAGATCTCCGAGAATGTGTAATTTCAAATCCGTATCCGGGGCAAGCATGATCAGTGCATCCTTGAGCTTTTCCAATCCCATTTTACGGACAGTGCTCACATTGCAGACCGGCACCGTTCCATTCTTTGCCATGATCTGCTGACGTCGCTTCTCTGCCTCCTCCTGAGAAAGCTTGTCCTCCTGATTCAGTACGATCACATAGGGAAGCTTCTTCTCCTCGATCATCGCCTGGATCTGCTGCTCCTTCTCGCCGATTCCCCGGCCCTGCGCCAGTTCCTCCGGTGTGAGTCTGGAAATATCTAACACCAGCATGGCGATATCTGTGCGGTTCAGCACCTGTACTGCCTTCTCCACACGTTTCTCGCCCAGTTCCCCCTCATCATCCAGCCCCGGTGTATCAATAAACATACACGGGCCGATCGGTAATATCTCCATCGCCTTATAAACCGGGTCCGTCGTGGTTCCCTTCACATCCGATACGATTGCAAGCTGCTGTCCTGTCACCGCATTGATCACGCTGGATTTCCCGGCATTTCGCCTGCCGAAAATCGCAATCTGTACTCTGTCTCCATTGGGTGTTGCTGTCAAACTCATGATGTCTCCTCCTCACGCAAATCGGTTATTTATCTGATCTGTCCGTCTCCGCAGATCAGATATTTCATCGTGGTCAGCTCCTTTAAGCCCATCGGTCCTCTCGCATGAAGCTTCTGGGTGGAAATGCCGATCTCTGCTCCCAGTCCAAATTCACCACCGTCCGTAAATCTCGTAGAACAATTCACATAGACACATGCCGAATCCACTTCCTCCTGGAACTTCCGGGCATTGGCATAGCTTTCTGTCACAATACACTCGGAATGCCCCGTGGAATATTTGGATACATGGGCAATGGCTTCCTCTACAGAATCTACGACTTTTATAGAAATAATATAGTCCAGAAACTCTGTAGCATAATCCTGCTCTGTTGCCGGAACGACACAGTCTCCCAGAATCGCTGCTGTTCTTTCACAGCCCCGGATCTCTACCTGATGCTCATCCAGCTTTGCCTTTAACATTGGCAGAAACTCCTCCGCCACATCCTTATGCACCAGACAGGTTTCCAGCGCATTACAGACGCTCGGCCGCTGTGTTTTACCATTGTCCGTGATATTCACTGCCATAGCCGGATCCGCTGTGGCATCCACATAAATATGGCAATTGCCGGTTCCCGTCTCGATCACCGGAAGCGTTGCATTTTTTACAACAGCCTGAATCAGGCCCGCACCACCTCTTGGGATCAGCACATCGATCAGACCGTTTGCCTGCATCATCTGGGTGGACACCTCTCTGGAAGTATCCTCGACCAGCTGCACGATATCCTCCGGAAAACCACACTGGGCAACTGCCTCCCGCATAGTATTCATCAATACCTTATTGGAACAGATTGCCTCCTTGCCTCCCCTCAGGATTGCTGCATTTCCGCTTTTGATACAAAGAGAAGCCGCATCCACTGTAACATTGGGACGTGACTCATAAATGATCCCAACCACACCCATCGGGACACGTATCTTGCTAATCTTCATACCATTGGGACGCGTAGAACCCTCTATGATCTCTCCCACCGGATCCTCCAGATTGGTCAGCTGGATACAGGCATCAGAAATCCCCTGAATCCGCTCCGGTGTCAGGCGCAGACGATCCACCATAGTCTCAGAAATGCCATTCTCTCTGGCATTCGCTATATCCTTTTCGTTTTCTGCCAGGATCTGCTCCTGATTTTCCAGAAGCTTCGCTGCGATCCGTGTCAGTATTTCATTCTTTTGTCCGGTAGATGCTGTCGCCAGACTCTTTTTTGCCTTCTGTGCCTTTTGTCCTAATCCTTCAATATAATTCATCCCTCTACCTCCATTCTGTCTTATTCCGGAATTGCCTTGGAACATGCAACTGCCAGTGCTCCCGGCCCGATATGGCAGGATACACTTAAGGAAAGCGGATTACAGATAATCTCATTCTTCACACCGAAATGCTCCCGAAGCTCTTCCTCAAACTCCTTCGCAGCCTCCTCATTTGCCGTGTGTGCCACCTCAATATGGATATGATCCATATTTTCCATGCCACCGAAACGCTCCTTAATATCCGTCTCCATAGCATTGATCATCTTTGCCACACCCTGCTTTTTGGTGCGGGCAATGGTAAAGGCATCCAGCTTCTCTCCCTGGATCTGCAGAACCGGCTTTAAGCGAAGTGCTGTTCCCAGTGCCGCCGCTGCAGGAGTGATACGGCCTCCTTTTTTCAGATAGGTCAATGTATCCAGCATAATGTAAATACTGGACTGCATTTTTTCCTGCTCCAGAAGCTCCTTGATCTGAGCTGCATTCATACCACGACCGGCCAGCTCCATGGCATCCATCGCCGACTGACGCTGCGTTACCGAAATGCGCTGGTTGTCTACAACCTGCACTCTGCCGTTATAGTCCTTAGAAAGCATCTGCGCGGTGGAACAGGAACCTGACAAGCCGCTGGACATTGGGATATAGACGAGTTCGTCCGCATCCTCCAATGCCTTATCCCAGTATTTTAATACATCCTCCACCGAAGGCTGCGACGTGGATACATCCGCATTCTGCGCAAGCTTCTCATAAAACTCCTCCTGTGTCAGACTGATATCCTCATAGTATGTCTTCCCATCAATAATAAATGGCATCGGCAAAACGGTAATCCCCATTTCCTTTGCCTCAATCTGCGTAATACCACTGTTACTGTCTGTCATTACTGCAATTTTACTCATATTCATCCTCCATGTCTTCATCGACTAAATCACCACGTCTTTGAAAATCTACATACTTCTCTAAATTATATATGATATCCCCCTTAATAGCAACATTTTCCTTGATTCTTCACATATCCCGTAGTAGAATAAATGGATACCGATTCATATTTTATTGAAAGGGGTGATCCCAATGCATCGTTTTTTACGTTCCATCGGTTTTAGTCATATCAATACCAGGCAGGACATGGACAAGCTGCTTGGAATCATCATGAACGAACCGGATCAGACCAAAAAGATTGCATTATCAAAAAATCATATTTATACAGAATTTACCAAAGAATTCGCCAGCCATGCCGGCATCGTTGTCCGGGGCGAGTATGATGAAAAGGGATTTTTCCATATTGAGCATCATTTTCCATATCTGAAGGGAACGATCCTGTCCACAGTTTCTGACATTACCGTCAATAAACGTGTGGATACTGACGCTTTTACCGGTATGTGTGACGATATCCGCCTTGGCATATCTATGATCTTTTATCTGCAGAATGCCGTCGATTATCTGATGCTAGACTGCAGCGACAATACCCCGCACAAGGCCCGAACCTATCTGTCCGGACTGGCTCTGGAGGGTAAAATTCTGCTGGGGGTCGAGGATAACGAGGAGATCAAAAGGCGAAAATCTTACCGCACACGAATGCGAAACCAGCTCATTGCCATGGCAAAGTCCGGAGATCAGGATGCCATCGACAACCTGACCATAGATGAGATCGATCTGTCAGCGCAGATCAACCGGCGCATCCGCACAGAGGATCTGTACAGTATCGTAGAGACAAGTTTTATTCCTTACGGTTCCGAATCCGATAATTATCAGATTCTCGGCACCATTGTCAATTGGAGCTGCGTCAAAAATCAATATTCGGGTGAGGAAATTTATCAACTGTTAATTTCCTGCAATGATATTGTTCTGACTATCGGTATCAACAAAGATTCTCTTGTGGGCGAGCCTATGATCGGCCGCCGGTTCAAGGGTATTATCTGGATGCAGGGAGCGGTAGATTTCCAGAAAATTTAACAAAAATGCAGTCTCCTTATTTGTGGAGACTGCATTTACTGTTTTTCAATTTTGAGGACAGCACATATGGGCTGTCTTTTGTTTTTCCTGTTTCTTCCTTGATCAGATAGACCCGTTCTTCAACCTGTTTTTCCGGGCACTTCTCCGTGGCAAGTCTGCCGCTTTTTTGGCATACCCGGTATCTTACATGGCAATCACAGTTTTGAACCGGCTGTGTCCCGTTTAAAAAATATTCCCGCCGCATGGCATTGCCGCCAAGCGCCTTATCACATAAATTCTCCACTGCAAGGCCACCGCATTTTGTACAGATATTGCACGCCACAATATCCTCCGATATCTTAAAGCTTCCCTTCTCGATCTTCTTGACTTCATGCACCTGTGTCATGATCCGTTTCCACAAAGCCTCGCAGGATATTCCGGTTGCGATCCGTTTTTCATCATCATATCCGCTCCAGATTCCCGCCGTATAAAACGGTGTATATCCCTCAAACCACTGATCCTTATTACCGGCAGAACTCCCACCGTATCCGGCCGCAGCCAGCTTTTCTATTTTCAGATCAGCAGCTTTTCCTTCCCCATTCTCAACATATTCCCGCAATACATTGGTCATCAGCCAGGCGGTGGATTTTCGCAGGATCTGCGACTGCTTCTGCTCGTTTTTAAAAAGAATATTACCGGTCCGGTCCACTAACTTTGTATAAAAGATGGGGCTGACACTTTTCCCTTCATTGGCCAGAGCCGCATATGCCGCTGTCAGATCCAGATTGGTTACGCCATTCACCATATCTCCCACTGCCATGGACAGGGAGAGATCACCGATCACCTTGCCTTCCACGTCCTCCTGCTTCTCAATCAGACTGGAGATTCCAAATTTTTTCAGATAATCATAGCCTGTCTGTATTCCAAAATTCTCCATGGTTTGGATCGCGGTGGACTGCAGACTTTTCAGAATGCTTTCCCGCGTCGTCACAAGCCCCTGATATTCCTTCTCATCCTTTGTGGTTTTGGTCGTACCGTTCTCCGTGTAGCTGCAGGCAACATCATCCTGTACCGTCCCCAATGTCATTCCTGCCGTATCCAGCGCCGGCGTCCACACCGACAGCGGTGTCAGCATCATCCCCGGATTTCTTGTATAATCAATGGCACGATTGCCTCCGGCCTGAGGCTCCTCCCCGGACCGGCCGCCAATCAGTGCCTTGACCTTCCCATTGGACTGATCGATCAGAACCAGAGAGATCTGGCGTTTTCTTTTTCCTTTTTCATGACGAAGCTGCTTCTCCACTTCCTGCTCACAGATCTTTTGTATCTCCCCGTCCAGACAGGTATAAATCTTCATACCTCCCTGATATACCGCATGATATGCCTGCGTGGCACTGTAACCGCCGCGCTCCTTTAAATCCGAGATTACCTGTGATATTACTGCGGAAACATAATAATCTTTTGCCTCGGTCGTACCGTTTTTCTTCTGAATGGCTGTCTGGAGTGTCATGTAAACATTGTCTCCAAGAGCATCCTCGTACTCATCCTCCGAAATCGTTTCCATACTCAGCATCACACTCAGGATTTCCGTTCTCTTGTTAATATTTGCCTTCTGCTCATCGACCGGATCATATAAAGCCGGATCCTGAGCCAGTGCTGCCAGAACCGCCGCCTCCGAAACAGTCAGATCCTGCGGCTTCTTATCAAAATAATACTCTGCCGCCGCACCAATTCCAATCCGGTTTCCTCCAAAATAGAGCGTATTCATGTAATACTCCAGTATTTTATCCTTCCCGGCTTCTGCCTCCAGCTCCAATGCCAGATACTGTTCCTGAATCTTCTGCACGATCCGCTCCATCGCCGATCCGTTATTGCCATTGACAAAAATCTGGTTACGGATCAGCGTCTGGGTCAGCGTCCTTCTGCTGCCGGCATACTGTGCCGAAGCGGAATCCGGATAAAACGCATAGAAAAAGCTCCGGATATCCACGCCATGGTGCTTATAATAATCCGTATCATCTGCGGCAATAAAGGCGTTTCTTGCCGCCACTGATATCTGATCCAGCTTCACATAATCCTGCCGGATGCCCGATCCGTCCAGACGCTGCAATTCATTTCCGTCCTTATCATATAAAACCGTCGTACGGGAGCTGGTCATGATCTGCTTTTCCCCGACCTTCGGTGCACTGTTGACAATCCCCCGGAATGCTCCTGCCAGACACACCGCCAGGACCGCTACGATCCCCAGCGTCAGAAACAGCTGAAAACACAATGCATCCAGACGCATCCGATTGACAAATCTATGCTCAGAGGAGAATAATCTTTTTTCCCTCTCTAATATTTCATTTTCCCCAAACTTCATGAAAACCTCCATTGATAAGCTGACTGCCTACACTTGCAAAACTGCTGTCTGCCATCTACCTTTAACCCTTGCATCATACCATTATTTCAGTGGCTTGACAAGGCATATCAATAGTGGTATGCTGTGGCTTAGATAGAGGTCGCACTCTTCATCAGTACACGATCTGATGTTCCAGGAGACAGAGGAGGATCGCGGAAAGGGAACAGTGCCGAAAGGATATTCTGCCTGACAGTATATTCCTTGGGCATGGCGTGAATAACGACATGACTGTCATCAATTTGATGGAGCGCTATCACGTATTATACCTGTGTATATTATGAGACGGCGCAACACCGTCTCTTTTCTGTTTTACAGGAATCCATTGCGTTTTGCGTCACGGATTCCAGAATCATTCATTTATATTATTAAGGAGGTAACATTATTATGGCATTATTTGAAGGAGCTGGCGTTGCATTAGTTACACCAATGAAGGAAAATCACGAGATTAATTTCGATAAACTGGACGAACTTCTGGAGGAGCAGATTGCCGGACAGACCGATGCGATCATTATCTGTGGTACAACCGGTGAGTCTGCTACCATGACGGAGGAAGAGCATATGGATACCATCCGTTTTGCGATCGACCGTGTCAAGGGACGTATCCCGGTGATCGCCGGTACCGGTTCCAACTGTACAGCAACTGCTGTCCAGCTTAGCAAAGAGGCAGAGGCGGCTGGAGCAGACGGTGTTCTGCTTGTGACACCATATTATAACAAGGCAACCCAGAATGGTCTGATCGCCCACTACACGACAATTGCAAAGGAAATTTCCATTCCGGCGATCCTCTACAATGTACCAAGCCGTACCGGATGTGCTATGGCACCGGCCACGATTGCATCTCTGGTAAAGAACGTAGACAATATCGTTGGCGTTAAGGAAGCTTCCGGCGATCTCAGCAACGTGGCAAAGATTATGAATCTGTGTGACGGCAATATTGACCTTTACTCCGGAAATGATGATCAGGTCGTTCCAATCCTTTCTCTGGGCGGCGTTGGTGTGATCTCCGTTGTTTCCAACGTAGCACCGAAGTTTATGCATGACATGGTTACCAGCTATCTGAAGGGCGATGTCAAGACAGCAGCAAAGATGCAGATCGACAGCATTCCACTCTGCAATGCACTGTTCTGTGAGGTAAATCCAATCCCTGTAAAGGCAGCCCTAAACATGATGGGCAAAGAAGTTGGCACACTCCGTGCACCTCTGACCGAAATGGAGCCACAGAATCAGGAGATCCTGCGCAAGGCAATGGCTGATATGAAGCTGATCTAATTGTCACGAAAGGAGTTCATCTTGTTAAAAACAATATTACATATTAACCCGGATAAAACCTTAAGCCACATCGCTCCGGAAATCTACGGACAGTTTTCCGAGCATCTGGGACGCTGTATTTACGACGGCATCTATGTGGGCGAGGATTCTGATATTCCGAATGTCAAGGGAATGCGCAAGGACGTTGTGGAAGCCCTCCGGGCACTGCATCTGCCGGTTCTTCGCTGGCCGGGCGGCTGCTTTGCCGATGAATATCACTGGCGGGACGGTATCGGTCCCAAGGAGAACCGCCGCCGTATGGTCAATACCAACTGGGGCGGCATCGTGGAGGACAACCGCTTTGGTACACATGAGTTCCTGGAGCTGTGCGATCAGCTTGACTGTGAACCGTATATTGCCGTCAATCTGGGCAGCGGTACTGTACAGGAAGCTGCCGAATGGATCGAATATATGACTGCCGACGGAGACTCCACCATCACAAATCTCCGAAAAGAAAACGGCCGGACAAAGCCATGGCACTTAAAATATGTCGGGATCGGCAATGAAAACTGGGGCTGCGGCGGCAGTATGAGTCCGGATTTCTATGCGAACGAGTACAAACGGTATCAGTGTTTCTGTAAAAACTATGGAAATAATAAATTATACAAGGTTGCCTGCGGGCCAAGCGGCGAGGACTACAACTGGACGAAGGAGCTTATGAGCCGTATCGACCACGAGCATGCCAACGGCATCAGTCTCCACTACTATACGGTGCCGGGCGACTGGGAGCATAAGGGAAGTGCAACCGACTTTAGCGACGAGGAATATTATATTACTATTTCCAAGGCACTTCATATCGAGGATATTATCGAGAAGCATCTGGCGATCATGGATGAATACGACCCGAACCATGATATTGACCTGCTTGTGGATGAATGGGGTACCTGGTACGATGTGGAACCGGGCACCAATCCGGGATTTCTATATCAGCAGAACACCATGCGGGATGCCATTGTCACTGCCGCCTCTCTGAATATTTTTAACAAGCACAGTGACCGTATCGCCATGGCAAATATCGCCCAAGTCGTCAATGTCCTGCAGGCAATGATCCTGACCGAGGATACCAAGATCCTAAAAACACCGACCTACGATGTATTCCAGATGTATAAAGAGCATCAGGATGCTACTCTGGTGGAAAGTTATGCCGCAGACGCAGCAAATAGGATCAATGAACCGGTCATATCATATAACGATATCTCAATCCCCGCCTTGTCGGAGTCCGTATCTGTCACAGAGCAGAACGGTCAGAAACTTCTGACCATCACACTGTCAAACACCTCATTGACAGATTCTCTCTCTGTGGAGCTGGAGCTGCCGATTAAATATTCCTTCTGCGGAAAAGCATCTGTCGCTATGCTGCATGCCGAGGCACGCGCATACAATACCTTTGACGATCCGGATCGGGTACGTGCCTTCGAAACAGAAGAAGATTGGAACGGCAATCTGCAGGTTGTCTCACTGCCTGCCTGCAGCGTATGCCGCATCTGCTGTTATGTCAGCTAAACCGTTCTGTGTCCGCTGTCTGATCCGGGAGATGACCGACCAGACAGCTATGCAGCAGATCCTTTCCTATCAAAAGCAGATACCGGATCACGAAAAAACAGCCGCTCCTCTCTATGAGAAGCGGCTGTCTGTCTGCAAGGATTGTAAATGGCTGCATATGGGTACCTGCCGGAAATGCGGCAGCTACGTGGAAGCAAGAGCCTTCCGCACGGACAATCACTGTCCGCTTGGCGAGCGGATGTGGTAATATCATGTTTTTGGTTTATTTTGCAATCCGCCTCATGAAATCCGACATCCGGCACACTCCGGCTGCCCCGGCATCCATGCACATCTGCTGGTTTTCATCACAGATGCCTCCCAGAGCATACACCGGAATCTTCACACTTTCACATACCTGACGCAGAAAGTATGTTCCACGGGGCGGTACCCCCTTTTTGCAATCTGTGGCAAAGACATGACCGGCAGTAATATAAGTTGCTCCCAGCTTTTGTGCCTCAACTGCCTCCTCTACTGAATGTGTCGATGCCCCAATCTCATCAAAGTACTCCTTGTCCCGGTCATCCAGAGACCGAAGCAGGGGCATTGGCAGATGAATCGCCCGCACCCCCAGCTTCTTTGCTGACTCCGGATAATAATGAAGTACACAGGAAACTTTCTCCTGCCGGCAGACCTTTAGCACCTTCTCTGCCAGTATCTCATACTGCTCCTGAGGCAGATCCTTCTCCCGCAAAATAATCTTCTCCGGATGAAGCCCTGCCACATAGCGGAGCTGTTCCAGAAAATCCCCCGTCACCAGATGGCGGTTTGTTATACAGATCTGTGGTATCTTACACATAAATATAATCGTTTAATACCGGCTGCAGTCCTTCTGACTCCATATCCTGATACATCTGGTCAAAGCTTCTGCCATCTGCAATCTCAAACTGCTCGTCTCCGGTATCCTCCTCACTTTCTCCTGTATATTTTTCTTCGTGATCACCAATGCCGGTAGACACCCCTGCTGAAATCTTTGTTGCCGCGATCTTGGCAATACCGTCACGAAACGACTTCTCCTCGCGAGAGGACACCGTAATGCCCACATATGGCAGGAAAATACGATAGGCACAAAGCACCTGGCAAAGCTGTCTCTCATGAACATCCAGCGGATTGATCTTATCATTATTGATGATCGGCCGCAGTCTCGGACAGGACAGAGAAAACTCTCCCTGAGGATATTTTCTCTGAAGATAATAAACGTGAAGTGCCGATGCCAGCGCATCCTTTCGAAAATCCGCCAGCCCCAGAAGTGCCGAAAAACCGACGCCACGCATACCGCCCATCAGGGCACGTTCCTGCGCCTCAAAGCGGTACGGGAATACTCTCTTGTGCCCCATCAGATGAAGGGTCTCATATTTATCACTATCATAAGTCTCCTGGAATACCGTCACATAATCTGCTCCGCATTCATGAAGATAACGGTAATCCTCCGAATTCACCGGATAGATCTCCAGACCAACATTTCGGAAATATTCCTTCGCCATCTTGCAGGCCTCGCCAATATATTTCACATCGCTTTTGACCGGACTCTCTCCGGTGAGCATCAAAATTTCTTCGATTCCGGAATCCGCAATAATCTTCATTTCCTTACGGATCTCATCTGCGCTCAGACGCTTTCGGTTAATGTCATTGTAGCAATTAAATCCACAGTATATACAATAATTTTCACAGTAATTGGCAATGTATAACGGCGTAAACAGATATACTGTGTTACCAAAATGCTTGCTTGTCTCCCGCTTTGCCTTCTCTGCCATCTCCTCCAGAAACGGTTCCGCCGCCGGAGAAAGAAGTGCCTTAAAATCTTCTACACTACAGCGGTCATTTTGCAGAGCCCGCCGCACGTCAACCGCAGTATATTTCGAATAGTCATAACTCTCCATCTGAGAAAGCACTTTCTCCCGGATCTCCGGAGAAATCTGCTCCATCCCCTCCATATACGCCATATGATCCGTACGGCTGGAAGGATCATTCTCCAGACGGTGCTTTTTTTCCAGAGCCTTTTCACTCAGTTTATCCGAATCCACAAAAAAATCATTTTCCATGTTGTTACTCCTCATCTCTTTATTCGAAGTTCTTTACATTAGTCGCGTAAAAATCCCGTCAACGGATCCGATGCGGATGCTCCCCGCTCCAGCACTCTGCCAAGACCTGCCAGATATGCCGCACGGCCTGCGTTGATGGCATCCTTAAAGGCCCCCGCCATTGCCGCCACATCACCGGCTGTCGCAATCGCTGTATTGGCCATCACAGCAGCGGCTCCCATCTCCATGCACTCGCACGCCTGGGACGGACGACCGATTCCGGCATCCACAATGATCGGCAGATCAATCTCATCCACCAGAATCTGAATAAACTCCTTCGTTGCCAATCCCTTGTTAGAACCGATCGGAGAAGCTAACGGCATCACAGCAGCAGCTCCGGCATTGACCAGATCTCTTGCCGCATACAGATCCGGATACATATACGGAAGCACCACAAAGCCCTCCTTGGCAAGCTGCTCTGTCGCCTTGACCGTCTCTGCATTATCCGGCAGTAAATACTTGCTGTCACGCATAATCTCAATCTTTACAAAATCACCACAGCCCAGCTCTCTTGCCATTCGTGCAATGCGGACTGCCTCCCTGGCATCCCTTGCCCCGGAAGTATTCGGCAGCAGTGTCACATTGTCGGGAATATAATCGAGAATATTCTCACTCTGCCGGGTATTGGTACGGCGCACCGCCAGCGTAATGATCTCTGCCTGCGCATTCTCTACTGCCGCCTTGATCAACTCCATAGAATATTTTCCAGATCCCAGAATAAAACGGGATGAAAATTCCTTGCCACCTAATGTAAATGTATCCTTGTTCATCTTGCTCCTCCTCCCATAAACATCACAATTTCAACAACATCTCCGTCATGAAAAACCGTCTCCGGAAACTTCTCTCTCGGAACCATTTCCTCATTTAACTCCACCGCCACCATTTCCGGCCGGTGTCCCTGCTCCTCCAAAAGCTCTAACAGCTTCTTTTCCTGATAATCATACTTCTGTCCATTAACTTTAATCATGTCCGGACTCCTTTCTGTCGTATAGGCCGCCAATAAAAAAGGGCAAAACCAGCGTTTTGCCCTCCAAGAATTGCTTCGCAATTCTCGTTGGCATCACACCACGTTTCGAGCACTTTCCTAATACATAAAAAAGGTACACGAGAAAGACACCCGCGGTGGTGTCCCCCTTCGTGTACCAAAATCCGGTCAGCACTCTGTTTCAAAGGATAACATGAGACTCCGGAAATGTCAAATAATAATTCTAATCTTTTATGAGGGTTCCTTTCCGTACATCTCCATTAATGACTGCACTCTTTCCTGCATCATTTGCAATACATTCTCCGGTCCGACAATTTTGATATCGTCTCCAAGTCCGATCAGCCACCCCAAAAAATTATTGCTGACAACCACATTAATTGTCGCCCGAAAATGTTCCTCATCCACCTTGCAGAGCCGTGTTTCTGTACCAAAACGATCCATAATAATTCCTATCGATTGATTCTGGCATAAAAGCTCTACCGTCTGCTCCTGACCACTAAACATTCCAAAATGCATATTGGTATATTTTGAAACATCCACCTGACGAAATACGTTTTCTCCCTCCCGCTTTTGTTCCATCATCCGGATATTCCGCATCTTATCCACACGGAAATGCTTAATCTTTTGCGACGAACTGTCATAACCGATCAGGTAAGGAAAGTTTCAATCCCCTATGGATTAACACTGCTCTCAAACTTAAATCACGGAAGGATCGCAATAAACCAGTTTCAATCCCCTATGGATTAACACTGCTCTCAAACCAGGAGACAGGAAATGGACAAGGGTACCAGTTTCAATCCCCTATGGATTAACACTGCTCTCAAACAGAGATCGAAAAAATACTCCTGCAACCCTGCTTTTACATATACAACCTCCGTTTCCGGAAACATCGTTTTCAAAATTTCAGCCACAGCCTTTGTGGATTGTCTTGTTTCTACTAACTGACGATTCACAAAACCTTGTTTTTCCTCATCTGTAAATGGTGTTTTTCTTGTTAAGCGGTTATATTTTTCCTCAGAGATTAACCCCTCTTTTCTATAGTGCTTCCAAATTGATGACATTTTATCCCGGATATCCTTGTTTATTGGATAATTATCTGACTTTTCCCCATTTAGTTTCGATTTCACCAATACTTTATTATTCAAGCTGTCATCTTTCACATACGCCTGAGGATAAATATGGTCAACATTGACATATGCATCTGATTTCAGTTTGGTAATGTCAATCGGATCTCCCGAATACATACATATTCCTAATTGCATAAAATATAAGAACAATACTTCACTCTGCAGCTCATTGTCTGTCTTTTTATCCAACTCGCCAAGAAGTTCGGAGATTTCTTTTGATATTTCTCTTACCTCCTGTTTGTCCATATGCTTATACAATTCCTTAATTTTATCACGGCGTGAAACTGTTCTTTTTCCCTTTTCACCACCCCCGCGTGCCATCTCGACAAATATCTTCCGTGGTGCATTCTGACATGCTTTTGTAACATCACCTATAATATCCAATGTTCTATAAATCGGGCGTTTCACTGCATTCGAAACATACATATCCGATAATATCTGTTCCACACTTGCCGGATGTTCACTATAATAATCTTCCCTTTCCCTTTCAAGCACATCCCTAATCGTATAGTGATCAGAAAAAATAATCTGCATTAAGTTGTCATTTGTTTCCCACATAATCTGTATGACGCTTAAAATTTCTCCCGTTTCCTTTACAACCCCCTTAATCCCCGTCAAAAATTTTTCCGATAATCTTCCAAAATCCTTATATTTCAATTTTGAAATATAACGTCTATCTTCCTCTGAAATATTAGGATAATTTTCTTCTAAATATTTATTAATTCTTTTTTTGTCTTCCGTATAAGTAAGACGTTTAATGATTTTCTCCACATCCTCCTCATTGACAGTTTTATTTTCCAACATTCTTCGAAAATCATGATATGACTTCAAAGATGATTTTACAGAAATATCAAGCCCCGTTATCTCATCTGAATCACTCATATAGTTATTGCTGACCAAAAAATCTCTAATCCTCTTAACGGTAACTTTTTTATTCCTTTTAAAAAGACCGAATATTTCTTTTTTACAATCTACTGTGATTCTTTGACCATTTATTTTAATATTGTTAATTTCATTTAACACCTCATACTTGCAGTATAATAGAGAATATTTCGGCAACACATCCTCTCCCGGCAGGTAACTACACTGATTTGTCATTTTGTCAATAAAGGCCTGTTCACTTGCATCAAGATCAATTTTTTCTTCATAATTCCATGGATAAATACGTCCTTGGGCCTTTCTCTTAATCCAGGCAAATGAATTATCCTCTTTATGATCTCTATGTAACGGTCCTACATAATAAGGGATACGAAACTCCATAATAGAGAGCAGTTTTTCCTTCGTGATATATCCTTCACTATCCTTTTCATTGATAAATGGAAGATATGACGATACTTTTTCTAAAAGTCGAGCAAGCTCAAAATAATATAACTGATACGGAATCACACGATTGTCCGTATTAACCTGTTTTGGCATGAATGTTCCAAGTTCCAAGCGCTTCCCCATATCCTCATAAAATTCTTTATCTTCCATTTCACACTTAATATCCTTTACAATTTTTCGTATATAAGTGCAAAAATCTTCTTGCGAAGCTTTTCTCTTCGGTCGTTTTTCCCCCTCATCAAGATTCAGAGAATTAAAATTATACGAATACGCCACATAATTGTTATCGCCTGCATCACGGAAAATTTCATTGTATTTATCCGGGCAATATTTTCTTATAAATGCTTTGAGTCCCGCTAAATCTTTTTTATGCTGTTCATACACTTCTATTTTGGCCTTTGAAATATAGACCTGTCCCTGTGATGCCTCGTATAATACAGCCCAGTCATATACAGCTCTGATCTTTAACAAATATTCCGCATATTCGTCTAATTCTGTTAAAATTTGTTCAAACTCATCTTCATTCTTTTTAAAGCTAATACTAATTTTATCCTGAAATTCAGCCTGCACAAAAAGTTTGTCCGCTGTAACCGTTCCTCCGGAAAGCAAAGTGATGACCGAATTTGTTCCCAATTTATCATTCTCTTCTGTTCCTTCAGAAGTCTTTTTATTAGAATTATTTTTAAACAATTCATCTTTAAATGCTTTTTCTTTATCCTTTACCCCACATTTTTTTAATAAAATATTTTTAAATGTTTCCTCCTCATCAACCCAAGGTATGTCCTGCCCAATACTATGATACATCTCCTTAAATGCATTATACGAAGTTGAAAAATCTAATACCTTTTCTACATTTGTTTTTTCAACATCACTCAAAAAATGACCTCTGTGTGCAACAAGCCATGCCACAGCAAGATAAACCAATCGGACATCGTGTGGATTTTCGTCATCAATCAGATCCATGATAAGATGATGTATCGTTGGATATTTTAAATAATATTCTTTGTCAGTGTATCCGTTGTCATTAAACAATATAAATGGATCATTCCCGTTTGCATCTTCACGATACAGAGCACTTTCCTTTATGCGAAGAAAAAATCTGCTATCAACTTTTTCAATCTCGTGGGCAAATATTTCCTGAACAAAACGTACTCTCTGCTGTCGTCTGTTCAATCTCCTTCTGGCCGTTCTAAATCCGCGTCTTTCCGCACACTGGCTGCCTTCCTCAAATACATGCGATCCCCACATTGGCTCTCCGTGGTATTTTAAAATTTTATACTGCGGATCAGTAACTGCATATCCCACAGAATTTGTTCCAATATCAAGTCCTAAATAATATTCCTCAATTGTTCTTTTTTTCATTTGACATTCTCCTTCATATGTGCTATTCTAACAATGTCAATCCCCTATGGATTAACACTGCGAGTTCAAATAACGTTATCGCAACGAAATCGCCGTATATCGGTTGCACAGTGTGTGCATTTATTTAAATAAGCCATTATGGCTTATTTTTTTATCCCGATTATATATGTTATAAGAAAGTAAATTCATTATACCAAATCTAAAATTCTATATCAATTATTTTTTCTCAAAAATTAATTCTATCACTTCTATAGTCCAAAAGTTTGTACAGGAAACTATCATTATATCCTTCATGTTTTCTTCCAGCAATCCTACTCCTTGTAAATGATTCAGCCAATGAAAATGTATCATTGGCTGCTATCCACCACTCTCACTCCCACCATCAAAACTCAAACTCCTCCGGATCCAGTCCAGCCTCTTCCAGCACCTCTCTCCTTTCATCCTCGTCCATAAACTCTAAATCCTCCCGGAAAAGTCCGGCCGATTCTAACTCAAAATCGCTGTCCTCCTCCGAATCTTCGTCGAAATCATCATGATCCTCCCATTCAATTCCACCAAAGTCTCCGTCATCGCCAAAAAGAGCATTGTGTTCCTCCCTGCTGCCACAAAGCATCTCCTCTCCCCAAAACTCTTCTGCCGGATCTACTGTTCCATTTCCATCAAAGTCCATGCAATCATCCATAATAATTTTCCCTTCTGTAATGCGTTTGCTATTTCTCCAACTGTATTTCCATTATATCACACACATAGTCCATTAAACAGTACTACAAACGAAAAAATAAAGAAGAGAAAATCCCTGTACTTTGCCCATTCGCATAGATTTTCTCTTCTTCCGAACATATTTTCTGCCATATGTTTCCTATTAATTCTCCCACCGGATCTGCTCTCCCTGAATCACTTCATATCGGATCAATTCCCTTCCATCCAACTCCACCCGGTGCATATCCACCGCCGTGATCTGATGATTTTCATAAGTCGTGTAATAATAGATTCCTCTGGTTGCATTACAGCAGGAGGTATACAACGTAATCTCATACTTTCCCTCTCCCACATCACAGCAGCCTCTCGGCTGGTCTACAGATCCCAGGATATGGAAAAACTGACTGACACTTTCTGCTTCACTGTCACCGGAAATGGAATTTGCTTTTACGAAAGCAGCCCGCACAAACCGGGAAGCAGAGGAGAGATCTCCCGGCAGTCCTATGGTGCCCATGCCACGGCTGTAAGTGCCAAGGGACAGCTCCGGAGCAAATGTATTCTGTGGCTGCTTCGGGGACAGGCTCATATAATTACTGAGCTGGAACATCTGCGTCTCAAATGGCGGATTGTTCGTCAGGATTCCCACCGGATTGTCATGAATCCGGAGACCGTCTGCCATGGATTCTACGGTAATGCAGTCACTGGCATCGGCAATGATCCAATGAAGCCCGGCAGCCGGTAGTTGTTCGCTAAACGGTGTTCCGGTGAGATTCATACGGGATAATAACTCCCGCACTTCTGTCATAGAAGCACACTGGGATAATACCCATGGAATAAATTCAAACTGTGCCACGTTTTCTCTGTCCGGTTTTACGGACTGATATGCTGCATTTCCAACGAAATTTAAGCCGGCCATTCCAATGCCCTTTTCATTAACCGCATCATAATATAGTGGATAATCTGCTGCCACATGTGCCATTCCGATCATGGCATAATGACTCTCCCGCATTCCCATATGACGGAACGGAAACGGATAATGACGCGGGGTTATCGTAATCTCATCCCCATAAGAAAATTCATAATCCAAAGTTCTTCCAATATAAAAATCCTTTGTCCGGTAAGTTGCTGCTGTACACATATTTTTTCCTCCAATCATAAATATTTCATCAAAATTTTCTATCATCAATCTGTTTTTTTAATCAGTAAATCATTTCTGTCATCAATCTGTTTTCGCTGATTTTAGCATAACATAAATTCTGTTTCCAATTCCTCTATGGTAGTACAATCATAAAGATGATTGATCAGATCATTATATACTAAAAACTGATTTTTTTCCATTATTCACCACACCTTTCAAGCACCGCCCGTCTTGATCCAACTGCATTATCTTATCGACCGGACGTCATTATTTTCACATCGTTTTTTGCAGATCATGCCATTTTCCGCCTTATAAAATACAAAGACGTATTTGCTGAAGTTCATTCGTATTTCACCCCTTGAAGTGACGAACTGATTTCAGCGGATACGTCTTTATTTTTTCCAAAAAGGAGGAATTTATTATGGAACAGAAATCCGGAGATCCTGGATGTGGTAAAGGCACAGCTTGATCATCAGGCACTTCATTCACAAGAGCTTCTTGATCCGCTCCGTGGTTATCTTGCAAAAGCTGTTGCAGATATCACACCGGGAGACCTGCAGTACTGCTTCTTCACAAACGGTGGGGCCGAGGCTGTTGAAATGTCCTTAAAGCTTGCCCGTATTGCTACCGGCAGCAGATGGTGCATTTCTACAGTTGGTGCTTTCCACGGTAAATCAATGGGTGCCATCTCTATGGGTGGTAAGAGTACATATCGTCCCCCATATATTCCAATGGTTCAGCAGGTACAGTATGTACAGTATGGTATTGCCGAGGATATCCGCAAGGCGATCGAGAATCTCCAGGCAGTCGGCGAGAAGGTTGCCGGTGTGATCCTGGAGCCAATTCAAGGTGAGGCCGGTGTGATCATTCCTCCGGATGGATCTGACAGAGGTTCGCAAGATCTGTGATGAGACAGGTGTGGCACTGATCTTCGATGAGATTCAGACCGGCATGGGCCGTACCGGTACTATGTGGCGTTGTGAATACGAAGGCGTTACTCTGGAAAAGGTGATGGCAATGGAAAATGAAATGTATTATATTATCCGAAAAAGAAGAAACCTGTGCCGGTAACAAACGGCATGGGTTTCTTAATCTTCTATCCTTACATAATACTCCCCAGCCAGTAGATCACTCCTACAACCCAGCTGCAGAATATCCCATACAAGATCACCGGTCCGGCAATTGTAAAAATCTTGCAGCCAATGCCGAAGACCTGTCCCTCTGCCTGGAATTCAATTGCCGGGGATACCACCGAATTGGCAAATCCCGTAATCGGAACGATACTTCCGGCTCCGCCAAACTGCCCCAGCTTCTGATAAATATTAAGACCGGTCAGGATGATACTCAGCAGAATTAATGATAATGTCGTGTAAAGTCCTGCCAGTTCCTTATCATTTCCAAGGTACTGATAGAAGCTGTTAAAGCCCTCCCCCAGCAGACAGATTGTACCTCCTACCAGAAACGCTTTTGCACAGTTTAAGAAACGATTGCTTTTCGGCGTGATGTTACTGACATATTCATTATATTTTTCTTTCTGTTTTTCGCTGTCCTTTTCCTGCAAAACTTCCTCAATCTGAGGACTATTTTTCTGATTCATATGCTTTCCTCCATTCTTCTAATGCTGCATCCGGAAATACAACTGATAAAAACACGCTACTGCTTTTCCCAGTGCCATTGCCAATATTACAAAGGGCAGTCCTGTGGCAAGCTTCACTCTCTGTACCAGCACCGGGATCACCTTTAATGTCTCCGCCAGTGCCATTGCCAGACATCCCACAAAGATTCCGGTAAATAATCCAAATACTGCCAGCATTGCACTTCCAAACGGAACGGATATTTCAAATACCGTCAATACCGCTCCGGTCAATCCTCCCCAGAAAATGCAGTTTTCCAGATGATACACCCGATTCGCCATATGAAGTTTACTTGCCAGTCTTGGCAGCATCTCCAAAATAGAAATAAACGCAAACACACCGCCGGCAACACTGATCCCACCTGCAAATCCGATCACCCCCAAAAGAACCTGTTTCCAGATCATGAGATCTCCTTTCCTTCTCTCGATGCATTTTTGATCATGGCATTATTCATTTCCTGCTCATAATTTCTCATTTCCAAATGAAGAGGTGTCGGATCATCCCTCTCATTCCGGGCAGAAAAATGATTATAAAAACCCAGGATCCCTATGGCGATTCCAATACAGTAAGTGATTTCCATGATGCTTCCTTTGGTCTGCTCCGTTCCCATGACCAGCTTATAAAACAGCGAAAAAACATCTCCCACACTGACATCCGTATTAAATGTCATAATGGTAAAGCCCGCCCCAAAAAATATGATCAGACTCACCAGCACTGCCTTGCATACTTCTATTAATTTTGATGGTTTGGGAGTGTCCTTAAACTCTACAATAAAATCCGTTTCACCGATATTTACTACCTGCAGTTCCGGCCGCTGCTTCTGCAGCAGGGCAATCACCTTCATGGCAGAGAAAACGAGCTTTTGTTCCTTTTCCTGCTGAAATGTATAAAGTACCAGCTTTCCAACCTCTTTTTGCAGCGTATTGTCTGCGGTAAAAATCTCCGCCACATCCTCAAGCAGAACCTTTTTGTGGGATACCTGACTATTCTGTTCCAGTTTTAAATAAATAATATCGGACTTCATTGTCAATCCCCTCCTGCTCTACAAATTTGCCGTTGGCATAAGTTGTTTTCGCATTACGCATGATCGCAATATAACAGACAGTACTCAAGGTCATAACACCGATCACCAATACATAAAACCACATTTTTTTCTTCTTCATGGTGCATTTCCCCTTTCTCTTTTCAGTAAATTGTTCCCTGCGTATGGAAATTTTATACATCTTTATTTCAAATTACATCTACCGCACCTCCTGCCGCAGCCGTAACAATATCTTTTTTTCAAGGCGGCTGACCTGAACCTGACTGATCCCCAGCTCCGCTGCCACCTGGGTCTGTGTCTTATCCTCATAATAACGCAGTGTGATCAGCCTGCGTTCCTTCTCTTCCAGTGTGCCCAGAAGCTGCTCCAAAAGGACATGATTGATCACCTTTTCTTTTTCGGCATCCACCCCGGAGTCAGCTTCCCCGGAGTTTCCCCGTACCACTGCAGTCCGGGACACATAACCGACACTGGCATTTTCACCTGCCACCACCTGATCGATCAGATAAATCTCCTTGCCCTCCGGCTGATATACCGGCCGGTATATGGAGTCCACATCGCGGTTTGCCTCGATCGCTACAGCAATTTCTTCCGGTTCCAGCTCTGTTGCCGCCGCAATCTCATCCACCGTTGCCTGACGCCCCAGCTCCTGCCCCAGCCGCTGCGCTGCCAGCTTTACCTTCCAACCGTTTTCCTTCATGGTACGGCTGATCTTGATCATTCCGTCATCCCGCATAAACCGCTTGATCTCCCCCATGATCATCGGAACAGCATATGTACTAAACTTTACGTCGAATTCCAGGTTAAAATGATCGATTGCCTTGATCAGTCCGATACAACCGATCTGAAACAGATCCTCCGGATCATATCCTCTTCCATTAAATCGTTTCACGATATTCCAGACAAGCCCTACATTTTCCTCCACCATTTGGTCTCTTGCATGACGATCGCCGGCACGGGCTTTTTTTAATAATTCCATCGCATCCATTTGATACCCTCCACGTCAACTCTCATGTTCTGTCCCCAATATGTTTGCTGAGCTTGACGCGGGTACCCTTTCCCACCTCCGAATATACCTCCAGCTCGTCCATAAATGCTTCCATAAACGCAAAGCCCATACCGGAACGCTCCCACTCCGGCTTTGTGGTATACAAAGGCTCCATTGCCTTTTCAATATCCGGAATACCAACTCCATGATCCGTAATCTCCACCATGATGTCCTGTCCCTTGATCTCACAGACGATCTCAATCTCTCCTTCTCCATTGTTATATCCATGGAGAATGCTGTTGGTGACTGCTTCTGATACTGCTGTCTTTACGTCTGCCAGCTCCTCCAGAGTAGGATCCAGACGTGTGATATAAGCTGCTACCACAGTTCTCGCAAATGCTTCATTTTGTGAATTACTATCGATGATCAGTTTCATTTTCTGCCTCCATTGATCTGATTTTTCCATTTTCTTATTTGTCCTTTTTGGCGTTAAGCCCCGCTACTGCCTGCTCCGGTGTTGCATATCGTTCAATGATCTGAAACAGGCCTGACAGATTAAAGATCCGTTCAATCTCTTTGCCTACATTGGTGACCGCTGCCTTTCCTCCCCGGAACATCACTCTCTTATACCTCCCCATGATCAGTCCGATTCCCGAACTGTCCATAAAATCGTTCTCCCGAAAATCAAAAATAATATGACGGATATCACCGGCATCGATCAGCCTGTCCGACTGCTCCCGCAGCAAATTTACCGTATGATGGTCCAGATCCTGCGAGATATAGATGATCAGACAGTTTTGCTGTATTTCGTAATGAATTGCTTCCTGCTCCTTTTGATTCAAAATAATCACCATTCCTTTCTCAAAACCTGCAGCTTGCCGCTGCAAAACTAAAAAACAAAACCGGTATTTTCCCAGGCACAAAAAAAGACCTGCCAGAGTGATACAATAACATGTACACTCTGACAGGTCTCCCCATCATTTCCTCTTATGTCTGGCTATTGGCCGATCTCTCTCAGTCTGCTCTTTGCTTCCGCAACACGGACTGAATCCGGATAATCATTAACCACCTGGTCATAATACTGCTTTGCTGTTTCAAAATCAGACTTCTGCTGATAACAGCGTCCCAGAAAATACATAGCATCTGTATTGTCTGCATTAAACTTCAATGCTTTCTTCAACAGTTTGATCGCCTTATCATAATCCTTCTGACCGGCATAATCGCCCTGTCCGTTGTAGCAGTCTCTTCCCTGTTCAAAGAAAGATTCCGACGCCGTAGAATAGGTTTCTTTCTTGATCTTCTTATAAAACTTTTTCGCCTCATCCCCCGCCAGGCTGTCCGGATCTACTTTGTCCAGAGCCTTTGCGGCAGAAAGCTTATCGTCATTGATATAATACTGCATTGCCTGGATCAGATTGTCATAAACCGCCTGAACCCCATCCAGATCAGTTGGATTGCCGCTCTGGTAATCCGATAATCTCTGGGTCAGCTCATCCACCTGCTTCTGCAGCTCGGTGTTGGCATTTTTCAACGTACTGACATCACTTTCACCGGAAGCCAGATTCTCACTGTAAGTTTTAAAGGCTTTATTTTCCTTATCACTGGAATGCTTCTTTAATGCCGGAGTGATCAAAAACTGCATGATCACGATTCCGGCGATCAATCCCAAAAGCACGTGAACAAACGGAAGCACCGATGGTTTCTCCTCTTTGTATAAAGTGATCGGCTTATATGCATTGTCGTCTACCCTTGGTAATGTCTTTCGCACCGGCTGTTCCGCAGGCTTCTCTGCCTTTGGTGCAGCATTTTCGCCCTTAATATGAACATCTGACAGCTCCTTTAAATAGGCTAATGTCGTGGTGTTGGTCACATCCACCCCGCTGATGGATTTCATCAACTTATACGCACGCACCCGGTTCTCTTTCTTGCCGGTCTTCATATACAAAAGTGCCAGAAGCTGATGCGCCCGGATAAATTTCGGATTAGTGCTGACCACCTTCTTCAACTGAATGATCGCCATATCCTCATCGCCGTTCTGTGCAGAGAACAGTGCAGAATTATATTTTTTTACCATCTGGCTATAGGTCTCCAGACGATTCGGATTAGACTGGATCAGTCCGATATAATAATCTGCTTCGTTATGTTCCTCCTGAAAATGCTTGCTGATAACCCACTCACTGAGAGCCGATACAATCTCTCCTTCTTCAAAATAAATGAGCCCCAGCAAATTTCTCGCACTGGTATTTAATTTGTTAAATTTTAAGCTTTTGTGCAAAGATGCGATCGCTCCGGAAAGATCTCTGACCTTCGCCTGTTCCAGACCCCGGTTATAGCAAATATTGGACGCGCTGAGAACCCTGCGGTAATTACGCAGCTCCTGTCCACAGTTATCACAACGATCTTTCTTGAAAGACACCTCTGCATTACATCTTGGACATCTCATGTTTCTTCCCCTATTCTGCGTTCTTTGTGACTGCACCTGTATCTGCCAAAATACTCTGGAGCAGATCCATCACATCTGTTGTACTGTTTCCATAAATGGCATCCTCTGCCTGTTCAATATCAAGACTTGGCTGAAATTTTTCTAATTCTGCCTCGAAATCCATCTTACACTACCTCCATTCAATCATCAATTCATTTCTGCCGCAATTATCGACATCATACTTACTCCAGACCATAGGATACGATTCCCGTACCCCGTCTTCTATATTCTACACCAGTAATCTCGTCCTGAACAGATACATGTTTTCCATTTATTGTAATCTCTGTTCCCGGATTCGCTCTTTTTAAAATGGTAATACTGGCATCATTTGTTTTACTCATCTGATCTACCGTCTCCTGCTTGCGCTTCATGATCGCATTGAGACGGGTGTCCTTTTCAATCTTCGCCCTGGTGAGCTTTAGTTTCTTTTGCTGCAGATCCGGTGTTGGCGAAGTCTCCAATATCTTATTGATCTTTTTCAAAGCATCTAAGATCTTTTCCACTTCCTCCTGAATCTGTTTGCGGCTTTTTTCATGCTGCATCAGCAATGCAAACAGGTTATCCTCCATACCGGCGCAAAGCTCCGTTTTTACCTGTGCCATATTGCCCGCCACCATGGTTTCTATGCTGTGCAGTGCCGAAACACTTCCCCCAATAATGGCACCAAACCGTCCGGACACTTTAACATCCTGTCCACAGGTAATCTGACAATTCATTATAGCATTGGCCGCAACATTTCCGTCACAGTCAATAAATGTCTGCTCAAAAAACTTGCCGGAGACATCTCCCTTTGCGGCAACCTTTCCCTGCCCATTGCCCTGCATTCCGTTTTTCAGGATTACATCCTTACCGGCAATCAATGTCGCAGCCTCCACATATCCATCCACGATGATGCTTCCCTTTTCGGAAGTCACCTTCATCCCGGACAGAACATTGCCCCTGATCCTGATATCTCCAATAAAATGAACATCTCCCGTCGTAGTGTAGGATACATCTCCATCCAATGTCAGCTCTGCGCTGATATTCAGAATATCATTTTGATACGTTGCCTTACCGGTAAGTTTAGCGGTATAAACCAGATTATCCGGTGAGAGTTCAAATCCCTTGCCCCGCAGTCGCGCAAGATCTCTGCCATTACGTCCCGGAAGGATCTGTCCCAGAACATTCGTCCCATCCTTCGCCTTCTGTGCCGGATGATAATGAACGATTTCCTGTCCTTCTCCCACAGAAGGAACCTGGCCACATGAAGTATAATCCACGGAGCCATCCTTTAGGATCTTGGGACGGGTATCCACATGGATGGGAAAAAGAAACTCAAACCAGCCATCCTTGCCATCCACCGGTTCCTCTCCTCTGGCAACGGTAAACTGCTCATAGTACCGTTTTTCGGACACCGCTTTTTGCAGAACATCCTCCAGTACACCATACTCCACGCCTGCCGCTTTCAGAAGGATCTTCAATTCATCCATCTGAAATACCTGGTCACGTTTCTCCGGAGTCAGAGTAATATATGCCTCCATATCGTCCTCAGAAATCTCTACCTGGACTTCTCCAAAATCATTTTTTTCCACCTTCTCCATAAGATCACCCTACCTTTCGGGATGTCCGCCACTGTTGTGGCCAAACACCTATCTGCGGTGCATTATTTCTCCAGAGCCTTTAACTCTTCCTCAACCTTTGTCATCATGCTTGTATATTTCTCTAATTTTTCCTTTTCCTCTGCGATCTTGCTTTCCGGAGCCTTGCTCATAAACTTCTCATTGTTAAGCATACCGTTGACACGCTTAAGCTCTCCCTCCAAACGTTTCTTCTCCTTGGTAAGGCGTTCCTTTTCCTTCTCAAAATCAACCAGATCAGCAAGCGGCATATAGATCGTTGCCTTTGGAATCACAACAGATACTGCATTCTCCGCGATGCCTGTCTTATCCATCTGAACGAAAAGCTCAGAAGCATAGATCATATGCTCATAGGCATCTCTGCTGCCCTCCAGCACCTTGCAGGTTGTCTCGTCATCTGCAACGATATAAACCTGTGCCTTGCGGGAATTGGCTACATTCATCTCGGTACGGATATTACGGATACCGCGGATAACGTTCTTGATATTCTCTGCCATTTCCTCGGCTGCCGGATTATTCCACTGCTCCTTGTACTCCGGCCATGAAGAGATCATAATGGACTCTTCCTCTGACTGGATCGTGCAGAATATCTCCTCTGTGATAAACGGCATATACGGATGAAGCAGCTTCAAAGAATCGATCAGCACTGTACGGAGTGTCCAGAATGCTGCATTGGCAGAAGCAGGATCCTCCTCCTTTGCAAACAGTCTCGGCTTTACGATCTCAATATACCAGTCACAGAACTCGGTCCAGATAAAGTCATTGATCTTCTGTACAGCGACTCCCAGCTCGTACTTCTCCATATTCTCGGTAACTTCCTTTGCCAGGGTATTTACCTTGGAAAGGATCCATTTATCTGCCTCTTTCAATTCATCATATGCAGGTTCTGTGATGGTATTGTCACCAAGATGCATCATAATGAAACGGGATGCATTCCATACCTTATTGGCAAAGTTACGGCTTGCCTCTACACGCTCCCAGTAGAAACGCATATCATTACCCGGTGCATTTCCTGTGACCAGCGTGAAACGAAGTGCATCTGCACCATACTTATCAATAACCTCCAATGGATCAATACCATTACCGAGGGATTTACTCATCTTACGTCCCTGGGAATCACGGACAAGTCCGTGGATCAGTACCGTATCAAACGGAACCTTTCCGGTATGCTCCAGTCCGGAGAACATCATACGCATAACCCAAAACGGAATGATATCATAACCTGTTACCAGAGTACTTGTTGGATAGAAGTAATCCATTTCCTCGGTATTATCCGGCCAGCCAAGAGTGCTGAACGGCCACAGTGCGGAAGAGAACCATGTATCCAGTGTGTCCGGATCCTGTCTCATCGGCTTACCGCACTTCGGACAATTGCAGCTGCTTTCCTTTGTTACAACCATCTCTCTACAGTCGTCACAGTAAAATGCCGGAATCTGATGTCCCCACCAGAGCTGACGGGAAATACACCAATCACGAATATTTTCTAACCAATGAAAATAAGTCTTTTCAAAATGTGTTGGTACAAACTTTGTATCTCCATTCTTTACTGCATCGATTGCCGGCTTTGCCAGATCTTTCATAGCAACGAACCACTGCTTTGATACTCGTGGTTCTACAGTTGTATGACAACGATAACAGGTACCTACATTATGCTCATGATCTTCTACTTTCAAAAGAGCACCTTCCGCCTCCAGATCAGCTACGATTGCCTTTCTTGCCTCATAGCGGTCCATACCTGCATATTTCGGATAATCCTCTACGATCTTAGCATCGTCTGTCAATACATTGATCACTTCCAGATTATGACGAAGTCCTACCTCAAAGTCGTTCGGGTCATGTGCCGGTGTGATCTTTACAACACCTGTACCAAACTCCATATCTACATAATCATCTGCGATGATCGGGATCTGACGGTGTACGATCGGCAGATCCAGCATCTTGCCTACCATATCTTTATAACGATCATCCTTCGGATTGACTGCTACGGCTGTATCACCGAGAAGTGTCTCCGGACGTGTGGTTGCCAGATCAATATAGCCGGTACCGTCTGTGGTCTTATAACGCAGATGCCAAAAATGACCTGCCTGATCCTCATATTCTACCTCTGCATCAGAAATAGAAGTCAGACAATGAGGACACCAGTTGATAATACGCTTTCCACGATAGATCAGTCCCTTGTTGTACAGATTGACAAATACTTCCTTGACTGCCTTGGAGCATCCCTCATCCATAGTGAAACGCTCTCTGTCCCAGTCGCAGGAAGAACCGATCTTTTTCAGCTGTTCTACAATGCGGCCACCGTACTGCTTCTTCCAGTCCCAAACATGCTCCAGGAACTTCTCTCGGCCGATATCATCCTTGGAAATGCCCTGCTCCCGAAGTTTTTCCACTACCTTTGCCTCTGTGGCAATGGATGCATGGTCGGTTCCCGGTACCCAGAGTGCCTCATAGCCCTGCATTCTCTTAAAACGGATCAGGATATCCTGAAGTGTATTATCCAGGGCATGTCCCATGTGGAGCTGTCCCGTGATATTTGGCGGCGGCATAACGATCGTAAACGGTTTCTTGCTGCGATCTACCTCCGCATGAAAGTATTTTTTCTCCTGCCATTTATCATAGGTTCTCTTCTCAATGTCCGCAGGATTGTAGTTTTTTTCCAATTCTTTTGCCATTGTCTTACATCCTTTCTCTTATTATCTATAATAATTTTCTTTATCAGCGCATGACGGAGTTTCGAAGAAACTCCTAATATGAGTCCTTTAGGGCTCATTATATTTTGCGTTTATCTACCGGGTGCAGCCCGAAACTCTCATATGTCGCATTATAATACTTCCAGAAATCCTTCGCCTTGGAAAACAGATTGTCATATACCCTGCCATTCATCTCCACCCAGGCGTGACTGGTATCATGGCACACATAAACATCCTTGTAGCCAATCTCGTGAAAAAGAAATGCCAGTGCGGATGATTCCGACACACAGCAGCCGGCGTGATGCCGGAATATATCATTAGCAAAGGTGCTTTCCCAGCCCTTCTTCTTATAAATCGGCTCCAGAAAACGATATCTGCGGTAATCACATTTCATAATGTATTGATAGCATTTCATTTTCTTCTGCTCCCGCGTATCTGAGGGCTTCGTGATCTGCCCAAGCAGTCTTGCTGCCGTACGCATGGTTTCTATCTTTCTGACACTGAGCTTTGTCTGCACAGCCTGACCTTTGCGTATCCGGATGCCATCGGCTTTGCCATGATGTACCAGCACTCCCGTACTCCGGTCCAGATAATAATACGCTCCGCCCCGTTTCAGCCAGCCGTGATACATCTCTCCGTTTTTGTCAAAATAATAGGTCTTTTTCTTCAGGGTAAGAAAGCTTTTTTTCAGCTTTTTTCCGCCCTTATATACATACCTTGTGGTGTATTTCTTATGGACAAGCCTGCCCGGTACCGGTGTGACTGTGGGCTTCGGTTTTATGCTGTTCTTTGGCCCGGCTGTATGCCCCGGCTGTACCGATTCCTTCGGAGGTTCTGTCTCTCCTGCCGGTGTCACGGTTCCCACCGGTTCCGTCACGGAACCCGCCATCTCTGCAGGCGGTGACCCTTCTACCGGAGCTGCAGTCTGCTCCCCGGCTGTCCCCTTCCACAATTCCGTACCGGAGACTCGAAAGATCCCTCCTGAGCTGTAATAAAGCTCCTGATGCCATGCCGCTGCCCCTGCGTTCTTCCGGACAGCCTCCTGCCGGCTCCCGATTCCTTCAGCAGCATAAGACCTGCTTATGTCCATACTGCCTCCACACAGAATCCCAAGCACCAATGCAACCGTAACACCAAGCCAGACACTTCTGTCTCTGGTCTGTCTATTTCCTCTCATCTGCTGCTCCTGTCTATTCTACACTGTCTACGATCCAGGTTTTCTTATTTTCGGTGTGACAATACACCACGAAACCATCGTATTTTGCAATACCGTCATACTCGTTTTCATAGTAACAGCTTGCCGCCTTGGAAAGCTTTTTATATTTGCCGATCGCCTTGACAAGACTACTCAGTTTTTTTCCAATATATTTTTTAGCCTTTTTCTTATTCTGCTTTGCTTTTTTCTGGGACTTTGTATCTTTTTTGCCCTTCGTGGCAGACTGTTCCGTCGTTGTTGTTGCACGTTTTGCAGCACTTACCTGCACCGCCGGAAGTGATACCGATCCTCCCGTCTGTGCCGGAACCGTCATACTACCAAACAGCATACAGACGATCGTCCCTGCTAGCACGATCTTTTTCCTCTTCATCTTTGATCCCCTCTCACATTTCAATATTTACCCTATTTTATTTATGTTACCACATATCTCCCCAGAAATCCAGTTGTATAATAGCTTCCATCCTTTTTTGTAATAATCTCGATCTGATAATGATCCGCCGGCATAGAAGAGGTATCAATATAGGCACCATAGCTGTATGCCCGGTCCGCTTTGTCATCCATCGGATCATATACAGACGGAAACGCTTCATACATCAGCAGATTCTTCTTTCCGTACATACTGATATAAATCTCCGAATCATCGTCTGTCCACTGCTTGTCCGTCTCTCCGGAGATCCGCAGCACACCATCCGTCCCCGGCACTTCTTCCGTTTCCATCACCGCTTCCGTCTGTGTGATCTCCTCCACATCCTGATCAAAAGCCACTCCCGGTGCCATCATATAGGGAATTCCTTCCAGCAATGTCGGAATCTGCCTCTGTGCCAGCTCGATCACCACGTCATCTGCCTGATAAGCGTCCACCAGACTTAAATCATATGGCACCTCTTTTGTAAAATACCCCTTCTGATATTCCTGTGCCATAAAAGGAACCAGTGCATTGCCAAAGGAATCACGGTACATCACCAGACTTTTATGCTTCTTTTGCTTTTTCGGTTTCTCTTTCACTGCATTCTTCTGATCATCCCTTTGCGTCTGATTTTCTGTCTGAATCTCCATCTGCTCGGTGGATGTGACATCATTGACATATTCATACGTCCATGAACGGTCGTAGGTCACATTCCAGTCCTTCCTGCTGCTTTTCGGAAAAAGCATTCCCTGAAGATCTCCGGAAAAATTTTTCTTCCGGGTATATGACTCATTCTCATAATGGATATGATCTTTCCCAAAATAACCCAGTAATGTTCCACAGGCGATCGAAGCTCCCAGATTATTCCAATGTGTGTCCAATTTATGGTACACCTGTTTCTGTTCCTTCCGAAGAGGCGTCTGCAGATCCACATAATGAACCTTCTGCGCTTTCATCTCCCGGATCAGATGCTCCAGATTGCCCTCGCCGCTTCCCGTCTGAAAACGATCCGGCATATATTTTCCATAAAGGGTATTTTTATTGGGTGCTACAGTAAATGCAAACTCTGCCCCCTGCAGCTCTACCCCCTGTCCGATCAGGCGCACCACTGTGGCACAATTATGGATTTCCCGATCCGACAAAAGATTCCTCTTCTGATAATCATTCATAGTCTCCTGAAAAAACAGCCAGCCATTCTTTCCCACGATCACCTTATCATTGGCGGAGCTGTGAAAGATCCCGGCTTTGATCCGGGCATCTGCCGTAATCATTTCCTGACGGAATGCAAAATGATCTGCCACATAATCGGTAATGCCCTGAAAGAATCCTGTATTGATCCTGCCATTCCGTATCAGCGAAGGTAACGCTTCCTCATGTTTTTTCTCAATGCTCAGATCCGCATGATATACACTCATTCCCACAAACGGGATCAATAAAATGATAAAAAATACAGCAATAAATATTCTTTTTTTCATTCATGGCTCCTTTTCTCTGCATCCCGGAGATGATTTCAGGCTCCGGTCCGCCGGATACATTATTAAAAACGAAAATAAATAAACGGATTATAAGCGGCAGACGCCAGACTGCAGACACAAAGGAAAAACAGCAAAAGCACTCCCACATAACGCAGATTTTCCCAGACTTCACTATGAGCTTCCCGCCATTTTAATGTCTTCCGTGCAAGCACTCCCGTCACCGGATAAGAAAATAAAATGCCGGCGGCGAGCAGAGTCATGGTATAACCGTCCAGCCGCTCCAGAATAAACTGTCTTGATAACATGTCCCATGAAAAATTGCCAAACATCGTCCGTATCATCTGCCATCCATATACGGCGGTGTCTGCCCTGAACATTACAAATGCTGTCACGGCAATGATCCATGTATAAAGATTTCCGATCCACTTAAAACGGCATTTACGGATTGGCAGGATCGTATCCTCCAGCACATTCATAATACCATGGATCATGCCCCAGATCACAAAGGTCCAGTTTGCACCATGCCAGATGCCTGTCAGGAAAAAAACGATCAGCTTATTCACCTCTGTCCGGAGCTTTCCTTTTCGATTGCCTCCCAGCGGAATATAGACATATTCCTTAAACCATGATGACAATGAGATATGCCATCTCCTCCAGAATCCGTGAATACTTTCCGCACTGTATGGGTGATCGAAATTTTCCTGAAAATGAAATCCGAACATGGATGCCAGACCGATCGCCATATCCGAATATCCGCTAAAATCATAAAAAATCTGCAGCGCGTAGCATATGGCTCCCAGCCATGCCACTGCCATACTGTACTGTCCAATATTCAGGCCAAACACCTGATCTGCGATCTGCCCCAGCCCATTGGCAAGCAAAAGCTTTTTGGCAAGTCCCTTCACAAAACGGCAGATGCCCTCCGCCACACCATCTGTCGTAACAGCCCGGTGATCAAGCTGTGTTTCAATCTCTCCCCAACGCACGATAGGCCCGGCGATAAGCTGCGGAAAAAAAGATATGTAAAGCAGCACCTTCATAAAGCTTTTCTGGCACATGTCCCGATTTCGGTACACATCAATCACATAGGACATCGCCTGAAAGGTAAAAAATGAAATGCCCACCGGAAGCGCAATCTCCGGTACATTTAAGTGTGATCCGGCAATATGATTGATATTTTCCACCAGAAATCCGGCATACTTAAATGTCCCCAGAATGACCAGATCGCAAAGTACAGAAACCACCAGCAGAAACCGCCGGATTTCCTGCCTCTCTGTCGCTGCCAGCCCTCTGCCAAATCCATAATTCATCGCAGCCGATGCGATCATAAGAAAAACATATACCGGTTCCCCAAAAGCATAAAAAACAAGACTCGCCGCAGTCAGAAATAAATTTTTTGCCCAAAGAGGACGAATCAGCAGATTCCCCAGAAATACAACCGGAAGAAATATAAATAAAAATATTGCAGAACTAAATACCATCTCGTATCCTTTCTACATTTATTATATAGGACAAAAAGAGCCCCGAAGGACTCTTCCTGTATAAGCATCATATATTTCAAATTATGCAAGCTTGCTCTTAGCAACCTCAACGAGAGAAGCGAATCCCTCAGGATCAGAAATAGCCATCTCAGAAAGCATCTTTCTGTTGATGTCGATCTGAGCCAGCTTCAGACCATACATGAACTTGCTGTATGAAAGACCGTTAAGTCTTGCTGCTGCGTTGATACGAGCGATCCAGAGACGTCTGAACTGTCTCTTCTTCTCTTTTCTACCTGCGAAAGAGGAAGTCAGGGCTCTCATTACAGACTGCTTTGCTACTCTATACTGCTTAGATCTTGCTCCTCTATATCCCTTTGCAAGCTTTAAAACTCTATTGTGTTTCTTCTTTGCATTTAATCCGCCTTTAATACGTGCCATTTGTCTTTCCTCCTTAAATTATTTAGAATATGGTAAAATGCGCTTCATCATCTTTGCGTTTGTTGCATCTACCTCTACAGCTTTTCTCAGGTTTCTCTTTCTCTTTGTGGACTTCTTATTCAGGATGTGGCTCTTGTAAGCCTTCATCTTCATGAGCTTTCCTGTTCCTGTAGTTTTGAAACGCTTTGCAGCTGCGCGCTTTGTTTTCATTTTTGGCATGATAGTTTCCTCCTTATTTGCATAATATTTATAATCTGGCGTATCTGCATCGGCAGTACACCGCCTTGAAAGCCTTGCTCACCGAATAACCGGTCAGCCAATCTTTACTGCCTCTTCTCTGATAAGAACATTACCATGGTACGACCTTCCATCTTGGCAGGCTTATCCACAACAGCAATGTCCTCCAGCTTCTCATAAAAGCTGTCCAGAATCTGTTTGCTATAATTGATATGTGCAAGCTCACGACCACGGAAACGAAGGGATACCTTCACACGATCACCCTTGCTCAGGAATTTTCTCGCCTGATTTGCTTTTGTGTTCAGGTCGTTTACATCAATGTTTGGAGACAAACGGATCTCTTTTACTTCCATTGTTCTCTGCTTTTTCTTTGCCTCTTTCTCACGACGTGCCAGCTCGTAACGGTATTTTCCGTAATCAACGATCTTGCACACCGGAGGCTTTGCATTTGGTGCAATCTTGACCAGATCAAGATCTGCTTCTCTTGCAAGCTTCATGGCATCTCTTGCCGACATAATTCCTAACTGTTCCCCGTCCTCGCCGATCAGACGAATCTCTCTGTCTCTGATCTGCTCATTTACTGCTGTCTTACTAATGTTCCTGCACCTCCATACATAAAAAAGGGCAAAACCAGCGTTTTGCCCTCCAAGAATTGCTTCGCAATTCTCGTTGGCTTTCCTCTACGCTACGAGCATTTTCCTATACACTAAAAAAAAGTGGATAAGCAAAGCATTATCCACTGATCCTATCAAAATCACGTTCCGGCGATTGATGTCATTATTTAACCCGAGTCACTTCCTGTGCTAAGGTGAGAGTGGATTTCTCTGCTTTGTTGTTATTTATCTGTTGTGATTTCAGCACAACACAAAGAATGTTACCATATGCTTTTTTATTTGTCAAGCACTTCTTTTAAGATTTCCCGGCCAAATTCACTTTCCTCCACAACCTTACGGATATGCTGCTCATAATCCTCTTTGGTATCTGTATTATACTTGATCTGCTCCCGAAGCTTCTGACGTCTCTGGTTGAGATCGTGACGGATCTCTACCATCTCCCTGTCATCCAGGATCGCATAAGTCTGTACCAGCCATACCTCCGTATCATTCACACCATGACTGTCCAGAAGGCGCTGCAGGGAATCGTTGCTTTTACTGAGCTGCTCCGTATTGTCCCGGAAACGCCTCTCGTATTCCTTCGTCTTACAGTATTCTCCCCAGAGATTTTCAAAATCTGCTGCATTTTTCACGCCGAATTTTTCCCGGTTGTAATCCAGCACACTGATATTATTAACATATTTGATCTTTGTCCTGTTTAAAAGCTCTACTGCTTTATTGTATTTTTTGTCAGAAACGGCGATCTCATATCTGTTTTTGTTGGACTCAGTAAAGATCACAGCCGCAGCGACAGCTGCCAGAGCCAGTGTCCCAATATACGGATAGGTCATATTGCTGTCCAGATTAAAGTACAGAATAATAAAAAGAATGACCAGCGATCCGATCAGCACAGAAATCCCCCTTGCAAGCTTTTTCAAAAAATCCTGCCGTTCAATGATCTCCCGCTGATTCTCCCGGATATATGCCTTTTCTGCTTCCAGATGACGAATATCACTGTCAATCGCTTTCTGATACATTTCATTCTGATACATTTTTTTGATCTCATCGATCAGATCATCCTGATATCTGTCAAACCGGCGCATCTGACGCTCTGTGATCGTAAATGTTCTGTTTTTATATTGATTACGTTCCTGCAAAAGTCTCTGAATTCTTTTGCAAAGCTCCAGAAGAGACTCTCTGTCCTCCCCGGCGATCCGGTCGATCTTCTGGATATCTGTGAGATATTCTGTCACCTGGGCATATTCCGCCTTCGCAATGCTGATCTGTTTATCACAGTCCTTCACTGACTCGCAGCAGTCATGGATATACCGCTTCTGTTCTGCCTTTCCCTTCGGAATAATATGCTCTGCCGCTAACTCCTCCTGAGATAATCTGACCGGCTCTTCATCTGCCGCATCCGGCACCTTTGCATCGTCCACCAGCCCTGCCTTGTCCTGAGAAAGTATTTCCGTCGTTTCCTGTTGTTTTTGTTTTTCCTTTCGTCTTCTGATCCGGTTCCAAAAAGCCATCTGTGCCGCCCCTTTCTTTTATGGGATTTTTATTTATGGAAGCATGCTTTTGCGGTATTCTGTCTTCCACTGAAAGATCAGCTCCTTCGCTACTTTCTCATAAGAAGGATCTCCCTGCTCCTTCATCCTGCGGATACGCCGGACCATCTTACATTCCCTGCTGTCCACACTCTGACGAAGTGCCTCCTCGTACTGGGCATCCATAAAAGTCTGCTGTTCCCTGGTGACACCCATTTCTATCGCAGCCTTTTCGTATTCCTCCGGCATGCCTCCCAGCTTCAGACAATACAGACAGGATTCCAACGCTTTCTGTGTCTTTGCATACTCGTAGGATTTCTGAAACGCCTGAAATCCGTGCCGGTATTCTCCCATACCGGCCAACGCTGCTCCCAACCGGTAATAAAGATCTCCATACTCCTCTGAAGAGGCATTGATCATATCCGGACTCTTTAAAATCCGTTCATACTCCTGCTTTGCCCGCTCCAGACTGCCGTTTTTCAGATAAGTATCCGCTTTGATCTTTTGCCGTCCCCGCAATGGCACATTCTGGGTCTGATCCATAATGGCGATCAGATCATTGATCTCCCTCTCGGTATAATAATCGCAGCTGCAGCACAGGGTCACCACAATATCCTTGAGATTATTGTGATCCTCTCTCATCCTGTCCAGCTTGTCTGCCGTTTCCGCCATCCCAAGCTCATTACGGATCCAGTCTGCAAATGCTTTGTCAAAAACTTCCTCCTGCATCATATAGATGTTATTCCTAATGTAGTAGCAGACTTCCTCGATGGAATATACTTTTGTCTTCGTCATCGGGAAACAATACGGCTGCTTCGCAATGGCACTGCTGCATAATATTAATTTTCCCATCTAATTCCTCCAATCTGCAATTTATAAGCTGAGATAACGCTCCCAGATCCGGTTGCTGGAAGGACAAAACTCTCCAAAACCATCATCCTTTAATGTCACAATACAATGCGACGCGTCAGCAAAACGCAGACGCAGAGTAAATCTTGTCATTTTATTTGGTCTTTCATCGAAACCCTCCAGAGACAAAAGATGTACGGTCGTTTCTCTCCGCAGCACATTCTGTATTGTAAGCTGCAGCTCTTCCTCTCCGTCCGGAATAAAATCAACGCTGACGTCCACATCCTTCCACGGTACTCCGGCCTTCACCAGAAGCACCTCCTGCATTTTGGCATCACAATATACCCGCAGAGAAATACCGGTATGCAGCATTTCCTGATCCAGAAACAGGAAGTCTCCCATAACACCTTCCCCTGCAAGCTCCCTGGCAGCAATACAGGCTCCCTTGGTAAACAGATTTCCTCCCCGGAAAACACGTCTGCCATTACAAAGCTGGCTTAATGCCGTGTTGGCCCATTCTCCCTGAAAGCCCTCTCCCGTCACATAAATCGTCGATATCATCTGCTTATGCATCTGGGTATTGGCGAGGTTCACAAAAGCATACTCCATCTTGAAGCTGCTGTCGTGCTCCATCATATCCCAGTTGAGGCTCTGGCTCAGATCCATCCGCTTGACCCCCACGATATACGGAATATTTCTCCGGTCAATATGAATCTGGGAATAGAATAATCCATCCCGTCCAAACTCAAATAATGCCACATCCCCCAGCCATAATTCCTTTTTCTGGCTCAGGGCATAATACATATAACTCTGCTGATGGAGCTGTATCACAAAACGGTCTTCTCCGATCCCGATCTGATTTAATGCTCCTTTGACCGCATTCACCAGATTGTCCGTTTTTTCGGACACCGATATCACAAGCTTACGGATCGTTTCGCTGGGAAAATACTCCTTCAGACAGCTTAATATCTTAACAAAATAGCGCACCATGGTATCCACCGGCTCTAACTCCATATCGCCGGAAGTAACTTTATTGTGCCGGGATATCTGTTTTAGTATGTCCCGAAACAGGTACACTTCCTCCCGTTCTGCCGCCAGCAATGCCTCCGTACCAAACAGCCACTCTTTTTTGACCGGCTGATAGGACAATACTGTCGGGCACTCATACTCTCTCTCTCTGCCCACCAGCCGTCCCACCGGGATTACCTTATCCAGGTCCCGGCGATAGCAGGAAATCTGCGTCATGTCATCACACAGATCAACTCCCACCAATACTTTTCTATCCTCGGTCATTTTTTCCTATGCCTCCATCATCCGGTTTCATCAAAAAATTAACGATCGCTCTTTTTTCTGCGTACTCCTGCATCTGGTCCAGCAATGCATCCTCACCGCCCCGCTGCTTCATCAGCATTTTGTTCAGCATCTGATAGCCGCTGACTCCTTCCATACCTCTCATCTGATCGATATAAACCAGACGGGCCGGCTCTGTTTTCTTCTCGTGACCTCCCGCATCTGTTTCTATGATCTCATACTCTACCGTCTCATCCTGAAACAGAATAAACCCTCTGACCCGGATTCCCTCAAATACATTCCGCATTGTCTCTGTCACCGGAGCCTGCCTCTGGTCATCTACAATATATGTGTATCGAATTTTAACATCATGCTCGGGATCAGCGGTATAATCCACATACTGCTCCTTGAGAAGCGTATCAGGCAAAGACAGTTTATCCTTAAAAGCCTGAAAATACGGAAGCACAATATCCTTTTCATAGAGCTGGTGCAGATTATAATCTACAAATACCGCCTCGCCTCCCGTCAGCATGCCCCTTCCGGACAAATGCTTCAAAACCGCCAGCAGACATGGCCGGTTCTCTTCCACCTGCACATGCTGGTAAAAGGATTCAAAGATCTCATCCGGAAGCTTGTCTCCATGCACCAGATAACGGTATGCCGTCCTTTTCAGAAAAGCCCGGATCAGCTTTTTATTGAAGCCCTGTTCCTCATAATAGAAAAACACCGGGTAAGCCTCCGGAACCATCTGATCCGTAAACAGGATCTGTGCCAACAGCCGTTCTGACAAAATCTGTATGTCAATTCCAAACTCCCGGCATGCGGTCCACAGCTTCACCATCTCCGGGATCGTACCGGAATAATGATCGCACAAATATACCAGCAGCGGTTTGTCAAACTCTCCACCTTTAAAAATATGCCATGCCAGCTTTGTCAGCGTCTTATCTTCCTCAGCCGCCACAAAAGCATGTCCGGCGATCTTCAGAAGCTTTTTGGGATCTATGCCATTCCAGCCAAAAAGCAGAAGTCCTTCCATTCCCTTCTCATATCTATGACGTACCGCACAATATTCCATGAACCGGCTTCTGTCCCGCGGCAGGATATTTTCCCAATCCATATGCTCCAGCTCTGTGTCCAGAAGCTCTCCCTGGAAATTATCAAAATAATATTGCATTTGTATGGCAAACAACGATTTTCGGAAATGGCTGTCCAGCCCGGCAATCCCCAGAACCCGCCGGCGAAGCTGTGATATATCCTCTCCGGAGCGGTTCTCCTGTACCACCCTCTGATACAAATACAAAAGTACACGGACATTGTCTCCCACAAAAGGCAGGCACTTTTCTACCAGATGATCCAGATGTACCATCCGATGCACCGTATAACCAATGGAAGAAGCATATCTGCGTCCCTCCCGGTCCGTCAGAAAGATCTGCGGTTCCGGAGTAAAAACAGATATCATTGCCTTTCCCTTAACAAATGCTGCCGTCTCCTCCTGCTGCAGTTCCCGGTGGCGGACAACCACACCGGCGATCCGTGGATCACTGCACCGGATTTCTCTGGCAAAAAGAATCGACGGCAATGCTGATGCAATCTGCTCATTGATCATATCTTCCCGGATAAACTCCTCATAGATCACCGACAGATCATCATTCACACGCCCCTGTTCCAGCTGCTCCAATGCAAACTTCTCCATGGATGCCTTATAGCTGTCATACATTGTCTGATCGCGATCCTTATGGCGGATCACATAGGCATAAAGCATCGCCTTTTTGGTGGCATTGAGCTGGTTGTTATATGAAAAATACAGTAAAACACGGTTTGGAAGCACCATGTCAGGTGTTTCTTCCAGTGCATAAATATAATTTTCATAGAGGTCTGTAATCTTTAAATTATGTTCGATCCCCAGCCGGTACCACTTTACATCCTCTGGCGAAACCCGTCGTTCCCGCATCAGAAGCTGGCAGATCATCGTCAGCAGATCATCCGAAGGACGCGCCTCATACATCCGGTACAGATCTCCCATCATAACACCGGTAAAATCCCTGGTCCTGCTGATCAGATACGCATAACGAAACTGCAGCTCCTCCTCCAGGATCCGGTTGGAAAGCCCCCAGTGAAGTGCCTGCGCCTTCGCCTCCGTCAGCTCCAGCACCAGCTCCGGTGTATTATTGTACAACCGGCAAAGCTCCAGATATAAAAGGGGACTGTGACAGCCTGCCTCGATCTGCTGCAGTATTGCCTCCTGCCGCTTGACGGATATCTGATAGCTGTCATCCATCTGCAGCAAAAACCAAAGGATCAGCCAATGACTGTGACCGTTCTGATAACATTCCCTGACTCTGGATAATGCCCCCGCCCGTTCTGCCGCCTCCGGTTTCCACAAATACATCAGATAATAATAGGCACAATATAATAAAGGCTCCTGCTCCCGTATTTCTAACAGCCTCTCCTCCAGTTGTGTCATTTCCAGATGAAAGGCTTCCTCCTTATGGGTCTGCAATGCCAGATAAATCCGGAATACACGCACCAGCCATTGATATCTGCTCCCAGTCTGATCCGGCTGATCCAGACTATTGACGCTTTTTTCTGCGGACGCAATAAAATCCTTCCGTGACATTTTCCCCGCCTGATAATACAGAAAACTCCGGTACAAATTCCAGACATCCTTCTGCTGCTGGATCTGCCGGCGCCGCTCCTCATCAGACATACAATATCTTCTGGCGATCACCTTAAGCTCCAGCTGCTGTCTCGCACTGCTGATCGTGATCCGCGCAAAATTATGTCCGATCGCCATACAGTCCGGATTGATCACCAGAACCAGTTCATAGATGTCCCCGGTAAAGTCTGTGGTTCTGATACAAGAACGCTCAAAACGCACAAATGGAGCGTCCGACTTCACTTCATACTCTCCATATCCCCACGTATCCTTATGAAGCACAATCTTGTCCGCAAATATATTCTCACATTTTGGATATTGCAGCTCCCGCTTTTCTACGGAAAGCTGTACCGGCGTCTTTTTGTGGGCAGCGATCAAAAACTCCTCCAGTGCCATGCTCTTATCGTTGCCCTTTAACAGTCCCCGGTAACGTTCCAGATAAATCTCCTTTTCCTGCAGGAAGATCCGCTCAAATGCCGGACTTTGGAATATCCGCAACGCTTCCATATAATGACTTTTTACAAGCTCTGTAAACTGGTTCAGATCACGGATCCGTCCCGCAGAGGTTTCGCAGTATGGTACCGTGACTGTAACAGTAAATGGCAGCACAGCCACACCGCAGTCAGAAAGGATCTGAAACTCTCCCTTAATGATATCTCCCGGCTGATAATAGGTTCCACGAAAAGCAAAGGAAATGTCATTCTCCTGTCCGGAAAAGCTCTCTTTTTCCAGGATCATACCGCTGCAATCCGTACACACGATCCCCCGCATGCTGCGTCCTTTGCTGTTGGAAATCCGAAAGCTGCCCTGTACGATCTCCCCGGCATCCACGGTCACAGAAAGCTCAGACGTACCCAGAACTACCTCCGGCATATGATATTCAAATATTCCCTTTGCGTACTGATCGATCTTCTCTTTCATGGTGCCTCCCGTATCCAGCTTACAATCCAAGCATAATTAATAGAATTATACCATTTTGCAAGGGGGCATTTCAAGTGCTGCACAGAGATAAGTAGAAAGTACCGGAAATCTTTTCTGTAAAGAAAAAATCTCCGGCACAAAATATGCCGGAGACTCTGTTTATTTCCTTTTTATTAATAATCCAATGCAATATCTTCTGAAAATGCAGGATGCTTTCCATCCTTCTCAGAAATATTCGGAACAACCCCTTCCGGAATCGGCCACTCAACACCAATGGTTTCATCATTCCACATAATGCCTGCCTCGGATGATGGATCATAAAAATCTGTACACTTGTAAGCAAACTCTGCAGTATCAGAAAGTACATAGAAGCCATGTGCAAATCCCTCCGGGATATAGAACATATTTTTCTTCTCTGCTGTCAGTGTAACGCCAAACCATTTTCCGTATGTTTTGGAACCTCTGCGGATATCCACTGCCACATCAAACACCTCTCCGCTGAGTACACGTACCAGTTTGCCCTGTGTATGATTCTTCTGATAATGAAGACCTCGAAGGACACCCTTTGTAGAGCTGGACTGATTGTCCTGTACAAAAACCATATCCAGTCCTGCCTCTTTAAATGCATTATAATTATATGTCTCCATAAAATATCCACGGTTATCCCCAAATACCTTAGGATGGATCAGGTAAAGCCCCTCGATTCCGCCGCATTTTTCAAAAGTAAAATTGCCCATTTCTTTATCACCTTTCTTAATCAAATCTATGAGGCTAATTATATCACTGTGTTACGGACTTCGCAAATAATTTTTTGTGCTTTGGCTTTTTGCGGGCTTTGCGACGATTCTTGCGGCCAAACTCCGTTACGTCTCCCGGCTCCTCCTGCGCTGCTGCCACTTCTCTCGCAGCCTCTGCAGCGTCTCCGATCGGCGGCACATGGGCTGTATTCTCTTTTTCTGCCGCGGTCTCTGTCAGCTTTTTCTCCCCCTTCACCTGCTGCAAAATTTCCTTCAGCAAATGAAGCTGTCGTTCCTGCAGCTCCTCCTTCTGCATCAGCAGATAATTCATTTCCTTCTGCAGACGTACCGTAACCTCCTCGCAAATGCGCTGTTCCGATTCCTGACTTACCTCCTCCACGGAAGACCGGATCATCTGACGCATCATTGCCTCAAATTGTCTGAGCCGTTCCAGAGAGGCAGCCTGGGTCTGTCCGTATTGCGGCTGCATCTCTGCCCCCTTTTCCTTGCTCTGTTCCAGCTCATAGCTCTTTTCCTGCCAGGTTTTTTGCCGTTTTTCATAGCGGTCCCTGGCATGCTCAATGGATGTCACAGAACCCTTGGTATGCTCCATTGCCTCCCGCATGACCTGATTATTTAAGTCCTCCCGGAGCTGGTAAAGGATCTTGGGGTCCATATGCTCCACCCGTTCCAGATCCGGCAGCAGCTTCTTGATCGCCTTTAATTGAAAGCCCTGCTCCTTCAGATCCTTGACGGATCTCAGTAATTTAATTTCTGACTCCCTGTAATACCGGTGTCCCAGCTCATTTCTCGGAATCGGAAGTTCCAGCTCCTCCTCCCAGTACCGAAGTACGTGATTCTCCACTTCCAGCATTTTTGACGCATCTGATATCATATATCCCTTTTCCATAACCATCCTCATTTCATTCATAAATTTCATTTCCATTACATATATTCTTCTAATATCTCTTCAAAAAGCTTTGCTTTCTCCGCAGCCGCCTGCTCCGATAACATATTCTGCCGCCCGGCAATATCCCGGTCAAGCTGCATTTCCTCCCGGAAGGATTCCAGCAGTTCCTTAATCTCCGTCAGAGCCGGCAGTCCTGATGCTCCTGCAGCATCTACGCCACCGGCAACGGCATCGGTTGCCGCCGCTTCCATTTCGGCGTCAGACATTTCCTCCGGTTTGAAATATTCCATCCGGTATTTTTCCGTCGCCTCCTGATGAAAATATTCATTTTCCAGACGGGCACGCATGGTATTTTCCATATAATCGATCAACTGGATCCGGAATACACGCAGGCATTTATGTGTATCAAAAAACACCTCCGATGCCCCCTGGACACAAAGCAGCAGCAACGTGACAAGTCCCGTCACCCAGAACCATTCCGACGGCATACCATAATACCCCGCCAAAAAGCATAAAACCCCCGCCCCTGCTGCGATCAGTCCCGAAAAATAAAAACCCAGATTCTCCCATGTCTGCAGGGAAATCCCTATAAAACGATAATGATAAAGATACCGGTCCACGAAATTCTCCACGTTATGTACACTGATATGCAGTTTATAGTAGGCCTCAAACTTTGACATCATCGCCTTCATCCAGCGGTTTCCTGTTGTCCCCATCTGATTGGAATCCCAAAGCAGCTTATGAAAAAGTCCATAACTGACTGCCTTTAAAAGAACTGATACCGCACAGACTGCCATCAGCGCAAATAACACATTATAATTTTCCAATTGTGCTTTCATAATCATCCTGTCCTTTCCATAAATAATGTTTTCTTTATGATAGACGTATTCCCCGCAGATGAATAGATAGCTTTGATTGTCATTTTTATTTTTGTTTCGACAAAATGCGATGCAGACACGTATTTTTCACGAAAATATGTTAAAATATAATCACATTATTTCGAAAGGAGATCTGCCCATGAATCGAAAAAAAAGAACATATCTGACTGCAATATTTCTGGCTGCAGTCCTGCCACTGACAGGCATATTATCCGGACTGCCGGAGGCCTCTGCGTCTGCCTCCTCCCTGTCCGTTATTGAGCATATTGATACCGCCAATAATAATGGTCTGATCCGTTCAAAATATGTGGATGAAAATGGAAATGAGGTTACTATTGTTTCCCCAAAAAGCACCAGAAACACCCGTTCCGGCTTGTCTCTTCCCGATACCTACGATTCCCGTGAACAGGGTGCCGTAACTCCCATCAGGGATCAGGGAGTTACCGGAAGCTGCTGGGCCTTCGCCGCCATAAAAGCATTGGAATCTGACAGTATTCTGCAGAATCTGTCTGCTCTGGCCGGCACCGATTATTCGGAAAGTCATCTGGTCTGGTATACATATGATCCTCTGTCCGATAATACGGACCCATTATATGGAGATTATTTTTCTTCCCAGACAACCGATACCGGCGGATACTATAATCTCGGCGGCAACGCTTATTATGCCAGCTATATTCTGGCAGACTGGTGGGGCGCTGTGTCAGAAGACAAAGCTCCTTTCTCTGCTGACACCAATCAGACTCTGCGTAAAATGATCCGGTCGATGTCCTCAAAACCGGACACACTGCGTACGGAATCTGAGGTTCATCTGAAAAATATGGACTTTTATGATCCCTCAGATATCAGCGGCATCAAGGAAGCGGTTATGGAACATGGCTCTGTGGATGTGTCTGTATATTTTGATCCCTCCAATATGTACCACACTTCCACCGTCACTTCTGCCTACGAATCCACTCACGATTCCGAGGATGCCAATCACTGTGTTACGATCATCGGATGGGATGACAGCTTTAATACCTTCTCTGAGAACGCACCTGCCTCCGGCGCATGGCTGATCGCCAACAACTACGGGGAGAATTATAAATATAGTACAAACGGATATTACTGGCTGTCCTATTATGATTCTTCTCTGTGTGAAATCTGCACCTTTGAGGCAGAGGCATCTGACAAATATGATACCAATTTCCAATATGACGGCATCGGCTGGGGCGATCTCTATCTTGACACAGATGATATTTCCTTTGCCAATGTATTTACCAATGATACGGATTCCCCACGAAGCATTGGTGCCGCCGGATTTTATACTGCATCAGACAACCAGCCCTACAAAGTCGAAATATACCGGAAACTGACCGGTTCCACACCGGACAGCGGAACACGAATTGACAAGTGTACCACTTATGGGACAGTGGAACACTCCGGCTATCACACGATAACTCTGTCAGACTCCATCGCAGTTGCCGCAGGAGAAACCTTTTCTGTCGTGGTAACCTTTTATGCAGAGGATGGCAATACCGTTTATGTCCCGATCGAGGGAGCCAGCGATCCATTCGGCTCCAGATACAGCAGCAAAAGCGGTCAAAGCTATGTATATTCCGAGGGAAAATGGATGGATAATACCTCCTCCAAGCTTGGAAACAACCGGCGCAATATGAATAACGTCTGCCTCAAGGCACTGGCTTCCACAATTACGGACGCAGAATATGAAGAACAGGAGGAATCCCTTTCCTCCGCTTCCGCCACACCGATACCGGAAAGTCCGACTGCCACCCCCGCAGCTTCCGACTCATCCGAAACAACCAGCCCGGCTTCTACTCCCGCAGCCTCAGACTCATCCGGCGCAACCTGTCCCTCTCCTGTTTCCACTTCAACTCCCCGGATCTCTGCCGTACCGGCACCTTCCGGTACACCTACATCGCGTGTCACTGTTTCCCCGTCATCAACCCCTGCTGTTTCCCCATCCCCGGCCGGAAGCAGCTCTGTGAAAAACGTACTCATTGTGGTAAAAAAGAAAAAGGTCACGCTGCAAAAAGGGAAATCAAAAAAAATACCGATCCGGGTTACACCCGCCGACAGCTTTCATGCACTGACGTTCCGATCCAAAAACAAAAAGATCGCGACGATCAATAAAAACGGTAAAATAAAAGCAAAGAAAAAGGGAACAACCAGGATTATAGTAAACATTCCGAATGGAACAAAAATATCCATAAAGGTTATCGTGAAAAAAACAAAAAAGAAATAACAAAATGCCGTTGGAATTTCATCAACTCCAACGGCATTTTTAACCTTGAATTATATTTATTATTCCGCGAATCCCTGCATTGTCTGCTATCCGCTTCCGGCTCTTGCATTATATCAATGACCAGACGGTGCCCTCTCTGGTATCCTTGATCTCAACCCCCCGGTCCAGCAGCTCCTGACGAATGGCATCCGCCTTTGCAAAGTCTTTTTCTTTTCTGGCAGCCTGGCGTTCCGCAATTTTTCCTTCCACAAATGCTGTCAGCTCATCATCCGCCTGACTTTCCTCAACCTCTGCGGTAAGATCCAGAGAAAATACCTGATCAAAATCCTCCACCAGATATCTCTTGGATGCGTCACTGATGTCTGCCTTCAATACATCATACAATACCGTCAACGCCTGAGAAGTATTGATATCGCTGCCCATTGCCTCTGCGAAAGCATCCTGATACGGCTTCACCTCGCTCATATCCGGCTCCCCTTCTTTCGAAAGAGCTGCGACTCTCTTAAGGAGCTTCTCATATGCCACCTTAGAATTGTCCAGCACATCATATGTGAACAACAGCGGCTTACGGTAATGAGACTGCAGACAGAAGAAACGATATACCAGAGGATTATACCCCTTCTCCTCCAGCAGGGAAACCGTCAAAAACTCTCCTTTGGATTTACTCATCTTGCCGGACTTATCATTTAAGTGCTGTACATGGAACCAGTAATTACACCACTTATGTCCCAGATATGACTCACTCTGTGCAATCTCATTGGTATGATGCGGGAATATATTGTCTACACCACCACAGTGAATATCAAGATACTCGCCCAGATGCTTCATACTGATACATGAGCATTCAATATGCCAGCCCGGATATCCAACACCCCATGGACTGTCCCATTTCAGCTCCTGATCCTCAAACTTGGACTTGGTGAACCAGAGAACAAAATCGGTTTTATTTCGTTTATTCTCATCCTCCTCCACGTCATCACGAACGCCTACCTGCAGATTTTCCTCATTCTGACCGGAAAGAACATAATACTCCTTCAGCTTGCTGGTATCAAAATAAACATTGCCTCCTGCTACATATGCGTATCCCTTCTCCAGAAGTACCTCGATCATATGGATAAACTCCGGAATACAATTTGTCGCAGGCTCCACGATCTCCGGGATCTTGATATTCAGCTTCCCGCAATCCGCAAAAAACGCCTTACGGTAAAACTCCGCGATCTCCATCACGGTCTTGTGCTCACGCTTCGCTCCTGCCAGCATCTTATCCTCGCCGGTATCCGCATCACTGGTCAGATGACCCACATCTGTAATATTCATACAACGCTTCACATCATAGCCGACATATCCCAGATACTTCTCCAGTACGTCCTCCATCATATAACTGCGAAGGTTGCCAATGTGTGCAAAATGATAGACCGTCGGTCCACATGTATACATTTTCACCTTCCCCTCTTCAATGGAATGAAAGGGCTCAACCTTTTTGGTTAATGTATTATAAAGTGATAATTCTCTCATGACACTCTCCATTTCTGTGTATAACACACGATTTTCTTTATTTCTGATCTCATCCTCTATACTGTACAGGATTTTTGCTGTTTCTTCAAGTCCTATCCCATATTTGAGTCTGCAAAAAAAGTATAAAATGCTAATGAAAAATCACGCCGATTTCTTGCGCTTCCCAAAAATCTATGCTACACTTTTTCCAAGCAGATAAGTTACATCTATACTATTTTTATTATCTATCATATCAATTATTTACTAAAACTTCCCACAACAAATAATCAGGTGTACCCATAATATTTCTTATGTCCAAAGTGTAAATATGATTTTTGCTTTGGATTATTGGAATAACCGTGAGCTGGCAACACCAAAATTGTTTTGTAGGATGCTATGTAGTGCTGCGTAGCGCATTGTAGTGGGAGCGTTCCTGTCGAAAAAACTGATCCCACCTGGGAGGCGTGGTCGTCCAGACACGTATTCATCGAAACATTGCAAAGCAAAGACTTTTCAGAAATCCTACTTGGTGTCACAGCTTCACAGTTCTGCCTGATATCTTGAGGCAAAAATCTATATTAATCTTCCCTGGACATAAGAAATATTATATGCTCAATCGAATCATTGTTATACGAAGACTTCTCGTTCTTGAGCACAGTATCATCACTTTCGGCAGCCAAGATATTATCCCAAAAGATGTTTCTTTATTCCAAGATGAGATTAACGAACTGCAGGAAGATCTATCTGCCATGTTGAAAGCAGTCATCACGCTGTTAGATGGTGCCAAATACCTCTGGTAGGATGAGCCAACCAACAAAAAATAAATTTTTCAATTAAAATGGGATAAATACAGATCAAATGACATATTATTTATCAGCAGTTCCCAATAAATATAGGTTTTCTCTTGAAATCAAGAAACAGTCATGTTATATTATTAGTAGAAAAGATGCCACCGATAGACGGTTGGCCCGATACTAAATGTTAAGCTTTAGAAAAGCCGCTCAGTTTTCTCAGGACCGGGGCGGCTATTTCTGTGTCTTATTATTATCTTTACCAAAGGAATATCCTAATCCAAAGCAGGTTAAGCCAAAGCTCACTACTGCGATAAAATCAATAATACTCATAAGGCTCAGCCCTCCTTTCCGTTGATTCCCGTTAGGGTTTCTATGTAATCGGAGGGTCACAGTCCCTCCGTAGAGGACCAACCGCCTACCGTTATGGTAGCATCCATTATAATCTTATCATGAATATAGTCTTTTTTCAATCAATTCCGACAGCATTTTGCAAACATTTGTTCTATTTGATAATCAACTGGTTATTTTCTTGCATTAATTGCTGCTTTATGCCTTTCATCATCATTTAACTGAAAAATCAAATGATACAATTTCATTTTTTCTTTTGTTTCTGGAACAATATGCTCGCTTACTATATATCGTACCTTGCCTTTTTCTATCCGTTCAATACTAACTGGTGGGCATTGCACCTCCGCACTCCGTCTTTTTTCGTGCAATTTTCTCTCAATTATGTCAAATCCCTCTTTCAGTGACTTATTCCTGTTCATTGACAATGTAATTCCAGCTTCAAAATTACAATTTAGATACCCTATCAATTGATCATACTGTCTATCGAATTTTTCAATATACTTATTTTCAATAATTACACAATCCTCAACCCATCCATCTACTTCTTTGTATATGTAAAGATCAGTTTCTCCTATTTTCTTTTCTGATCTCCCCATTGTATACTCTCTTGCAATATGCAAACCATATTTTGAATTCAGCACATTACCTATAGCATCCTGTATGTCTGCGGTAATTTTCACCTCATCTCTATCCTTAAAATCCACTATTCTTTTTTGATATTTGTTTAATAGATCAAGAAGCTCCTTCACCACATTTTCTACATTAGATAATCGTGTTTGCTGCTTTTTTTGCACGGTTCTTGCTTCTAAATATCGTTCCCTTAGATCACAATCCATAAGATCCACATAATCATCCAAGTCATCATAATTTAAAAACAATGATAACTTTGCCGGATTCTGCAAATAAATCATTACCATCTGGTTTAATGTATCTGGTAAAAAATCTAAATCCTGAAAACAGATAACAAAATACTGATCAAAATCCCGAATTTCTTCCAGTACATCCAGTTGCTCCAATTTCTCTAATTTGCTTGCCAAATCGTTGTCCACTCGATTGGGTAATAAATCCTCTTCATTATCCGTACAATCTTTCCACCATTTTTATATCATATATAACAAATACTCATATTTAGGTTTTATGTAATCTCTGATCATTCTTGAACAAATAATCTCATATAACTCATTAATCGTATTTCTACATTCCTCTGGCTTCCTTGTCAGATAATCTCTTGGAAAAAAATCTTCCAATCCATATTCAGGATCATTTTCCAGCATATCTATCAAAACCCTTATTATATCCTGCAGATTTTTATTAACATATTTTGTAACCTGTAAATCTACCTCTGACAATATATGATCGTAACCGACCAATTCTATTTGTATCATATCAACTCATCTCCTAAGGCTTCAATCTATATTATATTATCATATTGCACGCGCTTCGACAAATATCAGTTTTAGACCTACGCCATATGAGCGAAAAGAAATTGAACTATTGTACCATCGACTTCTCGATCTTGAGCAAAGTATCATCACTTTCGGCAGCCAAGATATTATCCCAAAAGATGTTTCTTTATTCCAAGATGAGATTAACGAACTGCAGGAAGAGATCTATTTGCCATGTTGAAAGCAGTCATCACGCTGTTAGATGGCGCCAAATACCTCTGGCAGGATGAGTCAACCAGCAAAAAGTAATTTCTAGAATACATTCATACTAACTCCAAAGATCCCCTCCGGCATTCGCCAAGGGGATCTTTCTTCTATTCTTCTGTTATATATTTCTGCAAACGGCTCGTTGGTTTTTCTGGTATTGTATATGCCAATTTTCCACTTTCTATCATTGGTTTTAAAAATTTTCTAGTCAGATATGTTCGGTTTTTATATCCAACATGATCCAATATCTCTTTTTTGCTTTTAGGTTTCCTACAAAATTTCAATATTTCCCGTTCGAGTGCTATACTATTATCTTGGTCACTGACTTGGTCACTGACTTGGTCACTAACTTGGTCACTAACCTTTGGTCCCGATTTTAATGTTGCCGCATCATTTAACGGGATAACTGTGCGAAATATGTCACCCTCCACAAATTGCGGAACTCCCCCAGAATACATTTTCGTATATTTGTAAGTATTTCGCATTCCTGATCCAAGTTCGTCTGCAAGCCCGATTTCTCTAAACACCTTTGAAATAGCAGGATTTTTCGGAAATGGTTGAAATGTATTCAGATCCAAATTTCCATAACCATGTGTCCTATTACTGTTCTCGGCTAATATCTGATCCTTTTCAATAATCATTTTGGCTACATAACCGCTTGAATAATCTCGGTGTGCTAAACTGTTAGAAATTATCTCCCTCAATATTGCATCTCTTGCGCTCACCGACTGCATTCCATCTAATACAAACGGATTGCTTAGAACAAACAAAGCCTGTTCCAATGTCGCATGTAATCCTAAATTCGACTCCGGCAACACAAGACTGATCTTCCCCTTTTTCCTCTGCAACGGTCAAACCATACCTATCTTCCAGCGCAAAAAGCGTATGCATTAGTCCTTTCGTCGTATCAATATCCAACGGCATCAAGGCAAATGGACTCACCTCAAACAACTGTGCCATCGTGGCTAACATATTCCTTTTCGGGACTCGGATTCCAGTTTCATATTGCACTATTCGTGTACCTGCAGATGTGTTGGCAAAGCCAAGCAATTCGCCAATTTCTTTTTGCGTATATCCTTTTCGCTTCCGAGAATATTTGATTCTTTGTCCAATAGTCATTTGATCTACATTCTCCTTCTCTAAATACACGCCGTAGATGTTATTTTCTTTCTTCACGTCCATCAGGATACAGCCTGAACAGCAAAGTTAAAAGATTGCGTAAAGATCTTGATTGGAGGGAAAATTACATGACCTTGGAAAGAAAGATGGAAGAACGTTTCAAAGCCGGAATAGAGGTGGGCAGAGAACAGGGAAAAGTACAAACCCTCAAGGATATGGCCTTATAAAAGCTTACAAAAGGCAAATCGATCCCGCAGATTGCTGAAGAGTGTGAGAAATTTATAGAAACGATCCAGTTTTTGATTACAGAGATGGAGAGAGAAAATAGCTGAGTCAACTCAGATTTTGGTTCTCTGCTCTTATCTACCTTTATCATCCCGGCACTTTTTACAAGTATTTTGTAACCACATTATGTCTGTAATGCAAGAGAGCCGGATTACTCCGACTCTCTCAAGTATGCATCCGCATATGTATATCCCAATTAGTGTTTTAATGTATAGCAAACATTGATAAAATGCAAGTTTTATAAAAATTTTCACTAAATTTTTTTCAAAATATTCTGTATGTTTTTTGATTCGTTTATAAAATAGAAACAGCACCGTATGAGAATCACAGGAAATCTGTCATTTTCTTACGGTGCTTTATGTTTTATTAGAAGCTTCTCGCCTCTATCTCCATATTACTTTGCTGCAATAATCTCAATTTTTGTAATGCCTACTCCTTCTGTGTTCGTACACCATGTATGTAAACCTTCCTCAAGTAACGAAGCTGATTGTTCTTCTGTCAATGTGGTTGAATATGTAGTGGTTCCTTCATTCATCCACTGCCCATATTTACCATCATCGCCAACACCAACAATCCTCATTTTTGATGTAGTAGATTCTAAGATAACCTGAAAACCTTTATCCTTAAGATTTTCTGTCGGAAGCATTGTAAGTTTCACGGTATATCCTGCAAGAGATGTAGTGCTATTTTTTAATTTATCAGCCACCTCTTCTGCTGTAAGGAAAAAATCACCATTTTTTCCATCTGTATTTTCATAAAGTGTATATGACTTTGCAAAATAAATTTTAGTAACTTCCATGCAATTTCCTTGACTAATAGTTAATCCACCATTAAGCAAAGCATCCGACATTTCCTTTGTCAATTCATAACGCATAGGTGTGCCATAAAATGTATCATGATGGTCATCATCTCCCCATCCTGAAATTCCTTTAGACAGATAATAATTCCAGTTATTGGTAGTAACTACAACTCCCGCATTCCATTGATTTCCATCATTAACATACTGTCCTTCTATTATTAAATAATATCCAACCAACGAATCCATTGGAGAAACCATTTTTTTAAGTTCTTTCGAACCAATTACAGTCATATTTCCCCATTCATCAGCTTCTGGAACAGTCAATTCATATACATCCTTTGCAGGAGCTGGTGTGTCCGTCGGTGTTGCTGTTGGTGTTGCTGTTGGTGTTGCCGGCGCTGGTGACGGTGACTCGCTCTCAGATGGTGCTGGTGACGGTGATTCACTCTCGGATGGCGCTGGTGGTGCCGGTGACTCACTCTCGGATGGTGCTGGCGGCGGTGCTACCGTTGGCTCACTAGATGGTGCCGGACTCTCTGAAGTACCCGGTGTTGGTTCTGCACTCTCTGACGGCTTTGCGCTTGCTGCCGGTTTGGCACTATCGGCTGGCTTGGTAGTCTCTGCCGGTTTTGTACTATCAGCCGGCTTGGTAGTCTCTGCCGGTTTTGTACTATCAGCTGGCTTTGTAGTCTCTGCTGGTTTGGTACTATCGGCTGGCTTGGTGGTCTCTGCCGGTTTTGTACTATCTGCCGGCTTTGTAGTCTCTGCCGGTTTTGTACTATCTGCTGGCTTTGTAGTCTCTGCTGGCTTTGTGCTTGCTGCCGGTTTTGTAGTCTCTGCCGGCTTTGTAGTCTCTGCTGGCTTTGTAGTCTCTGCCGGTTTTGTAGTCTCGGCTGGCTTTGTAGTCTCTGCTGGCTTTGTAGTCTCTGCTGGCTTTGTGCTCTCTACCGGAGCTTTTGTCTTCTCCGGTGCTTTTGTCTCTGCCGGAGCTTTTGTCTTCTCCGGTGCCTTTGTCTCTGCCGGAGCTTTTGTCTCCTCCGGTGCCTTTGTCTCCTCTGGTGCCTTTGTCTCATCCGGCTTGGTACTCTCTGCCGGTGCTTCGCTTGCAGGAGTTGTTGCCGGTGTTGTGGCACTTGGAACAACACTTGCTGCCGGTGCCTTACTTGCTGCCGGTGTACTGCTTACTACCGGTGCGTTTGTTACAGCGGACTCTTCCGCTTTTTTAACTGTCACTTTTGCTGTTAATGTTTTGGAGGTTTTCTTACCCTTCTTAGGTACATATGTAACCTTAGCGGAAACGGTGGTTTTACCTTCCTTTAGTCCAGTTACTTTCCCCCCTGAAATACTTGCGATCTTCTTGTCTTTTACAGACCATTTCACCTTGTTGATCTTCTTAACCTTCTTTTTCTGAATCTTTAATTTTACTTTGTCTCCTACAGTAACAGATACCGATGTCTTGTTTAATTTTACGGTAGCTTTTTTGGTCGCTGCTTCTGCTTTCATACCCGGAGCGGCACAGGCAGAAAGAACCATTGCGGCTGACAATACATAAGATGTCGCCTTTCTGAATGTTCTTTTTTTCATTCTGAAAAAACCTCCTTTTCTCTCCCGTCCCTTTGAGAGCGAGATACTATATACTAAAAATCAACAACACTCTCAGTATAACAGGTTTGTCGGAATTTAACAATAATATTATTAATTTTTTATAAACTTCTGTCACTATTTCATCATCAGCGCCTCATAACGGGGCAGATCAATGAAATCCTGCACAAAAGAAGTCGCCGGATGATGGCAGATTTCCTCCGGAGTGCCAATCTGTTCTACTCTCCCTTGATTGGTAACAATAATGGTATCTGCAACTTCCATGGCTTCCTCCTGATCGTGAGTCACAAAAATACTGGTCACACCTACTCTTCCGATCATTTCCTTCAGCCAGCTCCGAAGCTCCCGGCGCACCTTGGCATCAATGGCGGCAAAAGGTTCATCCAGCAGCAGCAAATGAGGGTCCGGCGCAAGTGCCCGCGCAAATGCCACTCTCTGACGCTGCCCTCCGGACAACTGATGAGGATATCGTTTTCCCAGATCCTTCATGGAGATCAGTTCCAAAAGTTCCTCCACACGCTCCTTGATTTCCGTCTTCTTTCGTTTCTGTATTTCCAGTCCAAACGCAATGTTATCTGCTACTGTCATATATCGAAACAGGGCATAGTTCTGAAACACAAATCCGATGCCACGTTTACTTCCCGGAATGTCATTCATTCTTTTTCCTTCCACTAAAATATCTCCGGAATCCGGCACATCCAGTCCGGCGATCATTCGTAAAATTGTTGTTTTCCCACTGCCGCTCGGTCCCAAAAGAGCCGCCAGATGTCCTTTTTCTACTCCAAAGGATACATTCTCCGATGCGTGAAAGCCATCAAATGTTTTGTTAATCTCTCTCATTTCTATATACATAATTTCATCCCTTTCTACAATGTCATTGATCCATTGATTGATATATTTCAATAGCACTTTTTCTTACTCAGCTTTTACAGGCTTTCTTTACGGGAGCCGGCCGATACCACCACGGACCGCAGGATCAACAGGATCACTGCCATGATCACCAGCAAAGAAGATACCGCAAATGCCGCCGTTGTATTAAATTCGTTATAAAGGATCTCCACATGCAAAGGCAATGTATTGGTAACTCCCCGCAAATGACCGGAGATAACAGAAACGGCTCCAAATTCTCCCATCGCTCTTGCCGTACACAGCACAATTCCATAAAGCAGCGCCCAGCGGATATGAGGAAATGTAATCCGGGAGAATATTTTCCATTTTCCTGCTCCCATCAGCGCCGCCGCTTCCTCCTCCTCTTTCCCCTGTGCCTGCAGCACCGGCAAAAGCTCCCGGAATACAAACGGAAATGTTACAAAGATTGTGGCAAGGATTACTCCCGGCACAGCAAAGACAATCTTAACATTGTGAGCCTGCAAAAATCCTCCCATCCATCCCAGGTTACCAAAGGTCAGACTAAATACCAGTCCGGCGATCACCGGAGAAATAGAAAACGGAATATCGATCAACGTTGCAAGAAACTGTCTGCCCCGAAAATAATATTTTGATATGAGAATGGATGCAAATATTCCAAAAACGGTATTTACGGCCACAGCACTAGCAGTCGCAAAAACGGTCAGTTTCAATGCCTTGATGGTATATTCATCCAATATTGCCCTCATATATGCTGCCCATCCTTCTTTAAGAGCACTGCTTACCACCAGTGCCAGCGGCAGCACCATCATCACAACCATAAACAGTACCAATACTGCGATCAAAATGCCTTTTACCGGACGGTGGCTGTCCTTTTCATAGGGTTCCACAACCTTTTTCAGAGATGCTCCATTTTCCCCGCCATCCCGGAATCTTTGCATATAGATCTGGATGGAGTTGATCAGAAGCATTAGCAGAAAAGAGATTGCCAGAAGCACTACTGCGATTGCTGTGGCATCGGAGTATTTGAACTGCTCCAGCTTTGACATGATCAAAAGAGGTGCAATCTGTGTTTTAAAAGGAATATTTCCGGCAATAAACACAACACTTCCATATTCCCCGATCCCTCTGGCAAATGCCAGTCCAAAGCCCGCCAGTGCAGCAGGATAAATCTCCGGCAGAATCACCTTAAAAAATGTTCTGGCTCTTCCTGCTCCCAGCATCATTGCCGCTTCCTCATAACCTCTGTCCAGCTTTTCCAGCACCGGCTGGACGGACCGCACCACAAACGGAATCCCTACAAATATCATTGCTATTGTAATGCCCGCCTTCGTATATGCGATCTTGATACCGGCTTTGGCAAATAAAGCACCGATCCATCCCTGATCCGAATACAGTGTAGTCAGCGCAATTCCTGCAACTGCCGTTGGCAGTGCAAAGGGCAGCTCGATCATACCATCCAGAAGTCTTTTGCCCGGAAATTCATAGCGCACCAGAATCCACGCCAGAATGACGCCAAAGATTACATTGATCAATGCTGCCATAAATGCACAGGATAAACTAACCTGATACCCGGACATGATCTGCCGGGAGGTGACCACCTGAATAAATTCCGAAAAGCTAAGCCGTCCTGCTGACCAAATGATGGATGCCAGCGGTATTAACACCAGGCATGCAAGCATCGTGACGGACACACCAAAGGTCAACCCAAAGCCCGGGATCACCCGTACCCCATGGGGATTTTTTCTCTTAATAATTCCTATTCCCTGCTGCATAATCTCCTCTTTCTTTCCTAAAAAATGCGTAAAAAGGGACAGCCAGACTCCGGTCAGCATATTCCGAAGCGGCTGCCCTCGATTGGTTTCAATCTGATTCTATAATATAATAATGAGATTCAAATCATACTGCTTACTACTCCATCTCCTTTATTCGCTGTAAATCTGGTCAAACACGGCACCATCATCAAAATAATCTTTAAATGCCTGATCCCACCCGCCAAAATCATCAATGGTCACCAGATTCATATCCAGATCAAACTGGTCTGCAAACTCCTTCAGGATCTTTTCGTTGGAAGGACGGTAGTAATTTTCTCCTGCCAGTCTCTGTGCTTCGTCGGAATAAAGATACTGCAGATATTCTTTGGATACCTCCTCCGTGCCATGCTTCTTGGCTACGGAATCTACAACAGCCACAGACGGCTGTGCCAGTATACTGACGCTTGGCGTCACAATCTCATAATCATCCGGATACTCCTCTATGGACAGATATGCCTCATTCTCCCAGGCGATCAACACATCTCCCTGTCCTTTTTCTACAAATGTAGAAGTGGCTCCTCTGGCTCCCGAATCAAGCACCAATACATTCTGATAGAGTTTTTTCATAAACTCTTTGGTCTCTTCTTCGTTATTGCCGTCCTGTTGCTGCTCGTAAGCCCATGCTGCGAGGAAATTCCAGCATGCACCTCCGGAGGTTTTCGGATTCGGTGTAATGACATCCACGCCCTTTTTGACCAGATCATTCCAATCATGAATCCCCTTTTCATTCCCTTTTCGAACCAGAAATACGATGGTTGATGTATAAGGAGAGCTGTCCTTGTCAAACTCATCTATCCATCCCTTCTCGATCAGCCCGGTATCCTCAATGGCTGTAATATCGTGTGCCAGAGCCAGCGTCACAACATCCGCCTCGTTTCCTTCAATCACAGAACGTGCCTGGGAACCGGAACCACCGTGAGATGCCGTAACCTTAACGGACTGTCCTTTTTCCTTCTGCCAATGCTTTTGAAACAGTTCGTTGTACGCAGCATAAAACTCTCTGGTAGGGTCGTAAGAAACATTCGTGATAGAAACTTCCTTTGTATTTCCTGTACCGGAGTTATTTTTATTCTCTCCACTGCAGCCTGTCAGAATCATTCCTGCTGCAATGGTTGTGGTCAATAATAATGCGATTAATTTATTTTTCATTCTCATTTCCTCTCTTTCCTTTTCTTTCAATCGATTGATTTAGGCATAGTATATGCGCTGCAAAACAAAAATGCAATGGGATATTCAAAATTATTTATGTATTCATATTATTTTTAATATGTATAGTTCTGTTTGTATATGGAAACAATGATAATACTATACCAATTATCATATATATCATTCGTATTCTGTCCAAAATTGATATCTTTTCAAATACATATATTCAAAATAACCTGATGTGCTTTTCCCAAAACATCATCACAATCATTATAAGATAATGGCTATGCTATCACAAGCCGCAAAATCAGAAAGGAGCCATAAAATGACCAAAAAAGAAAAACCGGAAATCAAAACAATAGAGGACGTACAACAGCTTCCCGCCGAAGATCAGACCAAATGGGAGATTGCAAACGAACTGGGATACTTTGACAAAATTGTAGCCACCGGCTGGAAATCTCTGACCAGCCGGGAAAGCGGCCGGATCGGTGGTATGCTGTCTTCCCGCACCAAAAAGACAAATTCAACGGCATCAAAAGAAACGAATTCCGATAATAGCTAAATAAAGCTCATTTTTTACTTAAAAAGGTCTGAATCACTGATATGCCCTCTCCCAACTGTTTTGTGCAGCAAAGAGAAAGCATATGGGATTCAGACCTTTTTATCCATTGTGGTTCCTGCGATTCTTACAGGATGTTGCCAATATTCTCACGATTTCCCGGCATAAACAGGAATGGAAGCTTCCGGGAGGCATCTCCATAAATATACTTCGCATACCGCTTACACAGATTCTCGTATGTCTCTGCGGTATATTTTACTTTCAATGCCCGTGCCATACGGTGAAGCACCAATGGGGCAATGCAATGTCCCCAAAGCTCTCCGTCGCCTTCGTTAAACATCTTCGGCGTAATCTCCATCCGTTCCTTCGTCACGGTATTCACCGCCTCAAGACGAACAAAATCATTCGCCTCATCCACAGAATACTCCAGCGCACAGACGTCATCTCCGTGACGCACTGTAATAAGATCCGCAAGAGTTCCTTCTACCTCACCCATATGCAGAATTTCCTCTTTCTTGGCTCTTCCATTATTAAACCGGAGCATCTCTAACAGCTTGTCAATGCTCTCCTGATTGAGCACGGAGCTGTCTACCCCTTCTCGTTTTTCATTGATAAAATCGATCAATGTATCAATTTCCTTCTGTGAAAGCAGGGAAAAATCCTGATTCTGTACATTTGCCATTTTTCTACCTCCTTAATCCATCTTACGCCTGCGCAAACAACTCCTGCTCGACGGCTTCCAGCTCGGTTTCGGAATAATCCATGGAAAGAATCATTTCCCGCGATAATCCGCTTTCGAGCATTTTTCGTATCGCATTCTTTCTTTCCTCTGAACGCCCTTCTGAACGTCCTTCTTCTCGTGCTATTTTTTCGTGCTCCTTCGCATAATCTTTGGCATATTTTTTCGCATAATCCTCTACCGTTTTGCACATTTCTCCAAAACCCCCTTCTGTTTCTTTGAAATATTGTACCGCTTTGCTTAATTCCGGAAACTTTGCATCTTCAAATGCATCCCTCCGTAAAAACAGCTGAAGCAGCTCGGATTTCTCCGAACCATCCTTAACAGCTGTGTTGACAAAAAAGATATCCTCCCCGTCATCTACAGGCACATAGCCTTCGTCCGTTTTCATGCACCGCTTCAAGTATGTGATCATCTGGCAGTTATGCAACGCATCATACTCCGTGATATACAGGATCGTCACCTGCGGAATGTCTGAAAAGTCTGTACCCTTTGGTGTATGTGACGCCGTGGTCGCTGCCGCGTAAAACCTGTTTCTCTTGATATCGTCATTGCCGGAACCTTTCTGCATCTCGATGTTCATATACGCTCCGTCCTCCAGAGTGCAAAGTACATCCAGAATGATTTCCCGGTGCAGACTCGTGATGACGCACTGCGGTGTCACACTTACCACCTTTAACTGTGGTCTGTCCAACAATGTGCGGAGTATTTCCTGGCAGACTTCCTTTCGCTCCGCCACCAGCCGGAACATGGCATCATCGATGATCCTTAGATTTCCTGCCGTTTCCCTTGTCGCTTTTGAGTATGGTCCGTAAGCCATTATCCTGCCTCCCTTTCCCTGCTTGTCGCAGAATCTCTGCAAAACAGGTAAGGGCTCAGCTTCTGTGTTAATCATATCATCATCTGCCCTGCAAATCAACACCGTTTTTTCAGCAAACCCCTCCCGTTATCCTTTGATTTTCGCCAGTATAACAAGGAAAAGGGAATCAAGCAATAGAGTTCCGGAAACTGCCGTTTTGTACACGACAGTTTTAATATTTGCCGTGTGTGACACAGCAAAAACGTAAAAAAGGACAGCTACAAATCTTTCGATCTATAACTGCCCTAATGCTGTTAAAATTTCACACGCAACAAGCTGTGATCCTATCTCTTGATCTTAATCTTACGTTTCGTACTCCAACCGCTGTAAACGATCTTTCCATCACCGGTTACATTATACGATCTGACTCTTACATAGTAAGTTTTCTTCTTTTTGAGCTTTTTCAACGTAACGGAGCCGGTATTCCGATATACCATTTTTTTCTTTTTATTTTTGGTAAATTTGCTGTTGGTAGCATACTGCACCTCATATCCTTTGGCGTTGCTGTCCCTGAACCACCGGACAGTTAATTTTCTGCCCTTTTTGTTGCTGAGAGACGTAATTGCTGTTCCAAGCAGATAATCAGAATCTCCTAACGAACCACCGGAACCGGTTGAACCGAAGCCGGAGCCTGAGCCGGATGGCTGCCGGGATGCATCCGGAGCCGGTGTTCCTGTCGGTTGTGTAGAAGGAGCCGGTGCATCTGATGGCTTTGCGGAATCGGAAGGTGCCGGTGTGTCTGTTGCCTTTGGTGATGTGGTCGGATCGGTATCCGGTTTTGTGGTCGGTTTGAGCGTTGGTTTTGGCGATGCGGTCGGATCATCCCCCTCCGGACATTTGCCCAGTCCGGTTACTGTAAAGGTAATGCAGATCTCATCCCCTTTGCTGATCGGAATAATCTCGTCTCCCAACGCCTCCTGTGAACGCTCCAGTCCACTGTATGCATCTCTGAACTGCAGACGCCACTGTCCATTCTCATCTATAGTGTAACTGATCTTATCCGGATCAAATGTGATCGGAGTTCCATTCACTGTAATCTCATCCACCTGAATATTCATATCAGGATTTTTCTCTTCTTCGGTTACATCCGTATCCAGACTCAATACTAAAATGTCCGAGTCAGACCCCTTCACCGTATAAGAAATCTTATATGTCTTATCTCCGCTGACAATCACGGAATCTCCGGTCTTGCCAAAGGTGGAATCTCCCCAGTCAGATCCGGCATATCCCATGGACATTGTGACCTTTGTAGTCGATACCGGCTCTGACGGTGTTCCGGTTGGCTTTGCACTTGCAGAAACAATCGGACTGCCTGTCGGCGGTACAACAGGACTACCGGATGGTTCTCCTGTCGGCGGTACTGACGGACCTTCCGACGGCAGACTTCCCTGTACTGTCACGGTACAAGACGCTGTCTTGGCACCACTATTGGTTTTTACAATTATAACGGCAGAGCCTGTGCCAACTGCCGTGACAGCTCCACCTGATACAGTCGCTGCCTTTGTATTGCTTGATGTCCAGGTAACTGTTTTGTCTGTGGCATTCTCCGGCAGGATCGTCTCCTTCAGCTGATATGTTTCACCAACCTTAAGAGTCACTGCCTTGGCATTTAATGAAACCTCCGTTACTGCCACCGGTTCTACTGTGACGTTGCAGACTGCCTCAAGCCCGCCATCCTTCGATGTTGCTGTGATCTTTACCTTGCCATATGCTTTTGCCTGTACCAGACCCTTCTGATCTACGACAGCTACATCCTCATTGTTACTGCTCCAGATCACATCCTTATATTCCGCATCCTTCGGATAGATCGTCGCGGTCAGCTGCAGGAAATCTCCGATTGTCATAGTATGTGATGTTACATCCAGTGTAATATTATTCACACCCTGATATACCTTGACCGGACAGCTCTTTGTCACACTGCCTGCCATCGCAACGATCTCTGCCTCACCAAGACCAACTGCCTTGACCACTCCATCTTCCACGGTAGCAACCTCTTCATTGGAAGATGTCCATGTCAGCTCATCAGAAGTATCGACCGGAGTCAACGACGCTGTCAGACGAATGCTCTTGTCCTTAGCAATCTCGATCTTTTCTTTGCTCAGGGTAATGCCCGTTACCGGAGCATTCAGCGCCTCAAACTTAAATCCATTGTCTGAAGCAAAGGTCTCTGCGTATGTTCCCTTAACGCCGTGGATCGTTGTCTTATCTTTATAGGAAAGTGCTGATGCGTCCACAGAGGAAACATTTCTGTTAAAGGTAATGTCGGTCAGCTTCGTACAGTTTGCAAATGCACTGGCATTTACCGTTGTAAACTGATATGGAAGGATCACCTTCTGAAGAGCCGGATCCTCATAGAAGCAATACTTCGGAATCACCTTCAGACCCGCTCCCAGATCCACATCGGCAAGCACATCGCAATACTGGAATGCTCTTTCTCCCAAAGATTCCAGTGTATTTGGCAAAGTAACCTTCGGCAATGCGATATTGTACTCAAAAGCATAACTGCCAATAGAAGTCAGACCCTCAGAAAGCTTCACATCTGCCAAAGCTTCACAGTGAGAAAATGCCTTGTCACCAATTGTCTGCACACTTGCCGGTAATGTAATCTGTGGAAGAGCGGTACAGCCGGAGAATACATCACGGCCAATACTCGACACTTTATTTCCAACGGTCACCTTTGTGAGGGATGTACAGTTTTCAAAGGCTTCATCCTCAATTGACGTGATGTTATCAGATAGGACAATTTCTTTCAGGGCAGTGCAATCCTGAAAAAGCTCTTTTGATATCTTCTTTATATTGTCTGGTATATGAATCTTATCCAGCTTTGTACAATCCTTAAATGCATAATTATCCACCTGCTGAATAACATCTGGCATAATAATATTTTGAAGGTTTACACAATTCTTAAAACCTCCTTGTTTAATCATTACAACAGTTTGCGGTATTTGAATACTTTCTATGCCAGTGCAACCAGCAAATAAAAATTGTGCAATATGCGTGGTTCCCTTTTCAAAAGTTACAATTTTTAATTTTTCACAATTTTCAAACGGTCCATCCGAGCAATCTCTTCCATTGTCAAACAAAACATGTGCTGTTTCCAATGACTTTGGAATCTCTACACTGGTAATCGCTGTATTTCGAAATGCAATCTCTCCTATATCTTTTAGTGATTTTGGCATATTGATATCCGAAAGCACTGTACAATCAGCAAATGCCCCCGTAGCAATAGAAATAATTGTATCCGCAAGTTCCACTCTTTTTAAATTTACACATTTACGAAAAGCATACCGTTCTATTGTGGTAACCGTATTTGGTACAGAAATTGTTTCCAATCCGGTACAACCCGCAAATAAAAATTGTGCAATATGCGTGGTTCCCTTTTCAAAAGTTACAATTTTTAATTTTTCACAATTTTCAAACGGTCCATCCGAGCAATCTCTTCCATTGTCAAACGAAACATGTGCTGTTTCCAATGACTTTGGAATCTCTATAGCTGTTAATGCAATTTCCGAAAATGCTGCCCTTCCTAAATCAACTAAATTTTCGGATAGCACAACACTGGACAGATTTGTACATTCTGCAAACGCAGATTCCTGAATCACTGTCACCGTATCCGGAATTACCACACTCTGCAGATACGTATTCTTCGCAAAGGCATTTTTGCCAATGCCTACTACCGTATAACCATCCAGTGTATCCGGGATCGTCAGCGCCCTGACATTGCCATCATATTTTGTGATGGTTGCATTTCCGTCATCATCTAATGTATATTCAAAAACTTTCTTCTCCACATAAGGTGCCACAAACACCTGGCTGCCATAGGTATTGCCTACGCCGCTCTGCAGACTTGGTGATGTGTAGTACCCTCTTTTCCCCACACGGGAACTGCTGTCCGGTCTGGTACATGCCGGTACGCAGTTTCCATCTTCAATATGATAGCAAAGCTTCACCGGGCTGTTGGAAGCATCGTAAATTGGCTTCTTTCCGCTTGCCATATCATATCCAAATACCTTTACGGAATATCCTGCTTCTGCAAACACATATACCGGCAGATCAATACAGACCTGTGGCTTTTTGCCATCTGTATAAACCTCCATATCAGGAGTGGTCTTAACCCCGACTTCTCCGTAAACCTTGCCCTCTGCTGCCATTGGTACTTCAACAGAAAAGCTCAGATCACAGGCAGCCTTCAGCTCTGCCTTTGCGGAAAATCTCCACTGAGGACTGGTATAGTTTGCCAGATGTCTAGGTGCGTGACCCACTTTCTGCTCAACACCTACGACTGCATTTGTAGTAAATCCTACTGTTGCAGATCCCTTGGCAGAACAAACTGCTTTCACTTCAATCTTTCCTACTTGTGCCACAGGAATGGTTCCCAATGTGATCACAAGATCTTTTTTACCTGAAAAGGTAAAGCTTGGATCTACTTTTCCATAAACTGCAAAGCGATATCCGTTTTTATCAATACGATAATCTACCGTAATATCACTGATACTGCAGGTGACGGTTCCGGCACCGATACTCTTTGACACATTAATGCTTTTCACACTTTTAACGCCGGAAATCTTATGCATCCCCTTAACAGTTGTCTGATCCTCGTATTCCACCTCGGCTTCCACACCTTCTGCCGGAATAAAATCTGCCAGATCCGCATCAATGACACCCTCTGCATCTACAGACTCCACTGCATCGTCATACATTACCTTCTCGTTATTGATGATCAGATCATTGCCCTCTTTGGTGATGGATAATGCCTTATATGTATAGGCGATTCCATCTGAATATACGGCAAATACATCGCCCTCTTTCAGCTCCACAGAGGTATCATGTACAATGATCTGACCATCCTCCCCTTTATCAAAGGTAACACTTTCCGGTAATTCGATGACATTGTCTGCAAATTTGTATACATTTTCATGATTCTCATCTACACCGGAAGCATCTAAAACTTTCTTCGCTGACTGCAGCATATTTTGAGATTCTGTTGTCGTAATCTCCTGCGATGGTGCAAATTTTCCATCCTGCAAAGCCAGCCATCCCATATCCACGGCAGTCTGGTCATCTCCCGGATATGTCAGATCTGCTTCATCATCCATGGTATATGTAACATCAGAAGTATCATACCCCATGCAGAAGCTTAATGTGTGTGCAGCAAACTCACGATCCACCGCTGCATCCGGTTCAAACGATTCTCCTGCTTCCAAATCCACAACACCAAAATAAATTGCCGTCTGGATATCGGAGTAATAGGTCGTCCCAACGATATCCGGATAATAGGTATCCGGCACAAGCCCCTCTTCCATCTTCATGTCAAATGTCGAGACGAGATTATGGATCCATTCTCCACGGGTCACACTTTCCCCTGCCGCTCTGGCAGACAAAAGACGTTTGCCCGAAACACCCTGCAGTACCGATACTGACATCAGCATGACAAGGATCATCAGTATGGCCTGCACCTTCCTCCTTTTTTTCTTTTGCTTCATTTTGTTCTCCTTTCGTTGATCATATGAATGTTTTCTATCTTAATCAGCATACCACACTATAGGTTTCATAATCTTTCCGTTTTTTTCACTTTCTAAATAAGCCTCTATATAAAAAAAGCACCGGAAGGTTTGCTCTCCGATACTTTTTCATTCATTGATAATCTCTATCTCTGCTATATCCAGTTATAGTCGCCCCCGGTAACGGCAAGACTTAAGAGTTTATCATACTTTTCCACTTCCTCCTCGCCCTGAAGCATCTGCACAAGCTTTGCATCCTCTGTGATCACAGGCATTTCCTCATCCGGACCAATCTCCATATCCGGCTCCTCCCCGCAATAGGGACACACAATGCTGGGACCGATCTTGATATCAAGAAAACGGCTTCCACAGCTTTTACACTCATAATATCCACATTTTTCTGTTCCATCGGGTACATAAAACATATCTTTCCCTCGCTTCTATTATAATTTTATTTAAATCTCCCGGCAGCAAAGCTTTTATAACTCTTCTTCCAATTCCTCCACAGCATCCATATATCCTTCCAGCCATTGATTCTGCTGATCGGTATCTGCCGTCTCCTCCACCGGTATGATATCCGCCTGCCGTCTGGCTGCCTCCAGGCTGTACAGTGTCCCGTCACCGCCGATCACCACCTGCGAACCCTCATCCAATGCCCGGTGATACATCTGCGCATCTTCCATTTCAATAACCTCTGCCCCGCCATATTCATCCTCCAGATACACTGTCACCATAGGAATATATCCCTCCGGTCTGCCCTCACAACCAAAGTCTGCCTCATCAATGCGCGTGATCGTATATATTATCATATCCTGTTCCATAATTTCATTCTCCTTACAGATCAAATTCCAGCAGCGTACAATTATCAATTCCAAATGCCGCAAACTCCTCATTGGTCATCTCATAAAAGTATGACTGCACAATACGGGCAATGCCATTATGTGCTACCAGAAGATATGTTTTGCCGGACGGATCATTTTTCAGATCATCAATCAGATTATAGATCCGCTGTGCCATCTGTAGCATGGATTCCCCAGTGCCAAAGTGATTGACAAAACATGCTTTTGCTTCGCGAAACTCCTCGCCATTGCGCGGAGTTCCTTCAAACCGCCCAAAATTCTGCTCCTTTAACCGTGGTTCCATCCGCATGGGAATCCCGGTCTCCTCGCTGATATGACGTGCCGTCTCCGCAGCACGGATCAGAGGTGAATAGAGAATTTCATCAATCTCATAGCCCGCCTCCCGAATCATTTGACCGGCTTCTACCGCCTGCCGGTGTCCCAGCTCCGTCAATGCAATATCTGTGGCACCACATATTTTATTTTCTACATTCCAGAAGGTCTGTCCATGTCTCGTAAAATATAATTTTTTCATAATAATCTGCATTCCTTTCTACTGCCTGCAGGCTTCGGACCGCCCAACCGGTCTTCTGTTTACTCTTTTAATCATTACGCAGCTCTGTCAGCATTTCAAAAAAACGCTCCATGGTGGGAGAAACAAATTTATTCTCATGATAGATCAGCGAGTAATGACGCTTCAGATCCATGTCACGGATCGTAAAAGACCCGATCTGATGCATACGAAGCTGCTTCTCCAGCATACGTTTCGGCAAAATAGATATCCCCAGACCAATCGATACTGCATTGATCAGTGCTGCCGTACTGGTACTCTCCCATGTGGGTCTGATCTGAAAATTCTTCAAAGCAAAGCTGGAATCTGCAAGCTGACGAGTACCACTATGAGGCTCCCTCATAAGAAAATGCTCGTTCTTTAAGCTGTCCAGTTCCACATTCTCCGCTCCTGCCAGCGGATGAAAACGGCTGCATACAGGCACAAGCTCATCATCCAGAAACACCGATGCCTTGAGCTTTTCCGAATGAACCGATCCCTCGATCAAAGCAAAATCCAAATGGTTTTCCAGTACATTCTGCTCGATCACATCGGAGCTGTCCACATTCACGTACAGATCCAGTTCCGGATATTCCTTCGTAAAACGGCTGATCAGCTGCGGCAGAATGCATGAGCCGATACTGATACTGGAACCGATCCGGAGTCTGCCGGAGGTATCCCAGTTTTTCATTTCCGCATCCATTTCATCATACAGAGACAGAAGTCTTACTGCATTTGGATACAACTGGCTGCCGGCAGATGTTACGCGGATTCCCCTGCCGCTCCGTTCAAAAAGCTTGGTATGATAATATTCCTCCAGCTCCCGTATGGCAAGACTGGTTGCCGGCTGTGTCATGCGGAGTTTTTCTGCCGCTCTGGTAATGCTCTCCTCCTGATAAACCGTCACAAATATCTTAATATGTTTTAATGTCATTTTGCTTCCTCACCAATAATATGTCTCGCCACATACACACCACTGGCAGATGCATGGGACAGAGAATGTGTTACGCCGCTGCCATCTCCGATCACATAAAGCCCCTTATGGCAGCTTTCCAGATTCTGATCCAGTTCGACCTCCATATTATAGAACTTTACCTCCACACCGTAAAGCAGTGTGTCATCATTTGCCGTACCCGGAGCCACTTTATCCAGCGCGTAGATCATCTCAATGATCCCATCCATAATACGCTTTGGAAGCACCAGACTTAAATCTCCCGGCGTTGCCGACAATGTCGGGGTTACAAGATTCTCATGAATACGCTTCTCCGTACTTCGTCTTCCACGCACCAGATCTCCGAAACGCTGCACGATCACGCCGCCTCCCAGCATATTGGACAGTCTCGCAATACTTTCTCCATACCCGTTGCTGTCCTTAAAGGGCTCGGAAAAATGCTTCGCCACCAGAAGGGCAAAGTTGGTATTCTCCGTTTTCTTTTCGTCGCCCTCATAGCTGTGACCGTTCACCGTAATAATGCCGTTGGTATTTTCATTGACCACGATTCCGTTTGGATTCATGCAGAAGGTACGGACACGGTCCTCAAACTTCTCGGTACGGTAGACGATCTTGCTCTCATACAATTCATCCGTCAGATGGGAGAAGATGACCGCCGGAAGTTCCACTCGAACACCAATATCTACACGGTTGGAGCTGGTCGGTATCTCAAGCTCCCGACAGACCTTTTCCATCCACTTGCTGCCACTTCGGCCTACTGACACAATACATTTATCACACTCGTAGGTTTCGCTGTTTTCACAGACAATGCGGTAACCATTTTCTATGATCTCAATGGTTTCCACCGGCGTATCAAAGTAAAACTCCATATGATCCTTCATCTGATCGTACAGATTGCCCAGCACAATATAGTTAATATCTGTGCCCAGATGGCGTACCGATGCATCCAGCAGATTCAGCTTATTCTGCAGGCAGAGCTTTTTGAACTTCGTCCCTGCTGTGGAATAAAGCTGCGTTCCTTCGCCACCGTTTGCCATATTGATCTCATCCACATATTTCATCAGCCCGACCGCCTGCTCTTTACCGATATATTCAAACAGGGTGCCTCCGAAATCATTGGTGATATTATATTTTCCATCGGAAAATGCTCCGGCTCCACCAAAACCACACATGATCGAGCAGCGTTTACAGCCGATACAGCTTTTAATCTTTTTGCCATCAATCGGACATTTCCTCTTTTCCAGAGGATATCCCTCCTCAAATACTGCAATCTTACAGTCCGGCTTCTTTTTCATCAGCTCATATGCCGCAAAAATACCTCCCGGACCTGCCCCAATAATTATTACATCATATCTCATATGCCCACTTCCTCTCCAAAGGTAATCAATCACGCCCTATTATACACTATTTTGAATGTTTGGAACATAGAGAATTATGAAGTTATTGCAAACAATAAAACAGGACTGCCTGTGAAGACAATCCCATTTTTACTATATTTATAAGATATTTCACCTTTAGTATTTCCACTGCTCTGACCGGAGCTGCAGCTCCACCATATGACGGTAAATTCCATCTGCTTCTTTTAATTCCTCCGGTATGCCGCTCTCTGCCACAATACCGTCCTTGAGAACAACGATCTTATCTACACCATCCACTGTTCTCATACGGTGCGCAATGATCAGCACAGTTTTATTTTGGATCAGCCTGGAGATTGCTTCCTGGATCAGAGATTCATTATCCACATCCAGAGAAGCGGTTGCCTCATCCATGAGAATGATCGGCGCATCCTTCAAAAATGCTCTGGCAATGGAGATACGCTGTCGTTCTCCTCCGGAAAGTTCGGAACCATTTTCTCCGATCATACTGTCCCATTTTTCGGGCAGCTTTTCAATAAATTCATCACAGTGCGCCAGCTTTGCCGCTGCCAGCACCTCCTCGTCTGTGGCATCCTTCCTGCCGATCCGGATATTTTCCATGACGGTATTATTAAACAGTGTGACATCCTGAAATACAATGGAATACAGAGATAACAATGTCTCCGGATCAATCCCGGATACATTCATACCGCCTACGGTAATCGTTCCCCGGTCTGCATCCCAGAATCTTGCTGCCAGTCTGGATACCGTGGTTTTACCGCCACCGGATGGTCCGATCAGTGCCGTTACTTCTCCCTGTTTCGCCGTGAAACTCACATCCCGGAGCACCTGTTCCCCATCCTCATAAGAAAAGCCCACATGGTCAAAGCAGATATCATAACCCTGATAGTCCATATCCTGTCTGCCTTCCTGCTCCTTATGGCTTAAGATCTCATCCATTCTCTTACACTGGGTATCTGTTGCGATCACAGCAGACAGATTCTGGAGAGCTACCTGAAATGGATCATACATTCTTGAGACAACCAGCAGATACATAAAGAAGGTCAGCGCACTGATCTCGCCTCTGGAGAATAAAATGCCACCTGTCAGTGCAACCACACCAATCCCCAGCTTCAATATCATCTGCGCCGAACATACAAAAACCGCATTAACAAACTCAGAGGATACACTGTGGCTTTCCACCGCCTTGATCTTCCGGTTGAGTCCCACCATATATGTCTCTGTGGCATTGTAGGATTTCAGATCCCGAAGGGTTTCCAGTCCCTCCTGAATCCCATCCATACAGTTGATCTTATATTTCGTCGCCTTCTCATTTAACCGCATGGTAATGGGACGTGCCGCAAAAACTACCAAAAAGGCAACCGGAAGCACCCACACGGCTGCCAGAGTCATCCGCAGATCAAAGAAGAACAGACTGATCACTACGATCGTTGTGGAGATCATGGCTCCGATCAGCTCCGGAATAAAATGGGAGCTTGCTGTTTCCAGCCATGCACAGTCTCCCATAATCGTGTTGGTGAGATCCGCCAGATCCTTTTTGCCAAAAAAGGATAACGGCAGCTTTCGAAGCTTTTCTGCCAGTGTACGACGGCGCACTCCACTTTCTATATATGTAGACAAAAACGTAGCATTATACTGAAAATATGATGTCATGATTATCAGCAGAAGTGCTGCCACAGTTCCTCCGATATAAAGAGGCATCCTGTCTCTTCCTATGGTTCCCTTCAATATGTCCGATGCCAGCAGATACAGGATCCCCACCGGAAACATCAGCACGATATCCGATATGGTAACAGCAACGATCGCCTTGACCATATCTCTTGCTCCCTGATCCGAAAGAGCATATTTATGTTTTATCTTTTCTAATAAACTCATGATGCAGCACCTACCTTCCAATCGACTGATTTATTGTATTCCTCCCACATATGGGCATAAACTCCCTCCTGAGCCGTCAGCTCCTTATGGCTGCCACTCTCTGCCACCGTTCCATCCTTTAACACATAGATCCGGTCCGCATTGGTTACGGTAGACAGCCGGTGAGCGATCATGATCACCGTTTTGTCCCTGGAAAGTGTTTCAAATGCTGCCTGCACCCGCTGCTCATTATCCGGATCGGCAAACGCCGTCGCTTCATCCAGGATCAGAACCGGTGCATTCTTCAAAAACGCTCTGGCAATGGAAAGTCTCTGTGCCTCACCCCCGGATACATAAACACCCTCGGCACCGATCTTGGTATGGACTCCATCCGGAAGCTTTTCAATAATATCCATGCACTGTGCTTTCTCCAATGCTTTCATGACCTCTGCGTCCGTGGCATCCGGTCTGCCGATCCGCACATTCTCCAGAATCGACAATTTCAATAACTTACTGTCCTGAAATACATAGGATATCTGATTCATCAATTCACTGCTTGTAATATCCCGGACATCCACACCGCCAAGCTTTATACTGCCTTCCTTCACATCCCAGAACCTTGCGATCAGAGACGCCAGCGTTGTCTTGCCGCCACCGGACGGTCCCACAAATGCCACATGCTCTCCCGCCTTGATCTGAAGCGTAACACCGTCCACTGCATTTTTCTCTGCGTCCTCATAGGCAAAGACCACGCCATCCAAAGACAGCGCGCTATCCTCCGGAAGCTTTCCCTGCTGCGGTTCCTGCAAAGGCTTCCGATCCATCAGACTGCCCATACGCATCAGGGCATCCTTTACCTGAAGCTGTGCTTCTCCGGCATAGGCAAGCTTCATTAATGTTGTAGTTAAAATTGGCGTGATAATAATATAGAAAAACAGGTTCAAACCAAGTTTTCCTGAAATTCCATGACCTCCCAGCAGATATGCTGCCGCAATAATAAAAGCAAATGTGGAATTAACTGCCGTAGTAAATGCAACCATTGGCTTCCGCATGCTTTTGGTATAATCCAGTGTCCATCTCTCATATTTATCAATGGAATCCTTAAATCTCTTAAAAGAAAACACGGTCTGACCAAAGGTCTTAACCACCGGAATGCCCCGGACATACTCCACTGCCTCAGCAGACATAGTTTCCAGAGAATTCTGGTACTCCTTCATACTGTTTTCCATATCCTTTCCCATCATGCTTCCCATAAACAGAAAGCCGAGCACTGCCGGGATCAGACAGATCAGTCCCAAACGCCAGTCAAACACCAGAAGCAGAACGATCAGACCCACCGGAGTAGCTACAGATACCGCTTTATCCGGCAGGTTATGTGCCAGATATGTCTCCGTTGCCGCACTGGAATCTACCACGATCTTGCGGATCTTTCCGCTGCCCTCACTCTCAATAAACCCCAGAGGCAGCTTCATAATATGCTCCATCATGATCGTCCTCATGGATGCCTGCACCCGAAACGCTGCCATATGGGAACACATCAGTCCTGTAATATACAAGAACATCCCTAACAATGCATAGCCTACGGCATGCCATCCATAAGAAGCGATTCCCTGTGCCCGGGCAAAGTTGAGCTTTACCCGAATCACCTCCTGCATGATCCGCCAGATATAATAAAATGGCACCAGCGCAACAAGAGCGCTGACCGCTGCCAAAACTGCCGACAGGATACTCAGATACTTGTAGTTTCCTGCAAAATTAAAGAGCTGTTTCAACAGACTTTCTTCTTTTTGCTTTTTCTCTTCCATTATGCTATCCTCCCATTTTTTCATTTCCAAGAGTCTATGTTAGTTTGAACTAACCATAGTTTCAATAACATAATAGCATACTGGCTCCTTTTAGCAACGAAATAAATAATAATCTTTATCAAATACACAAAAAGGGATGTTTCTGAAACGTAATATTTCAAAAACATCCCCTGAGGGTGAATATAAATTCTAACGCTATCCCAGCACCTTCTTAATCGCAGCCAGAAGCTCGTCATATGTCTCATATGCCGGCAACTCCGGATGATCCGCCTTGATCTGATCAGTGCTCTTGAATAAGAAGCCCGCCTTACTAGCCTCGATCATACCTAGATCGTTGTGGCTGTCACCGCTGGCAATTGTATCATAACCAATAGACTGCAGAGCCTTTACGGTGGTGTACTTTGACTTCTCACAACGCATCTTAAAGCCTGTGATCTCGCCATCCGGTGCAACCTCCAGTGAATTACAGAAGATTGTTGGCCAGCCCAGTTTCTTCATCAGAGGGCTTGCAAACTGTGTAAATGTATCACTGATGATAATTACCTGTGTAATGGAACGAAGCTCATCCAAAAACTCCTTTGCTCCCGGAATCGGATCGATCGTAGCAATGGTGTCCTGAATCTCCTTAAGTCCCAGACCATGCTCCTTAAGAATCCCCAGACGCCATGTCATAAGCTTATCATAATCCGGCTCATCTCTCGTAGTTCTCTTTAACTCCGGAATCCCACTTGCCTCTGCAAATGCAATCCAGATCTCCGGTACAAGTACTCCCTCTAAATCTAAACATACAATATCCATTTTCATCCTCATTTCTGCACACGTTTCTGGTATTTTCACAGAGACTGTCTGTGTGCCGGACATATGTCTCTGTTTCTTTAAATCTGAGTATATCACAAATTTGCAACGCAAGGGAGCTTGTTCACTTGCGCAAAATTTGTGAACGACAAAATCTTAAAACGCATTGCGCGACAGATGCGAAGCATCTGGATTTTGGAGTTATTATATCACAAATCCCCAGCTTTTCCAATATGAACCACAACATAATCGTGCCCTGTCGCCGGCACAAACTGTTCCAGCACATCTCCGGTCTTCAACCGCAGGCTGGATGTATTTACGCATGGATGACATCCTAACAGCTCATGTGCCAACAGATCTTCATCCACCAAAAGCTTTACCCTGCGCCCTGTATCATTTATCAATCCCATCACGCTGACGGAACCGGGCCTGATATCCAGATACTCCTTCATCCTTTCTGCTGAGGCAAAGGATAATCTGGTGCTTCCAATCTGACCTGCCACCTCGGAGGAACGAAATTTCTTATCTCCCAGCATCATCAGCAGATAATAATGATCCTCTTTCGAATTCGTCAAAAAGAGATTTTTGCAGACAACTGCCGGTGCAAGTGCCTGATCAATTTCTATGCAGTCTTCCATCGTCTCCACAGCCTCATGGTCGATCCGCTCATATTCTATCTCTAACTGATCCAGAAAATCGTACACACGAAGCTCTGTGTCAGTTCTTCCTGTTCCATTTTTCGGTCTGCCTTTTTGCATTTGAAGTTGGTTCATATATTCCTCTCTCCCTTATCTTTTTATATGTATTTTTTTACATGATTATAAAGATTCAGACCTTTCCCTTTTCCATACTTTGCCACTAACGCAGTATGAATTGTTTGTTTGGCATTTGCAGATGAATGATTTTTGCACACAAGTGATGATACATACGAAATCGTATCATTATCACAATCTGCCTTGCTGAGAACTTTTTGAATTACACTGTTTCTCTGTGTATTACCTAATATAGACTTTGAAGTACTTTCAACACCGGATTTCAAAATCGGCTTCACAATTTTATAAAGATCCGCATAATTACCGTAGATGTTTCGAAGTTCGTTATGTACATCATTGGAAAAATGTTCATTTGCATAATATTTTGAAACAATGGACGCAACAGTATTACTTACATTGTTATCATACCCCGCCTTGCTGATAGCCCGCTGAATCTTTGTATTAAGTTCTGACTTTGAATTTGATTGAATGGGAGGAATCTTTTTCTTAGATGTATCATCTTGAGTCCCCAGACACATAGATGACTTTCTACTGATTTCAGAATCGGTTAATTGCTTCAAAAATGAAATACAGTTGTCATAGTCCGTATCTTTACTAATAATCACATATTTACATTTACTATCCTTATTTTGTCCAATTAAATATCCCAAATATGCAATAAGATGCATATCCAGCGATTGATTTCCCGCAGGTATTATATGTGAATGAAAATCTATATCATTAAACGCAGCCAAAGTCTTGATACTTATTTTAGGTGCATTTTTCGTAGAGAAAATATAAATATGATCATTATCAGTCAGATTTTTTGAATTTAAAAGTCCCGCTTCATTTACATTTTCGAAATCAATCAAGTAATATGTTTGTTTTTTAGACATGAAATAACTCCTTTCTCAAAAATCTCTTCTAAAATTATTTGAACGATAAACATTTCCCATATTTTATCTGCTTTCATATTGTTTCAACAAATTCTCAATCTTAAGGTCAATACTCTCAGGAAATGTACCTGTAGTCTCCCTTGGAATCCGCATCCAGAAATCAATATTTTTGTATTTGCTTTTTCCACTCGTGTTTTTTCTGTCCTGTTTTCGGGACACTTCAATCTTAACCTGCGCACGTTTCTGTTCCAGCAACGGAATTACAATATGGTAAAGTCTGTCATCCCGAAAAGACAGATAGCCAGCCTCTTTTCCTGTCCTTGTTTTCAGATAAAGACGATGCGCCCGTACTCCCGCCGGATACAATATCATTCCGGTCCGCAGTCCCACTGTCGTCCCTCCGGCCTCAAGCATTGCGGGAATGTAGTAGGTCTCTGCATCTTTCCCTGCATCTACAGGTGTCAGCAATTCCTCCATACTTTCTGCCCCGTCAATAAACTGCTGTGCCAGCAGATAAGCAAGCTCCGCCTGAAATCGAAGACGTATTTGCGCCTGCCGGTGCATCCCAGCCCATCTCTGCATTCCTTGGGCTTTGTCCATATTTTGCATGCCATGCAGTCTGGGAGGCTGTTTGAGACTGCTTTTTTCCTTCCGATGAATTCCGTGAGCTTCGTTTCTGGGCATGTGCATCGGTCTCCCGATCTGCCCTGCGAAGTGTCTCATATGCCTCATTGATCTCCTGTGCCGTATACAGATATTCCCCGGTATCAAATGCAGCTGAATCCGGATGAACCCGGTGCATCAGCCGTCGATATTGTTTTTTGACCTCTTTGAAACTGGCATCCTGTGATATTGCCAGAATGTCATATGCCTGTAATGTTGTCATGATTTTCTTCTTTTCAATGTATTTCTATGCATTTTAACACTATTTCCGGGGCTAGTGCAATTTTTTCTTTCATATATCTTTATATTATTATATATAATATAAAGAGTCTTGGAATTGCACAGTTTCCAAGACCCTAAAGTTCATCGCGGAGAACTACACCGTCAGGCTAGTGCTGTCATTCGTCTCTGTCTAGCCATTTGCATATGTAGTAGCCAGCTACAGATGCCAATACAGAGACAAGAAATGCGATTATGTACTCCAAGTGTATCACCCCCTTCCTACTGGAAAGAGTCGACAGCTTAATCATAATAACACGAAAATATGTTCGATTCAAGATTAGGGTTGCATTTTTAATAAAATAATAGTAATATAATTTTAGCTAAGAAATGCAATTATGATTCCAAGTGAATCACAAAAAGCCTAGAGTGCCAGCTCTAGGTTTTTTCTTTTCTCTATTACTTTTCCCTGACCGCTGCCCGTTCTACCACAGCCTCTACCAGCGACTCCTCGTCTGCCTGTCGTGCCACCTGCACCGCAATCCCATACCGTCCGGCTTCCCTTGCCGTCTGTTCGCCGATGCAGACGGCCCGCATCCGTGCGCACGCCTCCAGAGATATATTTTCCACCGTCCCCCGTACCGTGGACGCACTGGTAAACACAAAAACTGCACGTTCATCCATCGCAAGCCCCTCAAGTACCGGCCTGTCCCGTCCCACATTTTCCAAGGTACGGTCTACTGCTTCCGTACGGTAGATTGCAATATCGTCTACCGGATGACAGACATCCTTTTGGAGCCTTGCCAGCAGATCCGGTGATCCCTCCTCTGCTCTGGCGATAAGTATGTGATCCTGTTTACCGGCCTTCTTCGCCAGTGCCTCGCCCAATGCCGCTGCCGAATATTCCTCCGGGATGAGATCCGCATAAATGCCATGCCGCTCCAATTGTCTGGCAGTCCCCGATCCAATCACTGCAATTTTCAGGTTGGATAACCTTCGAATATCAAATTTTACTTCGGCGCATTGTTCAAAGAATACATCAATACCGGATGGACTGGTAAATACAAGCCACTGATATGTCTCAATCTGCGCCAAAGCCCGGAACAGATTTGTCCGTTTTATCGGACAGATCTGTATGGGCGGAAACTCTAACACCTCGGCTCCCAGACTGCGGAACTTTTCCGCCAGCCGATACATCCGCTGTTTCGGGCGGGTCAGAACAACTCTGGTCCCCGCCAGAGGAAGCTTCTCATACCAGCCGAAATCCTCTGCCAGCGTACAGACCTTTCCAATCAGCAGAATTGCCGGAGTCGGAAGCTTTTCCTTCTCCATTCTGCGGGGAAGTTCTGAAATCGTTGAGAGCAGCTTCTGCTGTCCTGCCGTCGTCCCCTGGGACAAAAGCGCTGCCGGCATCTGCGGATTCATTCCTGCTGCAATAAGCCCGTGACAGATTTCCGGCGTTGACGCTACTCCCATTAAAAATACCAGAGTGCCATCCATCCGGCACAAAGCCTCATAATCCAGCTCCAGACTCTTCCCCCGGCGTTTATGCCCCGTAATAATATGAAGGGAAGAACAATAATCCCGGTGTGTCACAGGAATTCCGTTATAAGCCGGCACCGCCAGTGCCGAAGTGATTCCCGGCACAACCTCATAATTGATCCCGCCCGCAAGCAGCTCCTCGATCTCTTCTCCTCCCCTGCCAAAAAGAAAGGGATCACCGCCCTTTAAACGAACCACATTTTTTCCTCTCTCAGCATAAGAAACAAGAAGACGGCTGATCTCCTCCTGTGACATCGCATGATGAGAAGAACGTTTTCCAACATAAACCTTCTCTGCTGTTTCCGGAAGTCCGGCAATGATTGCCTGGCCTACCAAAGCATCATAAACAATCACATCCGCCATATTCAATACTCTCTCTGCTTTTTTTGTTAAAAGCTCTGCATCTCCCGGACCGGCTCCCACCAGCCAAACCTTTCCCTTCGCCATCTTTTCCTCCTTATCCTAAAACCTTTGCAGTCCCGGTTCCATCTCTTTTCCAATCCCGGTTATTCTATTTCTTTCGCCGGCTTTTCTTTAATACCGCCTCTTTCTTTTCATCCCTTCTCCTGCTCAAACTGCTCCATTAACTGCTGTGCGAGAGCTTTTGCTACTCCGGACGGATCATGTACCGGTCCCTTCCTCTCTCCGGTCACATATCCCATTTCTCCGGTTCCCTTACTGTACATTGCCCGCAGAAAAAGCTCTCCCTCCTGAATGACTGCATGCGCTGCCACCGGAGAAGAACATTCTCCCCCCACGGCACGGATAAAGCTTCGTTCACATTTCACGACAATTTCAGACTCTTTATTCACATATCCGTTCAATATTGCACAATCAAAACCTTTGCGGCCCTGCAATGCCAAAACACCCTGTCCGGCACATGGAATGATCTCCTCTGTCGTAAAATATCTGGAAATCCGATCCGCAAGTCCCAGTCTTTTTAAGCCTGCTGCCGCCAGGATCAATGCACTGTACTCTCCATCATCCAGTTTCTTCAACCTTGTGAGCACATTTCCCCGCACACTGCGAAAGCCCATCCGCGGATACAGCTTTTGCGCCTGAAGAACTCTCCTCCGGCTGGAACAGCCAATGGGAAGCTTCTCATTTAATTTTGTCTCTCCCTCTGGCAGAACCAGCACATCTCTCGGATCCTCCCGGTCCGAATAGCCGATCAGAGGCAGCCTGGGATTCTCCTCTGCCGGCACATCCTTCAGACTGTGAACGGAAATGTCACTTCGTCCGTCAAGAAGTGCTGCGTCCAGCTCCTTAACAAACAGCCCTTTTCCTCCTACCTGATCCAGCGTTCTGTCAAGAATTTTATCACCTGTAGTTTTCATTGTAATGATCGGAGCATCAATTCCCTGCTCCTGCAGATACCTTTGCACCAGTTCCGACTGCACTACCGCCAGCCTGCTTTCCCGGCTTCCGATCCGTATTGTCCTCATAATCCTGTCCTCCATACGCTCTGTCACATATATCCTTCTATACCTGTTTCCATTTATCAGGCTCTTCAAACATAATTACCTGTCGTTCCGGCACAATTTTGTTTAACGGGATCCGTCTTTTTCTCCCTCCGGCTCCTCGTTATACAAGTCTGACATTGCATCCACACAGTCCCGGAACGTGGACACGTCCACCGAGTCTCTCACAGAAAACATTAGTTTATTCACGACCTTCTGTACCGATTTTCGGACAATTTCTTCGGCTGCTGCCTGATCTGCTTCTTCCACATTTTTCTGCAAGACCGGCAGATTTTTCCGAAATTGTCCGGTCACTCTCGCCATAACATCCTCCGATGCCTTCTCACTGATCTTTAACAGCATAGGAACAACATCCCTGGCATCATACCAGCTCTGAAATTCCTGTGTCTTCTCTTGCAAAAGCTTCCTTGCAGCAGCTAAGGACTGCTTCGCCTCCTCCGGAAGCTCCGCTCCAAAATCGTCAATATCATATAACGTAATCCCTGACAGTGTTCCGATTTCTTCCTGAATATCCCGTGGCACCGCCAGATCCACAAAAACCGTATCCTGTTGCAATTGTTCTACCGGCAGTTTTTCCAATGTGATCGTCGTATTGGGACTGGCCGTTGCTGAAAAGATATATCTGCATTCCGGCATTTTTTCATAACGCTTCGAGTAATCAATTCTCCCGGCTGCCCGAGGAACATCCACAATTCCGCTGCGGTACTGACGTATGGTCACCGTCACATCCGCGCCCCGGTCCAGCAGAAGCTGAGCCGTTAATCGTCCCATCACACCATTCCCGATCACCAGACATTTTTGCTCCCGAAAAGAGGCTCCATCCCGTTCCAGACCTGCGATCGCCGCCAACGGTGCAGAGTGATTCGATGACGGAAGTACAATCTTTGTTTTGACTTCCTTTCCTGCCGTTACCGCCATCCGGAACAATGTTTCCAATATCTTGTCTGTCCCAAAAAGCTGCCTGGAGAAATCTGCGGCATCCTTCATCTGCGTCAGTATCTGATCCTCTCCCAGAATCTGGGATTTCAAGCCTCCTGCCAGTGCAAACAGATCCTGTACTGCCTCCATCCCATGACGTATATGGAGATATTGTGCATATTGCTCCGGCTCCAGTGCTTTTAACCCACAAAACAATTTTTTCTCATCCTGATTCCATTCCTCCGTATATGACAACACGAGTTCTGTCCTGTTACATGTTGACAACAGAACGCAGCCCGAAATTCCTTCCAACTGCTTCAAATGCTTTATGGTTTCCTCCTGTTCCCTTTTGGTATAGCTGAATTTTTCTCTGATATCCAGTCCGGCGTCTCTGTAATCTATGCCAACCATCGTAATATCCATATGTCACCTCTTCATTTTATCCGATTTCCTCCACCCGGTAATCATTAGTAATATATCACCTTTCCATCGAGAAATCTATACCCGGAAGCTCTGTACATACAAAGAACCGCCAGATAGACATTTGTCTATCTGGCGGTTCTTTGTGCCATCCTATACACCGGGCTCCTGTTGTCCGATCCGAACCCGTTATATATTTAACACTCTCTACTCCCTTGGAAAATATCATACGACATTTCCTGCCTTCATTTGTTTCCCTTTCTCTCGTCACCCGTTATTCAACATATTATCACGGCTTTTTTCATATTTCTACCATTTTGTCATGAAATGCCTGTTTTTGGTTATGAAATCATTTTCGTAAAATATGTTTTTTTCACATTTTTTTTCAAATCACCCGGTAAATGATTGCCTATCATGTTCATAAAGTGGTACAATACAATACAAAATAAACCTTTTAAACAGGAGATTTTACAAATGAACCCATCTGTATTCATATTAGAAGATAATAAACTATTTGCTCAGAATCTGGTGGATATGATTGGACAATATCCACTCAAGTTAAACTGTATTGTGACATCCGATCTGGCCACCGCTATGGCCCAGCTTAATGATTCCATTCATTATACCGCATTTTTTATTGATATTGCGCTGGATGAAACAACAGAAAATACAGACGGATTATCGTTTGCAAAATATATATCTGAAAGCTCTTTCCACAGAGATACACCGGTTATTTTTACAACAAGCTTTCCTCATTATGTATACGAAGCATTAAATCAGCTTCATTGCTATGCATATCTTTTAAAACCATTCCGCCGGGAGGATGTCTTTTTTCAGCTTGATCAGATCTTAAAAACAAATTGTTCCATCCGATTAAAGACAGCAGATAGCATTTTTATGAAGCTAAATACAGACGATATTTATTTTATTCAGGCCTTTGGCAGAAATATGCTTTTTTCCACAAAGCATGGTGAGGTCTGTTCCCGGCAATATACCATGAAGTCTCTGAATGAAATTCTGCCGGACCACTTTGAACGTTGTCATAAATCATTTTTGGTAAACACAAAATATATTCATTCTGTCAATCCAAAGGAAAGAACTCTTCATATTAAAGAAATAAATGATGACATTCCTTACGGGAAAGATTTTCATCTCGAATAACCATTCCACAAAAAGGGGGAGTTAATTGTGCTGGATTATATTCCATATTTTATTGCTAACATTTTCCAGAGTGGCGCATATGCCATCTGTATGCTCTATCTGACCGGTGAGCTTTCACAACAAAAAAAGCATCTGTGGTCAACATGTATCAGTTTTTTTCTGATGTACTGGCTCACCATCACCATTCAATTACATGATGACGACTGGATTGTGATCGGTCTCTTTCTGATATTGTGTGTGTACTTTTTATTTGTTTATTTTAATACCTCCAAGCCTATCAGCCAGTGTCTGAATGTGGTTATCTGCGGTTATCTGATCGAAACAATCTGTCAGGTCTTTTTTATCGTGCTCTATAACCTGCTGCACATTCCATGCAATGTCAATGGTTATAATGATCCTGTATCTCTGTCAGTCGTTGTCTTTGGCTGCCTGCTGCTGATTCCGGTGCTTCGTTTTCTTCCTATGCGAAAATGGATGAACCGTCTGGAAAATATTTCCTATTCCTCTTCTCTGGCAGTCCTTCTGATATTAGTCATTCTCTCAGCAATCAGTTTACGATATGATAAGATCAGTCTCGGTCTTTTAATGCCTACCGTTGCATCCATTCTTATTTTTTCTTTTCTCGGTGTATTGATCATTTTGCAGAGTTTTTCCGACCAAAGGCGGAAACAGGCGATCCGGGACTACGAAACATATATGCCTATCCTGAATGATATGATCGAAAATATTCAGAAGCAGCAGCATCTTTACAATAACCAGATTGCTTCTCTGGTGCATCTGGCCGATTCCTATAATGACTATGATTCCCTCTCCATGGCATTGAAAAACTATTCCAATTTCAACGAAATTGTTGTAGATAATGAATCTTATTCCTTTCTGCATATTAAAAACAAACTTCTTGCAAGTCTGTTGTACTGTAAATTTCAGGAAGCCAAATCAACGGACAAGAATATAGTGGTCAAAGTAAATGATTATCATTATCACAGTCCCTGCTCAGATACAGAAATAGTAGATATTGTCGGCATTCTAATTGATAATGCACTCGAGGCTTCTCAGATAAATGACACCATATATATTACACTGGGAAAACAATCCGGCTCTGACAATCCGTTTTTCATCACAGTGGAAAATCCCGGACCACTGGTCACCGGAAAATTTGTCCACGATATTTTTTCTCCGCGATATACAAGCAAAAAGAACTTTGCCGGTCACGGGCTTGGACTCAATGTTCTGAAATCCCTTGTAGATAAATATCACGGCTCCATTACTGTAGGAAATAATTATATTGACAACAAAGATAATACCGGACAAATGCAATATATATTTTTTGAAATTGAAGTTTAATAAGGGAGGCAGCAAGCTATGACACAATCAGAAACACTTTTTCAGGAAGCCGTCAAATATATTCCGGGAGGAGTCAATTCTCCGGTCCGGGCCTTTGGTTCCATTGGCAGCACGCCGCGTTTTATCACCAAGGCAGACAAAGCTTATATGTGGGATGAGGATGGGAACCGCTATATTGATTTTATCGGTTCCTGGGGGCCTATGATCCTTGGACACAATCATCCCTCCATCTTATCCGCCGTACTGGAAGCATGCACGAAAGGCTTAAGCTTTGGTGCTGCAACCAGACAGGAAGTTACCATGGCAAAACTGATCTGCGATATTGTTCCCTCGATCGATATGATCCGCATGGTCAATTCCGGCACGGAAGCTGTGATGAGTGCCATCCGCGTTGCCAGAGGATATACCGGCCGGGATAAGATCATTAAGTTTACCGGCTGTTATCACGGCCATTCCGACGGTCTTCTGGTCAAGGCCGGGTCCGGTGTAATGACAGCAGGAGTTCCGGACAGTTCCGGTGTTCCTGCATCCGTCACCAAGGATACCCTCACCGCAGAGTACAATAATACGGACAGCGTCCGCACTCTCTTTAAACAGTTTGGAGAGCAGATTGCGGCAATTATCGTAGAACCGGTTGGTGCTAATATGGGTGTTGTTCCTCCGGCTCCTGGATTCCTTCAAAGTCTGCGGGATATCTGCAACGAATACGACAGCCTGCTGATCTTTGACGAAGTGATCACCGGCTTCCGTCTTTCCCTTTCCGGTGCACAGGGCTATTATGGGATCACACCGGATCTGACTACCTTCGGCAAGATCATTGGTGCCGGTATGCCGGTGGGAGCATACGGTGGACGCCGGGATATTATGGAACAGGTTTCCCCGGTTGGTAATGTATATCAGGCAGGCACATTAAGCGGCAATCCGGTTGCAATGGCCGCCGGTATTACCCAGCTCACCCTTCTCCGGGATCACCCGGAATACTACACCCTGTTAAACGATACCTCCGACAAATTTTTCAATAAAATAAAGGAGATCCTTCTTGAGAAGAATCTCCCGTGGCAGGTAAATCATGTCGGTTCCATCGGAAGCCTGTTCTTCACCGGGCAGCCGGTCACCGATTACGCCAGTGCAAAAACCTCTGACGTAACAGCCTATGCCCGTTACTGTAACCGGATGCTCGATCATGGCATTTATATTGCTCCGGCCCAGTTCGAAGCAATGTTTCTGTCCCTGGCACATACTCCGGAGGATCTTTCACATACTCTTGACGCTATGTGCACCTGTTTATAATGCTTCCGCATCTTCCACCGAACACTCGGTAAAAGAAAAGTAAAATGTAGTCCCTTCGCCCGGCTGGCTTTCCACAGAAATGTCACCCCCATGGCGGAGGGCTATTTGTTTGGCGATCATCAGTCCAAGCCCTGTTCCATTCTGATTCTGCCGCAGCTTTGAGGTATAAAATTTTTCGAAAATACACGGAAGCTGCTCCTCTGAAATTCCAATGCCATAATCCCGGATCTGAATCCATAAACGCACCCAATCCTTTTCCTGCTGCCTTTCCATCGATATCTCGATCACACCATTTTCATCGGAAAACTTCACGGCATTGTCTACAATGATCAGAAACATCTGGCGAAGCCGGTCATAATCCCCCAGGATCAAGCAAGGCTCATTTTCCGGCATCTCCACCTGAAATTGAATCTTCTTATCCTGCCCCAGCACATGTCCGTGACGAACCACATCACTGAAGATCTGGATCAGACTGACAGGTTCCTTTTCAATCTGAAACTCCGGATTCTGCATTTTAGATAAGATAAAAAGATCCCCTACGAGTCGTTCCATCCCCTGGCATTCCTGCACCATACGCTGATAATATTCCTGCTCCTGCTGTTTCCCTGATACCACACCGTCCGCCAGAGACTCGGAATATCCCCGCAACACCGTAATGGGAGTCCTCAGCTCATGAGATACATTTGCAAAAAAGTCCTGACGCACCCGGTCCAGATTATCCCGTTCCTCATTGATCTGCCGCAGGCGGCCTGCCAGCTCATCCAATGCACTTTCCAACTGCCCCATCTGTGTGTCACGCCGTACAATATGCTGTTCACTGTAATCTCCGTCCACAAGCCGCAGAATGTCTTTTCGAATCCGTGCCAGAGGACGGGACAAATATTTCGATGCTCCCAACGCTATAATATACGATATAAGAAGTGCCATAGCAGCACTAAGTGTCAAAAGATACTTTCCCTGACGCACTCCCATCTTTTGCCGGTCCAGCATACTGACCATCATAACGGCCCCGGCAACTTCTCCGGACGCCTTATCAATATAGACAGGAATTGCGATTCGCAGGATTACCATACCATATATCTTATCAAAATTGGAATTGTACGCCTTTTCTCCCTGAAATGCCTGCTCCAGGACATCATACATTTCATCGGTCAGACTTGCAGTATCGGCATTGGTATAATTCTCCGTCAGCGGCCGGGATGCTTTGTCATTACTGACGATCCACACGTCAATCTCATCGGCTCTCTGCAATTCATCAATATCAGCAGCATATTTGGAAAAGCGGTCCATTTTTTCTTTGCGGGCCAGTTTCCCCACTCTTTTGGCAATTACCTCCCCCTGCCGGCTGAGAGTCTCTGTATAAGAACGCATATAATTATTTTCATATAATTTCAGAAAGATCACACCGATCAGAGTCACTGTCAATGCCAGTACCACTACAAATGACAGATAGATCCGCACGATAATATCATTTCTGCGAAACATATGCATCAAACGCTTCATCTTTCACTCCATTTTCCTTAATCCAGACCATCAACCTCAAATTTATACCCTACGCCCCAGATTGTCTTAATTCCCCAATCCGGATGATCCACAGAATCTAACTTTGACCGGAGACGTTTAATATGGGAGTCAACGGTACGGCTATCCCCGTAATAATCATATCCCCAAAGGCTATCCAGCAGATTATCCCTTGTAAATACTTTATTCGGATGACTTGCCAGCGTCCACATCGTCTCAATCTCCTTTTTGGTCAGAGGTATTCTCTGATCATTCACCTTAAAGGTATATTCCTCCAGATTGATGTAAAGATTTTTAATGCGGATTATGCCCTCTTGTTCCTTTGTCTCCTGAGGCGGCGTAATTCTCCTGAGAACTGCCCGCAGACGTGCCATAACCTCCCCCGGACTGAACGGCTTTACAATGTAATCATCTGCGCCGATATCCAGTCCCATGATCTTATCATAATCCTCGCCTCTGGCTGTGATCAGTATGATCGGTACACTGGACTCCCTGCGGATCGACCGGCATACCTCATATCCATCCTTGAGGGGCATCATCACATCCAACAGAATTGCTACGGGCTGATATTCCTCAAAAAACCGCTCCGTCTCCAAACCATCCTTAGCAATGACCGGCTCATATCCTTCCTTTTGTACATATGCGGCTAAAATGTCAGTAATGTCTTTATTATCATCTGCAATTAATATGTACTGCATAATTTCTCCCTTCCTTTCACCAGATTTTCTTCTGCATGTAGCATTTATACATAGTTTACCATAAAAATACGGAAAAATTATGGCAATTTTTTTCAAAAGATGACATGATTTTGCCACGGTTATCCCATATGCTGTTAATATAAGCACAATGTATAACATATATATATTGATTTTCATTTAGAAAGGTATGGTTTTATTATGCGTAGAAAAATAACATATCCGGCAATTGTTTTTCTGCTGCTTTTTTCTCTTATGACGGATACCGCATCTGCATCCACCCAAAAAAACCGCAGCAGAAAAAAAGAGGCTCAAGCCCCTTACACCTTAAATATGACCACCTCTGACCTGCTGCTGGGAGACAGTTTTATTCTTACCGTAAACGGTACCACGGAAGAAAGTGTTACCTTCAAAAGCAGCTCCAGTGATGTGGTCTCTGTCGAACCGGAGGATGACAGCATCAGCTGCAAATGCACCGGAGAGACCGTGGGTAATGCCACAATAACAGTTAAGATCAAAGAAAAAGGATTTCTTTTCTTTAATAGCACCGCTACCACCCTTACCTGTAAGGTTACCGTGAGTCCAAAGGCTTCCAGCATACAGTTCAACCGCCGGCAGCGCCGCATGGCACCAAACACCAAAAGAAAAGTCCGGGTCACGCTGCGGCCAAGTATCACAACCGAAGTTCCTGTGTTTTCCTCCTCTGACCCAAAGATTGCCAGAGTGAATGCCGCTCAGAAGATCGTAGCCAAAGCTCCCGGTATCGCAGTCATCACAGCGACGATCCAAAATGGCAATACCGCCACATGCCGCGTGATCGTATCTGACAGATCCAAAAGATCTGATTAACCGTAAGCGATATTTTATTGACACGTCAAAAGACCGGAAAAGGATTTCTTCCCTTTCCGGTCTTTTCTATCGCCCGCTGTGAAATAACATCTGACAAAGTTCCATTTCCTGTTTTGTCTTGCGGCTGTTAAAAAATGTCACTGTCCCCTCCTCCTGCTTGGGATTCAGCAGGTTCTTTTGTGCAAGACGTCTCCGCATTTCTCTGGCGGTTCCCGGACCACCATCATAAATGGTTACCCCTTCTCCCGCAATTTCCTGTATCATTTTTCTCACAAACGGATAATGTGTACACCCCAGCACAATACCGTCAATAGGTTCCTGTGAAACCTTTTGCAGGAGCTCCTGCAAATATGTACGCAGATCCTCTCCTGCCAGATCTCCCCGTTCCACAAACTCCATCAGCCCCGGACAAGGCAGAGGCACAATACGGATCTGATCCTCATAACGCGCCATCAGTTTGCGAAATTTCTCCTGGCGGATCGTCATAGGCGTTGCCATAACCACGATCCTGGCTCCCGGCTTTTGAACCGCCGCCGGTTTGATCGCCGGTTCAATCCCTACCAGCGGAAGCTCCGGATACATTTTGCGAAGTACTGCAACTGCTGCACTGGTTGCCGTATTGCAAGCCACCACGATTCCCTTGGCACCCTGCGCCATCAGCTCCTCCACATGGCGGATCGTCAGCTCCCGGATCACCTCCGTGGGCTTCGTACCGTAAGGCGCATTAGCAGAATCCCCGAAATAGATATAATCCTCCTCCGGCATTACTTTGACCAATTCCCGAAGTACACTGATCCCGCCCATACCGGAATCAAATACTCCGATCGGACATTTTTTTAATTTTTCCAGATTATCTGTTTCCATCTCATTACTCCTTCAAGCATCCATTCTTACAGAAAAACGCCGTATCGGCGTTTTTCCTGTGCGAAAAATACTTCTTGACTGCATTCTGCAGTCTTAGAAGTATTTTTCGCACTACTCCTCCTCCACATGCTCCAGTCCCTGATTGATAATCGCCCGGACATGGGCATCTGCAAGAGAATAGAAAACGGACTTTCCTTCCCTGCGGCTCCTGACCAGTTTATTTTGTTTTAAAATGCGAAGCTGATGAGAAACGGCTGACTGGGTCATATTTAATGCCGCTGCCAGATCGCATACGCATACCTCTGCTTCAAAGAGAACAAATAATATCCGGATCCTGGTAGAATCTCCAAACACTTTAAACAGCTCTGCCAGATCATATAATACTTCCTCCGGCGGCAGCTTTTCATTTACTATATTTAACAATTCCTGATGCACCTCAATACTGTCACAACAGTCCAATGTAATATGTTCATGTTTCATAATATACAAATCCCCCTCCGTTCCCACATATGATAAAAGCCAATTACTATTAGTATGTAGGAATCGGAGAGGGATGTCAAGACATGTTCTTCCTATCGTCTTTTATAGTCTTTTGACCGATAATGCCCGGATGGCATTCAATACTGCGATCACCATAACTCCCACGTCGGCAAAGATTGCGGCCCACATATTGGCAATACCCAGGGCACCCAGGATCAGACAGATCACCTTAATTCCAATCGCAAAATAAATATTTTCGTATACAATACGGATACATTTTCTGGCAATCTTGATCGCCTTGGCAATCTTCATGGGATCATCATCCATCAATACGATATCTGCGGCTTCAATCGCAGCATCAGACCCCATGGCTCCCATAGCGATACCGATATCCGCTCGGGAAAGCACCGGCGCGTCGTTGATGCCATCTCCGACAAACGCAAGTTTTTCCCTGGAGCGCTGCCCGGCAAGAAGCTTCTCGACACCGCTCACCTTATCTGCCGGAAGCAGCTCCGCATAATATTCTGAAATGCCCAACTCTTTTGCCACATGCTCTGCCACATTGCGGCGGTCACCGGTGAGCATCACGGTCTTGCGGATTCCGGCTTTATTCAATGCCTTGATCGCTGCTGCCGCTGTCGGCTTTGGCTGGTCAGAGATCAGAATACTTCCCGCAAAGATCTGATCCACTGCCACATAAACAACGGTTCCGACTTCATTTAATTCCTTATAGGAAACACCAAGCTTTTTCATAAGCTTATCGTTACCAACGGATACTTCTTTTCCGTCAATCGCAGCCTTTACACCATTGCCGCTGATCTCTTCCACATCCGCAATGCGGTTCTTATCAATGCCCTTTCCATAAGCCTTCTGCAGACTGCGGCTGATAGGATGGCTGGAATAGCTCTCTGCCAGTGCGGCATATTCCAGAAGCTGATCCTCACTCATTCCCTCCGGATAGATAGAGGATACCGCAAATACGCCCTGTGTCAGAGTTCCTGTCTTATCAAATACAACACAGCTGGTCTGTGCCAGTGTCTCCATATAATTAGAGCCCTTTACCAGTACACCGGAACGGCTTGCTCCACCGATTCCCGCAAAGAAACTGAGAGGAATACTGATAACCAGCGCACACGGACAACTAATAACCAGAAATGTCAATGCACGGAAGATCCACTCGCCCCAATCCGGCGCAATATGCAAAAACAGAATACTTACTAACGGAGGAAGCACTGCCAGTGCCGCCGCACAATAACATACGATCGGTGTATAATAATGGGCAAATTTCGAGATAAAGTTCTCAGAACGGGACTTTCTGGAGCTGGCATTCTCCACCATATCCAGAATCTTAGAAACAGTAGACTCCCCAAACTCTTTGGTGGTTTTAATCCGTAGCACTCCTGTCATATTAATGCAGCCACTGACGATCTCATCATTAACCTCTGCCTCCCGCGGAAGGCTTTCTCCGGTCAGTGCACTGGTATTTAAGGTACTTTTTCCTTCGATGATCACACCATCGATCGGTACCTTTTCTCCCGGCTGCACCACGATCACACTGCCGATCTCCACCTCATCCGGATCAACCTGCTCCAGCTCCCCGTTCTCCGTTTCCACATTGGCATAATCCGGACGGATATCCATCAATTCGCTGATGTTGCGACGGCTTTTGCCTACCGCATAGCTCTGGAACAACTCTCCGATCTGATAAAAGATCATTACGGCAACGCCCTCGGTATAGTCTCCCAGTGCGATTGCTCCAATCGTTGCCACTGCCATCAAAAAGTTCTCATCAAACACCTGACGGTTCATAATACCCTTCACCGCCTTGCGCAGGATATCATAACCGATCACCAGATACGGAATCATAAATAAAGCAAACCTGATATATCCTTTTACCGGCAGCAAAGAGATCAGTCCCACCAATACAACCGCTATGATAATACGGATCATGGCCTTTTTTTGTTTCTTTGTCATAGCTTCACGCTCCTTCCTATCGACCGTGCTTTTTAGCAGCGATTACAGGAAAATTTCGCAGTCATCTTCTACTTTCTTACAATTTTTTAATACATCCTGCATTACGGTCTTTGGCTCAGCACCCTCCTCAAAATCAACAGACATCTTTAGTGTCATAAAGTTCACAACGGCATCCCTTACACCATCTGTAGCCTTCGCAGCCTCTTCCATCTTATTTGCACAGTTTGCACAGTCAACATCAATCTTGTAAGTCTTCTTCATAATTATCTCCATCCTTTCAAATATATATGTTTTTTCTTTTCATCATATGAACAATCATTCATATGTTTGATTATATTGTACCAAATCTTTTTCATATGTCAATACATAAAAGAAAAAATTAAGGGAATGTCTCATTCCTTTGGAGTGAAACATTCCCTGATATCATTTTATCTATTCTGTTGATTAGCGATGCTGCTCAAATGCACTCAGATCATAATTTTTAAGATTGCCTGTGATACTTCTGTCATCAGCCTCATCGATCAGCTTATCACGAACCTTCTTCGTCTTCATCGGATCAGCATAACCACTTGGACCGCCCACACAGCCGCCCTCGCAGATCATACCCTCTACGAAGTCCTCCGGAAGTCTGCCTGCTTTCAGCAGAAGCATAGCCTTTTTACATTCCATGGCTCCGTTTGCCTTAAATACCTTGGCATCTACTTCCTGATCTGTCTCCTTCATATATTCCAGTACGGAAGCAGTCACACCACCGGCATTACCATAACGCTTGCCATAAGCGCTTGACTCCTGATACTCGTTTGGAGCCGGCTCCAGCTCAACATCCTTTGCCTTCATGATGGCACGGATCTCACTATAAGTAAGAACAGCATCTGCATTGCCCTCGATCTGCTGATCTACTACCTCTGACTTTTTACCGATACATGGTCCGATAAATACGGTATAGCAGTCCGGCTCCTTTGCCTTAAGCATTCTGGAGATCATACACATCGGTGAAACTGTAGTGGAGATCAGATCTGCCTGCTCCGGATAATGCTTACGGATCATATTAACAAATGCCGGACAGCAGGATGTGGTTTTCTTCTCACCTGCATGATATGCTTCCAGCCACTCTTCAGCCTCGCTCTGTGTAGTCATATCTCCACCGAGACCAACCTCGATCATGTCTGCAAAGCCAACCTTCTGCAGTGCGATCTTCCAGCTCTCCATGGTAATGTCAGGACCAAACTGTCCCTCTGTCGCAGGGGCTACCATACCATAGACCTTCTTGCCCGCTTTCAGTGCACCGATCACATCCAGAATAAATGTCTTGGAACCGATCGCACCAAATGGACATTTGTGGATACAGTGACCACAGCGGATACACTTGCTCTCATCAATTACGGAAATACCAAGATCATTGTATGTAATGGCATCTACCGGACATGCAAACTTACATGGACGCTTCAGATGAGCGATAGCATTGTAAGGACATGCCTTGGCACACATACCGCACTCTTTACATTTATTGGCATCAATGTGGGAACGCTTCTCTCCGGGACTGATGGCACCGAACTTACATGCATTCACACATGCCTTACCCAGACAATTCTGACAGTTGTCCGTTACAACATAACTGGAAATCGGACAGTCCTCACATGCGGAAGAAATAACCTGTACAACATTTCCATTGTCCTCCGGACCAGGAGCTTTTCCCTCTGCCAGACGAATACGCTGACGGATAATCTCACGTTCTTTATAGACGCAGCAACGGAACTGCGGTGTTGGTCCAGGTATCATCTTACGTGGCAGGTGATCTCTTTCCTCCTCCAGAGTGCCCTCAAAGGCCAGCTTTGCCACCTCATAAAGTACATCATGCTTGATTCGAATCACATTTTCATCTGCAAACATTTTTTCTCTCCTTATCTTGTCAGTTGTTTGTGAGTATAGTATAACATAGATTTGCAGATAATGAAATTATTTTTCTATAAAGTTTTTTAATTGATATTTTTTCATCTTTGACCGATCTTCAGATTCGGTACTGCATTCAGATCCAGACCATGACGTGTCCCTGCCATATACTCATAATATCCCTGGGAAGCGATCATTGCCGCATTGTCTGTACAATAAATCGGAGACGGATAGCAAAGTCCCAGTCCCGCCTCATCGCATGCCTGTTTCATCGCAGCGCGGAGTGCCGAATTGGAAGCTACACCACCGGCCACGGCAATTCGTTTCTCCCCAAGCTTTTTGGCGGCTCCCACGGCCCTTCCCACCAGCACATCAACTACCGCCTGCTGGAAGGATGCTGCCACATCCGCTCTATTTACTTCGATGCCCTTCATCTCACATCCGTTCAGATAATTTAAAACCGCTGATTTCACGCCGGAAAAGCTGAAATCAAACTCACAGCCGTCAATTTTAGCACGAGGGAACTCAATGGCATAAGGATTTCCTTCCTTTGCCGCCAGCTTGTCAATCTTTGGACCGCCCGGATATCCCAGACCAATGGCTCTGGCAACCTTATCAAACGCCTCTCCTGCCGCATCATCATGGGTATAACCGATAATTTCAAATTTACCATACTCCAATACACGGACCAGATGAGTATGACCTCCGGATACCACAAGACACAAAAACGGCGGCTCCAGATCCGGATGCTCCAGATAATTTGCCGCAATATGCCCCTCAATATGATGCACACCCACCAGAGGCTTTCCTGCCGCATAGGCAATTGCCTTGGCCGCACCGACACCGACAAGAAGTGCTCCCACCAGTCCCGGACCATATGTAACACTGACCGCATCAATCTCGCTAAGCGTAACCCCGGCATCCTTCAGTGCCTGCCCGATCACCTGATTGATCCTCTCCACATGCTTACGGGAAGCAATCTCCGGCACTACGCCTCCATATAATGTATGAATATCGATCTGGGAAGAGATCACATTGGACATAACGGTCCTTCCGTTTTTTACTACGGAGGCTGCCGTCTCATCGCAGGAGCTCTCAATTCCCAATATCAGTATATCTTTTTCCATGATTCTATCCAAGCCTTTCTCGCGTATATTTCCTATAAATTATCAGAGAAGAAAGGATGACACCACATCCCTTCTTCTCCCTCTTTCAATTTCATTTTTACTGCTTTTCCGCTTCCTCCGCTGTGATCTGCTGCCAGCCAAGGATCTTCCAGTGTTCCTTGCTGTCCTTGCGGCAGATATATTTTGCATAGGATTCTGTGGTTTTTGACTTTTTGGAGGTCTCCAGTACGGAAGCAACCAAGGTAGCTTCTTCTTTTCCCTTGACCTCTGCATATTGAACCTGATCGTCCTCCTGTACAATATAGGAAGAAATATGATTTTTGGAATCGTCGAATTTCTTAATATCCTTTTTTAAGGACTGATACATATCTTCCTCTGAATTTCCCTTCTGTCCCAGGAATTCATCATCATACAGCCGACGAAGCTGCTGAAATAATGCCTTTTGATCTTTCTCTTTCATATTAGTATTGTACAGGCATTTGTTGATACGCCAGAAAAGCTTCACAACTTCCGTTGGCGTCCCCGGATATTCCAGATCCAGATCCTTTGCCAGAAGCTTGCCCACCTCTGTCTTTGGAAGGCTTGCCTCTGCCTTTTCCTCTGCTTCCTTCTGCTGATAAGCACGAACACCGATAAAGATTGCCAATGCTGCCACAACAACAACGACAAACACCGTCAGAATCTTTTTTGTCATTTTGTCCATGATCGTCACCTCTCCTCCTCTTCATCAACGAAATCAAGAGTTTTACTCCACTTGTCTCTTGCGGCATGCGCATCCGGAAAGATCTTTTTGACTTCCTTCATATAATCCTCCGGATGAAGCATCGACGGACTGTAATGTGTCAGCCACATTTCCCGTACCTCTGCCTTTTTTGCAAGTCTTGCTGCCTCGTACATTGTCATGTGCTTAAATTCTGCTGCTTTTTTCTGTTTGTCGTGATCTCCGTACATCCCCTCACAGATGAACAAATCGGACTCCAATGCATTCTCTGCGATAATGTCCACAGGCCTTGTATCCGTACAATATGTAAGCTTAATGCCTTTTCTGGCCGGTCCGATGACCATATCCGGAGTATAAACCCTTCCCTCCTGCTCTATGGTTTCTCCCTTCTGCAGGCGGCTCCACAACTTTAATGGAACCTCATTAGCCTTGGCAAGCTCCGGATGAAACTTACCGCCCCGCGGTACGGTAATGGTATATCCGTAACAGGTAACGTTATGATTGACCCGAAAAGCTTTAATATGATATCCGTTCACTTCCAGCTCCTGCTCTTTCTCGCTGAGCTCTATAAATTCAATCTGAAAGGGAAGTCCCGGCGCAATGACGCGCAATGCATTGACTGTTTTCTCCAGTCCCTTGGGACCGATCATGGTAACCGGACGGGTCCGGTCTGAATTGCCCATGGACAGGAGAAGCCCCGGCAGACCACTGATATGATCCCCATGATAGTGGGTAAAACAGATCGTATCGATGGGATTAACACTCCATCCCTTCTCACGAATGGCGATCTGCGTCCCCTCCCCACAATCCACCAGAAGACTACTGCCCTCCAGACGTGTCATCATTGCCGTGAGCCATCGTCCCGGCAGGGGCATCATTCCGCTGGTTCCCAATAAACATACATCTAACATAATCCACCTCTTCTCATCTCTGAAAGAACCCGTGAACTATTGTATCACAACTCCGTTGCTTCTGTCACCATTGGCGGTATAACAAATTTCTTCACCATCTCATCATAACAGTCCTCACAAAGCAAAAACGAATGAATTTCTCCATCCCGTTTGGAAAAATATCCCCACTGCTTTTTTCCTTCAAAGACATCCTCTCTCAAAATATCATTCTCGTATTTTAAAATACGTCCACAACCATTACAAAATAATTTTTTTTCTGCCATCTTTATCCTCCAGTCTTCCACAGCCGGGCTATCGCCGCTTCCTTATCTTCTCTTACAGCAAGTATATCCCGTCACATCATTTCTGTATAGTGGAAAACACAGGAAGATAATGAGAAAAACACTACTAATGCAATATCTTTATAATGTTTTCTGCATAATCACGGCATGCTCCTGCGGATCCCGGTAATAGTTTTTGCGGACAGAAATCCGATCAAATCCTGATTTATCATAAAGTCCTATGGCCGAAGCATTACTCTCCCGCACCTCCAGCAGGATCTGCTCTACACCTTTAGTGGCACATTCCCGAAATGCCTGATGCAAAAGTGCTTCTGCAATCCCCTCCCGGCGGTGAGCCGGATCCACAACAATGTTACACAGATCTGCTGTTTCAAAGGAACACCAGAGCACACAGCTTCCAACAACCCTGCCATCCTTCACTGCAGTCAGATATATTTTGTCCTTATCCTGCAGATGTTCCATATAATCTTTCTCACTCCATGGATGGGCAAAATTTTCTCTCTGTAACGCTGCCGCCTCTGCCATCTCCGTTGCGTCCATATGTTTAATTTGCATTTAACTTCTCTTCTCTTTCTCGTTCCGCCTGGGATTTACGCAGATAAACCGGCCGGTGCTCTGCCGCTGTTTCAATCCTGCCCTGATGATAATAACGCTCTCCCAGTGCCGCTACAGCCGCCGCCCTCTGTCTCGACAAATGACAAGGTGCAAACTGATACTCGTTGACAATCTCCTCCCGGATGATCTCCTCATAAACCGGCACGCCGTCTCCAAGAAAATGAATCTTAACGGGATATTTTGCCAACTCCTTCAACAGATCGTGAATATCCATGGCGCACTGGTCAATAACACTGACCAACTCTCCTTCCCGCATTTCGTAAACTCCGGTATATACTTGATTTCTCCTTGCATCCATAACCGGGCAGATAAATCCATCTGCCTCAGCAAGCTGATAAGCAAGCCCCTCTAATGTCGGCACCGGAATGACCGGCTTGTCCAACACAAGTCCCAGTCCCTTTACTGTTGCAGATCCGATCCGGAGTCCGGTAAAGGAACCCGGTCCAGCTGCCACTGCTATGGCATCCAGCTCCTCCAAAGGAATCCCGGCATAATCTACAACCTCCTTTATCATAGGAAGTAATGTCTGCGAATGCGTCTGTTTATTATTGACTGTAAACTCTGCCACAATCGCATCCCCGGACAATATCGCTGCAGATGCTACCAGCCCGGAGCTGTCTACGCCTAATATTTTCATTTTCTATCACGCCTTTCTGATTAAGTCATCTTTTAACTATAGTGATTTTTCTGTAATCAAATCCTTTTTCAAGTACTTTTTCTATCTGAATCTCTGTCACATGCTCCGGGATCAGTTCTTCAATCAGAGACGCCCACTCAATCAGACAGACTCCCTTCCCGAAGAAGTAATCCTCATAGCCAATCTCATCCATTTCCTCCGGATCTGCGATCCGGTATACATCAAAATGATACAGAGGCAATCTCCCCTGCTCATAAATCTGCATGATCGTAAAAGTGGGACTGCTGATCGGCTCCTCAATCCCAAGACCTTTTCCAAAGCCTTTGGTAAAAACAGTTTTTCCTACGCCTAAATCACCATTTAACAATATGATATCTCCGGGTTTACAGTTTTCTCCCAGTTTTTTCCCCAGATCATAGGTGTCCTGTTCCCGTAAGCTTTCTATCACCTCTGTCATAAATGTTCCTCCTGATCCTTCTCCTCATCCTGATGTGCTTCCTTCTGTGCCGGATCATAGTCTGCATATTCCTTTACCTTTGCCGTTACAAAGGCTTTGATCTCCTCAAACTCTGTTCCACATTGATCCTGCGGAAAGATAAATGCTCTGACTGGGGACATATACACATAAACAGCTTTGGCCGTACTGGTAATCTTGCGGACATCATACCATTTCACCGATGCCTCCTGCTCCCCCTGGGACACTGTAATTCCCTCTGACGACAATATATAATGAAGCTTTGCGTTGATGTCCTTATTTTGTCTTGCCTGTGCCTTGGACTTTGAATAAAGCATCACCGGCTGTACGATCGTAAACAGACATCCAATAATAAATAATGCGATCCGGGCCGTGGTATCCATCACACCGAAGCGCACTGCCAGAATGATCCAGCAGGAAAGACTGATCACCACCCCAAAGATTCCTGATATATTTCCATAGGTATGTCTCATGGAAAACGCATACAGATCTCCTGCCGTAAGCTCCACGTCAAACTCTATTTCCTTCATAAATTATCTCCTATTCTTCATCTTTGCATTTATATTAGCATTATAGCAGAATATAGCGAAAAAACAATATATACAAATTCTCCGTCATATGTTATCTTTAAAATCAGGAAATACTTTATGGGTATAATATATGTAAAAACAAGGGTTATTATATCTGCGTTTCCCATATGGCAGATATAAAAAGGGGGATTTTTATGATGGATATTACAAATATGAGCGTAGACGATATCCGCGAACAAGTGGAACAACAGATCGACTTCGACCGGCTGGAAGAGCTAAATGCCCATCTCGAGAAGGATATCCGGGGCATTCTTGACTCCTGCGGATTATATTACCGGATCTTTTCCAGAGTAAAAACGAAAAGCTCCATCAGTAAAAAGCTTTATAACGGTAAATACGGCACAGAGGAGAATCCCAAAAAAGTACAGGATCTGATCGGTCTGCGTATCGTTTTATACTATTCGGATGATCTGAGCATCGGACGGGAAATTATGGAAAAAACATTTTTGCGTACCGGAACCTGGTCACGAAATGATTTCAATGCAGCGGAATTCCGCGCCACAAAGATCAACGGCGTATTCCGTCTGCCTTCCGACCATTTTAAATTATACACCAGCGAGCTCTGGGATCTCCCCATTGACACAACCTTTGAGATCCAGTTCCGCACGGTATTCTTTGAGGGCTGGCATGAGATTGAACATGACATGCGTTACAAAAGCCTTCTGCCGGATGACAAATTCTGGGAAAACAGCGAGGATCTCTCCCGTATCCTTCACTGTATCCTTGCCAATCTGGAGTTGTCTGACTGGTCCCTGGTACAGCTTTTTGAGCATCTCTCCTATAATCATTACCAGAACGGAAACTGGGATCTGATGCTTAAGAGCCATTTCCGGCTGCGTATGGAGGATAAAGAACCTCTCTCCCCGGCCATCACAGCGCTCTTTGATCAGGACCGACGCTTGGCAAAGCAATTCTTCAAATGCGAAAAGATCGTACTTGTACGCGAGTTGTTAAAACAGGATTATATTCCAAAGATCACTTTTGATCTGATCATCCGCCTGCTAAACGAAAGTGTAGTCCATGATGACCGTATCACCGCATATTATCAGGAGCATGACCCTTTGGCTGTCAAAACACCGGCTCCTGTACGCCAGGCTCTGAAGCCTTTGGACCAAAGCACCCTGTTCCACTTGGAAATTCCTCTTTTGCACAAGCCAGTGCGCGAACTTAAAACAGAATTTAATAACGCTTCCCACATCATTTATCGATGGATCCGTTATAAACTCAGCTATATCTTTCCTGATCTTCCGGCCGAGGTAGAAACTCTGCACCGTCATCTGCCCGGTTATGATGTCAAATGCATCTGGGATGCAGAACAATATATTATGGAAGCAGAATTTTCCTATATTGATGACAAAATGCCCGGAACATTATGGCATATTACCGCCTCTCTTCACGGAGACAGCACAAAGGACAAGGAACCTCTGATGTTCCGTCACCGGACAACACTTCACACTCCGACAACAGCTCTCCATCGGGAGACATTCAGCAAACCATCTTATCTTTCAGAGCTCTCCTCCAAGATCGGTCTGATGGATCAGGAACGCCTCGGAACCCAGGGACGTTTTGTAAATACGCCGGAAGGCTTTGAAGCGTTAGAGCATCTGCTTCACGATCCGCAAAGACGCCTGCCGGTGATCGTAATCACACAGCACGAGGCTGTCTCTCCTGAAAACATCAATGATTACCGGGAGGGCTATGACATGAACACATTCCCAGTCAACGGAACACGTCTTGCGAAAGTGATCGGGCTATACTCCCATGTTTATATGTTGGATCAGAAGCTGACTAAAAATCTGTCGGTCGAAGGACAGAACGCCAAAGTGATCCATGGAGGCATCCTGATATTCTGGCCGGTTTCCTCTCACCGTGAAACCACCGTATATACCAGCCGAATGATCCGGGAAGCTCATTTTGACTACAATCGCTTTGCCTATCATGAGCAGAATTTCAACGAAAAAGCATTCCGCTCTAAACTGGCACAGATCATCAAGGATGATCATGTCACTCATTAATAAGAAGTTTTTCTTCTCAGTCCAGGGTTATCTTCACTGTTCTGTGCTTCTTTGAGCTGCCGCTCTCCCTGCACAAACGTATTTTTAACCGGTCACCCTGTTCGTGGGTGGACAAACACAGGCTCAGGTCCTTCATGTCCCCGATCCTGTTCCCGTCAATCGAATAAATTCTGTCTGCAACCCGGATTCCGCCATGATAAGCAGGAGACTTCAATGCGACCTCCGTAACATATACACCATCGTTGTCACCGGCGTCTTTTCCACGAATCCCCAGGTATGCTGCCTGTTTATGATCTACGATTGCCTGCGCTGTTGCTGCAATATCCGTCACCGAAACGAAGGACCAGTTGGTTTCCCCTGTGACATCCTGATAGGAATCTGTAATAATGCCTACAATCCTTCCCTCCACATCTGCCGCAAATCCATTTCCTCCCTCTGTATATGCAACATCCGTGGCATATACAGAAAGATTTTTATCTACTGTCTGAACGGAAAGATCTGCATTCACGATATTTCCCAGCATTACAGACTTCATCAGACCATTGGGACTTCCAAAAAGAAGAATCCTGTCGCTTAACTTCGGAGACAGCTCTGCGGCATATTGTGTAAAATCCATTTCCTCAACTTTCTTCATGACGCTTTTGGAAATATCCTTTCCGTCCACACAAAGTACGGCGATTTCCGTATTGCGGTCCACATCAACAAGCTCTGCAGCTGCCTTTGTTCCATCTGCAAATTCTACCTGAAGAACCTTCTTTTCTACCATAGAAGATAGCTGCGTTAATATATAAAGAACATTTCCCTTTCTTTTAAACACAAGGCCGCTCTGTACCTCATCCCCTTTCTGGTTTTTCTGATACCAGCTTTCCGTATGTACCTCCCCCACAGATACAACGGATTTGTTACACTGTATGCCAATCTGTGCGATCCTTTTCCAATAATCCTCGTATGCGGCAATCTTATATTCATCGGATCTCTTTGCAAAACCGGCCTGCTTTTCCTGCGTATTGCCGGTATTTTTCAGGAGATTTGCCCGATAGATCCGGGCATCCCTCTCTCCCAGAATGTCCTGCACCTTCCAAAATGCTACCGATGCAACCACTCCAAAAGCAAATGCAAGAACGATCACATGTATAATTCTTTTTACAGACAATGAATGCTTTTCCAAACCTTGCTCCCGCACCGCTTCCTGCAGAAAACAATATTCTCCCCCTGCTGTTTTCTTTTTTTCTTTCATCATAATATATCATTCTCCAATTTCTATGATAACGGTTTTATATAAAGATTATCACATATATATGAATAGTTTATGAATAAGCAGTAAATATGATATTGCAAAATTATCTTGCAGTATCTTATCGGTGTGGTGTATGATGATAGTAATTGTATTGAAATGAGGTCTAAATGAATGAACGAGAAAGTATTACAGACATTAGAATATAATAAGATCATTGACCAGCTGGTTTCTTTCGCCTCATCTCCATCCGGCAGGGAATTTTGTCAAAATTTAAAGCCTCAGACAGACCGTGACTGGATTGAAGCATCCCAGAAGGAAACCTCCGATGCACTGACTCATATTCTGACCAAGGGGGAGCTTTCCTTTTATGGAATTCAGGATATCCGACCTTCTTTAAAACGGCTCGAGATCGGATCATCTCTGGGAAGTCACGAGCTGTTAGATATTGCAAAGCTCCTTTCTGCGGCTGCTTCGGTCAAGAATTACTTCCGTCAGGCACTCCGCGAGGATGATTCCACCGGAGATTCCCTCGACGAACGTTATCAGCTGATCGAACCGTTATCTCCTCTGATGCAGGAGATCCGCCGGTGTATTCCGGAGCATGATGTCATTGCAAATGATGCTTCCACCGGACTCGCCCAGGTACGCAGACAGTTAAAGCTGACCAACGACCGTATCCACGAGCAGTTAAACAGTATTCTCAGCAGTTCGGCTCGCAGCATGCTTCAGGATTCCATCATTACCATGCGAAACGGCCGCTATTGTCTGCCGGTCAAAGCCGAATACCGTTCCTCCTTCCGCGGAATGCTTCACGACCAGTCTGCAACCGGATCCACTCTTTTTATTGAGCCGGCCGCTGTCGTAAAGTTAAACAACGATATCCGTCAGCTTGAGCTGCAGGAGCAGGAAGAGATTGACAAAATTCTTGCGGATCTGAGTAATCTCGCCGCAGACCAGTCTTTCTTTCTGGCGCAGGATTACCGTGTTTTATGTGAACTGGATTTTATCTTTGCCCGTGCCATGCTCTCAAAAAAAATGAGAGGCACAAGGCCTCTCTTCCCGGCAGAGGGATATATTGAGATCAAAAAAGGTCGTCATCCCCTGATCGACGCCAAAAAGGTGGTTCCTATAGATATTCATATCGGAAAAGATTTTTCTCTTCTAGTGGTAACAGGACCGAACACCGGCGGCAAAACGGTCTCGCTGAAAACCGTAGGTCTCTTTTGCCTGATGGGACAGGCAGGCCTTCATATTCCGGCATTCGATAACTCCTGTCTGAAGATCTTTGATGAAATTTACGCTGATATCGGCGATGAACAGAGTATCGAGCAGAGTCTGAGTACCTTTTCCTCTCATATGGTCAATACTGTATCGATTCTGGAAAAAGCAGATTCTAACAGTCTGGTGCTTTTCGATGAGCTTGGTGCCGGTACCGATCCTACGGAAGGTGCCGCTCTTGCCACAGCGATTCTTGCAAATCTGCACAAACGAGGCTGTCTGGTCATGGCAACAACCCACTACAGCGAATTAAAGCTGTATGCTTTGCAGACACCGGACGTCCAAAATGCCTGCTGCGAGTTTGATGTCTCAACGCTGCAGCCAACCTACCGCCTGTTGATCGGTATTCCTGGCAAAAGTAACGCATTTGCAATTTCCGGCAAGCTCGGATTATCCCCGGAGATTATTGAAGATGCCAAAGAACGTGTCTCTTCCGATGCACAGAACTTTGAAGATGTCCTGAGTGATCTGGAAGCCTCCCGGATCAAACTGGAACAGGAGCATAAAACAATCTCCGAAAACCGCAAAGAAATTTCCCTGCTCAAAAAAGAGCTTCGCGAAAAAACGGAAAAGCTGGAGCAGTCCCGTGAAAAGATCCTGCAAAATGCCAACCAGGAGGCAAGTCGTATCCTTGCCGAGGCAAAAAACGTGGCAGATGACACCATACGCAAGTATACCAAATGGGCCAAAAGCGACCGTCATATCCAGGAAATGGAGAAGGAACGAGCCGAGTTGCGGAACCGGATGAACAAACACCAGAACCAGTCCGGAAGCAAACCACAGAAGACAAAAAAGAAATCCCTCAAAGCTTCTGATCTGATGATCGGTTCTAATGTTCACATATTAACATTAAACGCAGACGGCACCGTCAGTACACTTCCGAATGAGAAGGGCGATCTTTTTGTGCAGGCCGGTCTCTTACGGACACAGGTCAATATCAAGGATCTGGAGCTGCTTCCGGAAGAAAAACCAAAACAGACAGAAAAGCGTCACAGCGGAAGCGGAAAGATCCGTATTGACAAAGCTGCTTCCGTCCATCAGGAAGTAAATCTCATCGGTATGACAGTGGATGAAGCAATGCCTGTGTTAAATAAATATCTGGATGACGCTTATCTGGCCCATATGACTCAGGTAACCGTGATACATGGGCGGGGAACCGGTGCCCTCCGCAAAGCCGTCCATCAACAGCTCGCCCGTCTGAAATATGTGAAATCTTATCGCCTTGGCGAATTCGGTGAAGGCGATATGGGCGTTACCATTGTAACGTTCAAATAGAACAAGGAATGAAATGGAGAAGATGAAATGGCTGAAAAACAAAGAATTTTAATTGTAGACGACGACAACAACATTGCTGAGCTTGTTAGTATGTATCTGGTCAAAGAATGCTTTGATACCCACATTGCCAACGATGGAGAAGCTGCTTTGGCTACAATCGAAAGCTACCAGCCAAATCTGGTGGTTTTGGATATCATGCTTCCCGGCATCAGTGGATATGATGTTCTCCGGGAACTTCGCAAAACCTCGAATCTTCCTGTCATCATGCTTTCCGCCAAAGGCGAAACATTTGACAAAGTTCTCGGTCTTGAACTTGGAGCCGATGATTATGTGATGAAGCCCTTTGACACAAAAGAGCTGGTTGCCAGAATTAAAGCAGTTCTGCGCCGTTATACTACAGAAACAACCGCACAGCAAGCCGAAGCGATTCCAAAAGAATGCGTTACCTATCCGAACCTGATCATTAACCTCACTGACTATTCTGTTTACTATTTCAAACAGAGAGTCGAAATGCCCCCAAAGGAACTGGAGCTTTTCTATTTTCTTGCTTCCCATCCAAATCAGGTATTTACCCGCGAACAGCTTCTGGATCATATCTGGAGCTACGATTACATCGGAGATACCCGCACCGTAGATGTTCATATCAAGAGACTTCGCGAAAAGTTTTCCCAGCCTGCCGAATGGAACATAGCCACAGTATGGGGGGTTGGATACAAGTTTGAATATCACGGATAAATCACAGCTTTGAACGGAGAATTCCTATGAAACTATCAATTCGTTCTATTTATGTTACCATCTATCTGCTGCTGGCAGCGGTAATGTTTGTACTAATTCATTTTTGGGGCGTTCATCTGGTATCAAACTCCCTGATCGCGGAACGAAAAGCGGCACTTTATGAAGAGGCCAGTTCCCTTTCGAAACGATATTTTTTTAATGTAAAATCCATCAATCAGTTTGACGACCAGACGGAATCCTCTCTGCGGGAACGCCTGTCTTCCCTTCAGACTATGAGCCACGCCCGCTATTTTCTTGTGGACAGTACCGGCAGGATTTCTGTGGATTCCACAGCCAGAAACAGTCTGGAGGGACAAAACTTTAATGATCTGAACCCGACATTCTTAGATAACGACACCTACATTGGACATTTAAACAGCTCCTATCTCCCTCAAGAGTCTCTGTCCATCATCTATCCGTTGTCTGAGGACTACGATATGAATGGATATCTTGTCATTATGACCCCCTTAAAAACGCTTCGCGCCAACGCACGCCAGCTTACAAAGGATTACCATATATGTTTTGTCGTGTTTTTCCTAATACTGTTATTTACCTTATTTGGATTATACTGTCTGACAGTTCACCCGCTCCGTCAGCTTTCCCTGACGATCCGGGAATATTCCCGTGGACATTACAGTACCAAAATAAAGCACCTTCCTCTCCGGGAATATGACTCTTTGTCAACGGCAGTCCATAATCTGGCATCCTCAGGCAAAAATGCAGGAGACTACCAAAAAGACTTTGTGGCAAACGTCTCCCATGACTTCCGCTCTCCCCTGACGAATATCCGGGGATATATCGGTGCCATACTGGATGGTACGATTCCACCTGAAATTCAGGAAAAATATCTTAAAATCATCTTAAGAGAAACAGATCGGCTGACAAAGCTGACAGAACAGCTTCTGGAAATGAATCGTTACGAAAACAATGGTATCATCTTAAATTACAGCACTTTCGACATCAATGAGGTCATCCGCAATGCTGCTTCCAGCTTTGAAAAGCATTGCACCGAGAAAAAGATCTCCATTCACCTGATCTTCAACACACCATCCCTGTATGTGGATGCCGACCGCGATAAAATATCACAGGTGATCCAAAATCTCATTGATAATGCAGTAAAATTCAGTTCACCGGATTCGTCCATTGAGATACAGACTACCGTACAAAAAGATAAAATCTTTGTCACTGTCAGCGATCACGGCATCGGCATTCCGGAGGAAAGCCTTCCACACATCTGGGATCGTTTCTATAAAACGGATGTCTCCCGCGGAAAGGACAAAACAGGCTCCGGTCTGGGACTTGCCATCACCAAAGAAATTATCGATGCCCACCGTGAATATATTCACGCCACCAGTATTCTGGGAAGCGGTACTGATTTTTCTTTCTCGCTGCGACATCATTCATCAGGAATATAAGTTTTCTATTTCGTCTCAAAATATAGAATATACAAAAAAACCGGATCAGAAGCCTCTGCCCCAGATCCGGTTTTTTTTATTTGTTGATACTGATATTTATTTATTCTCTTGTGCCAAGTACACGGGCAATCTCATACTCATACTCGTCAATGGACTTTGTCATTGCAAATGCCTCGTCTACATCTACATCATAAAGCTTGCCGTTCTTATATCCAATCAGACGGTTCTTTCTGCCTTGATCGATCACATCAACTGCATAAGCACCCATCATAGAAGCATAGAAACGATCTCTTGCGGTCGGGCTTCCACCTCTCTGGAGATGTCCGAGGATCGTTGCTCTGGTCTCAATACCGGTAGCATCCTCAATTTTCTTAGCCAGCTCATCCGAATGACCAACACCCTCCGCATTGACTACGATCTGATGTGTCATGCCAAGCTCTCTGTTCTTATGAATCTGCTCCAGAAGTGCATCATAGTTATTGTCAAACTTCTCCGGCAGAAGAATCTCCTCTGCACCATTTGCAATACCACACCACAGTGCAATATATCCGGCAGAACGTCCCATAACCTCAACAACGCTGCAGCGCTCGTGTGAATTGGAGGTCTCACGCAGTCTGTCGATAGCTTCCATAGCCGTATTGACAGCGGTATCAAATCCGATCGTATAATCTGTATATGCAATGTCCAGATCGATCGTACCCGGAATACCAATAATGTTTACACCAAATTTGGACAGATTCTTTGCTCCGGTAAAGGAACCATCTCCTCCGATGACGATCAACGTCTCAATCCCCATCTCCTTACAGATCTCTGCCGCTTTCTTTTTTCCTTCTATCTCACGAAACTCTGCACTCCGGGCTGTGAACAAAAAAGTACCGCCATGCTGCAGTTTTTCTGAAACATCCTTAAATGTCAGTAAATCCATCTCCCGGTGAAGAATACCATTGTATCCTCTGCGGATACCATAAACATCATATCCTCTGGTAATACCGGTACGGACAACCGCACGGATGGCCGCATTCATGCCTGGTGCATCTCCTCCACTTGTAAGTACTCCGATTTTTCCTTTCTTTGTGCTCATTTTTTCCTCCATTCTGCCACAAATGACCATGGCATCGTTAATTATTTCTATGTATGATTTATGCAGATCCCCAAAATACCCAGAATATGCACAAAATATAATAATATGCACACATTTCTATTTTATTATGATACGGAAGTATTTTCAATCCCTTTTTCAATATTTTTCAAAAAACTTTTCTAATTTAAAGAAATACTCCTATTCATGAAATAATCTTTATTACCTATTTTCATATTTTGTAAAAAAGGGCTGATTTTTCATCAAAAGTATGATATAATTGTGACATATTGTTGGCAATAGGCAATATAGCCAACATTGATCATAAAAAATTGTATATTTTCGTCACTTGCATTATTTCACAATCCGTACGATAATGTAATTAGAGAAAATATGTAAAGATATGTCTAAATATTGATTGATTATTTATAAGACATGATCAGAGGGAAAGAGTAAGAACGGTTAGCATATTGTTCCCAATTATGAATAATATGTAATCCAAAAGGAAAGGGATGAATGTTATGATGTTTAACACCAGTGAGTTAATTCTCGATGCAGTTATTTTATCGATTGTGGCCAGCACGCCTGAGGGCATTTCGGGCTTTAAAATTGTTCAGAATGTCCGCTCAAAGATTGATGTACCGGAGAACACATTCTATCCTTTGTTAAAGCAGATGCAGGCCGATGGCTATCTGGAAGTTTATCATAAGGATATCGGTGGCCGTAGCCGTCGTTTTTACAAGATTACAGATGCCGGGCGCGAGCATCTTACATATTGTCAGCAGACCTGGAACAATTATCTGCAGGGTGCCAGTTCCCTTTTAATGAATGGAACTGCACAGCCTGCTGCAGCACCTACACCGGCTCCTCAGCCACAGACGGCTTCAACATCTCAACCACAGCCGGTTCCTGTAATGAATGTGGATCCTCAGGTGACTCCTGTTTCCGGTTCCCAGCCGGTCCCTGTGATGAACGTAACTCCTCAGGTGACTCCTGTTTCCGGTTCCCAGCCGGTCCCTGTGATGAACGTAACTCCTCAGGTGACTCCTGTTTCCGGTTCCCAGCCGGTCCCTGTGATGAACGTAACTCCTCAGGTGACTCCTGTTTCCGGTTCCCAGCCGGTCCCTGTGATGAACGTAACTCCTCAGGTGACTCCTGTTTCCGGTTCCCAGCCGGTCCCTGTGATGAACGTAACTCCTCAGGTGACTCCTGTTTCCGGTTCCCAGCCGGTCCCTGTAATGAACGTAACTCCTCAGGTGACTCCTGTTTCCGGTTCCCAGCCGATTCCTGTAATGGAACCGGTTTCTCAGGCAGCTCCTGTCCCTGAACCACAGCCGATTCCTGTAATGGAATCGGTTTCTCAGGCAGCTCCTGTCCAGGAACCACAGCCGGTTCCTGTAATGGAATCGGTTCCTCAGGCAGCTCCTGTCCCTGAACCACAGCCGGTTCCTGTAATGAACGCAACTCCTCAGATCAATCCGGCAACTATGCAGCAACAGCAGAATGCAGCTGATACAGAAGATTCTTTCCATATCGGTGGTGCATCAGATGCTATGCTGGATTTTGATTTTTCTATCGGGGATGATGACGCTGTAAATTCCGATGATATGGGATTTTCATCCGATGGGGATTTATTCGAATTTGATAGTATACCGGCATCATCATTTATTTCTTATGACGATGCTCCAGCCGAAACGGCACTGGAGCCGGCTCCAGCACCTGTCTATCAGGAGCCTGTTGCTCCGACTATGGAAGTTGCCCCTGTTCCGGAACCTGTCAGCGAGCCTGTTGCTCCTGCTATGGAAGCTGCTCCGGTTTATCAGGAGCCTGTCAGTGAACCTGCTCCTGCTGTAATGGACGCTGTTCCGATTGCAGAACCTGTTGCTCCTGCTATGGAAGCTGCTCCGGTTTATCAGGAGCCTATCAGCGAACCTGCTCCTGTTGTAATGGAAACAACACCGAACGCAGAATCTGTAGCTCCAGTTGTAGAAGAAGCTCCGGTTTATCAGGAACCTGCCGATGAACCTGCGACAGAGACAATCAATATGAATGCACAGCAGCCTGTTTACCAGGAGCCTGCTGATGAGCTTGCTACTGAGACAATTGATATGAATGCAGAGCAGCCTGTTTATCAGGAACCTGCCGATGAACTTGCCACGGAAACAATCGATATGAATGCTCCGATAGAGGAAATAGCCGCTGACGGCGTCTCAGAGGAACCTGTCGAGGACGATGAGGCAGATTTTCTCGCAGAAATGGCAATGGGTGATTCCGAAGAAAACGAAGAAGAAGATCTTCCGGAACTGGAAAGTTCCGTGTCTGACATTGCTACAATCAACGCATTGGAAAGCATGCTGACACAGCTGCGTTCTTTCGAATCTGTTATGGAAGCTCATCCAGAACCAAAAGTCGCTACGGAAGATGCTTCTTCTAACTTAAATATCAATGATATCAATGCGGTTGCTGCAATGTTAAATCCATCTGAAGCAGATTCCGCCGAAGATAATACTGCTACGCAGGAATCAACCTCTACTCCGGTTCGATATGCAGAGGTTCGTAATAAAGAAACCGATGATTCCGTCAACAGCCTTGTAGATCTTTTAAAGGATGATGACCAGCCAAAGAAGCGTGGTTTCTTTGGACGTAATAAAAAGAAAAATGTTTCAAAAGAATTTATTGCAGATACTCCAAGATCATCCTCTACACCTATACCGGTACCAAGTCAGGTTAGAGCGAAATCCGAGTCCTCACCGGTTCCTACTTCTTCTTCAAGAATGCAGGAGGTCCGCAATCCGGACAGTGACGATTCTGTCAACAGTCTTGTAGATCTCTTAAAGGAAGATGATTCTTCCTCCAAGAAGAAAGGACGTAAATCGCGTTCTGCTGCCGATGAATTCAGAGCGACTGCTGCAGATATCTCTGCAATGTCAAGTTCTGTACCTCTTCCAAAGCAGACATCTTCCTCGAACCCACTGCGGTCACTTTCTTCATCAACACCTTTACGGGTGTTCTCTTCCTCCAATCCTGTCCGGGCATTTTCTTCATCCCGACCGGTTGAACCTGTTCCAAAGGCAGAGAATTCCCAGTCAAAACCGGTATCCAGATCAAGCTACCGCGAAGTACCTGATGCCGATGCAGTTGGCGGTTTAGCAGATCTTCTGATGGAAGGAAAACAAAACAAATCTGCAACACCAAAGATTTTCAAGCAGAGAATGGTTTCCAGCTCACAGCCTCTTGCAGGAGTTTCCTCTGAAACTCCTGTATCAGAGACATCTTCTTCTGAACCACAGGCCCATAAGCCGTCTGCAGCAAAGACCTTTGAAGAGAAGGCTGCCGCTCCAAATGCAAAACCGGTGGAAACCACTGCTACTATTACAAAGCCTTTAGAGGCTAAGGCAATCAGCACAAAGCCAACCGAGGCAAAACCGATAGAACCAAAATCTGTTGAAACAAAAGCTGTTGCTACTCCAAAGCCGGAGGCTGCTGCACAGACCCCTGCTGTTGAACCAGAGGAAGCTCCTATGGATGATTTCAAGCGTCGTCTGTTACAGGCACACCTAATTACCAATGAGAATGACAATAATAAATAAATGATATAACATATACCTATTCATAGTATCCATTGCTTTCCGGCAATGGATACTTGTATAAAACCGTATTTTATACAAAAAAGGGGAGGAAAAAATGACAAAATTCGAATTTTTAGGCGACTTAAGCCGTCTGATCGCTGACCTTCCGCAGGAAGAAATCGAACAGGCGATGGAATATTATGAAGATTATTTTGCAGATGCCGGACCGGAAAAAGAGCAGGAAATCATCCGTGACTTTATCTCTCCGGCTTATATTGCAGAACAGCTTCGGGAAGCATCTTTACAACGACAAAAAGCTGCTGCACAGGCAAGCGTACAGGAAGAAGAAAAGCAGGCAGCAGCGGCCAGAGCACAGGCGGCGGCCAGCAAACCACCGGTATACTCCCGAAAGCTTGCCGCACAGGCTCAGAAAAATGCTTCTATGGCTACTTCAACCGGATTTGTAACACAGACGCCTACAGTCAAAACAAAACCACCGGTTTCACCGGCTCAGGCTGCCGCTTCAATTGCCACCGCCCCAATATCAGGACAGGCTGTTTCCACACCGACCATGCCGTCGGGAGCTTCTGCGGCTCCGGTAACACCGGGAAATCCGGTGCCTCCACAGCCGCAAAATGCACCTACGATTCAGAGACCACAAACTTTTGGACAGGCAGGGACAGCATCTCAGGCAGCTGCGGCTTCCATTGCAGCTACACCAACTCCAGCACAGGTTGCCGCTTCCCTCTCCGGCGCACAAACACCGGCTCAGGCTGCCGCTTCCCTCTCCGGCGCACAGACACCGGCTCAGGCTGCCGCTTCCCTCTCCGGCGCACAGACACCGGCTCAGGCTGCGGTACAGGCTTCAGCATCATCTGAACAGCCATCTAAAGCATCTTCCATGCGTAACTCTATCTTCCGCGATGATACTGAAGAAGACAAAAAGAAAGCGGAAGAAGAATTGGCAAAGCGCAATAAAACAAAAGTTGATATTAAATCAATCAACTCCACTACCTCCAAGGTAAATAAAAAACAATCCAAAGCCGAAGCAAAACGAAATGCAGCTATCGAAAAAGCAAATAATGCCGAACGGTACAGCAGTTCCAAAAAACTGGTCATCGGCATTGTGTTATTGATCACATGTCCGATCTGGCTGACGCTTTTGGGTGTCATACTCGGAGTATTTTTACTCGGAGTATGTGCTGTGGCCGGATGTATCCTTGCCGGCATTGGATGTTTTGCCGCAAGCCTTTCATCCATTGCTCTCACACTTTTAGCATTGCTCTCCGTTCAGATTCCAACCGGTATCTTTACACTGGGAAGTGTATTATTCCTGTTTGCTGCGGGATGTGGATTATGTTTTCTCGGCTACAAGCTGGCGACACGAATCCTTCCCGGTGCATACTTCAGTATCAAGGTATTATTTAACGGAATCAAAGCAAGACTTGCTCGTCTTGCTCTCAAATAATCTGATAGATAGAAGCAGATCATTGCTTCAGAATGGAGAATAGCATGAATAATAAAATTAAAATCATTATTGCAATCGGCATTATAGGCATTTTGGTCATGGTAGCGGGTTTTGTTATGGGCAGCGGCCCATCATCCATCCCTGCCATTTTCTCAGACCAGAACCTTCCGGAAGGATCTGCTGCCATCAGTGATGTGCAGACCGGCGATATACGTTCCATCGAATTAAATCTGTTTTCCAGCAAGATTTCCATTAAATCCGGCGAAAACTTTGATCTCTCCGGCAGCGGTCAGTTTGATGGTTATGTTTTAAATGGCATATTATATGCAGGTGCCACAGAAGCCAAAAGATCAGCAAATATCTTAGGAATGAAATTTAATGTCCCATCAAAATGGATTTGCGGTTATGGCAGTTATGTTCTTGTCATTCCTCCGGATGCAAAGCTCGATCAGATTACCATTAACACAAACCATTGTGATATCACATGTGATTCCCTGATCGCCAGCAAGATTAATATCAATGTCAAACATGGAGATTTAAAGATTGACCAGTTGCTTTCTGCCGACAACGCATCTGTTTCGGTAGATGGTACATTAGATGCCGCTTCCTCACAGATTGCAATAAATGGAAATATATCTGCCAATAAGCGTCTGAGCATTGGTACTTCCGGCGCAGCAAAGGACAATACGATGAATAACACAACCATTTCCAATAAACGTGGTGGTATTACTTTGTATGGTAAGTTGACAGGAAACTCCTCTCTGCAAAGTAACCATGGAAATATTGAGGCAGCCTTATATGGCACCCATGCCAATTACACACTTCCGGCAGCCAATGCAAATCTTTTAATCCATGAGTCTGTTGCATCCACCGCTAAAGAGACAAATGAGGATGATACAAAACTTTACGGTACTGTTGCCGTAGATGCCTCAAAGGGAAATGCGTCCATCTCCTTTGAGCAATAACATTATTTCTACATAAAATTTATACCGGTTTTCAGAGATTGGAATATATCAATCTTTGAAAACCGGTTTTCTTTTGTTCATATTCGTCTTGACAGAACATATTATACGGCGTATAATATCACCATATTATATGGTATATAGTATTATATGCTGTAAAGTTAACTAACCAGCAACACGAAAGGAGTTTTTCATGGTATTTAACACTGGCTCTGCGCTATTGGATGCCATTGTGCTTGCCGTTGTGGAACGTTCCTCCGAGGGTACCTACGGTTATAAGATCACGCAGGACGTCCGTTCCGTTATAGATGTTTCTGAATCAACGCTTTATCCGGTACTGCGCAGACTCCAAAAGGATGACTGCCTTTCTGTATATGATAAGGAATGCGGTGGCAGAAACCGCCGTTATTACCAGATCACAGAACAAGGCCGGGTACAGTTAAACCTCTATCGGCAAGAATGGCACAATTATTCCCACAAGATCAGTCAACTGCTTTTGCACACTTCATCGGACACAAGATTATAAATGAAAAGAAATGAGGAAAACTATGACCAAATATGAATTTTTAGGAGATTTAAGCCGTTTATTAGCGGATCTTCCGGAAGAAGAACGCAAACAGGCTCTGCATTATTATGAAGATTACTTCGCCGATGCCGGAGAAGATAACGAGCAGGCGGTTCTGACGGAGCTGGGTTCACCAGTGGAAATCGCAGAGCAGATCAAAAATGATAACACCGAAAATATTTCCTATGGAGAAGGTACTGTTTCTCGCGCTACAGATGCCCCCCAGTTATACGAGACATCAGAACACGCGCAGAATAAACATACACAGAATACCTCCGAGACGGAGGATGGCTGGCATAAAATGCACGGTTCGCAAAATACCGGTTCATCAAACAATGACGGATGGAATCAGACTTCCGGCAATTATGATAACGCAAATGGAGATCAGGCTGCTTATCAACAGACAGGGCAGCAAAAATCCGGCTTTTTTGCCAGAATGGACCACAACAATATTCTCATAATGATTGTTGTGCTAGTCATCACCTCACCGATCTGGGGAACCGCACTGGTTAGTATTGCCGGTATCCTTTTAGGTATTGTAAGTGCAGTTATCGGCATCTTCGCCGCAATGATCTTTGGCGGTGCCGGGTCTGCCATCGGAGGCGTCGCCGCAATCATAGGCGGGATCATCGGTATCATTGCCGGAAAGACAGCCGGAGGCATCCTTACTATCGGCGTCGGATGTCTGTTATTTTCTCTCGGCTCCGCTTTCTGTTACCTTGGAATATTCCTTGTCATCCGATTATTTCCGTTACTCTGGAAACAACTTCAACATTTTTGGGACTGGATCACAGGAAAGCTTACAGGAAAGGAGCAGTCTTATTAGACGAGTGTAAATTATGAAAAAAAGAAATATATTTTTGTTTATTTTGTCCGGAATATTTTTCATTGGCATATTGTGTATCATTGCAGGAATTCACATGGGAGGAACTCTTTTTTCCTTTCATCTGACCCCAAAAACATCATCAAAGGCATATACAGAAAGCGGCTTCATGACTCTGTCGGATAAAGAGAGTTCACAGATCACAGGCTTCGATTTCGATATCCAGGCACAGGAGGTCGTGATCCAGTCCGGAGATTCTTATGGCATTGAAACAGAGAATGATAATGAAAATAACCGCTATCACTCCTACATCAAAGATGGTATCTGGCATGTAGAAACTCCTGACAATGCCAGGGCGAATGTTACGATTCTCGACCACACCGTCTACATTCCTTTTGGACATAGAAAGGCAAATGCCAGTCCCTATACGATCACACTCCCTTCTGATGTAACCTTTGACAAGGCAAAAATTTCCTTAGCCGCAGGCGAATGTCGTATCAAAACTCCCCTGACAGCCGGACAAACTACTATTAAGATCGGTGCCGGTGCATTAAGCGCAACGCAGTTGCAGTCAGAAAGATTAAATATCAAAATCGGTGCTGGGGAAGGTATTATCGACAACCTTCAGGTTACAGAAAAGTGTACTACAAAAGTAGGTGTTGGAAATCTGGAACTTGGAAAAACGAATATCGTTTCCAACATTCACAATCTGAATTCTGAAACAGCCATGGGAAACACAGAAATCACAGGAAAACTAACGGGAAACAACACATTAAAATGTTCTACCGGTAATCTGGATCTGACATTGGCCGGAAGAAAAAGTAATTATAGTTTCAGTACAAATACCACCATGGGAGACATTACCTTCGAAAAGGACTCACAGTCCGAAAACACATCTACTGAGAATTATGGCGATGTAACCCTCAAATGCAGTATGGGAGCCATCACGGTAGATTTTATGAACTAAAAAGAAACTGATAACAATTCATGTACCAGTTCCTTTTCTGTTATTATTTATTGTGCCAATGCAGCCGGTGAAGCTGTCCGTCTCTCTCTGCCTCCAGAAAGCTGTTCTGGCGTAATGCCTCGTACAATACGATCGCAACGGAATTGGAAAGATTCAGCGAACGGATATTATGGTTCATAGGAATGCGGATGGCATTTTTTTCATTGTCCACAAGGATTTCCTCCGGTATACCGGCGCTTTCTTTTCCAAACATAATATAGGCGTCCTCCGGATAAGAAACATCAGTATATGTCTGATGCGCCTTTGTCGTGGCCATAAACATATTGCCGGCAGCCTGTGGATTCTTTTCGAGAAAATCCTCGTAACAGTCATAGACTGTGACATCCAGTTTATCCCAGTAATCCATTCCCGCTCTTTTCAACATTTTATCGCTGATCTGAAACCCCAGAGGCTCGATCAGATGAAGTCTGGAGCCGGTCGCACAGCAGGTACGGCCAATGTTTCCGGTATTGGCCGGTATCTCCGGCTCAAGAAGTACAATATTTATCATACATTTCCTCTTTTCTAAACAGCCACTCCGATACTACTTTCTATGCCTTTCGATAAACCGCTCTATCCGCTCCAATGCAACCTTCAGATCATCAATGGAATACGCGTAGGAGATACGAAGGAACCCCTCCCCGCAACGACCAAAGGCAGTACCCGGTACAACTGCTACTTTTTCTTCCTCCAGAAGCTTTGTTGCAAATTCATCCGATGTCATCCCAAACTCCTTAATGCTTGGGAATACATAAAATGCACCAAACGGTTCAAAGCACTTCAGCCCCATATCACGGAACGACTTCATCAGGAAATTTCTCCGCTGATTGTATGCTATTCTCATACGCTCTACATCATCATCCCCGTCACGCACAGCGCTGATGGCTGCATACTGACTCAGGGTAGGTGCACACATAATTGCAAATTGATGGATCTTGAGCATCTGCTTAATGATAGGCTTCGGTCCGCAGGCATATCCCAGACGCCATCCGGTCATAGCATAAGACTTGGAAAATCCATTGATCACAATAGTTCTTTCCTTCATCCCCGGCAAAGACGCAATGGATACATGGTCTCCGCTGTAGGTCAGCTCAGAATAAATCTCATCTGAGATCACATAAAGATCGTGCTCTCTGACCACCTCTGCAATATCCTCCAGATCCTCTCTGGTCATAATGGCTCCCGTCGGATTGTTAGGAAATGGCATGATCAGAATCTTAGTTTTGTCTGTGATGGCATCCAGAAGCTGCTGCTTCCTTAACTTAAACTCATCCTCTTCCTTTAACTCAATGATCTTTGGCACACCATCTGCCAGAACGATACACGGCTCATAGGATACATAGCTTGGCTGTGGCAGAAGAACCTCATCTCCCGGATCAAGCATGGCACGAAGTGCCCCATCAATGGCCTCACTTCCACCGACTGTCAGATAAATCTCTCCTGCCGGATCATAAGATAACCGGAAACGTCGTTTCAGATAATTGGCAATCTCCTCCTTCAGCTCTTTCAAGCCGGCATTAGAGGTATAAAAGGTTCTTCCCTGCTCCAGGGAATAGATTCCCTCTTCACGAATATGCCATGGTGTATCAAAATCAGGCTCTCCTACACCGAGAGAGATCGCATCCTTCATCTCACTGACGATATCAAAAAATTTACGGATGCCGGAAGGCTCAATACTCTGTACTTTCTTAGATAATGGGTCTCTCATGGGGTAATCAACATCCTTTCTGAATCGTGCTTTTCATCGGTCATGATCAGACCGTGCTCTTTGTATTTCTTAAGTACGAAATATGTCGCGGTACTTGTAATATACTCCAGTGTAGACAGCTTTTCCGTTACAAAACGGGAAACTTCTTTCATGCTCTTTCCCTGAATGACTACGGTCAGGTCAAAGCCACCGGACATCAGATAGACACTTTCTACCTCTTCAAACTTGTAGATTCTCTCTGCTACTTTATTAAATCCCATATCGCGCTGTGGTGTTACCTTTACCTCGATCAGGGCAGTAACCTTCTCACAATCTGTTTTATCCCAGTTGATCAGGGTCGGATAACCGCAGATCACCTTGTTATCCTCCATCTCTTTAATCTCATGCTCAATGGTATCTGTTCCTGTATTTAACATCGCAGCCAGATCCTCCGTAGACCGGCGGCTATTCATACTGATCGCATCTAATATCTGTTTCTTGATCATATCAATATCCCTTTCCTTTCATTTGATTCTTATTTCCTACTGATAAATCTTATAAAGCTGATCACTACCTGCCGGTTCCAGAAAACGTGTTTCTTCTCCGCTTCGAATAATACGGTCATTGCCCTCTGTGGCTCTGCCTATAACAGCAGCCGGTATCCCCTGCTCTGCCAGCTCATCCACCAGTTTGTTACCGTGCGGTGTCCCGATCAGCATACTTCCGCTGGAGATCAGCATGTATGGATTGATATCGTAAAACTCACACAGCTCAATGGTTTCCTGCCGGATCGGTATCTTGTCCAGATCAGCGATGATCCCTACGCCGGATGCCTCTCCTACTTCCCACAATGCACCGAATATGCCACCCTCGGTAACGTCGTGCATTGCTGTGACACCGGCATTTACCGCGACTGCAGCCTCCGGTACCACCGAAATATAATCTCTCATAGCCGCTGCCGCATCGATGATCTGCTCCGGTATCCGTGTCAGCAGCTCCTCCCGCTTCTCCTCTGCAATAATGGAAGTGCCTTCCAGCCCTGCCCATTTCGTCATAACAAGGTCATCATCCGGCCGAAGCCCTCCTGTAGAAACAAGCTTATCTTTTTTTACTTTTCCAACTCCGGTTACTGTAATAACCGGCCGGTTGACAACATCTGAAATCTCTGTATGACCGCCCATTACTTCAATATGAAGACGATTTGCAGCCAATATGATCTCCTCCATAAGATCGTGCAGCTTTTTCTCACGGGTCCGTGGCGGCAGGATCACGCATGTAAGGATTCCCACAGGCTCTGCACCACTGGAAGCCAGATCATTGGCAGTAATATGTACCGCCAGTGTTCCCATACCCTTGGATGCCCCTGTAATTGGGTCTGTCGAAAAAACAAGCACCTCATCCTCCGCTGTCTCGATGGCAGAGCAGTCCTCACCCACACCCGGATGCAGTAATACCTCCGGACGAAGATGCTTGATCTGTTTAAACACTGCTCTTTTCAGTACGTTCTCAGGTACCTTTCCTATCTCCATAATAATCTTACATTCCTTTCCCCGTCCGCAGACTTTGAACCGCAGACCTTCTATACTTTCGTCATCCTTCAGTCCTGTATCTTAAATCCTGTTTTTATCTTGCAACAGCCTTTCCACCGGTACTCTCCAATGTCTTCGCTGTATTTTTTTTGTTGGTATTTTCTGTAGTATTTTTGTTTGTCGTTGTATTGGTCGTATTTTTCCCGGTACTGTTTCCTGATGTACCGGAAGTATTTTTCTTTGTATTGCTGCCGGATGATTTGCTTCCCCTGCTTTGTGAACCTGTCGCAGATTTTGGACTGGCACTGGAGGTATCCTTTTTCTTTGATTTATCCGACGGAGATGAACTTGCTGCCGGACTTGCGGATCCCGGTGCCGGTGTTGCCGGCTGCTTTCCTACTGTCACATACTGTGGAGAAGCATTATATGCGCTGGTATTGACCTGTACCTTATCGGTCTGTACCCCATTAACCTTGATGATCTTCCAGAGCTTTGCTTTATAACCTACATGGGCGGACTGTGTCACAGAACGATAGCTTGCCGGCAGGTCAGGATCCTCTGTTACAACTTCTTCCCCCGGTTCAATCGTATCCGTGATCTCAGACTCAAAAGAAATCTCTCTCCCAGGCTCTCTGGTTTCATGACCGTACACACGGAAGGACAAAATCCCACCGGATGCACTTCCCATAATATAAATAGGATAATCTGTATTATTTTTAAATTTGAAATCCTTATAATCTCCGGAGATCGCCGCATCCCGTGAAACCGGAACATATGCGACAACCATGGAATGAGGCGACCGTTCAACCACCTTAAGCTCCGCATTCAGTACGGCATTGTAAAGTGTCGTTGAAACCTGACAAACTCCTCCGCCAATACCGGAAACAACCTTACCGCTGGAATACTCCGGTGCTGATTTGTAGCCATTGGCTTCTGTTCTGTCCTTGATCACCTTGATCGTGGAAAATGTCTCTCCCGGTGCCAGCACGGTTCCATTGATCCTGCCTGCTGCCGTGGCAACATTACTGGAACGCTCTACCTGGTACGTTGCATAGGTAGTAGAATATTTACCAAGAAGATCCGTACACTGGGATGCTTCCTCCTGTGTAAACTTCGGCTGTGTCACCTGAACATCTGCGTTTACCTCTATGGTATCCTTTTCTGCTGCTTTCTTGTCTAAAAGTGCCTTCTTAATGGCATCAGAGGTATTCTCAACCTGTACCTCCATACCTTCCCTTGATCGCGTCGCCTTTAACGCACCGTTTTTAAATTTCAAACGGGAATCCTTTGCTTTAATATCATATGCAGAACACTTTGTCTCTACAAAACTCTTTAACGTATCTTCATCAATCTCCGGCTCCAGTGCAACATCCTTCTCGCCCTTCTCAGCTTTACGGATCTCCTGAAACTTCTCCCAGAGATTTCCCTTCTTTCCGATCTGAAGCGCTTCTCCGGCGTAATCCTTCTCCGGGATCGTCAATCCAGCCTCCTGCGCTGTGGCTTCTACCAGATAGTCCTGCACCGAAACCACCAGACTCTGCTGCTGTCTGTCCGCAATATAGGTCTCAACCTTCTTCTGCGCCTGCTCCTTCGTAAGTCCTCCCACATCAATGGAACCGATGGATACCCCATCACAAATCTGTGTTTTATTACCAAAATTATCCTTTGCAAACAGTGTTACAATACCTGCAATCGCAACTACTGCAATACAGCCTGCCACAAAAATTGCCGTCAATGCTTTGTTTCTTTTCATAATGTCGTCTCTTCCTTATTTTTGCTTATTACATTATTTTAATCATATTACAGGCAAATCGCAAGTCAAAGATTTTCCCCGTATTTGACAATTTTTCGTACATTATGTATATTGAAAAAGGGCAAAACCAGCATTTTCTTATACACTGAAAAAAGCAGATGAAATACATCTGCTCATTTATCGATGAAAACAATTAACCTAAGTATCCGAGAACCATAGGAAGGACCATGGCAATAATAAGTAATATACAGATAACCATCGCAATTCTCTGCTGATTTTTTTTGTTAAAAAAGTTCATACGGCACTCCTTTCTTTGGCACTTTTACATAGCTTATCCCATACAGGAGGATGATATCTTATGCCAATTATACTCATATTCTTTATTCTATTCATAATCTGGGTCAACGTCAAGACCAAACGCGGAGCCACAGACAACTCTAAATGGGACACCTCTTACTGGGAAAAGGAACGGGAGGCCAATTTTGTCCGCAAAAAGGATATCAGCAATCTGGATTATATTACCATTTCTGAGGATGAACTTCCCTTTTCCGATACTGCCGGGGGAGAAGAAAAATACCGGCAGGATGAAGTACGCCGCACACTATCATGTAAAATCCTTAATCTCTCCGGCATGAGTAACGCAGATATCAAGCTTGCATACGGCACAGCCAACTTTCCGGAGCTTTCCATGTATGATCAGAATTATATCCTGTTGATTCGTAATCTGGGTCTGTGGGGCAGTTACCTTCACCATAATTGCGAGGGGCAGGATACCCGCGCCAAAATCATTCTGGAACGTGCCCTTTCGCTTGGCAGCGATATTAAGGATACCTATGTCTCACTGGCAGAAATTTATCTCGCCGAGCATCACCCGGAAAAGGTTCAGGAGCTGATCCGTCAGGTAGAGGCTTCTGATTTTGACTTAAAAGACTCTCTGCTCCGGGCCCTTAATGAACTTCTCCCGGACTAAAACAATCCCTTATACGGATTATCCCTTGCTTCAGTCCATTCTTCGATCCGTTCATCATAGATCTGACAAAGCCAGTCGTAGGCCTCGTCCAGTCCATCCTCTGTATAAACAAACTCCTTTACAGTCTTTTTCTTGTCAGGTGTTTTTTCAAAACAAAACGGCTCCGGCCAGATCGTCACACGAAGCACCGGTTCCGCCTCTTCCTGCTCCGGATCTTTATACTGCTCCAGCTGATAACGCATTCCCTGAAAGCTCGCCTTTAACACGGCTTTCTTATTGTAAAAGGACTTAATATCATAAATCGATTTTCTACTGTTCATTTCTCACTATGCCTTTCCTGTATTCAAGACCAAAGCAGGCAAACCCGCTTCAACTTTCAGCGTTTTCTGTAAAACAAAAATCCCATAAAAGACATCTCTGTCATTTATGGGATCGGTTAGCAGGGGTGGAAGGAATCGAACCCTCCTCTGGAGTTTTGGAGACTCTTATTCTACCGATGAACTACACCCCTGAATCGTAGTGGCAAATTCACACTGCCTGTCTAGTATACTATTCCATTTTGGTTTTGTCAAGAGATATTTTACAAAACTGCTGTAAAATGATAAGATATAATTATATTTACAGATACTCAGGAGGAATCTATGAAAATAAAGTGCACAAACTGCGGAAAGCGTTTTGATTACGATCTCTATGCCGGTCTCTGCCCACACTGTGGCGTTTATATGCGGCCGGATTCCACCGGTCATACGCAGGAACCTGTCTCTGCTCCCAGACCACATTCTACAGAACGACCTCATAGAAATACTTCTACGTCGATTTTCCCGGAATCTGTTTCCCAGAAACAACAGCATACGAAACAACGAACACTGCAAAACACCGCAACTCCGATCCAGCGTTTCCGCAGCAGCCGGGTGGTAACCATTATTTTGGTACTGATCCTTGCGCTGGCCATTATTGTTCCATACAGTTACGCTACATATGTTTTCCATGACAAGAAACAGGAGCTGATCCTGACAGACCCGTCGATCTGTGAAAACCTCAAGGGTTCGGAGACTTTTACGATCCCAGCGGAAAACGGGGACTTTAAAATTTCTATGACCGCGGTCACCCGTGACACAGACAAAACCTTTGAAACACCGGATGGCTATGAGATCCTGACGGTCCGGTATCACGTCGATATTCCATCCGGGGTTTTAGATATTTATCCGGGGCAGGCAAAGGAGAATCACCTTTTTACCAACTGGATGTACGGCACCGTCCTGTCCTATGGCGTCACCAAAAGCGGCCGTTACGTCAAACCCATTTCGGAATATGATCTGAGCCGCGTCAAAAATCTGGAAGAAAATGAACGGGAGAAAAAAGGCATCGGAGATACCATTGATTCTCAGGATGGATTCCTTTATTTTATGGTAAAGAAAAATGATTTTAAAGGGATATTGGTCAATCAGATGAATCCCGATACGGATGCATTAGTGGCCTCTTATCTCATCACAGGAATTAAACAAAAAAAATAATCTTTATAACATTCACATCAAAGGAGGCACTTTATGAAAGGGGTAACTTTCCTCATTGAAAAGCTTGTAACGACAACCTATAAAAAGCTGGGAATCAATGGAATATTGCTTTTGCTTATTTTCATTGCGATTCCTGCCAGCCTTTTCTATACAGATTATAACGGACCGGATTATCATTTTACGACAAATTACACGTTAAAGGCTGTCACAGAACCGGAAAAAGTGGCTGAAAAGGATGTTCCTCCGGCGATCGACCGTTTTGCCGATGATTACTATACGGTATCTCTGCAGATCGACAACTATTACTCTAAGGAGCTTAATCTGCCTTATCTCTCTGCATTTCAGGAGGATGAGGATAATTTTATCTCGTTTCGTGATTATGATTATTATGATGACATCAAGGGCTACGATGTAATTTCCCCTGACACCTGTATCCCTGCCGGAACCGGAATCACACTTCCATATTATTTCTCCGGCTATGAGCTGACGGATACGGAGCTTACGATCCGCCCATATGAGGATAAAGAGGTGAACGAGGGAAATACTGTTTTACTGAAATTAGACTAAAACAATATAAAAAATAATTTGTATCATTGTTCTCTCTTTTCTTTATTTTATATGATAGCAGAAAAACGCACTCCCCTGCTGTCCTTTTCTGTCCGCCTGGATCACAAAGGTTGTGTCATCCTTCCAGCTAATGGCATTTTCATCATAGCTTGTGAGATTCTCCCTGTCAATCAGATATAATTTTTTCTTTGGGATATCAAGTACACCGATTTTTCTCACACACCTCTCTGTAAATTTTCCGAAAAAAAGAAGTTTATCTCCGGAATCATTCACCAGCACAGATCCCATTTCCAGATTTCCGTCAAATTTCTCGATCTCTGTGCGTTTCCCCGTTAATTCATCTACCAGATAAACCTTTTTCCTCTGCTCCAACAGATCATATCTTCCCCCGGTAAATGCCACTCTGTCACTGTCATCTTCCTCCGGATCCTCTGACCAGATCCGAACGTGATGATACAATTCCTGCTGCTTCCCTGTTTGCAGGTCAAGGCGATAACAATCATAATAATCCTGTATTTCATTTTCAGCCGTCAGACCTCCATCCGCATCCCCACTGTCTTTGTGCTGTTCCGTCGATATCGTTCCAAATATTACAGAATGCTCCAGTCCTCGAACAAAACAGATATCGTCCATCTTTGTCAGCTTTTCCATAGACACGGCTGTATGATCCATCATATCGATCAGATAATATACTGCATCCTTCTGTGTATCCCCCACAAGCACACAGCAAAGGTGATCTGACAGCTTTCCCCAGTTTGTGACCACATGATATTTCTGCAGGCTCTTGTTTCTGATCATGATGTCACCAAAAACGTCCGTAAGCTTTTTGGTGTTTACGTTATATTTTAACGGATAAGAATACGGCTCCATCTGTGACTCCGCCGATGCAGTAACCCAATATTCTCCGGCATCATCCTGCGACAGAGAAAAAGTATACTGTCCGTTATCTGGTACATCGTCTTCCTGAATCAGGTTATAGACATACTGATTTTCCTGATCCGATATCATATCCGCATTGATCCATCCGGTATGCTTTTTCCAGTGAAGCTTCCGTTTGATATGACGAATATTCGAAATCGGCACGATGGCATTTCCTTTGATGGAAAAATAAGATTCTTTCCCCTGTTCTGTCGAAATATAAATATCCTGATACGGCTCTACATAATGGTTCGCCGTTATATACTGTGCTTCCAATATATTCTCAATTTCTTTGACTTCAGAGATTTCAATCCCTTCTTGTTTCCTTTTTGATCCGCGTTGTCCGGGAGAAGTATTCTTTTCCTTGATCTGTTCTCTGGTGGTAACCGGCACAATGGAAATGATCCATTTGCGAAACTGTGCATTTACCCGGTACGCTGTCGAAAATAACAAAATCATAAGAGCCGCTGCTGCAATCCACCGCCATGGAGAAATACGTTTTGAAGTACCGGAAAATTCCAGACTTTCTTCGATAAAACATTCTTTAATCTCTCCATAAGCGTGTAATATCACTTCCTTTTCTGTCATTTACCGTAGCCCCCTCTCCTCAAATACTCTCTGAGTTTCCGGTTTTCTCTCCGCAGGATCGTTTTCACGGAATTGATATTCATATTCAGATCAGACGCAATCTCTGCAATGGAATCGCCAAAGAAATACCGCCTTACCAAAATGACTCTTTTGTTGACCGGCAATTTACTAAGAAAGTGGTTTATTTCTGTCGTCAGCTCCTCCCATTCTATATTTTCTGAAAAGTTCGGCATAACGGAAAAGGTCTCTTCCAGTTCCTCAAAGGATACCGTGTTTTTTTCGTCTCTCCTGGCGGCTCTTTTGTGATCCAGCCGGTTCAATGAAATATTTCTGGTAATCTTACAGACAAATGCCCGGAAATAATGGGGGCGTTCCTCCGGTATCCGGTTCCATACTGCCAGATAAGTATCCTGAACACATTCTTCGGAATCCTCTCTGGAATGCAATATATTATCGGCAATATGACTGCACAATTTATGATATTTCTTTTTCGTCTCCAGGATAGCCGTCTCCGAACGATGCCAATATAATTCTATAATGTCGGAATCTTCCATGTATTTTCTCCTTTCCTGCTCTGTCCTATAAGTAGGATTTTACGACGGAAAAGTTTCAATTTTATTGTCCACATGAGGAGGTTTTTGCAGCAAGATCTGACAACAAAATACCGTCACGACAAAAGCGCAAATTACAAAATACAATACATTTAACCTCAATGTCCCGCTGGCCATACTCTGAGAATTCTCTTGAATGACATGAATCGTAGAGAAAATGCTCTTCAAGTTTGAACAGATCGCATACGCAGACACACCATAAATCAATATTCCTCCCCAGATTCTGCCATGTTTTCTGCGAAAATAAAGCCCGGCTCCTACCGCCCCAATGAAGTATACTGATATTTTGATCAAACAATCGAGCAAAATATATATGTATGCCTCCGGATTAGGACAGTTTCCATTAAAAATACAGTTTTCCTTAAGATTTCCCAGCAGATAAATTGTCAGGCCAGCAATGATGATCATATATAAGACTGCCATCACTCTGTTTATAATATTCTTTTCTTTTGATTTTTCAAAAACATCCGTTGTCTTTTCTTCCTCTGCTGTCATCTCCTTCTGCTCATCAGGATGAGGTTCTATTGACAGCAATTCATCCACACTCACCTCCAGCTCTACCGATATCTTTTTTAAAGTCTCCAGATCAGGATAACGGTTTCCACTCTCCCATCGGGACACAGTCTGGCGTGTGACATAAAGCTTTTCTGCAAGAGTCTGTTGTGTATACCCCTTCGCAATTCTTACTTCCCGCAGTTTTTGACCGAACTCCTCCATAATTTAAACTTACCTGTCCTTTCAAATTATTTCTTTGATTTGGTAATGTTGGGATCAAAAGATAATTTGCCCCTTGCATCATTATTCTATATCGTACTAAATAAGCCAAGCACCATCCTTAAAAAGCCTGTTACCATTCCGGTAACAGGCTTTTTTATGGGCTTTCGCCCTAATAAATATGATCTCAAACGGACGTCAGCCCAATCATTATTTTATTTCTGCATGCAGACTCTGAATACTCTTAATGTCACAGCTCTCATGCTTCTTCAGATATGAGATACCCTCAACAGCCGCTCTGGCCGCTGCCACTGTGGTCATATAAGGAGTCCTTGTCTTAATGGCAGCCTTACGCAGATAGCTGTCATCGTTGATGCTGTCCTTACCCACAGGAGAATTGATGATCAGATCAAAGTCCCCGTTTGTAATGGCATCCAATACATTTGGTCTGCCCTCGGAAAGCTTGTTGATCTTCTCTGCCGGCACGCCTGCCTCTGTGATAAGCTCATAGGTATTGCCCGTGGCAACAATTTCAAAACCATTTTCATGGAATGCCTTTGCTACATCCACAATCTCTGCCTTATCCTTGCGGTTTACAGAGATCAATACCTTACCGGACATCGGAAGCTTAGAGCCGACACCCTCCTGCGCCTTCAAGAATGCCTCTCCGTAAGAAGGAGAAAGACCAAGCACCTCTCCGGTGGAACGCATCTCCGGTCCGAGGATCGGATCAACCTCCTGGAACATATTAAATGGGAAGGCCGCTTCCTTTACACCGTAATATGGAATCTTGCTTTCCTTCAGGGACGGAACCGGTGAAGGTCTTCCTGTGAGCTCTGAGGTTATGATATCTGTTGCCAACGGCACCATTCTCACATTACATACCTTGGAAACCAGAGGAACAGTTCTGGACGCTCTTGGATTGGCTTCCAATACATAAACAGTTCCATTCTCAATGGCATACTGCATATTCATCAGGCCGCGCACGTGCATTTCCTCTGCGATCTTTCTGGTATAGTCCTTGATCGTTGCAATATTTTCTGCAGAAATGTGAACCGATGGAATAATACAAGCGGAATCTCCGGAATGAACACCCGCCAGCTCCACATGCTCCATAACCGCCGGAACAAATGCATGCTCTCCGTCACTGATGGCATCTGCCTCACACTCCAGTGCGTGATTTAAGAAGCGGTCAATGAGGATCGGACGATCCGGTGTCACACCGACGGCTGCTTTCATGTAATCTGCCATAGACTCATCATCATATACGACTTCCATACCACGGCCGCCCAATACATAGGATGGACGTACCATAACCGGATATCCGATCTGGTTTGCAATAGCGACTGCTTCCTCAACATTCGTTGCCATACCGGCTTCCGGCATAGGGATCTCCAGCTTATCCATCATGGCGCGGAACAGATCTCTGTCCTCTGCCAGATCAATGACCTCCGGAGATGTACCCAGAATCTTTACTCCGTTTTTCTCAAGCTCTGCTGCCAGATTTAAAGGAGTCTGTCCACCAAACTGTGCGATCACGCCCAGCGGCTTTTCCTTTTTGTAAATTGCCAGAACATCTTCCAGTGTCAGTGGCTCAAAATAAAGCTTGTCAGAAGTATCATAATCGGTAGAAACCGTTTCCGGATTGCAGTTTACAATAATTGTCTCAAATCCAAGCTTTTTCAAAGCCAGTGCTGCATGTACACAACAGTAATCAAACTCAATACCCTGACCAATCCGGTTTGGGCCACCACCCAGAATCATAATCTTTTTGTTATCTGATACCTTTGATTCATCCTTTGCATTGTAGGTGGAATAATAATATGCACTATCCTGTGTACCGGATACATGAACACCTTCCCATGCCTCCTCACAGCCAAGTGCGATACGCTTATTGCGGATATCCTCCTCAGAGACCTCCAGGATCTGGCTCAGATATTTGTCAGAGAAACCGTCCTTCTTTGCCCGGATCAGTGCGTCATCTGCCGGAAGCTTGCCCTTGCCTGCCGCAAGCAATGCTTCCTCTTCCTCCACCAATTCCTTCATCTGCTCGATAAAGTACGCTTTTACCTTTGTAATCTCAAAGATCTCGTCAACTGTTGCACCTTTTCTAAGGGCCTCATACATCACAAAATGACGTTCAGACGACGGTGTGATCAGTTTCTTTAACAGTTCTTCCTTTGTCAGACTATCAAAATTTTTGGCGTGTCCTAAGCCGTACCGTCCCGTCTCCAAAGAACGGATTGCCTTCTGGAAAGCCTCCTTGTAATTCTTACCGATGCTCATCACTTCGCCGACTGCACGCATCTGGGTTCCCAGCTTGTCCTCTACGCCTTTAAACTTCTCAAACGCCCATCGTGCAAACTTGATTACCACATAATCTCCGTCCGGAACATATTTGTCCAGAGTCCCGTATTTTCCACATGGAATATCCTTTAAGGTAAGTCCGCATGCAAGCATTGCGGATACCAATGCAATCGGAAAACCGGTTGCCTTCGAAGCCAATGCCGAAGAACGGGACGTTCTCGGATTGATTTCTATTACAACAATACGGTCAGAAACAGGATCATGGGCAAACTGTACATTGGTTCCACCCACAACCTGAACCCGGTCTACAATGGCATATGCCTGTTCCTGCAGTCTCTTCTGTGTCTCCTCTGAAATTGTCAGCATCGGAGCCGAACAAAAAGAATCACCGGTATGCACACCCAGCGGATCAATATTTTCAATGAAGCAGACCGTGATCATATTTCCTTCCACATCACGAACGACCTCCAGCTCCAGCTCTTCCCAGCCCAGAATAGACTCCTCAACAAGCACCTGACCTACCAGGCTGGCCTGAAGACCTCTTGCACATACGGTTTTTAACTCATCCTTATTGTAAACAAGTCCACCACCGGCACCGCCCATGGTGTAAGCAGGACGAAGAACAACCGGATATCCCAGCTCATCTGCAATCGCAAGAGCCTCATCCACAGAATATGCCACCTGGCTTCGTGCCATCTCAATGCCGAGCTCATCCATGGTGTTCTTAAACTCGATACGATCCTCACCACGCTCAATGGCATCAGCCTGAACACCAATAACCTGAACATTGTATTTGTCCAAAATCCCCTCTTTATATAACTCAGAGCACAGGTTCAAACCGGACTGACCTCCCAGGTTCGGAAGAACCGCATCCGGACGTTCCTTCGCAATGATCTGCTCCAGACGCTCCACATTCAACGGCTCGATATATGTAACATCTGCTGTCTCCGGGTCTGTCATAATCGTTGCCGGATTGGAATTTACCAGCACGATCTCGTATCCTAATTTCTTAAGTGCTTTGCAAGCCTGTGTTCCGGAATAGTCAAACTCGCACGCCTGACCGATCACGATAGGACCGGAACCAATGATCAAAACCTTATTAATGTCGTCTCTTTTTGGCATAAATAATCTCCTTCATTTTGTAATTAAATGGATTGCATCCTTAAAGCTCAGCATATCACAAATCTACAGGAAAAGCTATCCCATTTCTTTTATTTATGCCCGTATTTATTTCCCCTCAGATAAAATTAAAGATTGTCTTTTACCGATTCATATTTAAACTCATAATCACCGATGGTTACTTTATCCAGATTCTCCGGCATGATCCATGCATCAAAGGTTCCTATTATTTTAAAAGACCATGTTCCATCCTTATGAAGCACCGGTGCGCTGCTTCCGTCGAATGCAATTTTATCTCCATTTTTTAAATACAGAGAAGCATTTTCTTCCACCCCTTTGATAATTTTGTTTCCATTAAATTTCTCCTCGGAAGTGACTTCCAGATAATATCCCATCGGTGAAATACTGCATTCCTTCAGGGTCGCTTTTTCTTTTCCAAACTGCAGCTCCTGCCCTTGTGCAAGATTCACTGAAGAATCTTTGCAATCTGTCATCACATCAAACGTCCATTTTCCCTGAATGTCAACCTGAGACATGTCATCCCCAAACCATAATTTAAGATCTGATATGGTGATCTGCAGATGCTTTCCTATCTGTTCATCATAATTAAAAATGGTATAATATCTGATATTATAACGATTCCATTCCTGCTTCAAACAGTCTTGACTTCCACTGGTCCACAGCTTTCCCCCAATGCCCAGACAGTCATCCTCCACAAATTCTGCTCCGGTACACTTCCGGCCCTTCTGATCCAGCATACTCCCATCGGACTTTTCTATTTTATAAACAATACCCACATGTCTTGCGTCGCGCATAATGCCCTCGGCTGTAATCTTAATTCCTGCATTTTGAGAAGTAATGTCCAATGCTTTTCCCATTTTACCTGCTATCTGAATTTCTTTTTCTGAATGGATACCAAACAGATTTTTTATTCCTTCCGGGAGCTGTCCATTCGCTGCAGCAATCCCGGCGCTTCCTGCTCCCAGAATCAGCACAACACAGGCACAGGCTTTTACAAGGGTGGTCCATTTTGTGTTATTCTGCTTCTTTCGCACCTTTATCTCATTCAATACATTCTTTTTGATCCGCTTTGTTTCCAATTCTGATAATTTCTTCCCTTCATATTCCTCTAAATCAACAGATACCTCATTTAATAATTCATATAATTTATTCATTATAATCCCTCTTTTCTGATCAGTGATATTTTCACGGCTATCCCTTTTTGTGGACATTAACAATATTTTTATTTTGTTCTTTTTTTCTGGCACGCAATTTCTTTTTCGCTCTGGAAAGTCTGTTATAAATAACAGGCTTGCTCAATTTCGCTGACTGACTGATTTCTTCTACCGATTCCTCTTCTACATATAAACGCAGAAACAAATCTCTGTCCCGCTTCGATAAACATGATAATAATGCCTCCATCTCCTCTGATATTTCATCTGCGTCTGCCACGACAGGCAGTTTTGATTCCATTATACGATCACACTCTGCCGTTTCGAGCGATACTTCCATCTGTTCCTTTTGATATTTTCTCAGGTAATCAATCGCTTTATATTTTGCAATCGCCGCGATCCAGTTTTTAAAGCTGTTCTTTTCCGGCTGAAAGGAATCTATATGATCCCATATGGCCAGCAAAACATCATTCATGCATTCCTCCTGATAGCTCTGCATACGAAACAGACTTTTGGAGATCACTGCTTTTAAAAGTCCCCCGTATTCATCAATCACATAAAGCAGTGCTTTTTCATTATGCTTCTGTAATTGATCCATATAATTTTCTTCGTTTATCTTCATATCGTTTCCTCACCAACAGACAATTTATCCGGATATTTGTGTTACACTTATTATTACGGATAAAAATACGGAAATCTATCAAAAAAGACTGCCCACACATATTTTTGTGCGGGCAGTCTTGTATTTCATTATGCTATACCAACAACGCATAATATTCCCACGGCCAGATCACCTGATCGAAACAATTTTCCATATACTCCCAGATATCGTCATCCGCATATCCCATCATCCGAAAAATAACACATACACTTTCCCTTAATTTTTCATAGGTTATCTCCCCTTTGTACCCATGCAAAAATAACACCTGCAAAAGTACGGCATACTCCATTGCCATCCATTCTAATTTTACGAGGATATCCTGCACCGGCTCTGTGCCCGGTGTAATAACAGCCGATGACATTTCTTCCGCAAACAGTTTCCTCAGATGTTGTTTCCATTGCGCAAGCTTTGGCAGAAACTTATTCCAGCATTCTGTTTTCTGACAATCCAGATCCTCCGCCTCTTTTGCAAGGGGCACCAGAAAATCTGCATAAATATTTTGTTTCCGATATATCTCAGAAATATCTAAAAACAATAAATTATATTCTTCCAGACGGTCTTCTGTCATTTGATCGTTCGCTCCAATGGCTTCCCTAATTTTCTGAAGATCCGTTATATTTTTATAATGTAAAAATTCCTTCTCAAGAACTCCCTTCTGCTCTAATTCGTAAAGATCCAATGCGATCAAAAAACAAATTTCCAATGCTGTATTTAATGGAAGCTGCTTGTCATTTACAATTTCCAAAAACCAATTTCTGATTTTAAACAACACCGGATTTAATTCACAAATTTCTTCATTTTGGGACGTTTCTTTCACTTTCTGTCCACAAATTTTCTGTGTCTGAGTTTTCTTTTCCTTAATTTCTTTTTCCAAAATATGAAAGTCATCCTGCTCCCACATCAGATCCAGTACCGCCGGGCATCCGGGAGTCAGACACTGTTCTATTCTGTCATTATACCTGTGCTCTTCTCTCGGAAAAGTCTGACAAGTATGAGAAATTGCCTGTTCTCCATGGCTTAATACAATTTTACACAATTTTTCCTCATTAAGAAATGGACACATGCCATCTTTATTTAACCGGATAATGTGTCCTTCTTCAACCTCTTTCACATGCTTTTTCCAGTCCTCCTGCCAATGAAAAAGCGTCTCGTCATCCACCGCAATACGCCACTGCATACAACATGTCATAGGACATGCCGATGCGGTACACTGAAATTTATCATAATAATCCGGCTGGTATAATTTCATCTTTTCTTTCTCACTTTCCCTGCAGTTTCACATTAAAGTTTTCTACTCTCTTATCGCTCAACAATGCCTTCGTTGTAAAAACGAGTGATTGCCGCCTGTGCTGTCTCAGACTCATGCTTCTTACGAAACCGTTCCCGGTCTTCCAAAATCGCAAGCATTTCATCGACTACCATCTCGATGCTGGGATCTGTGATCCGGTACAAATAACCCAGCATTCTTGTTGCGGTATAGTCTGTCGTCATATATTTGTACGCAATCTCACGGCATAACTCTTCCGGAAATTTCTTATCAAGCAGTGCCTGATATACCTCCTCACTGCGGAAGGATTTTTTATTCTTTCTCTCCATAAAATCGTCACTCCTGATACAATAAAAATTAGAAAGTTTTGTTAATGATTCGCTGTACTAATATATATATTATTTAAAAATCATCTGCATATAGTTATAAAGATAAATCTCTACACTGCTCTCATCATGTCCCGTCCCATCAAGCAGCTGCCAGACATAGCAAATATGGAGATCCATTGTTTTATCAAATTTCAGCTCATCATCTTTCAGCTGGCCCGGATGCTGTGATGTATCTGTACCTGAAACCAATCCGGGTGCCGGACATACCGCTCCCACATAACCAAATTGTTCCGGATGCTGAATGCCAATATATAACGCTTCCCTGCCTCCCATAGAAAATCCCGCAATGGCTGTATTTTCCGTTCCTGTCGAGACAGAAAATGTCTTTTCTACAAATGGCATAACATCCTTTTCCAGATCATTTATAAAATTATCATATGCCAGTGAATTTTCTAAATTCATTTCTGTGCATACCTCATTTTGCTTGCTGCAGAAAATATATGTCAATTTTCTTTCATTTTAGTATTCCTTTTCTATCTCTTCATCAATACCGTACATTTTCTGAAACGCCTCAAGATCCGCCGGACTCTTTATCAACATTACCTCTTCTATCCTGCCTGTATGGATATCCTTAAACCCGGCGACCTGTTCCCCGTTACAGATGCTTGCCCTGATCACCTTCATCCTATTGATAATTTTGTGCCTGTGCATTCCACATCATCGCATATATTCCATCCTGAGTTATTAACTCTTCATGCGTTCCCTGCTCCTGTACCTGTCCATCTTTTAGTACAATGATTCGTTCACAAAACCGGCAGCTTGACATTCTATGGGATATGTAAACGGCCATTCTATCCTGGATCAAACGATCAAAGCCTGAATAAATCTCATACTCCGCCATAGGATCTAATGCACTGGTTGGTTCATCCAGAATAATGAATGGTGCATTCTTATACAATGCTCGCGCAATGGCAATTTTTTGTGCTTCTCCCCCGGAAACCTCAACACCTTTTATACCAACATTATACAATGGATTATGGATTCCCTGTTTCATTTTCCGGACACGTTCCCATATACCGGATTTCTGCAAAACCTGTTCTATTTTCTGATCATCATACTCTTCACTTGCCGCAACATTTTCTGCCACCGTCATAGCGAACAACTTGAAATCCTGAAATACCACACCAAACATTGCCAGATATTCTTCATAATCGTATTCACGAATATCCATACCATTTAACAAAATACGTCCCTGCGTCGGTTCATACAGCCTGCATAACAGCAGGATCAAGGTTGTTTTTCCTGCACCATTTGGACCTACCAGAGCAATTTTTTCTCCATAATGAAATGTAAGATTAATATGCCTCAGACTATCCTTTTGGCATCCGGGATATCGAAAACTTACATCCTCGAAAGTAATCACCAGCTCCTGCGGTTTCAAATCCGCCGTAGACTTACCCCCTGCCTTTTTGTGATCCGGCAGCTGCAGATATTCGTAATAATGATGCAAATACTGCATATTGAGCAGTACCGTTTCAAAATGATCCACCATATATTGGCAGGCTCCTCCCAGTGCTGTCAGTGCCGAAACATATTTGACTACTTCCGCTCCTGTGATCATTCCATTGACACCCCTGACACCGATCACCGTATAGGAAATCACCAGAAGCAGTGCCTGAACGATCAGATAACGAATCCGGATCTTTTCCTGAATATCCAGCTTTCGATCCTGAATATCGCATTTTTCATTCCACACTCCGGTCATATCACGAAGCAGTAAATCCTTTAAAGCATATAGACGAATTTCTTTCCCTGTCGTATATTTGCTGAGAATTTCCCGGTAAAAATAGTCATCCTTACGAATCGCATCCAGACTTTCCTCATAAATTTCGTACTGCTTTTTGTTGCCCCGCTTGGATATCCACATAAAAAGGAACATGGAACACAAATTTAACATAAAAATAAGGTATATGATCCACTTCGAATTTAGAATCTGCATTGCACCATTTCCAACCAAGTGCTGTTTCGCTGTTAATATTGGCACAAGTACAATAAATGCATAGAAGATGGAGGCAGCATCACCAATCAGCACTCCCAATTTATCCGAAAACCAATAAATGCCGCCGCTCTCCTTCTCTCCTTCTAATGCTGCTGTCAGAAGCTGCATACTTTCCTGAGATTCCAGTTCCTGATAATCCAGGCTTGCCGCTTTACCTGATATATCTGCCTTGATCCGATAACGGATACTATCCCGCATAGCATTTCCTGCTTTGTCCAAAATATGGTACAGAAGTGTCATAACGAAAGTAATTCCCAAAAGCTGATAAACCAGACTCATAATGTTACTTTTTGTATCCTGCGCCACCAATGCATTTAAGATATCACATCCATATACGATCCCCACATACGGCAACCCCGCCATAATAATGTTTTTCCCCAGATTACATGGCAGAATCCACTTGCATAGTCTATGATTGATTCCAATGACATGCATAAATTTCTTCAAAATTTTTCCTGCAGATTCTTTTTCATTACTGAGCGCATGCTTACTCATTGGAATCACCACCTTTCTCATTGTAATACTGACTTTGTATCTCAAACATTCTAGCATACGCACCGTTTTCTTTCATCAGTTCTTCGTGCGTTCCATCCTCTTTCACCTGACCATTTTCGTAGTAAATAATACGGTCACAAAATTTGGTACTCGCCAGACGATGGGAAATGAAAATCGTCGTTTTCCCCTGTGATAACCGGTGATACTGCTCGTAAACCGCCGTTTCCGCCAACGGATCCAATGCACTGGTCGGCTCATCCAGCAATAAAAGCGGCGCATCCTTATATAAGGCTCGTGCCAGTAATATACGCTGCAATTCTCCTCCTGAAAACGATACGCCATCCTTATCCAAAAAGTTGGTGACAGCCGTCTTTTCTTTCTTAGGCAAAGAACAGATCTTATCCTCAATATCCGCAAGCTGCATTGCTTGCTGCAGCTTCTGCTCGTTGATATTTTCCTGTTTTTCGCAGGCAATATTTTCTGCTACCGAAGTGGCCATCACCATCATATCCTGAAATACTGCACCCACTAACTTACGGTACTCCGTCTCCGGATAATCAGAAATTTCTCTGCCATTAATAAGAATCTGTCCTTTATTAGGATGATAAAAACCACATAAAAGTTTCACTAAGGTAGTCTTTCCGGCTCCATTTACGCCCACCAGTGCAATATTTTCTCCTGCACTCACCTTAAGATTCAGATTATGTATCACATCCTGTTCTGCACCGGGATAACGAAAACATATGTTTTTGAATTCAAGCGTGACACCTTTCTCTGTTTTATCTGTCCCATTTTTTGTATAGATTGTTTTTGAAGTTTCTTCCTGATCTGCCTTTCTTTCATTATAAAAGCTTCCCTGATTCTCTTTATCTGTGGTATATTCCGAATCCGGCAATTCCATAAAACTCCGATAATCGTTAATTCCCCAGTTACAACGGATCATCTCACTGTTTGCGTGCACAAAGCCGTCTCCCATATTGCCACCATTTAACCAGCCCGCAAATCCGGTAATAATTCCCAGATAAAATGTAAACGTGGTCGCATTCAATTCTCCTGCCAGAAACTGATTCACCAACACAGTATACGCAATGATGTCACGCACGAACGACCAGATCGTGTCCGAAAGGTGCGGCAGAAAATAATACATTTCCACACGTTTCCATACCTTCATCCGCCTCTGAACCAACGTCTTCATAACATCTACAAACCACTTTTCCATATGGTACAGCCGAATATCTTTACCGTCCGTAGCCGACGTACTTCTCTGAAAAAAATATTCCACTCTGGAATCGGTTTCCCAGATTGTTTTTCTGTATTTCCGGTAACCCTGGAGCGCAATTTTTCTCTCAATCATCACATTCATAATACTCATAACCGCAAAAACCGGCAGAACCCACGGGCATCTTGGAATCAGTATGATCGTATATACAACAATCCCCAACAAATTAAATGCAAAGGGGGTAAACATATCCATAATGCGGCTCCAGCCATTCCATTCCACGGAATAACTGTATTTTGCACCATCCGCCAATTGTTTTCCTTCTGCACTCTCCAGAATTTGATAATCTACTGTCATAATTTTACTGATCACTTTCTTCTGAACAGATTGAAACAGCACCTTATAATTTTTCTTTTTTATTATAAAATCATACTTCGTAGAAATGATTCCCATGATCATATTCCCAAGCACAAACAAAAACATTGTACCAAAAAAGGTTAAAAAATCTGCCCTTTTTTCAACCATACTAATCGCAACACTTGGAATGACCGCTGCAATAAACGGAGCCAGAAATCCTGCTACTGACCGTACTGCAATATACCATGGATACTTATGATCGAAGCTGTACATTTCATGAAACACAAACTTCCAATTACTTAAAATCGGATATTCTTTATTCATTTTTTCCATATTAAATTTGTAATCCTTTCCAATCTGTTTCTTGTTCAATTGATTACTTTTAATCAAAATATATCTAAGATTTTTGCAACCGTAAAATGCTTTATTTCCTATCCATTTAACATCTTTTGGAATTGCAATATTCTGTAATTTATGCTACTTTCTTCACCATACTGACAATGTCACTATTCACTTCCATGATTCTCTTATCCTGTTCCATTTCTGCAATAGACATCCAATAAAATTTCTTTCCATCGATTTCAAACGAATCCTGTTCTATTTCTTCATTAAACTCCTTAATTAAAAACTGATAAAATCTATGACGATAACACCTGTTCTCCTTTGCACTAACAGAATATTTTTCGTGTACTTTTTCAAAAGCAACAGCGCCCTCTAAACTATCCTGTGAAACTTTTAATTCCATCTGGCATCATAATAAAGTAAAAACCGATTATCATTTGAATGAAATGTATCCTTTATCAAGACAATTGAATGTGGATGTAATCTATCTTTGTTAAAAGGATTTCTAACAACACGACATGTATAATATATTGCATAGCATGTATAGGCTATCCCCAATATCACTAATATAATCTGTACTATCAATCCTATTGTTTTCCATTTTGAAAAATCAGAAATTGCCATTGGTATCCAAAAGGCAATCGCCGCTATTATCTTTTCTATTCCTTCACCAACTCTGTTTCCAAATATATTCTGCTGTTTTGTTTTTCCAATCACGTTCTTCTTACATATCATAAAAAACAAAGTACCTCTTCCACTACTCAAAGCAATGGCAGAGGCACTCATTCATTAAAATGTCTCTTACAACATTTCCTTTTTAAAATATCAAACTAATCCTACTTGTCGGCGATTGCTGCCTATGCGGAGGGTTACATTAGAAGGGCATTTATCAGATTCTCATTTACAAACTATTCCATTCCTGTTCCATTGGAAACTGGTATGACATATCAAATGCCGAAATTGCAGCTCTGTTTACATCTAAAATCTCTATAAAATCTCTATTTTGTCCTTTTATTCCTTTTTCGTTTAAGCCATTTAGCAATTGTTCCGTAGTCTGTAACATCATTATATGTGCATCTCTTGTTTCATGGTATGTTTCTCTAACACTTTCTCTGCATTGTACATTTAAACAATACAAATAATGTCTAAATGCTTCTTTTTCTGTAAAACCTGAAGACGATGGCAAAGCTGCACTAAATAACATGTCACAATACTTACTTTTCATAGATTCTGCTGGTTCAAGTCTATCTAACAAATTCATTCTCTTAGCAATGTCTAAAAAAGGGATTTTATACTCAGACAATGCCTGTGGACAATAATACCAAATAGCTCTCCTACTTGGTGTATTATCTGTAACAGTAACAAAATGTTCTGGTTGAAACCATCTAAGATTCAAAAAATTTCCTGAAGCAATAGCATCGCACTTAGCTAATGCCAAACAAAGCAATTGATGACTAGCATATCCAACGATAACCTTCTTTTTTTGTCTCTTCAACCCTGCTACTAAAGATAACAAATTGGTAACCCATAATGGGCGATCCACTAAATATAATTTCTGCGGATGTTCACAAACAATATAAACTTCAGCAATATTCCATTCCTCAGCATATGCAATTATTGACTCAATCTGCTCCTCATCCTCTAATACCTCACAAGATAATGCAATCGTATGTATTTTTTCCAAATCTGGTGCATAATCATCAGCTTTTTCAATACATATTTTCTGAATCTTATTCCATAGATGATTAATTTTTTTTGTTGTTATTGCCGGCAAAATCATTTTATTTGTCCCAATATCTTGATTCAACTTAGATAGTTTTGAAACCAACTGTTCAAAATTTCCTCCCTCAAGTGCTGTAAAATCCCCTTTTGGCCAGTAGTCATATAACATTAAATTTTTTTGGAATTTACGTGGATAATACAACTGTGGATCAAACAACACTTCTCCCCCTAATTTTTGTATATCATTTGAAAATTTAACTATACTTGTTGGTTTAATGTTCATTGGACTAATAATAACCGTTCCTGTCCCCTGATTTTTAATTAATTCCTTTGCCACTCCTTGCATTCCATGTCCCATTTGCAAAAATAAATCCATACTTTTTTCTCCTATCTCAATTTGCTATATCATCAAATTACAAAAGTAGACTTAGCCGCTCGCAACCATCCTAACGCCTGCTCGGCAGTTTTAGGTCTCCTAGATGGATATTTCCCCATCATAGAACCCAATAACGCCATAAACTGTTTTTGAGTGTCTCCATTAATAGAATAATTTACCGGAGTAATTGTCTCTGTTTTTTGTAAAACTTCTAATGCATTTGCAGCATTCTCTCTAAAAGGATTTTTTCCTGTAATACATTCATATGTCACAACCCCTAATGAAAAAATATCTGTTCTTGAATCAATTTCCCTTTTTAAATTATTAAACTGTTCCGGCGCAGCATAACCAGGAGTATGTGGTCCTATTAATGCATCTGTTTTCGTCAAAGAATCAGCACCTATAATTCGTGCTATTCCAAAATCTATAAAAAATATTTTTCCCATTTTGTTTACAATAATATTTTCTGGTTTAATATCTCTATGTACTATCCCTTTCTTTTCTATATATGCTATAAATTCTAGTCCTTGTTCAAGAAAACTAACCGCTTCTTTTAATGAAAAAATCTTACCATTGTCTAAAACCTCTCTTAATTCCTTTCCTTCTATTTTTTCTTCCACTACATACAAGGTTTCTGTGGTTTCATATTCAACAATTCCTGTATCAAAAATTTTAGGTATCATTGGAAAATCGATATTTTTCTCAATTTCAATTTCTCTAAGCGAGCGTGGATCATTTTGGGCAAAATAAAGTTTTATCACACATTGCCCCCACTCTTTTTTCGTCGCAGAAAATACTATTTTCTGACCTCCACGTTTTATCATATTTATATTATTATATTCCTCGCTTAATTTTTCAAATGTCTTCATTATAATTCCTTTCTAAGCCATAGCATTACCAATCCATTCATTAAATTGCAGAGACAGATAACTCGATGGCAAAGCCAGCTTTTTTGCTTCTACCACCTTTTTAAATTTTTCCCCTCTACAATAAAGCCCTACACCTTGTTTTCGAACATTCAGTATTGTATCTTGCTTAGGTTTATTAGCACCTGTCAATATATATGACTGTGAAGCAAACCATGTGTTTTTTACCGATTGCTCAAGAACCTTTTTCATATCACACATTTTGGCCTCAACCGAAATCAATCGTTCTATGCCATATATTTTCTTTAAACTTTGTGCTCTCCATACTCCATTTTTACGCACTATCATATCTGCATCTAGTAACCGTTCTAAAGATTCCAATGTCTGTCTTTCTGATAATTTTAAACATTTTAGCAAATGTTCACCTGAACATCCTCTTGAATATATTAACTGCGATAATATTTTTAAATCATTTGTAACCAAACATCTTCTTTTATCGTTCCAAGACTCTATCATGCTCGGATTATATTTTGCAAATACTATATCAGGAAATCCAGTTTCTACTCTCGGCTCAATAAACACTGCTAAATTACTCTTTCTATTCATTCTTTTGAACATATCTATATAGAATTCAACAAATTCTCTTACTAACTCGCATTCATCCC
>NZ_JACRSX010000002.1 GCF_014384985.1 Jutongia huaianensis
ATGTCTCCCGTGGTCATTCCTTTTGCATACATAGATATGATCTTTTCTTCCATGTCCTGAGTGACCGTATTCTGATATTTTGGTATCAGCTGCGGTTCATACTTCCCTTTGCGGTCCCTTGGGATTGCAATGTCCATATCCCCATAACTGGTACGCATTGTTTTCTTGGAATGTCCATTCCGGCTGTTATCGGTCTCTTTGTTGCGGTAATCATATTTGGAATACCCAAGTTCCTCATTAAGCTCTTCGTCAAGAGCCCCTTCCAATAAAACAGACATCATGTCCCGCATGATGGAATTAACATCGTTTCCGCTTTTGATACTGATATCATTCTCCTTGAGATATCCTTGCATCATTTCGCGCATTGCTGCTTTTTGTGGTGAATCACTTTTTCTTCTTGCCATAATAAAAACCTCCAAACTGAGTAATGTTATCTTACATCAGTTTGAAGGTTTACACAAACTTTGGGACACTCCCGTTACGAATTTGTGGGTCAAATGAAAAAGTAAATTCCATCCGTCTGATGCAAAATTGCTATGGTTTTAAATAGTGTGGTTATCTGTCTGCTCTTTTGTTTTAGGTTTGTTGGCTCTTACAGTAAGCCATCTGGAGCAGATAAATTTACGAATAACAGTTAGCCTTCTACTCGATTCATTTACAATACTTTCATGCTTCAAAACGAATAACGTAATTTCAACTTGACAGACAGAATATGTGTTTTAATATAGACTATATATAGTCAATAGTATTTTTTTGCTGTATGATGCTCGAGGAGAAAAATTGAAATGGAGGTTTGAAGGTATGAAAAAGAAGCGATTATTATGTATGTTGATGGCACCGGTTATGGTTGTCGCTTCTCTTCCGTTATCGTATGTGGCGGCAGATAGCTGCAGCGGCAGGTGCATATATCTTAAATTTTGTATATGATGATAAAGAGAGTGCGTATCATTCCATGCCGGTTACCTGGCAGAAAACATACGGGTATAACAAATTATTTGACAAGGTGTTTCGGGTGGGGTCGAATATGTCGGTGGAGGATATTCCGTACTCTTATAATAATAAAAAGTATGTTTTATGGATGTGGAAGGGTGATTATTGGAATCTTGGCACAGGTTCAGAGATTGGCTTATATCAGCAGTCAGCAGAGAGCAGAACTCATTATGATGCTGTGGATTTTCTATGTTCTATGCAGTTGAGTACATACAAATATTCAGATGGACAGGTTTATGGAAGTTATTACAATTGGAATCCGGTTCATAACAAGCAGTGGTGGATCACTGCGTTTGACTGGAGACATCCGAAGCCGGATCCGAAAAAACTGGTCACGCTTGGAAAGGTTGATTTTGGTGATAAAACCGGTATGGCACAAACAATCAAGGATAAAATTAAGGATAAATCTAAGGACAAAAAAATCTTTCAAGATACCATATTAAGTGAAAATAGTAATACCATCTGGATTATGTGGGGAGGTAATGAATAATGATAAAATATGCTAAAAGATTTCTATGTCTCCTGCTTGTGGCGGGTCTGTTGTGCGGGTGCGGCAGATCCCATATAAAAAGCTCATATATAAAGGAAGGGATTGAACTTCTGGCAGGTCTGGGCGAAGGCTTAGTGGAAGGTCTCGTGAATGCATGGACAAGTGATGAGGAAGACGACGATTATATCGATGTGAATTTCAGTCGTGCCGACAATGAATTAACGGAACAGGCAAATCAAGTGTACGAGGCGTTAAAAGAAAAGGACATTGAAAGCATAAAAAAAGTGTTTGCTCCATGCACAGCAAAGAAATATGATCTGGACAAAGAAATTAAAAAGTTATTTAAAAAAATAGAAGGAAATGTGATCAGTATCGGAGAAGCCAGCGGGTGGACAACGGGATATGCACATGATGCGGAAAAAGGTTATCTTTATGTAGATTCAGAGGAAAAATTGAAAAATATTACAACGGACGAAGGAAAATCATACTGTATGACATTATTCGGATATTATTCGAATTCTCAGTCAAAAGATAAGGTGGGAATTAGTTTTTTATATGTTTCGGAGGGAAAGACAGAAAATGTTAATCATGAAGTTTATGAAATAGGTGGTAGTGAGCAATGAGACATTACCTATGGTGTGAAAAGGAGTCATTAATAAGTAATACCATCCCGACCATTGATGACATGGATGCGCAGGTGATTGATATGTTGACATTACAGGAAACAATAAGACCATCGGCTGATTTGCGAAATCATTATTCCGAAATATCAAAGCTGTGTAAGGAAAACAAAGAAGCAGTGATTATTACAGTAAATGGCAGAGTTGCTCCGATAACGGAAACATTTGACGATTTGAGGAAAATAAGCAAGTGATTGTATATGCTGTCATAGATCAACGTCAGGATTATTTGAATATTATTCGTGGTTTGTAGAAAAGTTCATCATTAAAAAAGAGTCATACCATTGTGGCTCTTATCTGTGAAGCCTGTAAAATTAAGGCTTCACAATTTTTTTAAAAATTTTAGCACTCGACCCTTGACGTGGCTAACAAAAGGTGCTATATTGTAGTCAATCTGAGAGAGATGGTCTGATGGGATAGGATCCGAAGTATCTGGAAAACCTAAGGATCAGGGGCTTTCAGAGGGAGAAAAGAGTAGAGATAGAGTGAGTAGAACCTGCGGCGAAATCCGCAGGTTTTTGAGAAAGGCAAGGTGATTTCAATGAACATCAGTAAATTTACGACGAAGTCACAGGAAGTAGTACAGGAATGTGAGAAGGTTGCCATGGATTATGGTCATCAGGAGATGGGCGAGGATCATCTCCTGGCGGCAATGCTTAGGGTAGAGGGAAGCCTGATCCCGAAGCTCATCGAAAAGATGGGAATAGATGCGGATGTATTCCAGGCACAGGTAGATGGTGTGCTGGCAAAACGACCTAAGGTAAGCGGTGGGGATCTGCGGATCGACCGTTATCTGAACGAGGCATTGATCTATGCTGAGGACGAGGCGAAGCGGATGGGAGATGAATATGTATCCGTGGAGCATCTGTTTTTAAGTATGCTGGAGCATCCAAGCCGCGAGATCAAGGCATTGATGAAACAGAGCCAGATCACCAGAGAGCGTTTTTTGCAGGCGTTATCCCAGGTTAGGGGCAACCAGCGTGTGACCAGTGATAATCCGGAGGCTACTTATGATGCTCTGGAAAAGTACGGCTATGATCTGGTAGAGAGAGCCAGAGAGGGCAAGATTGATCCGGTCATTGGCAGAGACAATGAGATCCGTCACATTATCCGGATCCTTTCCAGAAAGTCAAAGAATAATCCGGTGCTGATCGGTGAGCCGGGTGTTGGTAAGACGGCAGCAGTAGAGGGACTGGCACAGCGTATTGTGAAGGGTGATGTGCCGGAGGGCTTAAAGGACAAAAAGATCTTTGCGCTGGACATGGGTTCTCTGGTTGCCGGTGCGAAGTACCGTGGTGAGTTCGAGGAGCGTCTGAAGGCATTGCTGGAGGAGGTCAAGAAGAGTGAAGGACAGATCATTCTTTTCATTGATGAGCTGCACACTATTGTAGGAGCAGGCAAAACAGAGGGTTCCATGGATGCGGGCAACATGCTCAAGCCAATGCTTGCCAGAGGCGAGCTTCATTGTATTGGAGCAACCACACTGGATGAGTACCGGCAGTATATTGAGAAGGATGCGGCACTGGAACGTCGTTTCCAGCCGGTTATGGTGTCAGAGCCAACGGTGGAGGATACCATTTCTATTCTCCGTGGTATCAAGGAGCGTTATGAGGTGTTCCATGGCGTGAAGATCACAGACAGCTCCCTGGTAGCGGCGGCAACACTTTCCAACCGTTATATTTCCGACCGTTTCCTGCCGGACAAGGCAATCGATCTGGTGGATGAGGCATGCGCCATGATCAAGACAGAGCTTGACAGTATGCCGGCAGAGTTAGATGAACTGAACCGTCAGATCATGCAGCTTCGTATTGAGGAGCAGGCATTGAAGAAAGAGACAGATCACCTTTCCCAGGAGCGTCTGGAGGCACTGCAGAAGGAGCTGGCAGAGCTTCAGGAGAAGTTTGAGCACCAGAAGGCACAGTGGGAGAGTGAAAAGGCTGAGGTGGATAAGGTAAGCAAGATCAAGGAGGAGAGAGATTCTCTTCGCAATGAGATGGAGCAGGCGCAGGCAAGGGGCGATTACACCAAGGCGGCGGAGATTCAGTATGGCAGGCTGCCGGAGCTGGAAAGACAGCTTGAGGAGGCAGAAGAGAAGGCGAAACAGCGCGGAGATTCCATGGTGCAGGAGGCTGTGACCGAGGAAGAAATTGCCAAGATCATTTCCCGCTGGACCGGTATTCCGATTGCAAAGCTGACCGAGGGCGAGCGTGAGAAGACACTTCATCTGGCCGATGAGCTTCACAAGAGAGTCGTTGGACAGGATGAGGGTGTAGAACTGGTATCCGAGGCAATCCTTCGTTCCAAGGCAGGGATCAAGGATCCAACGAAGCCGATCGGTTCCTTCCTGTTCTTAGGTCCTACCGGAGTCGGTAAGACGGAGCTGGCCAAGACGCTGGCGCAGGCATTGTTTGATGATGAAAATGCAATGGTCCGTATTGATATGAGTGAATATATGGAGAAGTATTCTGTGGCCCGTCTGATCGGAGCGCCTCCGGGATATGTCGGTTATGAGGAGGGCGGCCAGCTGACCGAGGCAGTCCGCAGAAAACCATATTCTGTGGTACTTTTCGATGAGATCGAGAAGGCACATCCGGATGTATTCAATGTGCTGCTGCAGGTACTGGATGATGGACGTATCACGGATTCCCAGGGCAGAACCGTTGATTTCAAAAACACGATCCTGATCCTGACTTCTAATATTGGCTCCACTTATCTGTTGGAGGGCATTGAGGAAGACGGAACCATCAGTGAGGAGGCAAGAAACCAGACGATGGCAGATCTGAGGGCTTCTTTCCGTCCGGAATTTTTGAATCGTCTGGATGAGATTATTCTCTTTAAGCCGCTGACGAAGGACAATATCCACGGTATTATAGACATTCTGATGGATGAGTTAAATGGCAGACTTCGTGAGAAGGAGCTTACTGTGGAGCTGACTCCGGCAGCCATGGATCTGATCGTGGAACAGGCATATGAGCCGGCGTTTGGTGCGCGTCCGTTGAAGCGTTATCTGCAAAAGCATGTGGAAACTCTGCTGGCACGTCGGATTCTGGAGGATACGGTTCACGCCGGGGATACCATTGTGATCGACAGTCAGGATGGGGTACTTGTCACCAGATAACATTTTATAAAAACAGGCAATCCTGTTAACATTTCAGAAATTGTCCTGCAAGAATAAAAAAGGGCAAAACCAGCGTTTTGCCCTCCAAGAATTGCTTCGCAATTCTCGTTGGCTTCCCTCTACGCTACGAGCATTTTCCTATACACTAAAAGAAGAGCCATGAATATTCATAGCAATTATGTTTCGATTTCTATGAAATTCATGGCTCTTTTAGTTTATAGGAAATTTTCTCCTTTTTATTTGTCAGATCTATTGCTGTGAAATTATTTCCGATGTTTTACTGTGGTGTTACTATACGGTTTATTTTGCATTAGCGGCATCAAATTCTTTAACGATATCTTCTTCCGGAGCCTTAGTGAGAAGGCTTACGATCACGATGACTACGCAGGATACCAGAAATGCCGGAAGCAGCTCGTAGATATCAAAGGCACCACCCAGTGGACGTACACAGTATTTCCAGATAAAGACTACGACACCGCCGGCAATCATACCGGACAGAGCACCTGCCAGATTACAGCGTTTCCAGAACAGGGCAAAGAGCATTACGGCACCGAAGGCACCGCCAAAGCCCGCCCAGGCAAAGGATACGATACCAAATACGCTGGAGTTTGGATCTCTTGCCATCAGTACACCAACAATGGCAATGGCAATGATGGTGATCCTTGCAAGGAGAAGTTCTTTTTTTTCGGAAATCTTGATGCCGAGGAAATCCTTTACCACGTTCTGGGAAATACCGGAGGCTGCGGCCAGAAGCTGGCTGTCAGAGGTAGACATGGTTGCGGCAAGCACACCGGCAAGGATCACACCGGCGAGAAGTGCCGGGAGAATACCATGTTTACTCAGAAGGTCGGTGATCGCCATGATAATGGTTTCCGGATCGTCCAGAGCTTTGATGGAACCGTACTTTGTCATACCGAGACCGACAACACCGATAAATACACCGACTGTCATGGCAATGACCACCCAGATCGTGGCAATACGGCGGGAAAGTACAAGCTTCTTTTCGTCCTCGATAGACATAAAACGTACTAAGATATGAGGCATACCAAAATAACCGATACCCCAGGCAAGGGTAGAGATGATCGGAATGATTCCGCCGTAGGAAACGGCATTTCCAGTGGTGGCATCATAAAGCTCTGTCAGGGAAAAATATCCCGGCAGAGAGTGGGCATTGTCCATAACGGCACCAAGTCCACCGGCTTTGCTGATACCAAATACCATAACGGTGACGAGTGCAATACTCATAACAATACTCTGAACGAGGTCTGTAGTACATACGGCGCTGAAACCGCCCATTAATGTGTAGCATACAATAACAAGAGCGGAGAGGATCATGGCTGTCATATAATCAGCTCCGAAAAGACTGTGGAACAGCTTACCGCATGCGGCAAAGCCGGATGCCGTATATGGAATGAAAAAGATCACAATGACCAGAGCGGCAACGGCAGTAATAATATTTTTCTTATCATGAAAACGCTTTGCAAGGAAATCCGGAACGGTGATCGCCTTGATATTGCTGGAATAACGGCGGAGACGTCTGGCAACAAAGAACCAGTTCAGCCACGTACCGATTGCAAGACCGGCTGCAGTCCAGAATGCGCTGCAGACACCGGAGAGATAAGCAACACCGGGCAGTCCCATCAGCAGCCAGCTTGACATATCACTGGCTTCTGCACTCATGGCGACAACGAGAGGTCCCATTTTACGTCCTCCCAGATAGAAGTCCTCCGAAGTTTTGTTCTGGTTACTAAACCGGATACCGATACAGATCATTCCTATCAGATATGCGGCAATTGCGATGATAATACACACATCAGTCATTCTGAATTTCCTCCTTTAGTGTTTGTGTTACTGACAAAAAAATGATGTCCCATGATATCCATAGGACATTCAACTCTTTCAACTATACAATAAAGAAGGGGATAGTGTCAAATTTTGACATATTTTCGTTAAAATTTCTTTATTTTATATGCGTATGCTGCGGAATTGTCACAGATAGCATCGGATGCATTTTCGCAGTTCCTGTTCGATGGAGATCAGACGTTGACAGAGATCCTTTGCGGTATGATCGGCATCGTCATATTGATTTAAATACTTATAGAGAGATTTAATTCCCATATTACAGCCGTCTGTCATGAGATCTGCGGCTGTTTCATCACTTTCGTTAATGCCCATCTGCATATTCGTTTTTAACCATGCCATACTTTTTGCCATAGGATTTGGATCCTTTTCCTGACTGTGATGTTTTAGGAGCTCTTCGTGAATCTCATTTCCAAGTATTGCGTGATGCTCCTTTGTTTCCTTTAAAAGAGCTTTAAAATCGGGACAATGAACCTTATCCATAATTTCATCAATAGCTGAAACAGCCATTTTGCTGCCGGAATCACATTCCTGTAATAAGTTGATCGTATCCTGCTCGCTCATTTCGATACCTCCATTTTTTATTGTTGTTTTTATTGTGGACGGATTGCAGTATTCTATACATTTTATGAAAGAATGCCTGTAGCAAAAAGCCCCAAAGGATAGAAAATGATAAAACTTGTAAAATTGCGTAGAAAATGCTAATTTATTATTTGTAATCAGTATTATAATGGCAACAGGCTTTCGAAAGTGAATTGTTGGTGAGCGTAGGGATCATATTTATTTGTTGATTGCTGTTACGCTTTGTTTTTTGGAAAGGAGGAAATCACAATGAGAACTATTATACTAAATCGTGTTTTAAAGCTAAGAGGAAATTTACAGGGTTACTGCGGAGTCTGACTGGAATGTAGTTTTTATGGTTGTAAGTATAATAACCATATATTTAGAAAATTAATTTATCTTTATTAATCAGGCTATGATCAGGATAGCTGTTATTAGAGTTCAGGATTATTCTAAAACTGTATTACATGTAAGACTCTGCCGGGAAGAGATATTTCATGGCATATTAGGGAGTTTTACAGAGATAATAGAGTTTCTTTTTGTCTTGTGGCATATATTTAGACAGGATGAATCGCATCGTTTACATATCTTCAAACAGAACAAATGTTTGCATAAAATGCTAAGAAATACTATTCCCTTTTTGATACAATAAAATATATAAAAGATTTTATAGATAGAGGAATGAGTGAGGGAGAGATGAAAATAGAAGAGAAGACTCCTCAGAAAATGGGAGTATGGAATAGCATGTGTTATACTGTGCGGACGATTTGGAGGGCAGATAAAGGCTGTATTTTGCTGTCTTTTTATAAAAACTGCACCGAAGAAGTATATATGTCTTTTTTCTTTATTTTAATGCTGCAGATGATTTATTCCTATATTGAAAATGGAAAGTCATTTATGGGACTGCTCCGTTTTGTGACGTTATTTTGTATGGGACATATCTGTATTCATCTGGTGTCGGCCTGGCATGCGTACTATATCCGCAAGAAAACACCGAAGGTATATGCGTATATATTTAACCGCGTTATTGACAAGGCTGTGCGTATTGAGCTGACCAAGTATGAGCAGCCGGATTTTTATGATAAGTTTGCCAGAGCATTGGATGAATGCCTGACAAAGGCGATGGATGGATTATTTTCACTGGCATGGGCGACAGGATGCGCTTTATCCGCTGTTGCCGCTGTTTTTCTGATTGCCCGTGTGGACCCGGCGATGCTTGTTTTTTCGCTGCCATCGATTGTGGCATCGTTTCTGTTCAGTTCCCGGATCAATAAGCTGCAGTATGAGCTTCGGCTGGAGGAGACCAGGGATAAGCGTACTGCAGAGTATGTGAAGCGTGTCTTCTATGAGAAAAAATATGCGGGAGAGATACGATTATACAATATCCGCAAGGTGCTGCTTCGTGAGTATAAGGAGAGTTTTGACAGCAGACAGGAGCTTTATGCCCGGATGTACCGTCAGATCAATTTTTATAAGCAGGTGCAGGATCTGGTGATCTTTGGACTGCCAATCCTGTTGACATATATTTATGTGAGTGTTGTTCTTAAGACTACAGGAGAGGCAAAGATCGGCCTGTACGTGGCGACATTGGGAAGTGTGGATTATTTTGCATGGAGAGTAAAGACCGCCATCAAAAATTATATGGAGGCCGGCAAGAACTGTATGTATATGAATAATCTGCAGGAGTTTCTGGAGATGGATGAGGAGACTATGGAGAATGGCAGCAGAGCGGTACAGGGAGAGCTGGGAGACATAGAACTGGATCATGTGAGTTTTCGGTATACAGGCAGTGAAAAACCGGTGATCAGGGATTTGTCACTGCATATCCGAAAGGGCGAGAGGATCGCTCTGGTGGGAGAAAACGGTGCCGGCAAGACTACTTTGGTGAAATTGTTAATGGGATTATATCCGGTTCAGCAGGGAAAGATATCTGTAGGAGGTGTAGACATCCGGGAGTATAACAAAAGAGATTATCAGAAGCATTTTGGAACCGTGTTTCAGGACCTGCAGATATTTTCGCTGCCTCTTTCCCACAATGTATTGATGAAAGAGCCTGAAACGGAGGAGGAGAGGGATTTGGTGACAGAGTCTCTGCGCAAAGCGCAGTTTGGAGATGTATTAGACAAATTACCCGATGGCATAGACAGTATGGTTACAAAAGAGTTTGAAGATAGCGGATTTATCTGTTCCGGCGGCCAGGCACAGAAGATTGCCATTGCCAGAGTTTTTGCCAAGAATCCGGATATTGTCATATTGGATGAGCCATCCAGTGCTCTGGATCCTATTGCTGAGTTTAATATGTACAACAATATGCTGGAGGCATCGGAGGGGCGGACTGTATTTTTTATTTCCCACCGCCTTTCTTCGGCACGGATCGCAGACAGGATCTGTTTTCTGGAGCAGGGAAGCATTGTGGAGAGTGGCACCCATGATGAATTGATGGAGCGGAACGGAAAGTATGCCCGGATGTTCCGGCTTCAGGCAAAGAATTACAAGGAACGAGAGGAGGCGTGTGTCTATGAATAAAGAGAGAGACAAAATATCCATCCGCAGGCTGATCTCTAATGTAGGCTATATTATGAAATTTGCCATGGAAGTGGATAGGAGAGCGGTGATCACGATATTTGCAGGATATCTGATCTGTTCTGTGACATATGCGGTATATAGTACCTTGTTTTTGAAGTATTTCATTCAGATGATGCAGGATCGTCGGGTGGATCTGGTACAGGCTGTTTTATTTGTGTTTGCCGGTATTGTGATTTTAACGGTCAGCGATGCCACGGAGATTGCTTTGGAAAACTGGGTTGAGGTACGTTTTTTGAAGGTGGCGGGCACAGTACAGAGACGTTTTATCCGAAAGGCGGCAGATATTGATCTGATCTGTTATGACAATAAAGATTATTTTGATGATTTTGTGATCGCAGCCTCCCAGTCTGAGGAGATGTTAATGACGGGAGTGATGTCTACCGGTTATATTATAGGACACGTTGCCGGGATTTTTACGCTGGGAGCATTGGTTCTTTCTGTAAATCCTGTGATCGCGGTGTTCCCGATAGCCGGATTTGTGATCAATATTGTGACTCGTTTTAAGATTACAGAGTATGAGTATAACTACGAGATGGAATATAAGAGGATTATGCGTAAGGCTGATTATTCCAAGCGGGTATTTTATCAGCCGGAATATGCCAAGGAGATCAAACTTTCCGATATCCGGGTGCCACTGCAGCTTCAATTCAATGAAGCCGTAGATGAGGTTATGGATCAGGCGCATGCGATTGGGATCAGGATTGCGATACTTTCCCTGATTAATTGGATCGGTACCTTTACGGTGATGTCGGATTTTGCGATTCCGGTGTATCTTGGATATCTTGCATTAGTAAAGAAAAGCATCCGCCTGGGAGATGTGGCAGCCATGAACAATGCAGAGGAGGGCATTCGCAATAATCTGGATGGTTTAAATTATGCCTTCGTGCGTTTTCAAAAGGTTGGGCAGTTCGCAGAACGTTTCCGGCGCTTTGTGGATTATGAGATACAGATTGAAAACAGGGAAGGAATACGCAGGATGCCGGAGGAAAGACAGACATTGGAGATTAAAGATATGTCTTTTCGGTATGCTGGGGCGGATCAGGATACCCTTCATCATATTTCCATGACGATCCATCCGGGAGAAAAAGTGGCGTTTGTCGGAGAAAATGGTGCAGGTAAGACGACCTTTGTTAAGTTGTTGATGCATCTTTATGATGTGTCAGAGGGGAGCATCTGTTATGGCGGTCACGACATCAGAGAATATGGGACAAAGGAATACCGGGATCGCATTGGCGCAGTCTTTCAGGACTATCAGATTTATGGTGCTACACTTGTAGAAAATGTTCTGATGGATGAAGAAAAGGAAGGAGACAGGGAGAGGGTGCTTCAGGCACTTAGATTGGCAGATTTTGAGAAAAAGCTGGAGAGGCTGCCGGATGGTCTTGATTCCAATATGACAAGGGAATTCAGGGAAGACGGGACCATGCTGTCCGGTGGAGAGTCTCAAAAGGTTGCGATTGCCAGAATGTTTGCCAGAACAGGCAGATTGTCACTGGCGATTCTGGATGAACCATCCAGTGCCCTGGATCCTTTGGCGGAGTACAGATTAAATACCAATATGATGAAAAATGCAGGGAATGCCACGGTGATCTTCATATCTCATCGATTATCTACTACAAGAGATGCTGATCGGATCTATATGTTTGAGAACGGTCAGATCATAGAGGAAGGAAATCACCGGGAGTTGATGGAGTTGGGAGGTAAATATGCAGCAATGTTTGAAAAACAGGCATATTACTATCAGGATGAGGTGGACCTGGAAGCAGTATAAAAGCCGATGTGCAATGACCAACATGGAGGGGAGGCAGTACATGAGTAAGGAAGATGATGTTTTTAACAGTGTATTTACATATATAGAAGATAATCTGACGGAGAAATTAACCGTAGAAGAAATAGCGAAGCATGTTTATCTTTCTCCAACATATTTGCAGTCAGTATTTAAGGAACATTTTGGAATACCTCTGGCGGAATATGTCAGGAGTCAGAAGTTGAAAAGAGCCATGGACTTATTATACAATACGGAAAGAAGAATTAGTGACATCGCATATGACAGTGGATTTGAGCACGAATCCTCCTTTATCCGCTCCTTTAAGAGAGAGTTTGGTATGACTCCTGGAGAAGCCAGAAGGAAAAAGTGTCATGATAGTGGAAAAGTCAGTTAAAGTGTTGTCCTATGTACATAAGTGTTGTTCTACGTACATAACAGAAGTCGAGGAATCAGAGTGAAGGAGAAAAAATATGCAGACAAGACAGCAGGCGGGGATTGTGTGTTGTTCTGACGGTTTAACAGAGAACCAGGGCGAGGTAGTACAGAAGCTGCGGGAAACATTATATCAGATGAATGTATCGGTTATTATGAGTCCGTATCTTTATCAGGAAGCCGGAACGGCAAAACAGAAAGCACAGGCTTTAATGGCGTTATATGAGAACGATGAAATTCATGATATTTTTGATATATCAGGAGGAGATCTGGCCAATGAACTGTTGCCGTATCTGGATTATCAGAGGATTGCGGACTCAGGCAAAATTTTCTGGGGATATAGTGATCTGACGTCGATACTCAATGGGATCTATAGCAAAACAGGGAATCCCGGGGTATTGTATCAGCTTCGAAATCTCATAGGAGTTTGCGGGCAGGAACAGCGGAGAGCATTTTATCAGATGCTGGAGCAGGATGGAGACGATCTGTTTCGATTCCCTTACCGTTTTATCCAGGGAACGGAGATGGAAGGGATTGTGATAGGAGGAAATATACGCTGCCTGCTGAAGCTGGCAGGGACGGATTATTTTCCTGACTGCCATGACAGGATCCTTTTATTGGAAAGCTTAAGCGGGGGCATGTCACGGATCACAGCATATTTCAGTCAGCTGCAGCAGATGGGGGTGTTTGAACGATGTGCAGGTATCCTGTTGGGGACATTTACACAGTTAGAGAAGGAGAATGGCATAGATGCAGCTCCGATCTTGTTGCAGCGTTTTGTGAGAAGTGACCTTCCGATTGCGAAAACACAGCAGATTGGTCATGGGGTAGACTCCAAGGCCATAATGATCGGGAGGAGCAAGTGTTTATCTGTTCAAAAATGATATAAATTCGGATGTTGTTATGAAAGAAAAAGCCAGCGGGATAATATCCGCTGGCTTTATAAATTCCTAATAATGTTTTTGTTATTTTTCAACTTCTGTAAAACCGTCTACATAAACGGTAAAACCGGAAGCAATGGTTTTGCTCCATTTTCCAAAGGAAGAAGTTCCATTGGAACGCTTGCTGACAATGGCGTTGTCGATCAATAATCCTTTTGAGGTAGCATGAATACGCCATTTGTTTCCACATCCATTATATTTACGAATGATAGGTTTGCCTTTTTTATTGACGTAACGATCACTGCATTTTCTTAATTCGCCTTTTTTGTAGACGCCAAGTTCTACCAGACGGGAAGCAACCTCTGACATATTGTTGAATTCTCCAAAATAAAGAGCAACATGTCCACCGCCGCGTCCGTATGTCAGGACATCACCAAGAGAAAGGTTTTTCAGGCTTGTCCCTTTGTTGTGACGTTTGATCGTTGTTGTTGTCTTGGAATTGTTCCATTCATATGTATTGGTCTCCTCGTTGAGAATACCGGATGTATAGGAGATCTTCACACGGTATGCAGACCAATCATAGGAGGTAGGAGCATTTTTCTTTCCTTTATGAACACGGATATTTTTGCTGATATTTTTGATTCCTGCAATGGAGTTTTCCTTTGCGGATATTGTTTCCAAAGATTCCAGAGCCTTTTCTACATATGTATTACAAACATACTGGTTCTTTCCAAGACCATAGGATTTCCCCAAAAATCCCTTTGCAATAGAACGCTGATAGCGATCGATAGAAATCTGTTGTTTAAAAGTTGTATTTGATGCGTCTACAGATGTAGAACATATCTGAGATGCGATGATTCCAAATGATAATGCAAATGCTGCACAAGTTTTTAATATGTTATGTTTCATTGTTAAACCCCAAATATTACAGAAAAATTACACTAATTGTTAACTACAGTTCATAATTATACTGTAATTTACAGAAAATTACAAGGAAAAATTACAAAAATGTTAAGAATTTTACAAGATATTTATGATGATATATGAGATTCTGCAAAATAGTGGATTTTTCAAGGGATTTCAAGATGCCTTGAAAAAAGTAGATTCAATAAAATTAGAGGGTTGACTTTTAGAAAATGATATGATAGCATACTAAGTGTATTAAATGAGTTAATACAGAGCAAACACGATTGTGAACAGGGGGTGAGATCGTGATACAACTCAATTACCGTGATTCCAGACCGATTTATGAGCAGGTAAAGGATGGATTTCGTCATTTGATCATTCAGAAAGTGATGACAAAGGATGAAAAGCTTCCCTCTGTGAGGGAGCTTGCAACATCACTGACCATCAATCCCAATACGATACAGCGTGCTTACAGGGAACTGGAGCAGGAGGGATATGTTTATACGATTCCGGGCAAGGGGAGCTTTGCAGCCGGTGTGCCGGAGACGGATGGAAGGAGAAAGAAGGAGCTTTTAGAGTCCTTTGACAAAACAGTAAAGGAACTTAAGTTTCTGGGGATGAGTCCGGAGGAGTTAATGGAGCGGATCAGGAATGTTTCAAAATGAAAGAATGGAGGGGAATTAATTTGATTCAGGGAAAAGATATATGTAAAAGGTTCGGAGATTTTCAGGCCCTTGATCATGCGAGCTTTCATGTACCCAAGGGAGCGGTTTATGGTCTGGTGGGACCGAACGGAGCAGGAAAGTCTACGCTGCTTCGTCATGTGACGGGCATATTCCGACAGGACAGCGGCGAGCTTTTGGTGGATGGACAAAAGGTGTTTGAAAACCCTGCCGCAAAGGCAAAACTCACGTTTATACCAGATGATATTTTTTATTTCCGTCAGGCAAATCTGAAAGAAATGAAAAAGTATTATGAAGGGATCTATCCTACTTTTGATACGGAGCTTTTTGATAAGCTGATGGATTGTTTTCCGGCGGTAGACCGGAAGAGAAATATCCGCCGGATGTCGAAAGGAATGCAGAAGCAGGCAGCCTTTTTGCTGGCAATCAGCTGTAAGCCGCAGCTTCTGGTATTGGATGAGCCGGTGGACGGACTGGATCCGGTGATGCGCCGTCAGATCTGGAATATTCTTCTGAATGCAGTGAGTGAGGAGCAGATGACGGTGCTGGTGTCCTCTCACAATCTGAGAGAGCTGGAGGATGTCTGTGATCATGTGGGGATCATGCATAAGGGACAGGTGATCCTGGAGCGTTCCCTGAGTGAGCTTCAGGGAAGCGTGACAAAGCTGCAGATGGCATTTGAGGGGGATGAGGTGCCGGATATCACAGGACGTTTTGAGGTGATGAACCATACGCAGCTTGGTCGGGTGCATACCCTGATCGTAAAGGGAGATCAGAGAGAACTGGGGGATTATCTCGCGACCTTCCATCCGCTTGTTATGGATATGCTGCCGCTGACACTGGAAGAAATCTTTATTTATGAACTGGGAGGTGAGGATTATGAAGTCAAAGACATCATTCTTTAATAAGATGATATTCCGGAAGGACATTACAAGATTCTGGCCGTTGTGGACGTTACAGCTCGTGATCGGATTTTTTGGAGTGATCATTCCGGCCTTGTCGCAGATGTCATATATTAACAATCTTCAAACACATTCCGCGAAGACGCAGTATAAGATAGATGATCTGATCGGATATATACAAAACAGTTGTCTGTCTCCTTATATCATGGTAATTTGCATTGTGATTGCAGCCAGTGTGTTCCTGTATCTGACCAGAGAGCGGGAGACATATACGATGCATTCTTTTCCGATGAAAAGAGTACATATTTTTACAAGCCACTATCTGGCGGGGATGGTAATGCTGATCGTTCCGGCGTTGATCATTCAGGTTTGCCTGATGCTGATCGGTGTGACCAATGGCGTTGGGGTCATTCTTCCATATGCAGGGATTTATATGCTGGAATGGATCCTTCAGGTGTTTTTTTATTACAATCTGGCTTGTGCTGTTGTGATGGTCACCGGCAATGCATTTATGAGCTTTGTGATCTATGGTGTGCTCAATTGTCTTGTGGCAGGGGTGGCAATGCTTTACTCTATGCTGGCAGAGATATTTGTCTATGGTAATCAGGGATTTGATCTGTATGATATCGTGGAAAATCCTTTGATCAGAAGATTGACTCCGGTGGTGTTTTTTATGATACATACCCTGCGGGGAGAGGCCCGGGGGGCATGGGCATATACGATGGGCGATGGCAACCATGTGGTCATGAATTATGATCAGGTGCTGCCGGAAATAGGAAAGACCGCCTTTTATCTGATCCCGGCTGCTCTTTTGCTGGCAATTGCCATTGGACTATATCGGATCCGTCAATTAGAGTCAGCAGGGGACATCATTGCATTTTCCTGGGGCAGACCGGTATTCCGCATTGTGTTTGTGTTTTGTTCCAGTCTTTTGTTTGCAGCAGGAGTTTATGCGATTGGTTTTGGAAATATCATAAATGATAATGCATATGGCACAAAATTTAATATTGTTCTGGGGCTTGTTATAGCAGGGACGATCCTGTTCTATTTCATAGCCAATATGATATTGGATAAATCGTTCTTTATCTGGAAAAAAACATCCTACTGGCGGATGGGGCTTTTTGTAGTGTTTATGATCTTTGGTATGATCGGTGTCCGGAATGGTCAGCTGGGATCTGGACTTCCTGCTTTTGACAAAGTACAGCAGGTGGGTGTGTCATTGGAATATAACGGGGAAAACAGTTATGAAACGCCGACATTTTATATGACAAATCCTCAGGCGTTCCATCAGGCATATGAGTTGAATCAGGATATTTTGAAATACGGAAGAAATATCCGGGAAAGCAGTGATGGAAATCAGAATGCCATCCGGATCCGGTACACTCTGGCAGGGGGAAAAGAGAGAACACTATATTATCAGGTGGAAGCTTCCGGTGAGGGCAAAAAGATGATGAATCGAATGAAGCAGTTTATCAGGAAGCAGCCGGATATGTGCGAGCTGCTTTATGGGAAGGGCTATGAGACAAAACTCCAAAAGGCCATGTATGTGAGCGGTATGTCTGTTGAATGGGTAAAAGATGGAGACGAGATGGTTTCCAAGTGGCTCAGTGAAGAAGAAGGTTATCCGTTATTGGAGGATAATACCGATGATCAGGAGCTTAGAAACGAATTATACCAGGCTGTGATCCGTGATATTCAGGATGGAAACTGTGATCTTTTTTATCAGGAACAGGCAAACAGTTTTATTGTCAGCCTGACAGATGATGGAGGGGAAACACGGTACCAGGAAGTGCAGATTACAGAAAAATGTACGAATACCCTGAAAGTGATCGAGAAGCTTGGACTGGTAAAGCAGTCCGGAAGAAAATGGGAGACCCTTCACGGAATATTAGGAGAGACTTCTTCCGGTGTTCCATCCGGACAGTAAGGGGAAATAAATTCAAGAGAAAACGTAGTCATGGACGGGGAACTGTGTTACAATAGGACACAGTTCCCTGTCTTTTGTTTGTGACCGGTACAGGATAGAAAAACTTCGGACAGGGGGAAAGGTTAGGTGACAGAATGGCTACATTTCAGGTAGAGCTAAAACGGGTCGTAGATGACAGTTATCCCATTGAGATCGGATTTGATCTGATGGATTATCTGGTAGAGGATATGAAAAACGGACTGCTGGGAGGCAAACAGAAGCTGGCAGTCATTACAGACAGTGAAGTAGAAAAGCGGTATGCGGAGCCGATCGCACAGAAGCTGGAAGAGGCGGGATTTGCGGTAAATATTTTCCCTTTTCCGGCAGGAGAAAAGAGCAAGACACGCCGGACAAAGGAAATGGTTGAGGATGCTATGCTGGCAAAGGGATACCGCAGGGACTGTGGTATCATCGCTGTAGGAGGTGGTGTAGTCACAGATCTGGCAGGCTTTGTTGCCGGAACATACGGAAGGGGAGTTCCCTTTGTAAATTATGCCACGACACTTCTGGCGGCAGCTGATGCATCCGTAGGAGGAAAGACTGCAGTAGATACCCCTCTTGCAACAAATCTGATCGGTCTGTTTAATCAGCCTCAGAAGGTTTATTTAGATATTGCCACATGGAAGACTTTACCACAGAGACAGCTTTCCAGCGGTATGGCAGAGACGATCAAGCATGCGTGTCTTGCCACGAAGGGAGAGTTTTTTGATTTTCTGGAGCAGCATATGGAGGAGCTTCTGGCACTTGATCCGGCACTTTGTGAGCATATGGCAGAGGAAAACTGCAGCATTAAATATCACGTTGTCATGAAGGATGAACGGGAGAGTGGTTTGAGAGAAGTCCTGAATCTGGGACATACGGTCGGTCGGGCCATAGAAACCGTCAGTGATTACCGGCTGCTTCATGGAGAGGCAGTTTCTATTGGTATGGTAGCACAGCTTCATCTGTCATGTCAGATGGGGCATGTAACGAAGGAACAGGTGGAACGGGTCGTGAAGCTTTTGAAGCGGGCCGGTCTTCCGACAGAGATTCCGGAGTATATTGACAGAGAAGCACTTGTCAAAAAGCTGTATACGGATAAGAAGGTAAAAAACGGACAGCTTCGTTTCGTCCTGCAGAAGGGCATTGGAGATGTCGTGGAGTTTCCGGACGGCAGCTTTGCGGCTCCGGTGAGTGAAGAAACTGCCAGAGAGATCATTATGAAAATGGATTGATCAATTATAAATAAACAAACAAGAGGCATTGAAAAAGGAATAATTTTCAATGCCTCTTGTTTTTGCAAAGCATAAATTTTGCTGACGAAATAATCTTTCGTGTTTCCCCTGTATAAAGCTTGTAATAGATTTATTCCTGTACCTGATTCTGCATGATCTTATGAAATGCAGGAACGATCTGGGCAACAACAACGGCCTTTACCAGATCAAGGATAATAAAGGAGAAAAATCCTGCAAACCATGCGGTTTTCCAAGGCATATGGTTCATCAGCTTCAGCCAGACCATACCAAATAAATCTACAAATATAACAGATGCCACGGATACGACCGTGAAACGGATACGGTTATATTTTGCTCCACGAAGCAGTGGTAACAGGAGAGCTACGAGGATAAAGGCAATTGTGTATCCGCCGAGAGGTCCCATAAGGTATCCAATGCCGGCGTTTCCGCCAATGAATACCGGTACTCCTACAGCACCCAGGAGAAGCCATACAATAGAGATCAGCAGAGATTGCTCCAGTGGAAATACGAGAGCGATCAATGTGATAATGAAATTCAGGAATGTTACATGATATCCTGTAAATGGAAGCGGTACGCTGATGTATGCAGAAACGCAGAGAATTGCTGCAAACATTGCCATCAGAGCCAGCCGCTGTGTGGTAAATCTTTTACCGGTAACAGTTGTTGAGTCGTTCATAAGATACCTCTTTTCTTTCGTTTTCTCATATTCTGAGTATGAAATAAATTTGATCAGGGAAAATCCCTAACCTTCGCAACAAAGTATAACGGAGAAAGAAAGTTCTGTCAACCATAAAATAAAATAGGTTGACAGAAAATAGAAAGGGTTACCAAAGTGATTGATAAATTATATGAAATTAGGGGATGATTTTATTAACAAATCAGATTGACAATATACCCTATGGGGGTATATAATTCTTTGCGAAAGGCAGGGATGATATATGGATCCAGAGAAAAAATGCTGTTGCTGTGAGCGCAAAAAACAGCGTCAGGAAAAGGAATATAAGGACATGATCAACCGTCTGAGCCGGATCGAAGGACAGGTACGGGGGATTAAACGGATGGTGGAGGAGGATGCCTATTGCACCGACATTCTGGTTCAGGTATCTGCAGTCAATGCTGCCTTAAACAGTTTTAATAAGGTGCTTTTAGCCAATCATATCAAGACTTGCGTGCGTCAGGATATTCTGGACGGCAAGGAGGAGACCGTGGATGATCTTGTGGTGACGCTGCAGAAATTAATGAAGTGATGCAAAAGGAAAGGAGCTGAAAATGCAATGGAACAATATATTGTAACCGGGATGAGTTGTGCGGCCTGCAGTGCCAGAGTGGAAAAGGCGGTTTCCGGCGTGGAGGGTGTTACCTCCTGCTCGGTGAGCCTGCTGACCAATTCTATGGGTGTAGAAGGAACCGCATCCCAGGCTGCAGTCATTCAGGCGGTGGAGGAGGCCGGCTATGGAGCAAGTCCCAAAGGGGGGCAGGAGCAGTCAAAGGAGGGAGGTCTTGATTCCCTGCAGGATTCTCTTAAAGACCGGGAGACACCGGTTCTTCGCCGGAGACTTCTCTCGTCGGTCATTTTCCTGCTGCTTCTGATGTATCTGTCCATGGGACATATGATGTGGGGCTGGCCGCTTCCTTCATTTTTTGAAGGAAATCATGTGGCAATGGGATTGGCACAGCTTCTGCTGACCGTGATCATTATGGTGCTGAATCAGAAGTTTTTTATCAGCGGCTTTAAGAGCCTCTGGCATCGTGCTCCCAATATGGACACGCTGGTTGCATTAGGTTCTTCTGCTGCATTTGTGTATAGCACCTATGCACTTTTTGCCATGACGGATGCCCAGGTAAAGGGTGATGCAGATGCGGTGATGGGGTATATGCATGAGTTCTATTTTGAGTCGGCTGCAATGATCCTGACGCTGATCACTGTGGGAAAGATGCTGGAAGCATATTCCAAGGGAAAAACCACAGATGCCCTAAAAGGTCTGATGAATCTGGCACCCAAAACAGCTGTGCTGGTGCGTGACGGTGCCGAGATCGAGGTGCCGGTGGAGCAGGTAAAAAAGGGAGATATCTATGTGGTGCGCCCCGGTGGAAATATTCCGGTGGATGGTATCGTGCTGGAAGGAAACAGTGCTGTTAATGAGTCAGCGCTGACCGGTGAGAGCATTCCTGTGGATAAGGCGCAGGGAGACAGTGTATCGGCGGCTACCATCAATCAGTCCGGTGTACTTCGCTGTGAGGCAACCAGAGTAGGAGAAGATACCACTCTGTCAAAGATCATACAGATGGTCAGTGACGCGGCGGCAACAAAGGCACCGATCGCCAAGATTGCCGATCAGGTTTCCGGTGTTTTTGTTCCGGCGGTTGTTACGATCGCTGTGATCACGATCCTTGCCTGGCTTCTGCTTGGAAAAGATATTGGATTTGCCCTGGCAAGAGGAATTTCCGTTTTGGTGATCAGCTGCCCTTGTGCTCTGGGGCTTGCCACACCGGTGGCGATCATGGTAGCCAATGGTGTGGGAGCCAGAAACGGCATTCTGTTTAAAACGGCAGTTTCTATGGAAGAAACCGGCAAGACAGCAATCGTGGCATTGGATAAGACAGGAACGATCACTCAGGGCGAACCGAAGGTTACGGATCTTTTGCCGGCAGAGGACGTGACAGAAGGGCAGCTTTTGGCGGATGCATTCCATCTGGAGCAGATGAGTGAGCATCCGTTGGCGAGAGCTGTTCTTGACTATGGAACCCAAAAAGGTGTAAGCTCTAAGAAAGTCAGTGCATTTCAGGCACTTCCGGGAAACGGTCTGTCGGCTGTCTGCGAGGGGGTACATCTTACCGGTGGAAGTGTTGCATATATCAGCAGCCGCACGGCACTTTCAGATAAAGTAAAGCAGCAGGCACAGGAGCTTGCAGACCAGGGGAAAACCCCACTCTGCTTCCTGCGGGATGACCGTTATATCGGTATGATTGCGGTGGCAGACGTCATCAAGGAGGACAGCCCGCGGGCGGTCCGGGAGCTCCGGAATATGGGCATTCATGTAGTAATGCTTACAGGAGACAATCGTAGAACGGCAGAAGCCATTGGCGCACAGGCAGGCGTGGATGAGGTGGTAGCGGATGTGCTGCCGGATGGCAAGGAAAATGTGATCCGGGAGCTGCAAAAGTTTGGCAAGGTAGCTATGGTGGGAGACGGCATCAACGATGCACCGGCACTTACCAGGGCAGATATGGGTATTGCCATTGGTGCAGGTACGGATGTTGCTATAGATGCTGCAGATGTGGTCCTGATGAAGAGCCGTCTCAGTGATGTGCCTGCGGCAATCCGGTTAAGCCGGGCAGCTTTGAGAAATATTCATGAAAATCTTTTCTGGGCATTTATTTATAATGTGATCGGAATTCCATTGGCAGCAGGAGTCTGGATCCCACTCTTTGGCTGGAAGCTGAATCCGATGTTTGGAGCGGCAGCTATGAGTCTGTCAAGCTTCTGCGTTGTAACCAACGCTCTGCGGCTGAATCTTTTTAAGCTTCACAATGCCGGCAGGGATCACAAAAGAAAAGATGCGATTGCAGTTGATATTATTTCAGATAATTCTAATAATAAGAAAGAGGAGGATAATAAAATGACAAAAACAATTCATATTGAAGGAATGATGTGTGGACATTGTGAGGCACATGTAAAGAAGGCACTGGAGGCCATTGACGGTGTGGCAGAAGCTCAGGCAAGCCATGAGAAAGGTACGGCAGTTGTAACCCTTACAGCGGATGTGGCAGACGATGTGCTGACAAAAGCAGTAGAGGAGCAGGACTACAAGGTTATTTCCGTAGAGTAAGCTTTGCGAAAGAATGAAAAGCAATCGAAATGGATCAGAAAGGATGAAAGGTATGCCGGCAGTTTTATTTGAGGGAGGAACATTCCGCCCGGTGTTTAGTTGTGGTGTGATGGATGCTTTGCTGGATGAAAATATTATGTTTCCTTATTGTATCGGGGTGTCCGCAGGAAGTGCCGATGCGGCATCATATATTTCCAGACAGAGAGGACGTAATATAGAAGTTTTGGAAAAGTACCGTAATGATAAACGGTATATGAGCAAGAGAAATCTTCTGAAGGAAAGAAGTATGTTTGGAGTACAGTTTGCGTTTCGTGATATTCCAAACATCCATGTTCCGTTTGATATGGAGACCTTCCGGCAGTATGACGGTCAGTTTATTGCCGTGACCACGGATGCACAGACAGGTCATGTACAGTATTTTACCCAGAAGGATATTGACAGAGATTTTGAAGTGTTTCATGGCACATGTGCATTGCCGGGAATCATTCCTCCGGCAGTGATTCAGGGCAGAGAATATTTTGACGGCGGACTTGCAAACCCGGTTCCGATCGATAAGGTATTATCGGACGGCAATGACAAAGTACTGGTGGTGCTTACAAGACCGAAGGGATATATCAAAGCATGCCGCCGTTCGGATATTTTGATCGCCCGCAGTATTGAAAAGAAATATCCTGCCATTGCCCGTGCGCTGGTTAACCGTTACAAAAAGTACAACCGTTCCATAAAGCTCTGTGAGGAGCTGGAAAAACAGGGGCGTGCAGTGTTGCTGCGCCCGGAGACTCCGCTCAAAAGTCTGGAAAAAGATGTGAAGGTTCTGCGGCAGTCATGGCAGGCAGGATATGATCAGGCGATGGAGCATCTGGACGAGATAAAAGCTTTATTTCATTAAGATTTTATAGAATTGCTATTTTCTTTTTGCAAAAAATGGTATATAATAGCAACGAATTGAGGTTTTTGTAGTGAATTATACAAATGGAGGATTAGGATTATGTTAGTATCAGCAAAAGAAATGCTTACAAAAGCAAAAGCAGGTCACTATGCAGTAGGTCAGTTTAATATCAACAATCTGGAGTGGACAAAGTCTATTCTTCAGACAGCACAGGAGCTTGAGTCACCGGTTATCCTTGGTGTATCTGAGGGTGCTGGAAAGTATATGTGCGGTTACAAGACCATCGTTGGTATGGTAAAAGGAATGATGGAGGAGCTTAACATCACAGTTCCTGTAGCACTTCATCTGGATCACGGTTCATTCGAAGGTGCAAAGGCTTGTATCAATGCAGGTTTCTCTTCCATCATGTTTGATGGTTCCAGCCTTCCGATCGATGAGAACGTACAGAAGACTACAGAGCTTGTAAATGCTTGTAACATCCTTGGCCTTTCTCTTGAGGCAGAGGTTGGTTCTATCGGTGGCGAGGAAGACGGTGTCATCGGTGCCGGTGAGTGTGCAGATCCTGATGAGTGTAAGAAGGTTGCAGATCTTGGTGTAACAATGCTTGCAGCAGGTATCGGTAACATCCATGGCAAATATCCTGAGAACTGGGCTGGTCTTAGTTTCGAGACACTGGATGCGATCCAGGCTAAGACAGGTGATATGCCTCTCGTGCTTCACGGTGGTACAGGCATTCCTGCAGATATGATCAAGAAAGCAATCTCTCTCGGTGTTGCAAAGATCAATGTAAATACAGAGTGTCAGCTTGCATTCCAGGAAGCTACACGTAAGTACATTGAGGAGGGTAAGGACCTTCAAGGTAAGGGCTTTGATCCTCGTAAGCTTCTTGCTCCGGGTGCAGAGGCTATTAAGGCTACTGTTAAGGAGAAAATGGAGCTTTTCGGATCTGTTGGAAAGGCATTCAACTAAACCTACAAAGGAATATATGGAGACGGCAGTGGGGAAACGGCATCTGCCGTACACAGATATAACAGCTTTGCAGCCTGTATTTATGCAGGCTGCAAAGTTGTTTCTATAATGGAGGATAGAGCATGACCAGAAGAGAGTTTCTGTCAGAGCTGCGCATGGCATTAGAGGGCAATATTCCGGTACAGGATATTGAGGACAATATCCGCTATTATGATAATTATTTTGCGGAAAGCAGTAAGTCTGAGAGAGAGGTATGTGAGGAGCTGGGAGATCCCCGGCTGATCGCAAGAACACTGATTGATTCTTTTACGGCTTCAAAAGGGCCTATGGCAGATTTTTATAAGGAACAGGCGAGAGATGATTACAGCAGGGAAACCCGGACAGACGGTGTTTATCCGAATGGAGGCTCCGGTGAAAAATGGTATGACAAGATATTCCGTTATACGATGATAATTTCTATTGCGATCATTGTGATCGCCGTGCTGATCTTTGTATTGAAGCTTGCTGTAACGGTTGTCATTCCTGTCGTAGTGATCGTTCTAATTATTAAATTCTTATTAGATTTATTCCGTAGATATTGACATAAAGGGCGTTCCGGTGCTATTATCGCGGATAGACATATTGGAGGAAATAAAAGGAATGTATAAGGTATTGTGTAAGGATGGAAGGGCGAAACGTGCCAGACTGGAGACAGTTCACGGGACAGTGGAGACTCCGGTGTTTATGAATGTTGGTACGATCGGTGCCATTAAAGGAGCGGTTTCTACCAGAGATCTGGAGGAGATAGAGACACAGATTATGCTGTGCAATACCTATCATCTTCATGTAAGACCGGGAGATGATGTGGTTTATGATATGGGAGGAATTCGCAAGTTTGCTGTCTGGGATCGTCCGGTGCTGACAGATTCCGGAGGATTTCAGGTTTTCTCTCTGGCGGGGCTTCGCAAGATCAAAGAGGAAGGTGTATATTTTAACTCTCATATTGACGGTCATCGTATTTTTATGGGACCGGAGGAGAGTATGCAGATACAGTCACATCTTGCTTCCACGATAGCGATGGCATTTGATGAGTGTCCCCCACATCCTGCTACCAGAAAGTATATGCAGGATTCCGTGGACCGTACTACCAGATGGCTGGAGCGTTGTCAGAAGGAGATGAAACGTCTGAATGGTCTGGAGGAGACGCTGAATCCTCATCAGCTGTTATTTGGGATCAATCAGGGAGGTACTTTTCAGGATATCAGGATCGAGCATGCAAAAAGGATTTCTGAGATGAATCTGGATGGTTATGCGCTGGGTGGTCTTGCAGTGGGTGAAACTCATGCGGAGATGTATGACGTGATCGAGAAGACAATAGATTACCTGCCGGAGGACAAGCCGACTTATCTGATGGGAGTCGGAACACCGCAGAATATTCTGGAGTCTGTAGAACGAGGTGTGGATTTCTTTGATTGTGTATATCCTGCCCGCAATGGAAGACATGGTCATGCTTATACCAACCATGGAAAATTGAATCTCTTTAATGCAAAGTATGAGAGAGATGACCGGCCGTTGGATGAGGATTGTGGATGTCCGGTATGCCGCCGGTATAGCCGTGCCTATATCCGTCATCTGCTGAAGGCAAAGGAAATGCTGGGACTTCGTTGCATGGTGACACATAATCTGTGGTTCTATAACCATTTGATGGAAGAAATTCGGGAGGCAATCGAACAGGGATGCTTCCAGGAATATAAAAAGAAAAAATTAGAAAGTATGGAGGAACTAAAATGAATGCAATAAGTGTATTGGCATCAGCAAACGGACAGGCTTCTACAACACAGGGAATTCTCAGTATGGTAGTGATCTATGCGGCTATCATTGGTATTTTCTGGTTTTTTGCAATCCGTCCACAGAAGAAGCAGCAGAAGGAGCATGACACACTTCTTACTACATTGGAGGTGGGAGACAGTGTTCTTACTACCAGCGGATTTTTTGGTGTTGTGATCGATATCATGGATGAGGTTGTTATCGTAGAGTTTGGTAATAACAAGAATTGCCGTATTCCGATGAAAAAGGAAAACATCGTAGAGATTGATAAGCAGGGCAATGAAAATAAATAATGGAATTTAATTGCTGATATGATCATAAAACGTCTGAAGAAGTTTTCTTCAGACGTTTTTATTTTCAGAAAATATTTTTTTATTTGTTTCAGAGCATTATTTGTTAGGAAAAAGTGTGCGCGTATGTCAGGATAAATGGTAGTCCACGGCTGCAGCGAGATTTTCCAGATATTCGTAAGGAACGGCCAGCGTTCCGCGACCGGTACCGATATCGATCGCCGGTTTATTGGCTCCGTGAAAGTCTGAGCCGCCGCTTGGCAGCAGGTCAAAACGGGAAGCAAGCTGGCTGGCGTAGTATTCATCCTGCACGGTATGGTTTGAATATTTCACCTCGATTCCCATAAGTCCGGCATCTTTAAGCCGGGCGATCAATGTCTCCAGTTCTTTTTGAGGTAATTTGTAATGAAGGGGGTGTGCCAGGATCGGAACACCACCGGCTTTTCGGATGATCTCGATACCGTCCTCCGGCTGTATATATTCCCGTGGGATAAAGTAGGGACATCCGGGATCGAGATATTTTTTGAAGGCTTCATTTGGAATCTTTACGATCTGATGCTCCACAAGATATCTGGCAAAGTGCGCTCTGGTGATCACAGCATTCGGATTTCCCAGGGTAAGCTCCTCGTAGGTGACGGGGATGCCGTTGGCGTTGAAGCGGCGTATCATTTCTTCGTTGCGTTCCAGACGGCGCCGGATCAGAAGCTGTGTCATATCCTGAAAGGATTTGTTGCGGTGATCAACAAAAAGTCCCACGATATGGATATCTTGTTTTTTGTATGCAACGGAAAGTTCTGTGCCGGGAATCACCTGGATCGGCAGGGAGAATGCGGAGGCGGTGTTCATGGCTTCCTCCACGCCGGATACGGTGTCGTGGTCAGTTAATGCCATAGCACGAAGTCCTTTCTGTGCGGCAAGCCGGACGACTTCAGTGGGGGTGCAGGTGCCATCGGAAGCATTTGAATGTGTATGCAGATCAATATAATTCGTCATAGAAATCCCTCCTGATATTTGTTCTGCTGAATAGTTTACCACAAATGAACATACAATAGATAATAAAATGTGATTTTCAGGAGAAGAAGAATGAAAAGTAAAAATGTAATCGGTTTTTTTTCAGTATTAATGGGAATGCTGGTGATCTCTGCGTTGATTCTGGCAGTTGTTTCAGCATTTATGCTGAATGGACATATGAATTTCGGGTTTGTCGGCGGAGGAGTGATCGCAGCATATGTAATTTCCTCCATGGTGGGAGGCTTTTGCATTGGACAGATCAAAGGAAAACAGAAATTCCTCTGGGGTGCATTGATGGGGGCGGGGTATTTCCTGGTGCTTTTACTGGTGGGGAATGTTGTTTATCATCAGGGACCCGCAATGAATTTTCAGACAGTCAGCAGCGGGATCATCTGTGTGGTTTCGGGGATGATCGGTGGAATGCTTGCCCCGGCAGATCAGGAAAAAAGCTAAAAGTTATCAGATAGTTAACAGTTATTTAATACAAAAGTAAACATTGTGTGATGATAAAAATAATAGTTGTGTTATGATAGTCCGTGTGCAAAAAAGAGGGGATAAAGATGCTCGTGAAATGCACAAGTGAATGAAGGAAGAAAAGGTGAGTAGAAGATGAGCAGAGGAAATAAGGGGAAAGACAGAAAAGAACAGGGGGATTCCCGTTCAATATGGATCATGATTAGTGCGGCTGTGGTACTTGGTATTGTTATCATAGCAATGGCAGTACAGCTTGTGCGGCTGAACCGTCAGGGGGAGCAGAATAAATCACAGATAAAAACAGAGGCCTCTGTGGATCAGAAAAAGAAAAATACAAAAGAGGCAGAGAAACCTGCCGGTACAAAAGAACCGGAAGAAGAAAAGGTCCGGGTAGAGCATATCCGCAAAGATCTGGATCCGGAGAAACCGATGGTTGCCCTGACTTTTGATGACGGTCCTTATGACCGTGTGACTAACCGCATTGTAAAGGTTTTGGCAAAGCATGATTCCAGAGCTACGTTTTTTGTAGTTGGAAATCGTGTAGAACGGTATGCGGATACGATGAAAAATGCTTATAATAAGGGCAATCAGATTGCGACACATACCTTTGATCACGGAGATCTCAGCAAAATGAAAAAGAAACAGATACGCCGTGAATTAAAAAGAGCATTCCGTGTTATGAAAAAGATCAACGGGGAGAATCCAACGATGTTGCGCCCGCCATATGGCAATGTCAATGATAAGATGCGTCAGACGATCCGGATTCCGATGATCTACTGGAATGTGGATACTGAAGACTGGGCCAGCAGAAATAAAGACAAAATATTGAGCCGCTGTAAGAGCATCAAGGATGGGGATATTGTTCTGATGCATGACCTGTATCCAAGTACGGCTGCGGCAGTGGAGAAGCTAGTGCCGAAGCTGCGCAAAAAAGGCTTTCAGCTTGTGACAGTCGAGGAATTATTCTACTATAAAGGCATTGATGCCAAGGGCGGAAAGGTTTATTTCAACGGCCGGTGAAATAACTCCCGAAAAGGCTTGAGGAAATAGGGGTTGAGGAAATGCTTGAGGAAATATAAGGAATCGCTTGCCAATCTTTCATTGACTATGCTATAATAATCTTTAACGTGGTTTTTTATGCGTGTACGGAACGAAAAGCATAAGAATATCTGCGAAAAAGAGTTATTTAAAGGAGATATGTAGCAATGAAGAACAAAAGGAAAGGATTGCTTACTATAATCGTGATTATAGCAGCAATTGCATTTTGTGGTTACACGACTCTGGTTGGACTGGGGGCTGCCCATAAGGGAAGTGCGCAGAACATCAGATTAGGACTGGACCTGGCCGGTGGTGTCAGTATCACGTATGAGGCAGTCAAGGATAATCCTACAGACACAGAGATGAAGGATACGATCCAGAAGATGCAGCAGCGTGCCGAGGTATACAGTACGGAGTCCTCTGTTGTACAGCAGGGAGACAAGCGTATTGAGGTAGATATTCCGGGTGTCGCTGATGCGGAGGAAGTGTTGAAGAGTCTTGGTAAAGAGGGTTCTCTTGATTTCGTAGCGGAGGATGATGTAACGGTTAAGAAGGACGGTACCGTTACATATGACAAGAGCAAGGTCATTTGTTCCGGTTCTGAGGTAAAGAATGCTGAAGCTAATACGATTCAGAATGAGACGACAAAAAATAAAGAGAATGTCGTTGATATTACCTTCAACAAAAAGGGAACGAAGAAATTTGGCGCAGCCACTCAGGCAGCAGCCCCATCAAAGAAGAGAATTTATATTATCTATGATGGCAAGGAGCTTTCTTCTCCGGCAGTTCAGAGTGAGATTCTCAATGGTAAGGCACAGATTTCCGGAAGCTTTAAGACATTTGCTGATGCAGAGGAGCTGGCAGCAGGTATCCGTATCGGTGCACTTCCTTTGGAGCTGAAGGAGGCACAGTCTCAGGTTGTTGGTGCCCAGCTTGGTCTGGATGCGATTAAGACAAGTCTTATGGCAGGTGCGATCGGATTTGGTCTGGTGGTACTTTTCATGGTAGTATTTTACAGACTTCCCGGTCTGGCAGCATCTATCGCACTGTTATTCTATTTGGTGCTGATGCTTGTTGTATTAAATGGCTTAAATGTTACCCTGACACTTCCTGGTGTTGCCGGTATCATTTTGAATATTGGTATGGCGGTGGATGCGAATGTTATCATATTCACCCGTATCAAGGAGGAGCTTGCAAAGGGCAAATCTGTACAGACGAGTATTAAGCTCGGTTTTGACAAGGCATTGTCTGCTATCGTAGATGGTAACATAACAACCCTGATCGCAGCATTTGTGCTTTATCTGAAGGGCTCCGGTACGATCAAAGGATTTGCTACGACATTGGCGATCGGTATTATCTTGTCTATGTTTACGGCTCTTGTTATTACAAAGCTTCTTCTTCAGGCAATGTATGTTCTTGGTATTGATGATGTGAAATACTTTGGTGTTGAGGGTGCAAGAAAGCGTATCCCATTTGTTGCCAACAGAATGAAATTCTTTGTAATTTCCGGCGTGCTGATCCTGGCATGTGTCGTTATGCTTGTTGTCAACAAGACAGGAAGAATCGGTTATATCCTGAATTATGGTCTTGATTTCCTGGGTGGTACCACTTACAATGTTACTTTTGACAGTGGAGAGAAGATTGATGATGATCTGAAGAAGCAGGTAGAGAGTATCTTCAGTAAGACGAGTGGATCAAATGATGTTATTATTTCTGATGTAGCAGGAAGCAACACTCTGTCCGTTAAGACGGTAGAGCTTTCAGATGATCAGAGAGCAGAGCTGACCAATCAGTTAGTAGATAAGTTTAAGGTACAGGAAAAGAATATCCAGTACGATAGCATCAGTGCAGCGGTATCGGATGAGATGAAAACGAATGCGATTGTATCCGTGATCATTGCAGCAATCTGTATGCTGATTTATATCTGGTTCCGGTTCAAGGATGTAATCTTTGCAAGCAGTGCCGTGTTAGCATTGCTTCACGACTGTGCGATCGTGCTGCTGGTATATGCAGCTTCCAAGATTTCCGTTGGTAATACATTCATCGCATGTATGCTTACTATTGTAGGTTACTCTATCAACGCAACTATCGTTATCTTTGACCGTATCCGTGAGAACCTGAACGGACGTAAGGATTCCTCTGTTCTGGATCAGATCGTAGATGACAGTATCACACAGACATTGACCAGAAGTATCAATACTTCGATCACCACGTTCATCATGGTATTTATGCTGGCGATTCTCGGCGTAGATTCCGTAAAGGATTTTGCAATCCCTCTGATGGCAGGTATCATTTGTGGTGCATACTCTTCTGTATGTATTACAGGTACTCTGTGGTATACAATGAAAAGAAAGCTTGGCAAAAAGAACGCCTAAAGGTGTTTATCCAATGCCAAAGAATATCGGATAGAAATTAAAAGGTGTCACATAATTGTGACACCTTTTAAGCTTTATGGTTTTGCTACAAAGGAGATCCATTCTCCCAGTGTGTTTTCCTCAATGATCGTGAAATGATTATCCGTCAGTGCTTTACGGACATCATCGCCGCGGCTGGTGAGAATGCCGGAGGAGATAAATACACCGTCCGGCTTGAGGAATGGACGGATCATACCGGCAAGAGGGATGATCACATCGGCAAGGATATTTGCCACAACAACATCAAAAGGTTCCGGACAAGCTGCCTTGATCGAGGCGCTGTCCTCCAGAATGTTGCCGTGAATGGCACGGATGCGGTCGCCTGCAATATGATTCCGCTCTGCGTTTTCCAGTGTGCCGGTAACGGCAGAAGGATCAATGTCCAGACAAAATGCACTTTTCGCACCGTAGAGGAGTGCTGCAATCGCCAGAATGCCGCTGCCGCAGCCGGCGTCCAGTATGGTTGTTTCCGGGGAAATGTATTTCTTCAGAGAAGTCATACAGAGCCGCGTGGTTTCATGGGTGCCGGTTCCGAAGGCAGAGCCCGGTTCGATCAGAAGGAGAGTATCCTTTGCAGTGGCAATATCCGGATGCGCTTCCCAGACGGGAGTGACGATCAGATCATCGGATACCCGGAACGGATGAAAGCTGTCTTTCCATTTATCCTTCCAAAGGGAATCATCCTGAACAGAATAGGATATCTTTGGATCGGCAAAGGGAAAAAATTGCTGCATTTCCATGATACGCTGGCGGAGAGTCTGAATCAGCTCCTCGGGACTGCGCACCTCCGGTGCCGGAGTAAAATCTGCATCCCGCAGAGAAGAGCCGGTGCTGTAAAATTCCCGTTCCTGTGGCTTATTTTCTCCTTCGGTGTAGAAGGTCAGGACAGATTTACCGTCATCCGGTCCCAGGTCTGCCGGGATATCCGTGTACATTTGTTTTTCTTCCTCCGGAGTCAGGGGAACATGGTCGGAAATTTCAAATCCCTGTATGCCTAATTCGCAAAGAAGTTCACCGATGATCTCTGCAGCATCTGTGGTTGTATATACTTTATATTGAATCCATTTCATTTATATTTCCATTCCTTTCTCACGTTATTTTCCGCTGTCATCACGAATTTGTACGCTGTCTTTACAGCAATAGTTAATTGTGATAAATTCATTATAACAAAGTGAAGGATGTTATACAAATGAAACAGTGGATGATGAAAAAAAATCCCGCAGATCTGAAAAAGATTGCGGAAAGATATCATATATCAGAGATTTTAGCAGAGGTTCTGGTAAAGAGAGGGCTTTATGACTGGAACGCCATAGATGATTATCTGTATCCTTCTATGGATAATCTGCATACCGCCCATGACATTTATGATCTGGATCTGTCTCTGGATATTATAAAAGAGAAGATAAAGCGGCACCAAAAGATACAGGTGATCGGGGATTACGATGTGGATGGTGTGATGTCTACTGCGATTCTGGTGCTGGGACTTAGAAGGCTGGGGGCGGATGTGAGCTGGCGTGTGCCCCATCGGCAGAGAGACGGTTATGGTCTGCGCAGTTATATGGTGGAGCAGGCTCGCGAAAAGGGAATAGATACCATTATCACCTGCGATAATGGCATTTCGGCATGGGACGCTGTTGTCCGCGCCAAAGAGCTTGGAATGACTATGATCGTCACAGATCATCATGATGTTCCTTTGGATAATGATACGGGGGAGGAGAGAATTCCTCCGGCAGATGCCGTAGTAGATCCTAAAAGAAAAGAGAGCAGATATCCATGGAGAGAAATGTGTGGTGCAGGATTGGTATATCGTCTGATCGCAGAGCTTTACGCCGGCAGGGAAGACGAGGAGTTTTTAAACGAACTTTTATCTATGGCTGCGGTAGCAACTGTCTGTGATGTAGTGCCGCTTCAGAGGGAAAACAGAACGATCGTCAGCTGCGGACTGGAGTTTTTGCAGCATAGTACCAACAAGGGACTGGCTTCATTGATCCGTCAGCTGGATCTGAACAGGGCGGTGGATTCCGGCTGCATTGGATTCCGGATCGGACCATGTATTAATGCAGCGGGTCGGCTGGAGGATGCTTCTACCGGTGTAGAATTGATGCTTGAGGCAGATCAGGAGAAGGCGGATAAACTGGCGGGAGAACTGATCAGGTTGAATGAGAGCAGAAAAGATATTACGGCAAGGTCTACGGAACTGGCAGAAAAACAGATTGAGGAGGAAGGATATCTGAGCCGGAATGTTCTGGTGGTTTTTGTGGAGCAGTGTCCAGAGAGTGTTGCCGGGATCGTGGCGGGCCGGATCAAAGAAAAATATTACCGGCCAACCATGATACTTACAAGATCGGGAGATCATTTGAAGGGATCAGGACGTTCCATACCGGGATATCATATGCAGCAGGAGCTTAACGCCTGTGGAGATCTTTTGCTGGAATATGGAGGGCACGCAATGGCTGCGGGATTTTCATTGGAGGAAAATAATCTTGACATTCTGAGAGATACTCTGAACCAAAGATGTACCCTGACCCGGAAGGAGCTGATGGAAAAGGTGATGATTGACCGGGAGGTTTCGCTGGCGGAGATTGATGGAAATCTGGTGCGGGAATTAAATTACCTGCAGCCGGTGGGAGAAAAAAACGAAGGAGCACTTTTTGCCAGACGGGGGCTGGAGATTTTGTCCGTAAAAATTCGCGGAAAAGAAGGACAGGTGGGAAGTTTTATGGCTGTGGATCAGGGGAGATGCTATAATCTGGTGGACTTCCGGATAGATCAGTGTATGAAACGGGAAATCTGTGAAAAATATTCGGAACAGATGTGGCTGGATCTGATAGACGGTCGTGCCAGAGATTGTTTTATGGATATAATTTATATACCAAAGATTAACGAGAGATATCAGGAGCTGCAGTATACTATAGTTGACTGCAGGTAAAGAAAATGATATGATACAAAAATCAGAAGGTTTTGCAACGGAAAGGAGTTAATTATGTCAGATATTTCAGCTGTTTCTTCATTGTCGGATTTGTCAAGAGATCTGTATTATCAGTATCTGATCAATCATAATTCTATGAGCACTATGTTTGATGCGCTTTCCGGTAATAGCGATGACTCTTCTGATTCATCAGGACTTACGAGTGCTATCGGTTCCGGGCTGGGATATGGCTTATCTTCTTTGAACAGCATTGAGGGACTGGATTCCCTGTATGGATTGTCCGGTGTTTCCAGAAGTGATGACAGTCTGTTGGGATTATCTCAGGGGATATCAGGATTTGCCGGTATATTGCAGTCTTATCTGAGTGCACAGACAACGCAGGCATCTGAAATGGCAGATTCCATGGCAGCTGTTCTGGAGGAGGCAGCACAGACGGAGGATACGTCCAGTCTGACTTACCGGACGGTGCAGGAGGTTTATCAGTATTTTCAGGAGCAGAGCAAGAAGCCGGCTTCGCTGCTTTAAAATTAGAATATAAGTGATATGATACAGCATCATACATAAATAGATCATTGTATTGAATGAACAATAAAAGCCGTTCCGGATCAGGGACGGCTTTTTTTCTATAAAACAGTTTGCCAGGAGAAACTTATTCGTGCAGAGTTTTTTTGATGGAATAACGGTAGCAGAAGGAAAGAAGCGTCTGGGATACATAATAAAAGACCAGCAGGATCAGGGGAACCTTTCCGAGAGGAAGATCATACCAGTATTCGTCCGGCTGGATCCATTGCCAGACTGCCAGAAGAACCAGTCCGAGAATAAAGCAGAAACGCTCGGAACGGTATCCGGTAAAGCTGAAATGATACTGCGCTATAATCTGTGGCATGGAAGACTGCTTTTGGGCAGCTTCATTGTCCTGGGGGCGGGAAGTTTCCAGAATAAGATTCAGGAACGGAGGGAGAACCAGAAGAGCAGCCAGAGGATAAAGGGCAGCCGGGTAATGGATAAAATACAGAGGGAAAAGCAGGATACAGAGCATGTACCGGGAAACGCGGAGCGCGCAAAAACGGCTGATAATACGTTCTTCGTGGCGGATCTGGACAGTGGATGATTTCATAATATTCCTCCCAAAATAATTCAATATGAATTAAGTGTAATATACATATTGACGGGAATCAATGAAGAATTATAACTTTTTTATGAAAAATTGGCAGAAAATGAAAATAGTCTTTGAATTATCTGAAAAATGGTATATAATAGCATAGAATACGTTTATTTTTGTTACAAAACGGAAAAAATAGAGAAATAGGATGTAAGGAAAGGAGAAAACAAATGGTTGGTAGTGATATCGGAATTGATCTTGGTACAGCGAATGTACTTGTATATATAAAGGGAAAGGGTGTTGTTTTAAGGGAGCCGTCAGTAGTTGCGTTTGATCGTGACACCAATAAGATCAAGGCGATCGGAGAGGATGCCCGTCTGATGCTGGGACGTACTCCTGGAAATATCGTGGCAGTCAGACCACTGCGCCAGGGTGTTATTTCTGATTATACCGTAACAGAAAAGATGCTCCGTTACTTCATTCAGAAGGCATGTGGAAAGACGCGTTTCAGAAAACCGCGTATCAGTGTCTGTGTACCGAGTGGGGTTACGGAAGTGGAGAAGAAGGCAGTAGAGGATGCTACTTATGAGGCAGGTGCCCGTGAGGTGGCGATTATTGAGGAACCCATTGCAGCTGCGATTGGTGCAGGAATTGATATTTCCAGACCATGTGGTAATATGATCGTGGATATCGGCGGAGGTACAGCGGATATTGCCGTAATTTCTCTGGGAGGTACAGTTGTCAGCACATCCATTAAGGTTGCCGGCGATGACTTCGATGAGGCAATTGTTCGTTATATGCGTAAAACACACAATCTTCTGATTGGTGAACGTACAGCGGAGGACATTAAGATCCAGATCGGGTCTGCCTATAAGCGTCCGGAGGTTGTTTCCATGGATGTGCGTGGACGTAACCTTGTGACAGGACTGCCGAAGACCATTACAGTTACTTCAGATGAGACTATGGATGCGTTGAAGGAGATTACATCTCAGATCGTAGAGGCTGTTCACAGTGTTCTGGAGAAAACACCACCGGAGCTTGCAGCAGATGTTTCTGATCGTGGTATTGTTCTGACTGGTGGCGGAAGTCTTCTTTATGGTTTAGAAGAGCTGATCGAGGAGAAGACAGGCATTACTACTATGACTGCAGAGGATCCGATGACTGCAGTAGCAATCGGTACCGGTCAGTTTGTAGAGTTTTTGAGTGGTAAGCATGACGAGGATTAAAATGATCCGGTGATCAGCCGATATATATTAAGAGAGACTGGCTGGATTTTGATCCGGTCAGTTAAAGTTTTCCGTAAAGCTTGTAAGAAGGAGGGGCCTATGACAAGAGGTTTATATACTGCATATACGGGGATGTATAATGAGCAGAAAAGGCTGGATATTATTTCAAATAATCTTGCCAATTCCGCTACGATTGGTTATAAGGAGGAGCAGGTGACCAGTCAGGCATTCAAAGAAATGCTGACATATAAGATCAGAGACCGTTCCAATGGTTTTGTAGATGAGCCTGTTGGAAATATGAGTCTGGGTGTCAAGATTGGTGAGACATATACCAATTGGGACCAGGGATCCTTACGGCAGACGGAGAATACATACGACATTGCAATTCAGGGGAAGGGTTTTTTTACAGTCCGCACGACCAATGCCAAAGGTGAGGATAAGACCTGTTATACGAGAAATGGATGTTTTACCGCTACGAAGGATGGTTTTATTGTGGACAGTGACGGTAACCATCTTCAGGGAGAGGGAGGAGATCTTCAGGTTCCTACCGATGCAGCGAGAATCGTGATCGATCAGGATGGTGCGGTGTATGCGGATAATGTTTATGTGGATACCGTTAAGATTACTGATTTTGAGGATTACAATTATCTCAAGCAGTACGGAGATAATTTTTGGGAGACAGTTGACGGTGCAACTGCTGTAGAGGGAAACTCTTCTCTGCAACAGGGCTATACGGAACAGTCTAATGTCAATGTGATCGATCAGATGGTAGATATGATCACGATCACCCGTGCCTATGAGGCGGGACAGAAAATGGTCCAGACACAGGACAGCTTATTAAATCGTTCTGTCAATGACGTAGGTAAAGTAGGATAGGAAGGTGTGAATAAATTATGATGAGAGCTCTTTGGACGGCTGCTTCCGGTATGAAAGCCCAGCAGACCAGCATGGATACATTGTCCAATAACCTGTCAAATATCAATACTACAGGTTATAAAAAGGAAACGGCACGTTTCCAGACACTTTTATATCAGAATATCCAGAAAAAAACGATGGATTCAGAGGGAAATCAGAAACCGATCGGTGCTCAGGTTGGACTTGGTGTTAAGGTTGGTTCGATTGCAACCCAGTTTACACAGGGTTCCTTTACGACGACCAATGCAGCGTTCGACTTTGCAGTTGAGGGTGAGGGATTGTTTATGATCCAGAAGCCTGACGGTACACAGTGTTATACCAGAAATGGTCATTTTAATTTATCCAAGAACACTTCAGGAGGCTGGTCGCTGACTACACAGGAGGGATATGCTGTTCTTGATTCTACCGGCAAGGAGATCAGCTTTGACGCGGATGTGGACACATCCAAGCTTCGATTTGATAATTATGGCGGCATCGGTTATGTTGGTGATGATGGCAATGCGCTTCCGCTTGGCATCAACATTGGAATGGCGCAGTTTAACAATACAAACGGTCTGGAAAAGGTTGGCGACAGTTATTATGTGGCAACCGATGCTTCCGGGGATGCCCGTATAGAGGGTGACGATGCTGCTTTAAAGAGAAGCATTGTGAAAAACGGATATTTGGAGGCGTCCAATGTACAGGCTGTGGATGAGATGGTTGATATGATCGTCACACAGCGGGCCTATGAGATGAATTCCAAGGCCATCACTGCATCGGACGAGATGCTTCAGCAGGCCAATAATCTCCGTTCATAATTCATTTTTGGCGGGCGATAAGGGATAAGGAAGGAGAGACTTCTATGAGTTCAGTTTTAGATGTGTCATCCCTGTATGACAGCTATTCCTCACAGCTTAGCAATGTAGCTGCAGGTTCTGCGTCAGATAAGATCAGTGGCGTCAGCAAAGATTCTTCCGATGAGGAGTTAATGGAAGCCTGCAAGAGCTTTGAGACATATTTCGTACAGAAAATGATTGAGGAAGCAAAGAAAACCACGGAAAATGAGGATGAGCAAGGCGAATATACCAAGATGTTTGCCGATATGCGCAATGAACAGCTTGCATCCTCTATTACAGAAAGCGGCCAGATTGGTCTGGCACAGCAATTATATGATAATTTAAAACAACAGTACAATTTATAATATTAAATACAAAACGGGCCGCTGTTTTTTTGCAGTGGCTTTTTTTGCTTTTTTTAAATGGGGGATGAAATGGAAGAATTAGAAGGATACGTGGAAAACATCGTGTTTCGAAATGAAGAAAATGGATATACTGTGTTGCATTTGTCGCATCCGGAATGGGATGATGAGATATGCTGTGTGGGATGCTTTTCCTATGTGGCGGAGGGACAGTATCTGGTGGTGCGGGGTGAGAGAGTTTTTCACAAAGAATATGGAGAACAGATCAAGATGGTTTCTTATGAGGAAAAACAGCCGGAAGATTCCATGGCAATTGAAAAATATCTGGGATCCGGTGCAATTAAGGGAATCGGACCGGCTTTGGCGGCACGCATTGTCAGGAAATTTAAAGAAGATACCTTTCGGATCTTTGAGGAGGAACCGGAACGGCTGGCTGAGGTCAAGGGAATCAGCATAAAGCTGGCAATTCAGGCGGCCAATCAATTTAACGAGAAGCGGGAGATGCGTCAGGCAATGATCTTTCTGCAGGATTATGGGATCAGTATGAATCTTGCCGTAAAGATTTACCGCCAGTATGGTCAGGAGATGTATGAGGTGCTTCGCACCAACCCTTATAAACTGGCAGAGGACATTTCCGGAGTTGGTTTTAAGATTGCCGATGAGATTGCAAGACAGGCAGGATTTTATCAGGATTCTGATTTCCGGATTCAGGCAGGAATTATATATTGTCTGCAGCAGTCTACCGCTCAGGGACATTGTTATCTGCCCCAGAGAGAGCTGGTTGATGTGACAGCACAGCTTTTGGGGCTTGATCCGGCTCTGGTGGATTGCCATGTGGACGAGCTGTGTATGAATAAACAAATAATCTGTCGTGAGATTGGCGACCAGAGGTGTCTGTACTATGGCAGGCTTTATTACATGGAAATGAATTGTGCCAGAATGCTTTTGGATCTGAATCTTGATTTTCCCGTAAAAGAAAAGGAACTGGAAAAGAAAGTGAAAAGCATAGAGCGTGAAGAAAAAATTGAATTGGATGAAATGCAGAAAACAGCAGTTTTTCAGGCGGTTCAGAATGGCGTTATGGTTATTATGGGAGGACCGGGAACCGGTAAAACTACGACGATCAATACCATCGTGCGCATTTTTGAGGAGGAGGGGATGGATATTCTTCTGGCAGCACCTACCGGCAGAGCGGCCAAGAGAATGTCGGAAACAACGGGATATGAGGCGCAGACCATTCATCGCCTGCTGGAAATGAACGGTGCGGCAGATGGAGACGACAGAAGTGGAATGCATTTTGAGAGAAATGAACTGCAGCCTCTGGAAGCTGATGTTGTGATCATTGACGAGATGTCCATGGTGGATATTTATCTGATGCATGCATTGTTAAAAGCATTGGTTCCGGGCACAAGACTTATTATGGTAGGAGATGCCAATCAGCTTCCGTCAGTGGGACCCGGCAATGTACTAAAGGATATTATCCAGTCCGGTTTTTGCGATGTTGTCCGGCTGGAAAAGGTCTTTCGTCAGGCGGCGGAAAGCGATATTATTTTGAATGCCCATCGGATCAACCGGGGAGAGCCTGTAGAGTTTCGAAAGGAAAGCAGAGACTTTTTCTGTCTGGAGAGAAGTCAGCCACAGGATATCATTAATGTTGTGATCCAGCTTATTGTCCAGAAGCTTCCGCCATATGTTAATGCATCACCGTATGACATTCAGGTGCTGGCACCCATGCGAAAAGGGGAGCTTGGAGTATTAAAATTAAATGAGCTGTTGCAGATGTATCTGAATCCTTCGATGCCGGATAAAATCGAGAAAGAATTTCATGGTGTGCTGTTCCGGGAGAAGGATAAGGTCATGCAGATCAAAAATAATTATCAGATGAAATGGCAAAAAATCAATGCCTTTGGTGACACCTATGAGGAGGGAGAAGGGGTTTTTAACGGAGACAGTGGCGTAATACGCACCATATCCACATTGACGGAAACGGTTACCGTAGAGTTTGAAGAAGGAAAAATGGCGGAGTATGACTTTAGTGATATGGAAGAACTGGAACTGGCTTATGCTATTACGATACATAAATCCCAGGGAAGTGAGTATCCGGCAGTGATCCTTCCTCTGTTAAGTGGACCGAAAATGCTCTTTAACCGGAATCTTTTATATACGGCAGTTACCCGTGCCAAAAAGTGTGTAACTATTGTGGGAAGCCGGCAGATGGTGGATCAGATGATCCGGAATATCAATGAAAAAAAGAGATATTCCAGCCTTTGTCAGCGGATACAGGAATTGGAGGCTTCAGATGCGGAGATGCTTTCGTGACCGGTTGCTGGACTATTTTTATCCTGCCAGATGCCCGGTGTGTGACAAGGCACTTGTTGTTGGCAGAGATGGAATCTGTGAAACATGTACTGCGCATATCGAATATATCCGGGAGCCGAAATGTTGCCGGTGCGGCAAACCATTGACAGAGGAAGATGAGTTTTGCAATGACTGTAAGAGAAGAAAATATTCTTTCCGGCAGGGAAATGCACTGCTGCTTTATGATGGGATGATGCAGGAGTCTGTTGCCAGATTTAAATATGGCGGCCGCAGGGAATATGGGCGTGTATATGCACAGGAGCTTTACCGGCATTACGGCAGGTGGGTCCGGCAGATCGGAGCCGGAATGCTGATCCCGGTACCGGTACACCGCTCGCGCCTCCAGACAAGGGGATATAATCAGGCAGAGATCATTGCAAAACATCTGGCTGATTATTGTGGCATAGAAATGAGAAATGATATGCTGATACGGATCAAAGCGACACAGCCTCAAAAGGAGCTGTCTGCGGCAGAGCGCCTGAAAAATCTGGAGGGAGCTTTTCGACCCGGAAGAGGAACGGAAGTGTTGAATCGATTACCGGAGTGTGTTATAATTATAGATGATATTTACACTACGGGAAGCACACTAGAGGCTTGTTCCAAAGTGCTCCGTGAGATCGGAATTGATCAGATTTACTTTTTATGTGTATGTATCGGAAAAGGAAGTTAAGGAGAATTGTGTATGGATGTCAGAAATTGTAAAATGTGCGGCAATCTGTTTAATTATACAGGAAGTCCTCTCTGTCCGGCATGTAATAACAAAATGGAAAAGAAGTTTTCAGAGGTAAAGGATTATATCAGGGAAAATCCAACCAGTTCCATTTCTGTTGTGTCGGAGGAGATGGAAGTGCCGATACAGCAGCTGAAGCGGTGGATCAGAGAGGAACGTCTGAGTTTTTCTAAGGAATCGGGTGTAGTGATCCAGTGTGAAAAGTGTGGGGCGCCTATTTTGACCGGTCGTTTTTGTAAAGAGTGCAAACGTACTATGACCAAATCCTTAGAGAGTTTATATAGTGTGAATGCAGCAGGATCGGACAGGAAAAAGGGTTCAGAGAGCGCCAGAATGCGTTTTATTGATAAGTAGACATAATACGGAGGAGGTGGACCGATTATGGAAGATATTCGGGACATACTTCGCATTCCTAACCGGGAAGTGGTCTCAGTGACAAAGGTACTGACCGGGGTGGATCTGAAAAAAACAGATTCTAATCAATGTGCAAAAGAAAAGGTTTTGACCGTAATGATACATACCAGAGGTTTTTTTCTGGCAAATATTAAGTGCGAGATGGATCGGGATATGTTTGAACAGATCATATCGGGAATGTATGGTGGGGGGATGCCGCCGGATGAAGAGCAGTCTTTATATATGAATGAATATATGAATATTGTCTGTGGTCGGATCGTCTCAAAGATAAATACACTGACAGGTAGTGTTTCCAAGCTTTCCATACCGGAGTATTTTGGGGAGCACGATCCTGATTTTGGGAGAGATGAGCAGGCGTATCATATTATGCTTGCGTATCGCTATGGACGTGGCTTTTTACGTTTTATTATTCAGTTTGAATTTCAACAGAATGGAGGAGAAGATATATGAGTACAACAATTATGGTGGTTGATGATTCCCCCTTCGCATCAAAGCAGATCAAAGACATCGTAGAAGATAATGGCTATGAGGTGACTGCATATGCGAAGGACGGAGAAGAGGCAATTGAGCTCTATAAAGAGCTGAAACCGGATATTGTTATTCTGGACATCATAATGCCGGGGCTCAATGGCTTGGAAACAGCAGAAATACTGAAAAAGCAGGATCCTGATGTGAAAATACTGATGTTGAGTTCTCTTTGTGATTCCGGAACTATGGAAGAAGTAAAAAGTATCGGAGTGAAGCATTTGATTCCAAAGCCTTTAGAGGCAGATGTTTTACTGGCTTCTCTGGAAATGGTATCAAAATTTGCTTAAATTCGTTTGCAAAGAAGTGTTGACGTATGGATGTATTGTGTCATATACTTGTAATGTGAAAATGAAAAAGAATAGGAGCATAAAATGGTTACATCAAGAATAGCAGCCACAGGTGCCGGTATTCCGGATCAGATCATTACAAATGATGATCTGGCAAAGATTATGGATACCAGCGATGAGTGGATCAGACAAAGAACAGGGATTGGAGAAAGACATATTTCGGGGGGCGAAGATTTATCGTATTATACTTCCAAAGCTGCGAAACAGATTATAGAAAGAGCAGGTATTGCCCCGGCTGATATTGAGCTGATCGTTGTTGCAACAGTGACGGCGGATTATTGTACCCCAAGTGCCGCCTGTATGGTACAGAAGGAGATTGGTGCAGTTAATGCAGTTGCTTTTGATGTGACAGCCGCATGTTCCGGTTTTCTGTATGGAGTCAGCGTAGCGGACAAGTTTATCCGCTGTAGCATATACAAAAATGCTTTAGTTATTGGCGGTGAGATTCTGTCTAAAATTGTGGACTGGAAGGATCGTTCCACTTGTGTTTTATTTGGAGATGGAGCAGCGGGTGTTCTATTGGAGCGTTCCGAGTCAGCGGGTGGTATTCTCGTGGAAGAGCTTGGCTCTAAAGGGGAGGATTATGAGGTGCTGACAGCCCGCAGATTGGCACCGGCCAATGTATTTAACAAACTGGAACCTCAGAAAGAATGTGGACATGTCACAATGGATGGAAGGGCTGTATTTAAATTCGCAACCAAAAAGATCGTATCCGGTGTGGAACACGTACTGGAAACGGCGGGCCTTTCGGCTGAGGACATTACATATTTTGTTCCACATCAGGCCAATGCAAGGATTGTGGAAGTGGCAGCAAAAAAGCTGAAGATTCCGCAGGAACGCTTTTATGTAAATATTGAGCATTATGGAAATACATCGGCAGCAAGTATACCGATCGCATTGAATGAGATGAATGAAAAGGGACTTCTTCATAAGGGGGACAAGCTGATCCTCTGTGGATTCGGAGGGGGTCTCACATGGGGAACACTGCTGGTACAGTGGTAAATTATCAGGTGTATTACTGTGACATCACAGTTAATATAATAAACAAAATTAACTAATTTCTTTAGGAGGAACTGAAAATGGTATTTGAGAAGATCAGAGAAATCATTGCTTCACAGCTTGGAAAGGATGAGGATGAGATCACACTTGAGACAAATGTAAAGGATGATCTTGACGCTGATTCTTTGGATGTATTCCAGATTATCAATGATATTGAGGATGAGTTTGAGGTATCAATTGAGGATCCGGAGTCTATTGTTACCGTAAAAGATATCGTAGACTTTGTTGAGAACAACAAATAAATCGATTATCGCCAGTAAACAGATGAAACGGACAGTGAAGACCGAAAAGTTGAGAACCTCGTCCATCGGGGTTCTCATCATTTTGTTATCGGATCCACTGTCTTTTAAAGCGTGGAGGAAAGTTTATGAAGACTGTATTTATGTTTAGCGGACAGGGTGCACAGTATGCCGGTATGGGAAAGGAATTGTACCGGAATTATGCTGTTGCCAAGGATATTTTTGATCGGGCGGATGCCGTATTAGGATATTCTATTAAGGATATCTGTTTTCAGGATGAAAAGAAATTAGGAGAGACAGAATATGCACAGCCTGCAATATTGACGATGAGTATTGCAGCGATGAAAGTGCTTGAAGAACAGGGAGTCCGGGCCAATATGACGGCGGGACTCAGTTTAGGAGAATATTCTGCATATGTTGCCAGTGGGGCGATGGACTTTGAGGAAGCTGTTGCTCTGGTACAGAAGAGAGGACGCTTTATGACAGAAGCAGTACCTTCCGGAGAAGGAGCAATGTATGCGATCATTGGACTGGATCAGGATCTGGTGGAAGAAGCATGTGATGAGGCAACTGCTTTGGGAATGGGTCTGGCAGTCCCGGCAAATTATAATGCACCGGGACAGATCGTTATCGCCGGTAAGACGGAGGCAGTAGCCAAGGCAGCAGAGCTTGCAAAGGAGAAAGGCGCAAAGCTTGCAGTGAAGCTAAAGGTAAGCGGACCATTTCATACATCATTGCTGCAGCCTGCTTCTGATAAACTGAAGCCGGAACTGGAAAAGCTGCACATATCTGATATGAAGGTGCCGGTATATACAAATGTAAATGCACAGATAGTTGCAGATAAGGATGATATTATTCCGATTCTTACAAAGCAGATCTGTTGTCCGGTAAGATGGGCAGATATTATCCGCAATATGAATGAACAGGGAGCGGATACTTTTATAGAATTAGGACCAGGAAAGGCATTAACCGGTTTTGTGAAGAGAACATTAAAGGGTGTTAATATTTTGAATGTGGAGGACTTGTCCTCTCTTGACAAAACCATGAATAAACTTCATGAGATTGTATGATCCCAGGGAGGATGAGGAGGATTTATGTTAAAAGGAAAAAACGTAATTGTAACAGGAGCAGCGAAGGGCATTGGAAAAGCCATTGCACTGGCATTTGCTAAAGAGGGATGCAATATTGTCCTGAACTATCACAGCCATCTGGACGAGGAAACCGTGAAGGAAATTGAAGATTACGGAGTGATCTGTAAGCCGGTGCAGGGAGACGTCAGCGATTTTGCATTTGCAGCAGATATGATCAAGGAGGTCAAAAAAGAACTGGGAAGTATTGATGTTCTGGTAAATAACGCAGGTATTACAAAGGATATGCTTCTGATGCGGATGACGGAGGAGCAGTTTGATGATGTGATCAATACAAATCTCAAGGGAACCTTCAATATGATCCGTCACGTCAGCAATGTAATGCTGAAGCAGAGAAGCGGTGCCATTATCAATATGGCCTCTGTAGTTGGAATTAATGGAAATATCGGTCAGGCGAATTATGCGGCATCCAAGGCCGGTATTATTGGATTGACGAAGTCCACAGCAAAGGAGCTGGCATCCAGAGGAATTACATGTAATGCCATTGCACCGGGTTATGTGGAGACTGATATGACGGCTGTATTAAAGGAAGATGTACAGAATGCGATCCTCAGTGCGATCCCGCTGAAACGCGGCGGTAAGGTTGAGGATATCGCAAGAGCCGTTGTATTTCTGGCAGAAAATGATTATATTACAGGACAGGTTCTGAATGTAGACGGCGGAATGGTAATGTAGATGCGAGAGGATATGGCAGCATCGGAAAGCAGAAATGAGGGTAAGAAGATGGCAAGAAGAGTAGTTGTAACTGGTATGGGAGCAGTGACGCCCCTTGGCAGCACGGTGGATACTTTCTGGGACAATATCCGGAAGGGGCAGTGCGGAATTAAGATGATCACGAAATTTGATACCGAAGAATTTAAAGTCAAGGTTGCCGGTGAGGTGGAAGGCTTTGATCCGGAGCTTTATATGACGAAGAAGGATGTCAAAAGAAATGATCTGTTTGCGGTATACGCCCTTGGAGCCGCCGTACAGGCATTTGAGGACAGTGGCCTTGATATGGAAAAAGAGGATGCCGACCGGGTTGGTGTGATCGTGGGATCCGGTGTCGGTGGTTTGATGACCATGGAGGAGCAGGTGACGAAGATGAATGACAGAGGACCTGCCAGAGTATCGCCACTGTTTATTACTATGACTATTGGTAATATGGCAGCCGGTAATATTGCGATCCGTTATGGTGCAAAAGGAATCTGCGAGAATGTTGTGACGGCATGTGCGACAGGAACCAATGCTATTGGTGATGCGTTCCGTCAGATAAAGGATGGACGTCAGGATGTGATGTTTGCAGGTGGTGCAGAGGCTGCAATCTGCCGTATTGGTATTGCAGGATTTACAAATCTTACTGCATTATCAAAAAATCCGGATCCGAAGGACGCTTGTAAGCCGTTTGATAAAAATAGAGATGGATTCGTTATGTCAGAAGGTGCCGGTGTGCTGATCCTGGAGGAGTTAGAGCATGCAAAGGCACGAGGTGCAAAGATTTACGGAGAGATCGTTGGATATGGCTCCAATGGGGATGCATATCATATTACTTCTCCGCTGCCGGATGGTTCCGGTGCGGCAAAGGCAATGAAGCTTGCTATGGAAGAGGCCGGGATTACACCGGAGCAGGTATCTTATATCAATGCCCATGGAACAAGCACCCATGCCAATGAGATTGGTGAGACAGCAGCGATTAGGCTTGCACTGGGAGAGGAGACGGCATATAAGGTGCCTGTCAGCTCTACCAAGTCAATGACAGGTCATTTATTAGGTGCTGCCGGAGCGGTCGAGGCGATTATCTGTGTGAAAGCGATGCAGGATAATTTCCTGCCGGCAACGATCAATTATAAAACGCCGGATCCGGAATGTGATCTGGATGTAATCCCAAATGAGGGAAGACAAGTTGACAATGTAGAATATGTATTATCGAATTCGCTTGGCTTTGGCGGTCATAATGCCGTGCTGTGCTTCAAAAAGTGGCAGGGCTAAAGAATTCTTAAGAGATATATCTGCCGGATAAGGGCGGATGGGAAAGGAAGGAAGCATGCGTTACGAAGAAATTAAGCAGTTGATCGATCTGTTTGAAGAGACAGATCTGGCAGAAATGGAGCTTACCAGAGAGAATGATGGACTTCGTCTGGTGCGGGGCAATGCAGGAAGGACTGTAAGCCAGCCGGCAGCAGTGGCACAGCCGGAAATACCGGAAGCACCGTCACTTTCTGATTTACAGAATATTGTGGCATCGGTACAGAACGGAGCCAGAGAAGCTATGGCAGGTGATTCTGCAGCAGAGGTTGCTACAGAGGCTCAGCCGGAGGGAGAGGTTGTTACGGCACCGATCGTTGGAACCTTTTATGCGAAGCCGGCACAGGACAAGGATCCCTTTGTAAAGGTTGGAGATATTGTGGCAGAGGGAGATACCCTTTGCATTATTGAGGCTATGAAATTTATGAATGAAGTTCCAAGTACGGTAAGTGGTACGATCAAGGAAGTTCTGGTTCAGGATGGAGATTTCGTTGAGTTTGGCCAGCCTTTGTTCCGGATCGGATAAAATGGAGGATAATGAAAATGGAATGTGTAATGGATATTAAGCAGATTATGGAGATCATTCCCCATCGTCAGCCATTTCTGCTGGTGGATCGTATCGTGGATATGGTGCCGGGAGAGAGTGTGACGGCGATCAAGAACGTCTCAATGAACGAGCCGTTTTTTGCCGGACATTTTCCGAATGAACCGGTTATGCCGGGGGTCCTGATCGTGGAAGCGATGGCGCAGGCCGGAGCAGTTGCGATTCTTTCCCAGGAGCAGTTTAAAGGGAAAACAGCATATTTTGGCGGGATTAATAAGGCAAAATTTAAGAAAAAGGTAGTGCCTGGAGATACACTGCGTATGGAAGTTTCTATTGTGAAGCTGAAAAAGAATGCCGGTATTGGTCAGGGAACAGCCTATGTAGATGATAAAGTGGCTGCACAGGCAGAATTTATCTTTATGATTGGATAATTGTGAGGATGGGATGGAGGAGCGCATGTTTGATAAAATATTAATTGCGAACCGTGGAGAGATAGCTGTTCGTATAATCCGGGCCTGCCGGGAGATGGGTGTGAGAACCGTAGCTGTTTTTTCGGAGGCAGACAGAGATGCTTTACATACACAGATGGCTGATGAGGCTGTCTGCATTGGTGGAGCAAAGGTTGCAGAAAGCTATCTGAATATGCAGAATATTATCAGTGTAGCAGTAGAAAAAAAGATCCAGGCGATACATCCGGGCTTTGGATTTTTGTCTGAAAACAGTACATTTGCCTCTATGTGCGAGGTGTGTAATATTAAATTTATAGGACCAAATCCGTCTGTAATTGATGCCATGGGCAATAAGGCCAATGCAAGGGAAATGATGATCAAGGCAGGAGTACCTGTGATTCCCGGCAGCGATGGAGTTATCGAGAGTATTGATAAGGCCTATGAGGTGGCGGATAGTCTCGGATATCCTGTTATGGTCAAGGCCTCTGCCGGAGGTGGTGGAAAAGGTATCCGTATTGTGCGGAGCCGTGAGGAAATGGAGAATGCCTATGAATCCGCAAAGGGGGAAGCCATGGCGGGCTTCGGTGATGATGCGGTTTATATGGAGAAGCTGATTGAAAATGCCAGACATATTGAGGTACAGGTACTGGGGGATCAGTTTGGAAATGTGGTACATCTCGGAGAAAGAGATTGTTCTCTTCAGAGAAAGAATCAGAAGGTGCTGGAAGAATCTCCGTCACCGGCTCTCAGTCAGGAGAAGCGGGAGGAAATGTGTGCGGCTGCAGTACGTGCGGCGAAAGCGGCGGGATATCAGAGCGCCGGAACCATTGAATTTTTGTATGACAAATCGGGCAATTTCTATTTTATGGAAATGAATACAAGAGTGCAGGTAGAACATCCGGTTACGGAAATGGTCACAGGCATTGATATTATTAAGGAGCAGATCCGTATTGCGGCAGGAGAGCCGCTTTCTGTAACGCAGGATGATATTCAGATCAGAGGCCATGCTATTGAATGTCGTATCAATGCAGAAAATCCGGATAAAAATTTTGCGCCTTGTCCGGGAAAGATCCAGTCTCTGTTATTGCCGGCAGGTGGGCTGGGACTTCGTGTGGATGCTGCGGTATTTCAGGATTATGTGATTCCGCCATATTATGATTCTATGATCGCAAAGGTGATTGTTCATGGGAAGGATCGTCAGGAGGCTATTGCAAAAATGCGCCGGGCGCTTTATGAATTTGTGATCGATGGAATTGATACCAATATAGATTTTCAGGGAATGATATTAAGTCATCCGGATTATATATCCGGTGAGTTTGATACATCCTTTATTGAGGAGAAGATTTTGAAATAATTTTCGTAGGATTTTAGCCGAACAGGTGTATGGCAGAGGAAGAAGCAAAGTGATCTGCCGATCGCATGTCTGTACCATAATATGGACAGACAGAAAGGAAGGATCTTGTGAATTTATTTAGTAAAAGAAAGAATTATTTTTCTTTGGATACTCCATCCGAGAAGAAAAAGACGGATCGAAGAAAAAAAGAGCAGGGACCATCGATTCCCAATGGAATGTGGATCAAATGTAATACATGCAAAATGATCATATACAAAAAGGAAATCACAGAATATAAGCTATGCCCGAGCTGCGGTGCACATTTTCGTATGACACCTGCGGAACGGATTGCCATTACCTGTGATGAGGGATCATTTCAGGAGTTTGATGCAGATATGGTTCCTGAGAATCCAATGGAATATCCGGATTATGATCAAATAATTGAAAAAGCACAGGGCAAAACAAAGCTCCGGGAGGCAGTTGTTACAGGACGTTGCCGAATCGAGGGGAATGACGCAGTTATTGCTATTATGGACAGTCATTTTATGATGGGAAGTATGGGATCAGTAGTCGGTGAAAAAATTACCCGTGCGGTAGAAAAAGCCACCGAGGAAAGACTTCCAATCATCATATTTACTACATCCGGTGGTGCCCGGATGCAGGAGGGCATTATTTCATTGATGCAGATGGCGAAGGTATCGGAGGCGTTGGGGCGTCATGATGCAGCGGGACTGCTCTATATTACGGTTCTGACAGATCCTACCACTGGAGGAGTTACAGCCAGCTTTGCAATGCTGGGTGATATTATTTTGTCGGAGCCGAAAGCGTTGATCGGTTTTGCGGGACAGCGAGTGATACAGGGAACCATTCATCAGAAATTGCCGGAGGGATTTCAGAGGGCGGAGTTCCAGTTAGATCACGGATTTGTGGATCGTATTGTTCAACGTGAGGAATTGCGTGGAGAACTGGGGAAAATTCTGAAGCTTCATCAGACAGGAAAGCGAGGAAACGGAAATGAATGAAAGTATGAGATCTGTGACCATTGCCCGAAAGATTGATCGTCCCAGTGCAAAGCAGTTTATTAATGAGATGTTTGATGATTTTCTGGAATTTCATGGGGATCGCCTGTTTGGGGATGATGGTGCGATCGTTGGTGGAATTGCCCGTTTAAATGAGATGCCGGTGACGGTAATCGGAATTCAGAAAGGACATACCTTAGAGGAAAATGTCAACTGCAACTTTGGACAGCCGAATCCGGAGGGGTATCGTAAGGCGCTGCGGTTAATGAAGCAGGCAGAGAAATTTCACCGCCCGGTGATCACTTTGATCAATACGGCGGGGGCATTTCCGGGTGTCGGCGCTGAGGAACGGGGACAGGGAGAAGCTATTGCCAGAAATTTGATGGAGATGTCCCGGTTAAAAACGCCGATCATCAGTATTTTTATTGGAGAGGGCGGTAGCGGAGGTGCTCTTGCTCTTGCTGTGGGAGACCAGGTATGGATGCTGGAGCATGCGGTTTATTCAATCTTGTCTCCGGAGGGATTTTCCAGTATTTTATGGAAGGATCCTACCAGAGTGGCCGAGGCTGCGGAGAAAATGAAAATGACAGCGGGAGATCTTCTGAAAAATCATGTAGCTGACAGGATGTTTGCTGAGCCGGAGGATGGTCTGGAGTTTCATCTGCCGGAGGTGGCCAAGGAGTTGAAGCAGGCATTGACAGAGGTGCTGCCGGAGCTTCTTGAAACGGAAATGGAAGAGCTTTTGCAGAAACGATATGAACGTTTCCGCCAGTTTGGAAGCTTTGTAGAATAGAAAGAAATACCAATATTGTCAGAGTATTTAAATGTTGAAATAAAATAAAGGCTCAGGATTGCCATAGTTTATAATAAATGACAATTCTGAGCTTTTATATAGTGTATAGGAAAATGCTCGTAGCGTAGAGGAAAGCCAACGAGAATTGCGAAGCAATTCTTGGAGGGCAAAACGCTGGTTTTGCCCTTTTTTATATTATAGAAAAGTCTTTTATTTAAGTCGGATGCCATCCTTCCCGATGGTGATAAAGCCCTCTTTCATCAGACGGCCGATGGCACGTTTAAAGGCATTTTTACTCATGTGGAAGAGGGACTTGATCTCCTCAGGTGCACTTTTATCATGATATGGTAGAAAGCCATCGGCATCTTCCAGACGGTGAAGAATGAACTGGGCATCCTCCTCCATCTGTTCCGGAATTTTCTTTTTGACACTTAAAGATAGTCGTCCGTCCTCAAGCACCTGGGATACTCTTGCATAAACCGGCTGATTGATCCGATACTTTTCGAAAACCTCCTTCTTAGGGATAAGTGCAGAGTATTTATCATCTACTGCCACAAAGACGCCAAAATTTTCACTGATTTCATAGACACGGCCAAAAACTTCATCATCCTTCTGGTAATCGGAATCATTCTGCAGGCGGTCATAGACATGCATGGAGGCGCAGAGTCGTTCGCTTTTATCAAGATACATGGTTACCAGAACAGCATCTCCCGGCTCTACCTTGTAAAGCTGCTGCTTAAATGGGAGCAGCAGATCCTTGGAAAGTCCCATTTCCAAAAAAGCCCCGATTTTTGTTACTTCCTTTACCTTTAAGCGGGCGACCCCGCCAAGCTCCAGCTCCGGCTCCCAGGTGGTGGCGATGGGGCGGTCTTCCGAATCGCGGTAAACGAATACGGTCAAAGCATCCTTAAGCTGTGTCCCTTTTGGAACCTGTGCTTTTGGCAGCAGGATCTTGTCTGCGTCATCTCCTCCCGGTGTATTCAGATAGACACCAAAGTCTGTTGTTTTTACTACGATCAGTTCCTGTGTTTTGCCAAGTTGTATTTTTTCAGACATAATATTCCTCTTTTCCTTGTGATTCAAATATATCGCTTGTAACCGGTACAACTGAAAATTCATAAACAATCTTGTTTATCATACCACAAGTGGGGAAAATGGGAAAGAGGAAGTAGATTTTTTCGGCGGTTGAACCCCTTGTGGAAACGTGATATACTTTGAATCGAAAGTTGTCTGCCGCCAGAAGCGGATATGACAGGATCCGATACAGAAGGATGGATCAGAAAATGAGCCCTTGCCGTGATAAAAAGTGGCGGAAGGGAGAATGGAGGATATTATGAAGAACGTAATCAGTACAGATAAGGCACCGGCAGCAATCGGACCATATTCACAGGCAATCGAGGTAAATGGTCTTGTGTATACGTCCGGAGTGATCCCGGTAAATCCGGCAACGGGAGAGATTGTTGGAAGCACAGCAGCTGAACAGGCAGAGCAGGCGATCGGCAATCTGAAAAATCTTGTGGAAGCATCAGGAAGCTCCATGGATAAAGTCATCAAGACGGTAGTATTCATTAAAAATATGGATGACTTTGGAAAGATCAATGAGGTTTATGGAAAGTATTTTCCGGAGCCGTATCCGGCACGTTCCTGTGTTGAGGTGGCTCGTCTTCCAAAGGATGTACTGATCGAGATTGAGGCAATTGCAGCAAAATAAAAAGATCAGAGGAATAAAATAAGTAAATGGACCTTACAGGGATGCTGAAAAGTGCGTTATCACTTTTGGGCATCCCTGTTTCATTGTATGGAAAGAATGATAGGATTTTATTCGTAGTAATTGTTTATGATAGGAAAAGGTTGAATTGTCTGACAATTTGCAGATAAAAAAGACAATTCTTTTTTTTGAAAATTGATTGACAATGAAATGATTGTGTATATTGCACAAACAAAACAATTTATATTAGTAGAAATGTCAAAAGTAATAGATAAATGTGAATAGTTATCCACATTTTGTGGATTTAAAAATGATGGAAAAATGGAGTTATTCACGAAGTTATCCACATTATCCACATTTTTTACCTGTTTTTTACACAAAAACAAACTTGTCAACAAGAAAATTTGTTTTGTGAAAAAAGATAAAAATCGAAAAAGTGAAGAAAAATCTTGACAGACAAATTGTGTGACAATTAACGAATGACACCCTCCCCATATTCAAATTTTTCTCTCAATTAAGTATAAGTAAACCGATAACATTTCTTTTGCTCTATAGCACAGAAAATGATTTTTGCCTTTAAATATCGAAAAATCCGTGAGCTGATGACAAAAAAATTCAAATATGTTTTTGTGCAATTTGTTCATTTTTACTTGCAAAATGGAGCGGGTTGTAGTATAATATAACCATTCTAAACAGTAAAGGAGTTGGGGACTTATGCAGTATATCATCAGTGGTAAGAACATCGACGTAACAGAAGGATTGAAGGCTGCCGTCCAGGACAAGCTGGGCAAGCTGGAGAGATATTTTACACCGGAGACAGAAGTTCATGTAACCCTGAGTGTAGAGAAGGAGAGACAGAAAATAGAGATTACCATCCCAATGAAAGGAAATATTGTCAGAGCTGAGCAGGTCAGTGATGATATGTATGTTTCTATTGATCTTGTAGAGGAAATTATTGAGCGTCAGCTTCGTAAATATAAAAACAAGATTGTCGATCAGCAGCAGTCAGCAGTAAGCTTGAGCAAGGCATTTGTTGAGGAGGATATCGAGGATGATGATGAGATCAAGATCATCCGTTCCAAGAGATTTGCGATGAAGCCGATGGAGGCGGAGGAAGCCTGCCTGCAGATGGAGCTTTTAGGACACAGCTTTTATGTATTCCGCAATGCAACGACAGATGAGGTCAATGTTGTATATAAGAGAAAAGGAAATACATATGGTCTGATCGAGCCGGAGTTCTAAAGCGTTGAGGATGAGGAGAAGAAGGAATAAGCACTGGAAGGTATTATGTACACAGTGGGGTGTATAAAATAAAGGGATTATTAGAACAGGTGTCTGAAAAGGCACCTGTTTTTTTGCATAATGGAGAAGATATCAGGCTTTTCCTGCTTTGCAGAAAATAAAAGTTGCTTATAAATTGGAAAAATGCTATACTTGAGTGTAATTTCGGAATTAGATGAAATTATATTTACCTGCAGTCAGGAGCAGGTAATTGGAAAGGTAAGGTTAGAGTATGAGTTTATTTACAAAAATTTTTGGCACTCATAGTCAGCATGAGCTGAAGAGAATCACTCCGATCGTCGATAAGATCGAAGCATTGGCTCCTGAGTATGAGGCACTGAGCGATGAGGAATTGCAGGCGAAGACTCCGGAGTTTAAGGAGAGACTTGCAAATGGTGAGACGCTGGATGATATTCTGGTGGAGGCATTTGCGACAGTCAGGGAGGCTGCAACCCGCGTTTTGAATATGAGACATTATCGTGTACAGCTGATCGGTGGTGTGATCTTGCATCAGGGACGTATCACAGAGATGCGTACCGGTGAAGGTAAAACATTGGTATCTACACTTCCTGCATATTTAAATGCACTGGAAGGCAAGGGTGTTCACATTGTCACGGTCAATGACTATCTGGCAAAGCGTGATGCCGAGTGGATGGGAAAGGTACATGAGTTTCTTGGCTTGAAGGTTGGTGTGATCCTGAATTCCATGGATAATGATGAGAGACGGGAGGCATATAACTGCGATATCACATATGCTACCAACAATGAGCTTGGTTTTGACTATCTTCGTGATAACATGGTTGTTTATAAGAAAGATCTGGTACAGAGAGACCTTCACTATGCGATCATCGATGAGGTGGATTCTGTATTGATCGACGAGGCGCGTACTCCGTTGATCATTTCCGGACAGAGCGGCAAGTCTACAAAGCTTTACGAGGCTTGTGATATTTTTGTGAAACAGCTCACCAGAGGTACCCGCAAAGAGCTTTCCAAGATGGATATCCTGATGGCGGAGGATGAGCAGGAGACTGGCGACTATGTTGTCGATGAGAAGGACAAAAATGTAAACCTGACTGAGGAAGGTGTCCGCAAGGCAGAGCGCTTCTTTGGCGTGGATAACCTCGCAGATCCGGATAATCTGGAGTTACAGCACAATATTAACCTTGCTCTTCGTGCCCACTCTCTGATGGCAAGAGACAAGGACTATGTGGTAAAGGATGATGAGGTACTGATCGTTGATGAGTTTACCGGACGTATTATGCCGGGACGTCGTTTCTCAGATGGTCTTCATCAGGCAATTGAGGCGAAGGAGCATGTGAAGGTCAAGAGAGAGAGCAAGACCCTGGCTACCATTACGTTCCAGAACTTCTTTAATAAATATGAGAAGAAATCCGGTATGACAGGTACGGCTCTGACTGAGGAGAAGGAGTTCCGTGATATCTATGGTATGGATGTTATTGAAGTTCCGACTAATCTGCCGATCGCACGTATTGATTATGATGATGCCGTATACAAGACAAAGAAAGACAAGTTTAATGCAGTTGTTGCAGATATCGTGGAGGCACATGAGAAGGGACAGCCGGTTCTGGTTGGTACCATTACCATTGAGACTTCCGAGATGCTGAGTCAGATGCTTCAGAAGAAGGGAATCCCTCATAAGGTGTTGAATGCAAAATTCCACGAATTAGAGGCAGAGATCATTGCGGATGCAGGTCAGATGGGAGCTGTAACCATTGCAACTAATATGGCCGGCCGTGGTACTGATATTAAACTGGGTGAGGGTGTTAAGGAGCTTGGTGGTCTGAAGATCATCGGTACAGAGCGTCACGAGTCCCGTCGTATTGACAATCAGCTTCGTGGTCGTGCAGGTCGTCAGGGAGATCCGGGTGAGTCCCGTTTCTATATTTCTCTGGAGGATGATCTGATGCGTCTGTTCGGTTCAGATCGTATCAAGGGACTGTTTGATGCGATGCCGGATGGAGAACAGGTAGAACATAAGATGCTTTCCAATGCCATTGAGAGTGCACAGAAGAAGATCGAGGGCAATAACTTCGGTATTCGTAAGAATCTGTTGGAGTTTGACCAGGTTAACAATGAGCAGAGAGAGGTTATCTATAAAGAGCGTCGTATGGTTCTGGACGGAGAGAACATGCGTGATACTCTGATGAGTATGCTCAAGGAGCAGGTAGAGAAGTGTGTTACCCGTGTGATCGGTGATGATCAGAGCGCAGAGGACTGGGATATTGCAGAGCTGAATAATGTTCTTCTGCCAATTGTTCCGCTGAAGCGTATTGAGCTGACCGAGGAGCAGAAAAAGCATGGTACAAAGGCAGAGCTTATCGAGCAGCTTCAGGACGAGGCAGTAAAGGTTTATGAGGCGAAGGAAGCAGAGTTTCCGGAGCCGGAGCAGTTCCGTGAGGTAGAACGTGTGATTCTTCTGAAGGTGATCGACCGGAAGTGGATGGATCATATTGATGATATGGATCAGCTTCGTCAGGGTATCGGACTTCAGGCATATGGACAGAGAGATCCTGTTGTAGAGTATAAGTTTGCCGGTTTTGATATGTTTGATGCCATGATCGATTCTATTGCGGAGGAGACCATTAAGGTTCTGACACATATTAAGATTGAGCAGAAGGTTGAGAGGGAGCAGGTGGCTCAGGCAACAGGTACCAATAAGGATGATTCTGCCGTTAAGGCTCCGAAGAAGAGAAAGACCAAAAAGATACAGCCAAATGATCCGTGCCCTTGTGGAAGCGGAAAGAAGTATAAACAGTGCTGTGGAAGGAAATATTAAGACACAGATTTAAGGGAAAAGAAAGAGGTGAAAAAGATGGTTGAGTTTGATGCGATCAAACAGTCCCTGGCAAATTATGCCCAGCCATTGTTGGAGATGGGGGATTCACTTTGACCTGGCTAACAAAAAAGACCGGGTTGAAGAGCTGGATAAGACAATGGAGGAACCGGGATTCTGGGATAATCCTGAAAAGTCTACAGCGATAGTACAGGAAAGTAAGCATTTGAAAGATGTGATCGAACGATACGAAAAGCTCTGTGCAGACAGAGAGGATATGTTGATGCTTATCGAGATCGCAGAGGAGGAAAACGATACGGATATGGTTCCGGAGGTGCAGGAAAGCTATGATGAATTCTGCAGCGAGTATGAGGCGATCCGGATCGAGACACTTCTTTGCGGAGAGTATGATAAGGATAATGCAATCCTTACGCTCCATGCAGGTGCCGGTGGTACCGAGAGCTGTGACTGGGCAAGCATGCTGTGCCGTATGTATCAGCGATGGGCTGAGAAAAGAGGATTTCAGGTAGAAATGCTTGATTTTCTGGATGGCGATGAAGCCGGCTATAAGTCTGTTACGCTGCAGATCAACGGAGAGAATGCTTATGGTTATTTGAAATCAGAGCATGGTGTTCACCGTCTGGTGCGTATTTCGCCGTTTAATGCAGCGGGAAAAAGACAGACTTCTTTTGTATCCTGCGATGTGATGCCGGATATTGAGGAGGATTTGGATATTGAGATTGCAGATGACGATATCCGTATTGATACCTACCGGTCCAGTGGCGCTGGCGGGCAGCATATCAACAAGACCTCATCGGCAATCCGCATTACCCATTATCCTACAGGAATTGTGGTACAGTGCCAGAATGAGCGGTCCCAGCATATGAATAAGGACAAGGCAATGCAGATGCTGAAGGCGAAGCTGTTTATCTTAAAGCAGCAGGAGCAGCAGGAAAAGGCGAATGGCATTCGCGGGGAGTCGAAGGAGATCGGATGGGGAAGTCAGATCCGTTCCTATGTTATGCAGCCATATACAATGGTGAAGGATCACAGAACGAACGAAGAAATTTCAAATGTGCAGGGAGTGATGGATGGAAATATTGATCCGTTTATCAACGCATATCTTGCATGGATTACGAAAACGAATCATTAAGACAAAATGGATGGAGGACAATCATGGTAAAAGTAGGTGTATTAGGTTATGGAACAGTAGGATCCGGAGTAGTAGAGATTCTTGAAAAGAATAAGGACATCATTGCAAAGAGGGTGGGACAGGAGATTTCTGTGAAAGCAGTATTGGATCTCCGGGATTTTCCGGGAGACCCGGTGGAAAAGGTACTGGTACACGATTTTGACATCGTTGCAAATGATCCGGAGATTTCTATTGTTGTAGAAACCATGGGAGGAGTTCATCCTGCCTATGAATTTGTAAAAACATGTCTGGAGAATGGGAAGAGCGTATGTACTTCCAATAAAGCACTTGTTGCAGCATATGGTCCGGAGCTTTTGGCACTGGCTGAGGAGAAGAACATTAACTTCCTGTTTGAGGCAAGTGTCGGCGGTGGCATTCCGATCATCCGTCCATTGAAGACATCTCTGGCACCGGATGAGATTCTGGAGATTTCCGGTATTTTAAATGGTACTACCAACTATATTCTTACAGAAATGACAGAGAAGGGATCAGACTTTGATTCCGTATTAAAGGATGCACAAGACAAGGGATATGCAGAGAAGGATCCGACTGCAGATGTAGAGGGTTATGATGCATGTCGTAAGATTGCGATCCTGACTTCCCTGGCTTATGGAAAACAGCTTGATTTTGAGGATATCTACACAGAGGGTATCACCAGGATTACAGACAGAGATATTGCATATGCAAAGAAGATGGGAGCAAAGGTAAAGATCTTTGGTTCCAGCAAAAAGGTTGGTGACAAGGTGAGCGCTATGGTAGCTCCGCAGCTGATCTATCCGGAACATCCTCTTTACAGTGTAGATGGTGTATTTAATGCGATCCTCGTAAAGGGTAATATGGTTGGAGACGTTATGTTCTATGGTCAGGGAGCCGGTAAGCTTGCTACTGCAAGTGCCGTTGTTTCTGATGTGATGGATGCGGCAAAACATGCGGGTGTCAACATTATCACACTTTGGGATGCGGAAAAGCTTGATCTGGTGGCCGCAGAGGATGCAAGAAATGTATTCTTTGTACGTGTCAGTGGTATTAAGGCTCAGAAGTCCGAAAAGGTGAAGGAATTGTTTGGCAATGTGAAGATGGTAGATGCCGGATATGATGATGAGTTTGCTTTTGTAACGGAAGAGATGAGTGAGGGAGATTATGAGAAGGCTGCCGCACAACTTGACGGTGTGATCAATAAGATCCGTGTAGACCAGACAGGCCTTGCGTAAGCATTACATAAGAGGTGTCTGTGGATTCCTGTGATATTTGGGAAGCAGATTCTCTCCGGAATATATTAAGTTGTCGCGTAAAAATTGATAAAGAATGAGAGAAGCGACTGGTTACAGTCGCTTTCTTTTTTTGGAGTAATGTTATGAATATTCAGAAAAAAATAGCAGAGGAATTAAATATCAAGGAGTGGCAGGTTGAGGCAGTCATTAAGCTGATCGATGAGGGAAATACCATTCCGTTTATTGCCCGTTATCGTAAAGAGGCTCATGGTTCTCTGGATGATGAGCAGCTTCGTAACCTGTCAGAGAGACTGGCTTATCTGCGCAATCTTGAGGAGAAAAAGCAGCAGGTACTGGCAAGCATTGAGGAGCAGGGAAAGCTTACAGAGGAGCTCAAAAAGCAGATCTTAGAGGCACAGACACAGGTAGTAGTCGATGATCTGTACCGTCCGTACCGCCCGAAGAGAAGAACGAGGGCTACCATTGCAAAAGAGAAGGGGCTGGATGGTCTGGCGCAGATCATTCTTGTGCAGGAAACCACAAAAAGTCTGGAGGAAGAAGCGCAGAGCTATCTTTCGGAGGAAAAGGGCGTGGAAACAGTAAAGGACGCCATTGATGGGGCCAGAGATATTATTGCAGAGCAGATTTCCGATGAGGCGGATTACAGAATGTATATCCGTAAGCTCACCATGGAGGAGGGAGTGATCACCTCTACTGCCAAGGATGAGAAGGAGCAGTCTGTTTATGAAATGTATTATGAATTTCAGGAGCAGGTCAACAAGATTGCCGGTCACCGTGTGCTGGCACTGAACCGTGGTGAAAAAGAAAAAATGCTGGTGATCAGGCTGATCGCGCCGGAGGAACGCATATTACAGTATCTTCGCACAAAAGTGATAACAGCAGAGAATGCCAATACAGAGCCGGTTCTGGCAGAAGCTGTGGAGGACAGCTATAAACGTCTGATCGCCCCGGCCATTGAGAGAGAGGTAAGAAATGAACTGACCGAGAAAGCAGAGGATGGAGCCATCCGTGTCTTTGGAAAGAATCTGGAACAGCTTTTGATGGCACCTCCGATCGCAGGCAAAACCGTATTGGGATGGGATCCGGCATTTCGTACCGGTTGTAAGCTGGCGGTGGTAGACCCTACGGGAAAGGTGTTGGACACAACAGTCATTTATCCGACGGCGCCACAAAATAAGGTGGACGAGGCAAAGAGAGTTGTCAAAAAGCTGATTGACCAGTATGACATTACCCTGATCTCCGTGGGAAATGGAACGGCATCCAGAGAATCTGAGCAGATCATTGCTGAAATGTTAAAGGAGATCAAAAAGCCGGTACAGTATGTGATCGTAAATGAAGCAGGAGCTTCCGTATATTCTGCCAGCAAGCTTGCCACCGAGGAGTTCCCGAACTTTGATGTGGGTCAGAGAAGTGCCACATCTATTGCAAGACGTATTCAGGATCCTCTGGCAGAGTTAGTTAAGATTGATCCACAGTCCATTGGCGTGGGACAGTATCAGCATGATATGAACCAGAAAAAGCTGTCGGAGACACTGACAGGCGTGGTAGAGGATTGTGTAAATAAAGTTGGTGTTGATCTCAATACCGCATCGGCCTCTCTTCTGGAATACATTTCAGGAATTTCTAAAACGATTGCGAAAAATATCGTTACTTATCGTGAAGAGAACGGCAGATTTACCAGCAGAAAACAGCTTTTAAAAGTTGCAAAGCTTGGTCCGAAAGCCTTTGAACAGTGTGCAGGTTTTATGAGAATTCAGGGGGGAGATAATCCGCTGGATGCCACAAGTGTTCATCCGGAGTCCTATGAGGCAGCAGGACAGCTTTTAGAGAAGCTGGATATGACTATGGAAGAGGTGAAAAAACTCCAGGGAGATCTTGCAAAGGCGAATACGGAAAAGCGCGGCGTTGCACCAAAGCCAAAGAAAGAGAAAGAATTTGTGGTTCGTAATACCAATTCTGCATTTGGCGCAGCTTTCGCCAAAGCATTTGGAGACAGTCAGGTGGAGCTTGCGGAGGATACGCCGGCATCAAAGGAAAAGAAAGCCGGTGTGAAAGGTATTGCCGGCCGGATCCGGGACAAAAAGAAAATGGCCCAGGAGCTTGGAATCGGTGAGATTACTCTGGAGGATATTGTGAAGGAGTTAGAGAAACCGGCGAGAGATCCGAGAGATGAAATGCCAAAACCGATCCTTCGTACCGATGTGCTGGATATGAAAGACCTCAAGGAGGGAATGATCCTGAAGGGAACGGTGCGTAATGTCATTGACTTCGGAGCGTTTGTGGATATCGGCGTGCATCAGGACGGTCTTGTGCATATCTCCCAGTTGTCCAATAAGGGGTTTGTTAAGCATCCGCTGGACGTAGTCAGTGTTGGAGATATTGTGGATGTAAAGGTTATGAGCGTAGATCTCAAAAAGCAGAGGATACAGCTTACAATGAAGCTGTAAATGATACAAAATAACTATTTTTTTGCTTTTTTGCAGGAATATGTTATAATCATCTGGAAGGAGGAGTGCGTTGTGCTTTGAAAAATCAGAGGAGGTTTTTCATAAAGCTGACACAATTGCACGATAATATTAGTGGGAATATTTGGAAGACGCATTGATATAAAAGATGCCACAAAGACGACCTACAGCGATGAAGACCTGAGAAAACTGGATCTGAATTACCGTAACGAGTTTCAGATTGACCGGGAGAAGCGGATATATACACCATTTCGAAAGGAAATGCCGAGAGCCTGGCAGAGCCAGATCCGGGATATGGCATTCGAAAAGATTCTGGATGACCATATTTTCAGCTTTCGTCATCTGCTGGTGATTCCCAACCCGTATGGTGCTTCGGTGCAGACAGCGATGTTGCTTTTTAATACTCCGAAGGAATACCGGGTCCGGTATCGTATTTTGGGAAAGTCGGAAGGAACAGATTTTGTGGGGGAGACCTGTATGACCACCAGACACCGTGTGCCGGTTCTGGGATTATATAAGGGATATACCAACAGGCTGATTCTGGAATTGATCGACGGTGATGGAGAGGTATACCAGAGAAGAGATTTAAGGATCTATACCAGGGATATTCCGCTGGGGCAGCAGAATATCGTAACAAAGGTAGAACATTCAGACGCCTCATGCTTTCCGTTTATTCTGGTCAACGGACTCCGGTTTAAGCCGGTGGTATTTGACCAAAACGGAGAAGTACGTTATTCTTTACAGATCAAGACAGATCAGACAGGTATGATTCCACTGGAAAATGGCAGATTTCTTTATGTGGATGCTACAGTAAACCGTGTTGGCTCCAATAGACAGAAACGGGCCTGCCAGTATCACGAAATGGACTATATGGGCAGGGTATACCAGACATATCTGCTGGATTATCCCATTGGACGTTATGCGGCGCAGAAGGAGGATTCCCTGTTTCTGCTGACGTCATCGGCGGAAGGATATGCGGATGATTGTATTATAGAACTGGATCGGAGCAGCGGAGAGATTCGAAAGAAATGTATGCTGGAGGCTTTGATCGGCGACAAATATAAGACAAACGGAAACTGGATCGTTGCAAGTGGAATGCGGTATGTACAGGGGCAGCTTATATTGACTATGAGGCGGTATCATACCGTAATCTCCATTGACTGGGAGAAGCAGTCGGTGAACTGGGTGCTGGCACCGGAGTCGATCTGGCGGGAAACCGTGCTTGAGGACAAGCTGCTGGTATCAGACAGCCAGGACTGTATGGACGGTTATATGCCGGAAAGTCCGGATATTTATGTACAGGAGGATGGCCATCTCCGGATCAGGTTGTACTGTATCCAAAATAAAGGAAATGTACCGGCGGAGGGAGCCGTATCCGATGATGATTCACGGATTGATTTTTATGAGATCGATCCGGAGAAGCATACATTTCATAAGCGGAGAAGTGTTGCAGTGGTGAAATCCCAGAGAGATGCCGGATGTGTTTACCGGGATCAGGAGGACAGAATTTTATCATTGTCCGGTATGCTTATGAGGCGCACGGAAAATCTCCGGGCGTGTATTGAGGAGCTGGACGGACAGACCGGCCGGATGATCAATCGTCTGCGTTTGTGTAAGAGATATCGAAGTGCATGGATATTTACGCCGGATATTGAGGCGTATTCTATTCCATTGAAGCATGATCTGAATGCCATAAAGGGCAGTCTGGAGCCGCCGGAGAGATATACCGGACAGCTGCCGGAGCCGGTACCGGAGAAGCTGAAAAAGAAAATTTTTGGCAATATCCGGGTGAGCGATACACTCTTTTTGTTTGCTTTCGCAGCAGGAAGTGTCAGCAGGGTATATCTTATCGGTGAAAAGCATTCTTATGTGCAGGAGTTTTCAAATCTTGCATCCAAAAGACGAAAAGAAAGCTTTTGTATGACACTGGATCAATTGGAACTTGATGAGTATCAGGTTTATGTAGAAGTTGATAATCAGATCTACCATCTGAAAAATGAGATCAGAGTGGAGAGATCCCAAAAAGAAAAATAAATGGAGGAAAACAATGAATCAATTATCACATTTGGAGGAGCTGGAGGCTGAGGCGATTTACATTATGCGTGAAGTTGTAGCTGAGTGTGAAAAGCCGGTTATGTTGTATTCAATCGGAAAGGATAGTTCTGTAATGCTTCATCTTGCATTGAAAGCATTTTATCCGGAGAAGCCGCCTTTCCCATTTCTTCATGTGGATACCACATGGAAATTTCACGAAATGATAGAATTCCGTGATAAAATGGCAAAGAAATACGACCTGGATATGCTTGTTTATACCAATCAGGAGGGTGTAAAGCAGGGAATCAATCCGTTTGATCATGGTTCTGCTTATACAGATATTATGAAAACCCAGGCGTTGAAACAGGCACTGGATAAATACGAGTTCACAGCGGCATTTGGTGGTGGACGTCGTGACGAGGAGAAATCCCGTGCAAAGGAGCGTATCTTCTCCTTCCGTAATTCAGCACATGCATGGGATCCAAAGAATCAGCGTCCGGAAATGTGGAAGTTATACAATACAAAGCTGTTTAAGGGTGAAGAGGTACGTGTATTCCCTCTTTCTAACTGGACAGAGAAGGATATCTGGCAGTATATCCGTCAGGAGAATATCGAGATTCCATCCCTTTATTTTGCAAAAGAGCGTCCGGTAGTTTACCGTGATGGCAACATTATTATGGTGGATGATGACAGAATGCGTCTGAAACCGGGCGAAAAAGTGGAAATGAAGAAGGTTCGTTTCCGTACATTAGGATGTTATCCACTGACCGGTGGTGTAGAGTCTGATGCAGAGACACTGGATGAGATCATTGAGGAGACATTGAGTGCAGTATCTTCCGAGAGAACCAGCCGTGTAATTGATAACGAGGCGGCAGGCAGCATGGAAAGAAGAAAGAGAGAGGGGTATTTCTAAGATGCAGAGTTTATTGAAATTTATTACTTGCGGTAGTGTAGATGATGGAAAGTCCACACTGATCGGACATATGCTTTATGATGCCAAGCTGATCTTTGCAGATCAGGAGAAGGCACTGGAGCTTGATAGTAAAGTGGGAAGTACCGGTGGTGCAATCGATTATTCTTTGCTGCTGGATGGTCTTATGGCAGAGCGTGAGCAGGGAATCACGATTGATGTGGCATATCGTTATTTCACCACAGAAAAGAGAAGCTTTATCGTGGCAGATACTCCGGGTCATGAGGAGTATACCCGTAATATGGCCGTTGGAGCTTCATTTGCAGATTTGGCTGTTATCCTTGTGGATGCATCCAAAGGTGTACTGGTACAGACAAGACGTCATACCCGTATCTGTGCATTAATGGGTATTAAGCATGTGGTATATGCTGTCAATAAAATGGATCTTATTGACTATGATGAAAATGAGTTTAAGAATATTGCCAAGCAGATCAAGATCATGACAGGAGAGTATGATTTTGAGACTATGCATATTATCCCGGTATCTGCAACAGTTGGTGACAATATTACCACAGAGTCTTCAAAGACACCTTGGTACAAGGGGGGTACTCTTCAGAATTATCTGGAGACCATCGATGTGACAGATCACTCCGATGAGAGCGGATTTGTTATGCCGGTACAGCGTGTCAGCCGTCCGGATCGTACCTTCCGTGGTTTCCAGGGAGAGGTTGAGGTTGGAGAGATCCATGTCGGAGATGAGATCACTTCCCTGCCAAGTGGCGAGACTGCTAAGGTCAAGAGCATTCTCAATACCAATAAGGAGGTTGACAATGCTTCCAAGGGACAGGCTGTGACCATTCAGCTTGACACAGAGATCGATGTATCCAGAGGATGTATGCTTTGCAAGGATGTAAACCTTCATACCAATAAAATGTTTACATCAACACTTCTCTGGATGGATGATAACAAGCTGGTAGCAGGAAAGAACTATTTCCTCAAGCTTGGCACCAAGATGGTTCCGGCTGTTGTTATGAACATCAAGTATAAGGTTGATGTCAATGAGGGTACTCATGTACAGACAGATAAGCTTTACAAGAATGAGATCGCATGCTGTGATATTGCATGCTCTGATACGATCGTTTTTGATGAGTTCAAGCATCATAAGGAGCTTGGTGGTTTCGTATTGATCGATCGTATTACCAATATGACTTCTGCCTGTGGTGTAGTAGAGCATCCGCTTCGCCGTGACGATAACCTGACATGGCACAATATGGATGTTACAAGAGAGCTTCGTGCACAGCAGAAGGGACAGGAGCCTAAGACAATCTGGATGACTGGTCTGTCAGGAGCCGGTAAGTCCACACTGATCAATGAAGTAGAAAAGAGACTTTTTGCAGAGGGCAAGCATACCATGCTTCTGGATGGAGATAATGTGCGTATGGGTCTGAATAAGAACCTTGGTTTCAAGGAGCAGGATCGTATCGAGAATATCCGTCGTGTGGCCGAGGTTGCAAAGCTTATGAATGATGCAGGTCTGATCACGCTGACCTCCTTCATTTCTCCATTTGCAAGTGACCGCCGTAGTGCAAGAGATATCATCGGGAATGACAATTTCATCGAGATCTATATCAGTACCCCTCTGGAGGAGTGTGAGAGAAGAGATGTCAAGGGTCTTTACAAGAGAGCCCGCAGTGGTGAGATTCCAAACTTCTCCGGCATTTCCAGCCCTTATGAGGCACCGGAGAATCCGGAAATTACCATTGATACCACAGGTATGACCGTAGAAGAGTCTGTGGATTATCTGATGGAAGAATTAAAGAAATATATTTAATTGAAAAAATAGGTTGCAATATTCATAGTAACGTAGTATGATTAGTATGAAATCAATAAACAGAGGGTTTGGCTATTCGTATAGCCAAACCCCTTTGTAGTTAAAAATGTATATGATAAATAATATAATTCATAATGAATCATATAAAAAAATGTATAAATACGAAATAAATGAGAATTTTCCTGCGACCGATTGGTTGCAGAAGAATGGAGGATTTTTATGAACCTGGAAAAAGAACTCGCAGTAGCAAAAGAGGCAGCAGTAAAGGCCGGATATGCGATCATGGATGTTTACGAAAATGCAGAGGATATGCAGATCAGCTATAAGGATGGAGATATGCCGCTGACGGTAGCAGATAAAGCCTCAAACCGTATTATTGTGGATGCACTTAAGGAGGCATTTCCTGAGTATGCGATCCTGTCAGAGGAGGAAAAGGATGATCTTTCCCGTCTGGACAATGATTATTGTTTTGTGGTGGATCCGTTGGATGGAACGAAGGAGTTTATTAAAAGAAACGGTCAGTTTACAGTAAATATTGCATTATCTTATCAGCATAAATCAGTAATGGGTGTGATCTATGTACCGGTGACCGGAGAGCTTTATTATGCAGCACAGGGACAAGGAGCTTATCTGGATACGAAGGATGAGACAGGAAAGAAGCTTCAGGTTTCCGGCTGTACAGATATTCACGAGCTTCGTATGGTGATGAGCAGTTCCCATGGCTGTGAGCAGATGGACAAGCTGTTAGAAAAGTACAAGATCAGCAATTTTGTCAAAATGGGAAGCTCCCTGAAGGGATGTGTTGTAGCGAAGGGCGAGGCTGAGGTATATTACCGGTTTAACCCTACAATGGAGTGGGATACTGCAGCGATGCAGTGTATCGTGGAGGAGGCCGGTGCGATCTTCCGGCAGATGGATGATACTCCGATGCTTTATAACCGGGAAGACAGCCTAAATGCAAAGGGATTTTATATTATTAATTCTCAGGACAATAAATTAGTACTGGATTAAGAAAAAGAAAGGGAGGCATACAACCATGAAAGAAAAAGAAAATAAAAAAAGTTTTAAGAGTGAGTTTGGTATGATGCTGGCCCTTTTAAAAATCGGTTTTATCGGTTTCGGCGGTGGAAGTGCCCTGATTCCGGTCATTGAGAAGGAAGTGGTCGAGGAACGTAGTCTTGTTACCGAGGAGGAGTTCGATAAGGATGTTCTGGTGGCAAGTATCACACCGGGGGCTCTTCCGATGGAGATATCTACAGGTCTCGGAAAACGGGCATATGGTGTGGGTGGCATGATCGCCTCCGCACTGATGCTGGCGTTCCCGGGAGCTTTGATCACGGTGGCAATGCTTGTGGCAATGTCGCGTCTTCATTCGGGGATTTTGACACAGATTGAGATTTTGTCCATTGGTATTTCTGCTTTTATCGCATGCCTTCTGACAGAATATTCCAGAAAGACATTGGCAGAGGCAAGAGCAGAGAGTAAGGGACGATGGAAAAGAGCAGTTGTGATCCTGGCAGGTGTTTTTCTGCTGACCTGCGGTAAAGCAATCTATGGTATATTAGGGCTTGAAGGGACGCCGTTAGTTCATTTGTCGACACTGCAGGTGCTGGGTGTGTCTATGTTTGGTATTTTATATACCCACTGTAAATTCAATCCGAAGAATTTAGCGATATCCGGTGGATTGATCCTGGGATATATTGCATGCCTGAGTTTTGATTTTCCTTACGAGCAGTACATCTGCAATGGGTTGAAGTTTGCCATGATTATTTTGGCAGTCTGGGGGCTTGTGCGCAGTATTCTGGAGGACGGGCAGAAGAAAAAGGTATCTCCGAAGAAAATGCTTCAGGAAGAGGCTGCGTGGATCCTGTTTTTTGTGGTACTTTCCGTTCCGGCAATCCTTTATGGCGGCAACGTTCCGGAATTTCTGGGACAGGGATTTCTTTCTTCGATCTTATCTTTTGGTGGAGGAGATGCGTATCTGTCTGTAGCAGACGGTATGTTTGTCAACTCCGGGATTATCGAGAAGGCAGATTTTTATGGCCATCTGGTTCCATTGGTCAATCTTCTTCCTGGCTCTATTCTCTGCAAAACTTTGTCCGGAATCGGTTATCTGCTGGGCTTTGAGATGAGCAGCGGCAATATTCTGACAGGCTGTCTGGTGGCTCTGGCAGGTTTTGCATGTAGTGTTATGGCATCCGGAGGTGTTTTCTGTCTGGTGGCATATATTTATGAATGCTTTGAGTCTCTTCGGGTATTTCGCCTGTTGAGTCGATGGATCCGTCCGATCATCGCAGGTACGCTTCTTACGGTTATGCTTTCATTGTTTGCACAGAATATCAGCACGGGGACAAAGCTTGGCCTCCAGGTTTTTGTTTCTCTGGGAATCACAGCCGTGATCTATGGAATGAATCTCGTGCTGCTTTATGTACTGAAAAAGAAAAATGGAATGCTGATCTTTTGTTCGATTGCTGTAACTTTGATTCTTGGAAATGTAGCATTAATGCTGGTTTGAGCATTTTTTTGTAAATTAAAATAAAAAAAATCAAAAAAAGGCTTGCATTTTTGGAAAAGCTAATATATAATATCTCAAGTACGGAACAGAGATGTGAAGTACGAGAGATAATTTGTGCGCGTAGCTCAGCTGGATAGAGCGTCTGACTACGGATCAGAAGGCCGGGAGTTCGAATCTTCTCGCGCACGCTATGAGTCCTTGCAGCGGGTATTCGCAGCAAGGATTTTTTGTTATATATCATAAAGATGCAACGCAGGTGAAAAGTATGGAAGGAAGGAAATATGGTTCAGTTAGCAGATTTACAGAGGATAGCGGGAGAGCAGGCAGTACGTCTGCAGGAGCCTATGTCGGCGCATACGACATTTCGCATTGGCGGACCGGCAGATTATTTTGTGGAGCCAGGCAGTGAGTCTGTGCTAAAGGAACTGCTTCTTCTTTGCCGGGAGACAGAAACACCATTTTTTATCCTTGGTAATGGAAGTAATCTTCTGGTATCTGATGAAGGATACCGGGGAGTGATGATCTCTCTGAGGGGATTTGATGAAATTTCCTTTCGGGAAGGAGAAAGTACAGAAGCCGGCAAAACGATCATGACAGCGGGATGCGGAGTTCTTTTATCCAAGGCAGCAATGCAGGCGGCCGAGCGGGGACTGACAGGCTTTGAATTTGCCGGAGGAATTCCCGGTACGCTGGGAGGAGCAGTTACTATGAATGCCGGGGCTTATGGCGGAGAGATCAGGGATGTGATCTTTTCTGCACGGGTGATGACAAAGGCGGGAGACGTCAGAGAGCTTTCGGCAGAGGAGCTGGACCTGTCATACCGGCACAGCATCATTCAGGAAAAGGATCTGATCGTTTTGTCGGCGGACTTTGCGTTTGCTCATGGGGACGAGGAGCAGATCAAGGAGCAGATGCGTCAGTTAAATACCCAGAGAAGAGAAAAACAGCCGTTGGAATATGGTAGTGCGGGAAGTACTTTTAAGAGACCGGAGGGATATTTCGCCGGAAAGCTGATTCAGGATGCAGGGCTGAAGGGATACCGGTCAGGTGATGTAATGGTATCCGAGAAGCACAGTGGTTTTGTGGTAAATGTAGGAAAAGGAACATGTGGGGATGCCATGCGTGTGATCGAGCATGTACAGAGAACCGTCTATGAACAGTTTGGCGTAGAGCTGGAGCTGGAGGTAAAAAGGGTCTGAGAGAATTTATGGGGGACGCCGTTTGTGGCATAAAAAACTATCTTAGATAACAGGAATGAGGATTCGTATGCGATTTGTAATTGTAACAGGAATGTCCGGGGCAGGCAGAAATTCTGTCATGAAAATGCTGGAGGATATGGGATATTTTTGCGTGGATAATCTGCCGGTACCTCTGATACCGAGAATGTCCAAGATGATGCTGGAGGAAAACAGTTTGGAAAAGGTTGCTGTTGGAATCGATATCCGTAACCAGCAGGGGCTTCTGGAGCTGGATGATATTCTGGATGAAATGCTGGCAGCCGGGGTGCGGTATGAGATTCTGTTTCTGGAGGCAGACAGCTCGGTACTTATCAAGAGATATAAGGAAACGAGACGAAATCATCCTCTTGCCCTGCAGGGAAGAGTAGATAAGGCTATTGAAGCGGAGCGGGAGGAGCTTGCCTTTATAAAAAAGCGGGCGGATTATATTCTCGATACCAGCCACATGCTTGTGCGGGACCTGAAGCAGGAAATTGATAAGATCTTTCTGGGAAAAGACGAATACGAGAACTTTTTCGTGACGATTCTTTCCTTTGGTTTTAAATATGGAATTCCGGAGGACTCGGATCTTGTCTTTGATGTGCGATTCCTGCCAAATCCATATTATATTCCGGATCTGAAGCCGCAGACCGGCAACGACAGGGCGGTTTATGATTATGTCATGTCCTCCCCGCAGGCGGTCACTTTTGAGAAGCAGTTGTTTGAGATGGTAGAGTTTCTGATCCCGAATTATATTCTGGAGGGAAAGAACCAGCTGGTGATCAGTATTGGCTGTACCGGAGGAAAACACCGGTCCGTTACCATTGTCAATGCACTGGCAAAGCATATGAAACAGCTTCCCTACAGTATTAAGGTGGAACACCGGGACATTGAGAAGGACCGGAAGCAGGGAAAATAGGAACAGCACACAGCAAGGAGGGAAAATATGTCATTTTCCGGTAGTGTGAAACAGGAGCTTGTGCGGCAGCTTCCATCGGCAAGACACTGTCAGATCGCAGAGCTGGCAGCGTTATTTGATCTGAATGGAAGGATACGCCGCAGCAGGGATGGTAACGAATATTTGGAAATACGCACAGAAAACTTGACAGTCGCCCGAAAATCTTATATGTTATTAAATAGTGTATTTCATAATCCGGTGGAGGTTCGTGTCCGTTGTCATAATATTCATAGAAATATCCGGGAGTATTATATTGAAGTAATCGGACGGCATGCGATTATATCTATACTAAAAGCATTAAAAATGATGGATGAACAAGGTGGGATTACAGGTGATTGTCTGGGGCATCAGCATCGTCTCATACAAAATACCTGTTGTAAGCGTGCCTTTTTGCGGGGTGCATTTTTGGCAGCAGGTTCCCTGTCGGATCCGGAGAAGGCCTACCATCTGGAGTTCGCTGTTCTTTCGGAGGGGTTTGCTTCTTTCATCAGAGAGATGTTGGCGTTTTTTGAATTGGAGGCAAAAATCGTCAGGAGAAAAAGGTATTTTGTGGTGTACATAAAAGAGGGATCACAGATCGTTGATTTTTTAAATGTAGTAGAGGCACATGTGGCCTTGATGGAATTTGAAAATATACGGATTGTGAAGGAGGTCCGCAATTCTGTTAATCGTCAGGTGAACTGCGAAACGGCAAATATTGGGAAAACCGTGGCGGCAGCGGCGAAGCAGATTGAGGATATCAAATATATAGAATGTAATATGGGGTTACGGGGGCTGGCGAAGGGATTGCGCGAGACAGCAGAGCTGCGGCTGGAATATCCGGATGCATCACTGCAGGAATTGGGGCAGATGCTCAATCCGCCCATTGGCAAATCAGGGGTTAATCACCGGCTGCGGAAATTGGGAAATATTGCAAATGAATTGAAAGAGAAGAGAGGAGTCTCTGATTCAAAAAGGAGGAAAATGTAACCATGATTACAAAGAAAATTAAAATTCAGATACAGAATGGTCTGGAGGCAAGACCGGTGGCTGTTCTTGTACAGGTGGCAAGCCAGTATTCCAGCAGCATTTATGTTGAGGTGGAGGACAAGAAGGTCAATGCCAAAAGTATCATGGGAATGATGACCCTTGGACTGGCGGCCGGAGAGGAAGTTGTTGTTTCTGCGAACGGAGATGACGAACAGAATGCTATGGATGATATTGTAAAATATCTGAGTACATCACAGGCATAATGGTAGAAAATGACGAGCCGTTTGATCTTGTATCAGACGGCTTTTTCGTTTAATGGAGGACATATGGGATTTACGCATTTGCATTTACATACAGAGTATTCTCTTCTGGATGGTTCTTGTAAGATCGGAGAGCTGATGACAAGAGCCAGGGAGCTTGGTATGGAGCATATTGCCATTACAGATCATGGAAATATGTACGGTGTGATTGATTTTTACCGGGCGGCATTAAAGGAGGGAATCAATCCTGTGATCGGCTGCGAGGTCTATGTGGCACCGGGTTCCCGGTTTGACAGGGAAAATGTCAGGGGAGATGACCGTTATAATCATCTGGTGCTTCTGGCAGAGAATAATACAGGCTATGCCAATCTGATGAAGATTGTTTCCATTGGATTTACGGAGGGCTTTTATTATAAGCCCCGCGTGGATATGGAGGTTCTGGAAAAGTACCATGAAGGGATTATTGCTCTGAGTGCATGCCTGGCAGGAATCGTGGCGACAAATCTCAGACAGGGATTTTATGAGGAGGCAAAAAAAGAAGCTCTTCGTCTGTCTGATATTTTTGGGCCGGATCATTTTTATCTGGAACTGCAGGATCATGGCATTGATGCCCAGAAAACGGTAAACCAGGGACTTCTCCGTATGAGCCAGGAGACAGGGCTGGAGCTGGTTGCCACTAATGATGTGCATTATATCCGGGCAGAGGATGCCGAGCCCCATGATATTTTATTGTGTATCCAGACGCAGCATAAGGTGCAGGACGAGGATCGTATGCGGTATGAGGGTGGTCAGTTTTATCTGAAATCCGAGGAGGAGATGCTGACACTTTTCCCTTATGCCAGAGAAGCGGTGGAAAATACTTCCAAAATAGCACAGAGATGTCATGTGGATATTGAGTTTGGAAAATATAAGCTGCCAAAGTTTGATGTGCCGGAGGGCTTTACTTCATGGGAGTATCTGAAGCATTTGTGTTATGAAGGAATTCACCGGCGTTATGCGGATGTGACGCCGGAGATTCAGGAGCGGCTGGATTATGAGTTAAATACCATCAAAAATATGGGATTTGTAGATTATTTCCTGATCGTGTGGGATTTCATTCATTATTCCAGAGAGCATGGGATCATCGTGGGACCGGGACGTGGTTCTGCGGCCGGAAGTATTGTCGCATACAGTCTGGAGATCACCAATATTGATCCTCTGGCGTTTGACCTGCTGTTTGAGCGTTTCCTGAATCCGGAGCGTGTGACCATGCCCGATATTGACGTGGACTTCTGCTATGAGAGACGGCAGGAGGTGATCGACTATGTCACCGGGAAATATGGACGGGATCATGTGGCGCAGATCGTTACCTTCGGTACCATGGCAGCCCGTGGTGTGATCCGTGATGTGGGGCGTGTGCTTGATATGCCGTATGCCTATGTGGATACCATTGCAAAGTCCGTGCCCATGGAGAAGGATATTACCATTGCCAAAGCAATCGAGCAGAATCCGGATCTGCGTCAGCTTTATGAGACGGATGAGCAGACAAAATATCTGTTAGATATGGCGCAGAAGCTGGAGGGACTGCCTCGTCATACTTCCATTCATGCGGCGGGTGTTGTGATCGCACCGGAGCCGGTGGATCATTTTGTACCTCTTTCGAAGGGATCTGAGGGAAATGTAACCACGCAGTATACTATGACCACATTGGAGGAGCTGGGGCTTCTGAAAATGGACTTTCTGGGGCTTCGTACATTGACGGTTGTACAAAATGCAGCCAAAATGTGTGGTATGAGTGATCAGGATATGCTCCGCCTGGATCTGGAGGATGAAAATGTATGGAAACTCATATCCAGTGGGCGGACCGAGGGAATATTCCAGTTGGAGAGTGCCGGGATGAAGCAGTTTATGAAAGAGCTGCAGCCGGAGAGCATGGCAGAGATTGTAGCCGGTATTTCTCTGTATCGTCCGGGCCCGATGGACTTTATTCCGCAATATATTGAGGGAAGAAGCAACAGAGATTCCATTACATATGACTGTCCACAGCTTGAACCGATTCTTGCAACTACCTATGGCTGTATTGTTTACCAGGAGCAGGTTATGGAGATCGTCCGGAGTCTGGCAGGCTACAGTTATGGACGAAGTGATCTGGTGCGCCGTGCCATGTCCAAAAAGAAGGCAAAGGTGATGGAAGCGGAGCGGAAGAACTTTGTCTACGGAAACGAGGAAGAAGGAGTAAAGGGCTGCATTGCCAATGGTATCTCCGAGGAGGTTGCCAATAAGATCTATGATGAGATGATCAGCTTCGCTGCCTATGCCTTTAATAAATCCCATGCAGCAGCGTATGGTATGGTGACATTCCAGACAGCCTGGTTAAAGTGCTATCATCCGGTGGAGTTTATGGCTTCTCTGCTGACGTCCGTCAAAGAAAATACAAATAAGATCGTCGAGTATGTTATGGAGTGCCGGCGAATGGATATTGAGATCCTGCCGCCGGATGTAAATGAAGGTTATAGTTATTTTTCCGTGTCTGACGGCAGGATACGTTATGCTCTTTCTGCGATTAAAGGCATTGGTTCCGGTGTGATCAATAATATTGTGGAGGAACGGGAACGAGGAGGCCGTTTCACATCCATGCAGGATTTTATGCGCCGTCTCACCAGCAAAGAGGTCAACAAAAGTTCCATTGAGAATTTCATTAAGGCAGGAGCCTTTGACGGACTGGAGGGAAACCGGCGGCAGAAGCTTCAGGTATATCAAAGCATGCTGGACAGTGTAAACCGGGAAAAAAAGGATTCCATGTCCGGTCAGATGTCTCTGTTTGATATGGGGGATGAGGAGCTGGAGCATGCAAATGATGTGTCTTATCCGGCATTGGAGGAGTTTGAAAAGGAAGAGCTTCTCGCTTATGAAAAGGAAGTCCTTGGCATCTACATCAGCGGTCATCCGCTGGAGGAATATCTGGAGCTGATCCGGAAAAATTCTACCTGCAGCTCTCAGGATTTTGTCAGGGAGCCGGAAGAAGAGGGCGGCACGGAAATGTTACAGGTGCATGACAAGGAAAATGTGATCATTGGCGGAATGATCACGGCAAAGACGGTTAAGACCACAAAGACAAATAAACTTATGGCATATCTTACGCTGGAGGATGTATATGGTGCTGTAGAGATCCTTGTCTTTCCGAATGTTTATGAAAAGAAAAAAGAACAGTGCAGAGAGGATGCCAAGGTATTTATCCGCGGCCGGGCTGATATGGGTGGTGATAGAGACGGAAAGGTGATCTGTCAGGATATTATTCCGTTTGATATGCTTCCATGTGAGCTGTGGCTCCGCTTTAAAAATTTAGCAGATTTTCAGGAAAGAGAACAGCAGATATATGAGAAATTATCTCCATATGACGGGACAGATCAGGTGATCGTTTATCTGGAGGAGGAAAGACAGATGAAAAAGCTTCCGCCGGGACGCAATGTAAACGCAAGACAGGTGATCCGGGAAAATATTCTGGAAGGGATCATAGAAGCGGCATTGAAGGAGAGAAAGCTATAGTGACGCTGATTTCAAATTTTAAATGGTAGTATCTGTTGTTTGGGTTGAAAAAAACAATGGAATGACGTACAATAGAGGGTACGATGAATAGTATGTAAATGATTCGTTAAAGATAAAATAAGAGGAAGTAAGACCGGACTCTGAATTTTGCAGCCCCTTATTTCCGATTAGTTGAAACGGAGGACAAAATGAACAGTGCAGTAAAAACAATTGGTGTATTGACAAGTGGTGGGGATGCGCCGGGAATGAATGCAGCCATTCGTGCTGTCGTTCGTACCGCAATCGCAAATGGTGTCAGAGTTATGGGTATCAAGAGAGGATATGCCGGACTTCTGGAGGAGGATATTGAGGAGATGGATACTTTATCGGTTTCCAATATCATCCAGCTTGGAGGAACGATTCTTTATACCGCACGCTGCAAAGAATTCCGCGAGAAGGAATATCAGGAGAAAGCAGCCGAGATCTGCCGGAAGCATGGAATTGACGGCATTGTTGTTATCGGCGGTGACGGTTCCTTCCAGGGAGCCAGCAAGCTTGCAGCACTTGGTATCAACACGGTAGGTGTACCGGGAACCATCGATCTGGATATTGCGTGTACTGAGTATACAATCGGTTTTGATACGGCCATCAATACGGCTATGGAGGCCATGGACAAGCTCCGTGATACTTCAGAGTCCCATGAGCGGTGCAGTATCGTAGAGGTTATGGGACGTACCGCAGGTCATATTGCATTATGGACAGGTATTGCCAGTGGCGCGGAGTATATTCTTACCACAGAGGAATATGATGGAAATATACAGAAGATCATCGAGAAGATACAGCAGCGTCATAAGATTGGCAAAAAGAACCATGTGATCGTCAATGCAGAGGGCGTTGGTAATTCCTTTGAAATGGCAAAAATGATTGAAGAGGCTACAGGCGTAGAAACCCGTGCAACTGTACTGGGTCATATCCAGCGTGGAGGAAATCCGACCTGTAAGGATCGTGTGTACGCTTCCGCTATGGGAGCAAAGGCAGTAGAACTCCTTTGTGATGGAAAGACAAACCGTGTCGTTGGTTATACGAACGGTGAGTTTGTAGATTATGATATTCAGGCAGCCTTAGATATGGAAAAGGGATTGGATCCTTATCTGTTCCATATCACCAAGAAGCTGACCACATATTAATGATAGGAAAGGAAGGTAGCAGACATGAAAAAATTACTCAAAGGTGTTATGGGAATTACGTCCATCGCCGTGATGACAGCAGGTGCTTATTATCTGACCAAAAAGCTTTTGGGAGAGCCGGATGAGGAATTAGATGATGAGTATGAGGATTTTGACTTTGATGACGAAGAGGAAGATGCTGAAGATAAGTCCAGAGAGTATGTGACATTGGATTTCGAAGAGGATGAGCAGGAAGCTTCCGATGAGGAAGAATCAGAGGATGATGAAGAATAATTCTTCTGTCCACGGCATTTCCTTTGATCATTTAGGAGATCATAAATACTAAAAGTGATATTGTAAGCATAGACTACCTACAGAGAGTTTGACAGGAGGCAGTCTATGCTTAATTATTTATGGGGATTTATGATCCTTCTGGGACTTGGAGCCGGTATTGTGACAGGGCAGGTGGAGGCAGTCAGTAATGCGTCGATAGACAGTGCCGGGGAAGCGGTCACTATGGCAATCACGATGCTTGGGATTATGTCTATGTGGACGGGGCTCATCGAGGTGGCGAGACAGGCAGGTCTCATGGATCGGATGACAAGAGGACTGCGGCCGGTGCTTGCGTTTCTGTTTCCAAGGATACCCAGGCATCATCCGGTGCAGGAATACCTGACGGCAAATATTCTTGCTAATATTCTGGGACTCGGCTGGGCGGCCACTCCTATGGGACTGAAGGCGATGATGGAGCTGGCACCGCTGGAACGGGAGAGACTTGCGTCAGAAATGTCCCGCAGGGAGGGGCGGCAGATGGATCCGGATGAGATAAGGCTCACAAAGGCAAGTGATGAGATGTGCACTTTTCTGGTCTTAAATATTTCTTCCCTGCAGGTAATCCCGGTCAGTGTGATCGCATACCGGGCACAGTATGGTGCAGTCAACCCTGCAGCCATCGTGGTGCCGGGACTGATCGCAACCACGGTCAGTACGGCAGTGGCAGTGATATTCTGCCGGATCTTGTGCCGGAGGGGGGAGCGGGAATGAAGCCTCCGGTGAAAAAGAAGCTTTTGTGGATCAATATCTGTCTGGTTCTGGCGGTACTGCTGCTTTGCCCCGCTGTGGTCAATAAGGGCTCCGGGGATGGTCTTTTGCTGTGGTTTACCGTGGTTTTGCCGGCACTTTTTCCGTTTATGGTATTTTCCGGTGTCATGATGAAGATTGGTGCCACGCAGACCATTGGACATTATCTTTATCCGGTTTTTCACCGCCTGCTGGGGCTGTCGGAAAACGGCTGTTATGCTATGGCGGTGGGTTTTCTGTCCGGGTATCCTCTGGGAGGAAAAACAGCAGCGGATCTTCTGCGGCAGAATGCGGTAACGCCTGCGGAGGCACAGTACATACTGTGCTTTTGCAACAATGCCAGTCCTATGTTTTTGCTGGAATATATCGGGGTATATTGTCTTGGAATGAGAAAGCCGTGGCTGGTCCTGATGGTAGTATATGGAACAGCCGTATGGAATGCGGTTCTTTTTTTGCAGAAAAATACAAAGGACAGTTATCAAATAAGGCAAAATGTGGTAGAATGCAGTTATGACAAGGGAAAACATCCGGCTGTCATGAATGCACTGGATGAAGCAATCATGGATTCTTTTGTGACGGTAACCAAGGTTGGTGGCTATATTATATTATTCTCCATTCTGGCAGAGTTTGTAGAGAAGATCGTGCCGTGTCATGCTTTTGCAAAAATGATCGGTCTGGGCATCATCGAAATTACTACCGGTGGAGAATATTTAAAGACATATCCCATGATGGCAGATTTCAAATGGATCTTTGCGTGTGGGTTTTCTGCCTTTGGCGGCTTTTCCAGTGTGGCACAGACCTACAGTGTGTTACAGGGCACAGAGCTTTCGGTTGCAGGATATCTGAAAGCGAAGCTGACGCATGTTTTTCTGGCGGTATTGACAGCTGTTTTTCTGATTTTGATCAGGAATTATTTTGGAATGTAGTGGGGAATACTAAAGGATGTCATGACGGCTTTGGGGCTGTCAGACAGGAATGGAGGAGCGTATGCCTGCATTTGCAACACATGAAATATTTGGCGAGGAAGCACTGGAGGAAACCGGAGGCAGATTATCTGAGCTTGTGCATAAGCATAAGGAGGTGTTCCGGCTGGGATGTCAGGGACCGGATCTGTTTTTCTTTAATCCCTTTATGAAACATGTCCATCACAAGGTAAATCTGGGAAGCCGTCTGCATACATCAGAGGTGAACCGGTTTTTTGAGGTTTATATGGAGGAGCTGTTAGCTCTTTCCAGCAAACAGGGACTGGAGATCGGTATTAGTTATTTTCTGGGATTTATATCTCATTATACATTGGACACTCAGATGCATCCCTATATTTTTGCAAAGTCGGGATATCGTCCGGAGGAGCCGGATGCGGCAAGAAAAGCCTTCCCGGCACATCAGCGGCTGGAGGCGGTGATCGACCGGAAGATGCTGATGGCCAAAAAGGGAATCATGCCTTCCAGTTATTATCCGGAGAAGAGGGTCAAGCTTTCGGAGGCAGAGCTTTGTGTGGTGGCACGCCTTATGAGCCGGACATTGCAGCGAATTTACCATATCATGATCTTTGATGAGAACATTAAAGCATCATACCGTTGTATGCGGGGTGTGATCCGGCAGGTGTATGACCATACCGGCAGGAAACGGCAGCAGATCCGGAAATTTGAATCCCAAGTGCTGGGACGGCCGGTGATCGCCAACATGGCAGTGGCCGATCAGATGCCGGATCCGAGAGATGCTATGAATGACAGGGGCAGACAATGGACAAGTCCCTGGAATCCGGAGGAGACATATCACAGCAGTGTCTGGGAAATGTATGATGTTGCACTGGAACGGTACCAGGAGTATTATGGACAGGTGGAGTCCCTGCTGTGTGGTCTGCTGCAGCGGATGAAATTTGTGGAACAGCACAAGAGCCGTGCCGGCAATGCAAAGCAGTTTCTGGAGGAGAGGATTTCAAAGGTAGTAACCGGTTTGGAAAACAGAAATTATCATACCGGAAAAAATAAATAGAAGGGCTGGTGAATTTCATGGAACGTGAAAACGCATGGAAAACCTACAAAGAAAAGGACAAAAAAGAACTGGAGCAGCTAAACGGAGATTATATTGAATTTCTTTCTGTGGGAAAGACCGAGAGAGAATGTGTCAGAGAGACGATCCGGCAGGCGGAGGAGAAAGGATATCAGTCTCTGGAGTTTGTCCTGAAAAAGGGACAGAAGCTTCAGAAGGGCGATAAAGTTTATGCCGCATATATGAATAAGACCATCGCATTATTCCAGATTGGCGAGAAGCCATTGGAGGAGGGCATGAATATTCTGGGAGCTCATATTGATTCTCCGCGAATGGATGTGAAGCAGAATCCATTATATGAGACAGAGGATATGGCATATCTGGATACACATTATTATGGCGGCATTAAGAAATATCAGTGGGTAACACTGCCATTGGCAATCCATGGCGTTGTCGTGAAAAAGGATGGTACTTCTGTGGATGTCTGCATCGGAGAGAAGCCGGAGGATCCGGTATTCTGTGTGACCGATCTGTTAATTCATCTGGCGGGAGCCCAGATGGAGAAAAAGGCAGCCAAGGTTATTGAAGGAGAGAAGCTGGATGTACTGGTAGGAAGCATGCCTTTGAAGGATGAGGAGAAGGATGCGGTTAAGAAGGGTGTTCTGGAAATCTTAAAGGAAACCTACGGCATGGAGGAAGAGGATTTCATGTCGGCAGAGCTGGAGGTTGTTCCGGCAGGCAGAGCCAGAGAGATGGGCTTTGACCGCAGTATGATCATGTCCTATGGACAGGATGACCGTGTCTGCGCATTTACTTCCCTGGCTGCTATGCTGGAGACGGAGTCTGTCGATAAAACGGCATGCTGTCTGCTGGTGGATAAGGAAGAGATCGGAAGTGTGGGTGCCACAGGAATGCAGTCTCATTTCTTTGAAAATGTAGTAGCGGAGCTGTTAAATCTTCAGGGAGATTATAACGAACTGAAGCTCAGACGTTGTATGGCACACAGCCGTATGCTTTCCTCTGATGTGAATGCGGCTTACGATCCTTTGTTTGCGGATGCATTTGAAAAGAGAAGTGCTTCCTTTATGGGCAGAGGTGTTGTTTTCAGTAAATTTACGGGATCCCGTGGAAAGTCCGGCTCCAATGATGCTAATGCAGAATATCTTGCAGCACTTCGTAAGATCATGGATGACAATCAGGTCAATTACCAGATGGCAGAACTTGGAAAGGTCGATATCGGCGGTGGCGGAACAATTGCGTATATTCTGTCCCTGTATGGTATGGAAGTGATCGACAGCGGTGTGGCTGTTTTGAACATGCACGCTCCTTGGGAGGTTACCAGCAAGGCGGATGTATATGAGGCATATAAATGTTATATGGCATTTTTAAAGGATGCCTGATAGAGAAAATTCCGGGAGTCAGAACAGGACTCACAAAATATACAGCAATGACAGGGCAAAACATCGGTTTTGCCTTTTTTAACACCCACAGAACAGATTATAGCCCAGGATCAGACAGAGCACGATAATGCAAAAAGCAAGAAAGTCATTACTTAAAAATGCCATGATCGTCATACCAATGGCGATCCAGAACAATATAAAACCGAGCATTCGTTTCACAGGCAGCCTCCTTTTGAAAGATTCCTCACAAGAAAAAGGTTTCTTTTTTGAATAGAATAGGGTATACTATAGAATATGTTATTATGCTATGATTTTGAACATTTTTCTGGAATCATTGAAAAGATGACCGGATGAGATAGACTTTATAAAGAATGGAGGATGGACTATGAAAGGTAAAATGAGTAATGAAATGGGAGATATCACCATTGACCGCGAGGTTCTTGCCAAATATGCAGGATCTGCCGCTACCGAGTGCTTTGGTATTGTCGGTATGGCATCCGTCAATGTGAAGGATGGTATGGCAAAGCTTTTAAAGAGAGAGAATGTCAGCCGTGGAGTAAATGTCACGGTGATCGACAATAAGATCCATATTGAGCTTCATGTGATCGTAGCGTATGGTGTGAGTATTCGTGCCGTGGCACAGAATATTCTGGAAAATGTTCGCTGCCGCGTAGAGACATACACGGGAATGGAAGTAGAAAGTATCAGTGTTGCAGTAGAAGGTGTAAGGATTGTGGATGACTGATAAGATTCCCTGTCTGATGGAAATAATCTCTAGGAGGAAGAAAAAGTGAGTGTTGAGAGAATAGATGCGTTAATGATGAAAAAATGCTTTTTGGCAGGAGCAAAGGCATTAGAGGCCAGAAAGGATTACATTAATGAATTAAATGTCTTTCCGGTACCGGATGGAGATACCGGCACCAATATGACTATGACCATTATGGCGGCTGTTCGTGAGATCAATAAGATCACAGACGTGACGGTTGACAATCTGTGTAAGGCAATGTCCAGTGGTTCCCTGCGTGGAGCCAGAGGTAACTCCGGTGTTATCTTATCCCAGATCTTCCGTGGTTTTACTAAGGAGTTAAAGGGATTGGAGTATCTGGAGGTCACCGATCTTGGTAACAGTATCCAGCATGCGGCAGATACGGCGTACAAGGCTGTTATGAAGCCGAAGGAGGGTACGATCCTGACAGTGATCAAGGCAGGAGCAGAGAAATCCGTAGAGCTTCTGATGGAGGGCGAATCCCAGGATATGGTTGCCTTCGCAGAGGAAGTGGTAGCCTATATGGAGGATACCCTCAAGCGTACACCGGATATGCTTCCTGTACTGAAGCAGGCGGGTGTAGTTGATTCCGGCGGAGAGGGACTGATGACCTTTGTATGCGGTGCACTTGCTGCGCTGCAGGGCAAGGAAGTGGATCTGGACATTTCCGGTGTAGATGCGAAGGCATCTCCGGCTATCACTACCGGCAGTTCTGAGGATGCGGCAGATATTAAGTTTGGTTATTGCACAGAATTTATCATTATGCTGGAGCGGGATCAGGATAAGGTAGAGAAAGAGCTGAAGGCATATCTTCAGGATATCGGTGACTGCGTTGTAGTTGTAGCCGATGATGAGATCGTGAAGGTTCATGTGCATACCAATCATCCGGGTCTGGCATTTGAAAAGGCACTCACATACGGTTCTCTGACCAGCATGAAGATTGATAACATGCGCGAGGAGCATCAGGAAAAGCTGATCCGTGATGCAGAGACTGTGGCAAAGCAGCAGGCAGAGGAGGATCAGAGAGAAGACGAGCCGAAGGAGCATAAAGCAGATGGATTTGTGGTAGTTTCTGCCGGAGACGGTCTCAGTGATATCTTTAAGGATCTCGGCGCTGATGAGGTGATTGAGGGTGGCCAGACTATGAACCCGAGTACGGAGGATATTCTGCAGGCAGTAGAGAAGGTGCCGGCCGATACGGTATATATCCTGCCAAATAATGGCAACATTATTCTGGCAGCAGAGCAGGCAAGAAATCTTACCGAGGACAAAAAGGTTGTTGTGATCCCTTCCACCAATATCCCACAGGGAATTGCTGCAATGATCAATTTTATGCCGGGACAGCCGGCAGAGGAAAATACACAGCAGATGACAGAGGAGATGGGCAACGTAAAGTCCGGCCAGGTCACATATGCGGTTCGTGATACCCGGATGGATGGTCAGGAGATCAAGCAGGGCGATTACATGGGTATTGCAGACAAAAAGATCGTTGCTGTGGAAAAGAGCCTGCCGGAAGTAACCGTAGAGCTTGTGGAAGGTATGATCGATGAGGAGAGCGAGCTGGTCAGCCTTTATTATGGTGCAGATGTGACAGAGAAGGATGCAGAGGCAGTCGCTGATCTGATCTTAAAGGATCATGATGATCTGGAGGTTGAAGTTCAGTATGGTGGACAGCCGGTATATTCTTACTTTGTATCCGTTGAATAATAAAGTGAAAGAAAAGGTATGTGTGAAGAATATGCAGTTATCTGACAGTATTCGTGAAATTAAAGGAATTGGGGAGAAGAGCGAGAAGCTTTTTGCCAAGCTGGGTATCAGTACGGTAGAAGAGCTTCTCTTCTTTTACCCAAGAGAATACGAAATCGTAGAAAATATACGTCCCATCAATGAGGTGAAGGAGGGACATATTGTGGTGGTCAGCGGGACTCTTGGAAGTAAGCCGAGACTGCAGTATGTCCGCAATTTAAAGATTGTCAGCACCTTTCTGCGGGATGCCAGCGGACAGCTTGAAGTGACGTGGTTTAATATGCCGTTTATCATGAAGACTCTTCGTATGGGAACCAGATATATTATGCGGGGGCGTGTGATCAACAAAAACGGCAGATACCGCCTGCAGCAGCCGAAGCTTCTTTCGGAGGAGGAGTATCATAAGCTTTTAAAAAAGCTTCAGCCGGTATATCCGCTGACGGCGGGGCTGACAAATCACGCCGTCAGCAAGGCTGTGGGCAGTGCATTGAAGGAGGTAGATCTGACCGGGGATTATCTGCCTCTGGAAATGCGTAAAAAATATAATCTGATCCTGCGCAAGCAGGCGGTTCATGCGATTCATTTTCCAAAGGACAAGGAAGAATATATGCAGGCGCGCCGGCGGCTGGTATTTGAAGAATTCTTCTTTTTTGCGCTGGCACTCCACCAGATGAAGCAGGGAAAGCATCAGAAGCCGTCGCCTTATGAGATGAATACGTTTGAGCTGCCGGAAAAGCTCATGGACAGGCTGCCGTTTGATCTGACCGATGGGCAGAAGAGAGCATGGGGGGATATCCGGCAGGATCTGACTTCCAGTGTGGTAATGAATCGTCTGATCCAGGGAGACGTGGGTTCCGGTAAGACCATCGTGGCAGTGCTGGCTCTTCTTGCTTGTGTGGAAAATGGCCATCAGGGTGCGATCATGGTGCCCACTGAGGTTTTGGCAGAGCAGCATTTAAAGACTTTTCAGGAATATCTGGGGCCTTTTGATATCCGGGTTGATCTGCTGGTGGGCTCCATGACCGCTTCTCAGAAGCGCCGTGTTTATGAAGCTCTGGAGATGGGGATGACAGATATTGTCATCGGAACCCACGCGCTGATCCAGGAGAAGGTTCACTATAAGGATCTGGCATTGGTGGTGACCGATGAGCAGCACCGGTTTGGTGTGCGGCAGAGAGAGGAGTTTTCCCAGAAGGGTCTGGAGCCTCATATGCTGGTTATGAGTGCGACGCCGATACCGAGGACATTAGCCATTATCCTGTATGGCGATCTGGATATTTCTGTGATCGACGTGATGCCGTCAGATCGTCTGCCCATCAAAAACTGTGTGGTGGGAACCTCTTACCGTCCGAAGGCATATGAGTTTATTGAGGCACAGGTGCGGCAGGGACACCAGGTGTATATTATCTGCCCGATGGTCGAAGAAAGCGAAAATATGGAGGCAGAAAATGTCACCGATTATACGGATACCATAAAAGGAATATTGTCTCCTTCTATTCGTGTAGAATGTCTCCACGGCAAAATGAAAGCAGGAGCAAAAAATGATATTATGGAGCGTTTTGCTGCCGGAGAGATTGATGTGCTGGTATCCACCACGGTCATTGAGGTGGGCATCAATGTCCCGAATGCTACGGTGATGATGGTGGAAAATGCCGAGCGGTTTGGTCTGGCACAGCTTCATCAGCTCCGGGGACGCGTGGGAAGAGGAAGTGCACAGTCCTATTGCATCTTTATGGCGGGGAACAGCTCCCGGGAAACCATGGAACGGTTAAATATTCTTGGGGGATCCAATGATGGTTTTTATGTGGCGGAGCAGGATCTCAAGCTCCGTGGTCCGGGTGATCTGTTTGGAATCCGCCAGAGCGGGGAACTTAATTTTGCGTTGGCAGATATTTATCAGGACGCAGGAATCCTGAAGGACGCCAATGAAGCGGCAGCGATGTATACGAAGGACGATATTTTGAATCTGTGCAAGAAATATGAAGGGCTTCGGAAACGGATCATGGCCTATACCGATGATATATTTCTGTAGGAAATTTACGTCAACTGAGAGCTTTCATTTTTGCAGAGGGTGCATTGCGGAAATGGTATTGATATGGTAACATTAAACAGAGTAAATCGTGTGTTTGGCAGAAATACAGATAGAAAATGAGGATAAAGAGATGGTAGTAGATTTAAAAGAGAGCAGAGAAAAAATTGACAAGATCGACAGAGAGATCACCAGACTGTTTGAGGAACGTATGGAGGTGGCAAATGATGTGGCTGCCTACAAGCGCAGTACCGGTAAAAAGGTCTATGATCCAGAGCGGGAGCAGCAGAAGCTGGACACGCTGCGCGGTTATGCCAGTACAGAATTTAATGAGACAGCTGTAGAAGATCTTTTTCGTCAGATCATGTCTATCAGCCGCAAATACCAGTATCAGAAACTGGGACCGGGAGCGGCAACCATTCCATTTCAGCAGGTGGATGCGCTAGATGTGGATGAAGATACCAGAGTGGTATATTTCGGAGAGCGTGGAGCCTTTTCTGAGCAGGCAATGTTAGAATATTTTGGGGACAGGATCACAGCCTTTAACAAGACAACGTTTCGTGATGTTATCGAGACTGTAGCAAACGGTGAGGCGAAATATGGTGTTGTACCCATTGAAAATACATCTACCGGAAGCATTACGGACATTTATGATCTGCTGGTAGAGCACGATATTACCATTGTGGCAGAGCATGTGGTTAAAGTGGAGCAGGCTCTTCTGGGAGTACCGGGAGCAAAGACGGAGGATATCAAAGAGGTATATTCTCATCCACAGGGACTGCTGCAGTGCGCACCGTTTCTGGAGGAACACGGGATCCAGGGGATTGAGTATGCCAGCACGGCGGGGGCAGCGAAAAAGGTTGCGGAGGAGAAGGAAAAGACGCATGGGGCGATCGCCAGTACCAGGGCAGCAGAGGTGTTTGGTCTGGATGTGCTGCAGGAGCGGATCAATTACCAGAGCACGAATTTTACCAGATTTATTATCATTTCCAATCAGAAGGTGTTCTTAAAGGATGCCAATAAGATCAGCGTGGCATTTGAGGTAAAGCATGTGCCGGGAGCACTCTATAATATGCTGGCAAACTTTTATTATAACGAAATGAATCTCACCAAGATCGAATCGAGACCACTTCACGGAAAGAAATGGGAGTATCGTTTCTTTGTGGATCTGGAGGGAAATCTGAATGAATCGGCGGTAGAAAATGCGCTGGCAACTATGCATGAATGTGCAAGTAATTTGAAAGTGCTGGGAAACTTTGAGACGAAATAAACAGGAAAATGGTGTAGAGATGAAAAAGGGACAGATTGTAGAAGGAATCGTAGAGCGTGTAGACTTTCCCAATAAAGGGACAGTGATCGTAGAGGAGAAAGCGGAGAACGGAGAAATCACAAAGCACCGTGTCGAGGTAAAGGGCGTGATTCCGGGCCAGAAGGTGCGTTTATCCATCAAAAAAGCAAGAAAAGGCAAAGCAAAGGGAATGCTGCGGGAGATTCTGGAAAAATCTTCTATAGAAACGGCACAGCCGGAGTGTCCGCATTTTGGGACATGTGGCGGCTGCAGCTATCAGACGATTCCCTATGAAAAGCAGTTAGAATTAAAGAAAAATCAGGTGCTGGATCTGCTGCATCCGGTATGTGATGGAATTTCTGATTTTGTCTTTGATGGGATTTTGCCAAGTCCGAAACAGTGGGAGTACCGCAACAAAATGGAGTTTTCTTTTGGGGATGAGATTAAAGATGGTCCGTTAACTTTGGGACTGCATAAAAAAGGAAGCTTTTATGACATTCTTCATGTGAGCGGTTGTCGGATTGTCCATCCGGATTTTACAAAAATTCTCGATGGAGTCCGCGATTATTGTGCGGAGAACAATCTGCCGTATTATCACAAAAACAGTCATGAAGGAATTCTTCGTCATCTGCTGGTGCGTCGTGCAGAGTCGACCGGAGAACTCCTGGCAGCGCTGGTCACCTCATCCCAGTATGATGACGCCGCAATGGAACAGCATCTGCGGAATCTGTCTGATATACTGTTAAAGCTACCGTTAGAGGGGACAATTGCGGGCTTTCTGCATATCGTCAATGACAGCCTGGGTGACGTGGTAAAAAGCGACGAGACCCATATCATTTATGGAAAAGACTGGTTTATGGAAAATGTGCTGGGACTGCAGTTCCGGATCACACCATTTTCCTTCTTTCAGACCAATACAAAAGGAGCAGAGGTGCTTTATCAGCGGGCGAGAGATTATGTGTTGAGCGGGGCAGCGGGCCAGTCGTCCGGTGATGTTGCACAAAGCATAGAGACAGGAGAGTTAGCTGATAATTCCGGACAGAGTGGGGAGACAGGAGAGTCATCGGAAGATTCTGTACTAAAAAGCGGTCTGTCCGGAAAAACGGTCTTTGATCTTTACAGCGGTACCGGAACCATTGCCCAGATCCTTGCCCCGGTGGCCGGTCATGTGATCGGTGTCGAGATCGTGGAAGAGGCAGTAGAAGCCGCCAAAGAAAATGCAGCACTCAATGGCCTGACAAACTGTGACTTTATTGCCGGGGATGTACTCAAGGTGATCGATGAAATCGAAGAAAAACCGGATTATATTGTATTAGATCCGCCCCGGGACGGAATCCATCCAAAGGCTTTGCAGAAGATCATAGATTACGGCGTACCGGAAATCGTGTATATATCGTGTAAGCCGACGAGTCTGGCGAGGGATCTGGTGGCGCTGCAGGAGAGTGGGTACCGGGTGAAGCGGGTGAGCTGCGTGGATATGTTTTGTTCGACGGTACATTGTGAGACGGTATGCCTTTTGTCCAAACTCCATGAAGCGAAACATCATGTGAATGTGACACTTGATATGGATGAGATGGATTTGACAGCTGCGGAGAGGCGCTAAAGGTCCGGGGGACCTTTGCCCAGCGCGGACCGAAGCGGAGCGTAGACAGGCGACTTATGAGGAGATAAAGAAATATGTTGCTGAACATAATGATGGAATGAAAGTAAGTAATTTATACATTGCGCAGGTGAAGAGAAAGTGTGGAATTGAAGTTGGAGAGACCTTTAATCTACCTAAGTCGGAGGATTCCAGACAACCACAGTGTCCAAAGGAAAAAGAGGATGCGATTGTAGAGGTGTTAAAAGCATTTAGGATGATTTAACTATTATAAATGATAGATGGGGAGCGGTGTGACGTATGAGAGAAGTATGGGATGTATACACAAAAGATAGAAGACGGACTGGGAAAACTTGCCTTCGAGGAGAACAGGGAACCCTGGAGGAAGATGAATTTCACATGTGGGTCATGGTCTGGATTAAGAATGCCAGGACTGGAAAATACTTGGTATCGCAGCGTTCGGCTGACAAAGACACGGATCCTTTAAAATGGGAAACTGTGGCAGGACATGCGATATCCGGTGACACAAGCTTAGATGCTGCACTTAGAGAAGTTTATGAAGAAGTAGGCATTTCCTTAAAAGCGCAGGATGCCTGTATATTAGCTACGAAGGTTGCGACTGCTTATGATGGTAAGCGTCATAATTGGATAAGAGATTCCTTTTACTTTGAAACAATTGAAGAACCAGATTTAATAAGAGCAACAACCAAGGAAGTTGTACAGACAAAGTGGCTTACTATTGATGAGATTAAGGAAATGTATGATAAAGGCGATTGTTGCCTAAATATGGGAGATTTGTTTGGATTTGAAGCAAATCCTATACCTGCTGATAGATATAGGAGTATTATTGGTCAGGTTGTAAAAGGAAAAATTGACCGCCCTATGGGTAGTTTCCATCCACGCCATAAGGATTTGTATTATCCGGTCAATTATGGGTATGTTTCCGGATTATTAGGAGGAGATGGGGCTGAACAGGACATTTATCTTTTGGGGGTAAAATCTGCTGAACAGGAATTTACGGGTAAAGTTATTGCTGTTTATCATCGATACGATGATAATGAAACAAAATGGATTGTAGTTCCATGTGATGATGAAGGCATAGTTCTTGAAGATGTAGAGATTCCTACGGATAATGAAATTTATGCGCAGATTGCATTTCAGGAGCAGTTCTTCAGTGGAGTTTTGGTAAAATGAAGAGAAAAAGGATAGAGAAAGATGCATGATATTACAGATCTTCCCGCATGGGAGAGACTATTTAAGAAAATTGTATGGAAGCAACTTGGAGACATGGAAGGAAAGAAGATTCTTGATTTTGGTAGTGGGGAAGGGATTACGGCGAATCATTTCGCTGAAAAAAATGATGTTACTGCTATAGAGCCATCCAAGGAAATGCTTTCTAATGCATGGAAAGATTATGAGTACACTCAGATTGTCGGTGATGTTAATGCTTTGTCTGCATTTAAGAATGAGACTTTTGACATGATTATTTGTCACAATGTGCTGGAATATATTGATGATAAAGCGGCTGTGGTAAAAGCTTTAGCAAGAGTTTTAAAGAAGGATGGCATTATATCCATTGTAAAGCATAACAGAGCCGGCCGAGTAATGCAGATGGCAGTTCTTCTTGATGATTTTGAAAAGGCAAATGAGATTCTTGATGGAAAAGACAGCACGGCTTCTAAGTTTGGAACTATCAGATATTATGAAGATAATGATATTACTAAATGGGAGCCACAAATAACCGTCTCAGATATTTTGGGAATAAGAACTTTTTGGGATTTGCAACAGAATCAGCAAAAGCATGGAGATGAAGCGTGGCAGGAGAAAATGTTGCAGCTTGAGTTGAGAGTATCACAGATGCAGGAATACAAAAATATTGCATTCTTTCATCATCTTCTGTTGAAAAAATGAGACTGTGTTAAATGAAATATAGGGTTGCTTAATGAGAAAATGTCACCTGATGTGCTGACAAATCTAATAGATAGGTGACTGCTTTGTTGCAAGTAAGACTTGACAAAGCGAACAAATATTCTATATTTGACAACAGAGATTCTATACCAAAAACAGAAAATGTGAATGCACAAATGAAGTTCAAACCCTTGTGGTTTGGGCTTTTTCTAATTTTAATAGAAACTTGAGAACAATAATTTTCAAAAAGTCAATTATCAATTTGTAATGTTTTTTGAAGGAAAAAGTTCACAAAAGCATTTAGGCAATATTTACAAATTTTTTGAAAAAGGAATAGTTTCGCAGGAGTAACTACGTGGCAATCGAGTAATATCGGTTGCTTTTTTATGTTTGCGCGCCATGGGCGCGCTCTAACGGGTGCAAGTCCCGAATACGCCCAGATAGCGGGAAGTGTATAGCCGAACAGCCAGGGTGTCTATTGTGAGGTAGAACCTGAAGGAAGCTGTAAGCAAATCTCTGGTCCGACGAACAGAAATCACATATCTTATGTTCTTGTATTTAAACTTTCCAGATTTGGAAGAAATGCGGCAGATGTACTTGCAACATTACAAGTAATGCAGGATTTTGGAGTGAATCTGATTTGTGTGGAGGACGGAAGTAACTATAAGGACTTTTATTATTATGGCTGCAAGCACAGAAACATGAGCAGAGGTCGTAAATGTGATTACAAAAAGCAGGTGCATGAAGAAATGCTGGATGTTTCTGTTACAGAGGTGATAGTAAACTGGTTAGTAATCCTAAATTTTCGGATTTAATCCGCAGCAAAATAAATATGGAAGTAGATACTGGTGCATTAGATTAGAAAATAGAAAATTATAAAATACAATAAAGAAAACTATATTATAATAAAGATACTATTTTAACAGATATTTATTCTCTTGATTATGAGGATAAGCATTATCAGCGAAGAAAAACAGATTTAGAGAACCATTTGCACAAGACTTATGATAAAATAGATGAAGCAGAGGAATTGCTGGTATCTGCAAAGGCTAAGAAACGCTCTCTGCTGGCAGATAAGATTACAGGGGATACATTACAAGGCACTCATTTTTTTTGATAAATTGTATGCTCAAATGAACGAAGCAGAGAAACGGGAGTTCCTGTCGCAGTTAGTGGATAATGTACAGATTTACGAATAACGCAAAGAGAATGGTCAGTGGCTGAAATTCATAGAATTTAAGTTGCCGATTATGGAAAAAGGAGAATCCTATTTGAAACAGAAAAAGATGAAGTGACAATCGGTTCCAGCGCAGCAGAATATCTGACTTAGGTTGCTTCTGTCGGTGACCAGCAGGACAGCTTTGAAATGCGCTATGAGGATGAGAATATATGGCTTACACAGAAGATGATGACCACATTATATGATGTGGATGTTCGTACGATCAATGAGCATATTAAGAAGATTTATTCCGACTCGGAACTTGAGGAAGATTGAACTATTCGGAATTTCCAAATAGTTCAAACCGAAGGTTCACGTCAGGTTACACGCGATACCAAGCATTATAACCTTCAAATGATTATCGCGGTCGAATTCAAGGTAAATAATGAGCGTGCAGCAAAAACAACCAAGCAGTTCTTTGCAAAGGTGCAGAACAAGATGCATTATGCAGTTCACGGACATACAGCAGCGGAGTTGATTTATGAGCGAGCCGATGCAGATAAGCCACATATGGGGTTAACTACATGGGCAGCAGCTCCTGAAGGCAAGATTGTAAAAAGTGATGTCAGCATTGCGAAGAATTATCTTTCAGAGAAGGAAATGCGTTCATTGGAACGTATTGTATCCGCTTAAGATTCTGGAATCGGTGTGGGGAGCGGGATACCGCCTGAATAAGTAGGGAGATGTACAGTATGTGGATATTTTATGCGATAGGTTCTTCTTTTTTTGCGGGAATCACAGCGATTCTGGCAAAATGCGGAATTAAGAAAACGGATTCGGATGTGGCAACAGCCATCCGAACCGTGGTGGTATTGTTGTTTTCCTGGCTCATGGTACTGATTACCGGAACATGGGGCGGGATGACTCAGATTCATGGTCGGACGCTTTTGTTTCTTGTTTTGTCAGGATTGGCGACAGGCGCATCGTGGCTGTGCTATTTCCATGCCCTTCAGAAAGGGGACATCAATAAGGTTGTACCCATTGATAAATCCAGTACCGTACTTTCTATTCTTTTGGCGCTCATTTTCCTTTGCGAAGGGATTACAGGAGCAAAAATAGTATCTGTATTGTTGATTGGAATCGGAACCATGATGATGATAACGAAAAAGGACATAGAAACAGATTCCGGGAAAAAGAGCGGCGGATGGCTGATCTATGCGGTGTTGTCAGCGGTATTTGCCAGTCTGACTTCTATTTTGGGGAAGCTTGGAATCGAAGAAATTGATTCCAACCTCGGTACGGCAATACGTACCACAGTAGTGTTACTTATGGCATGGTTCATGGTATTTGTTACCGGAAAACAGAAAGAGATAAAGGCGATAGAGAAGAAGGAATTATGTTTTATTTGCCTGTCGGGACTGGCAACGGGAACGTCATGGCTCTGTTATTATCGGGCATTACAAGAGGGACCGGCAAGCGTGGTAGTCCCGATTGATAAGCTCAGTATGCTGGTGACGATTGCCTTTTCATGGATTGTATTTCACGAGAGGCTGACAAAAAAAGCGGCAGTTGGCGTTTTGCTTATTACAGCTGGAACGGTTTTACTGGCGATTATTTAAAAAGCGTTTAGGAATTATTTAGAAATTTACCTCCTGTTTAGTAAGATAGTTCTTTGTTAGTTCTTCGTAAATTGAATCCTCTAATCTGATACTGATGGTTTTCATTTTAAGCATCTCCTTTCTTTGTTTGAAAAAATATACGCAAATTTGAATCACATAGCAAGCAATAGCTTTCTTTATTTTAAAAGTTTCCGATATCCGGATGGCGAACAGCCTTTTTGTTTATGAAACAGCCGACTGAAATACAGTGGGTTATCGTAACCGACAATGCGTGCAATTTCATTTACGGCGTAATTTGTGGTTTCTAATAACATCTGAGCATTAGTGATCCGGATGGAGGTGATGAACTGCATAGGTGTTGTACCGGTGAATTTTTTGAAATTCCGAATAAACCAACTGACACTCATTCCTCTGGAAGCAGCATATTCTTCAATGTTGATATCACGGTTATAGTTTTCGTTAAAATAGGACGCTGCAGTGTCCATTTCATGATCGAGGTATTCGTTTTTTATTACACGTTTGCGAGTAAGCTCCCGGTGAAAAATAATCAGTAAATGACGCAATAGTAGTGTCAGCATTTCTTCGTAGTCCTCCTGGCATCTTTGTAATTCTAAAATAATTCGTTTAAAAATACGTTCATATTCCAAAGAAGTTCCCACATGGAAGATACGCTGGTCATCGGAAAAACCGTAGTTTCTTAAAATGTTCTTTACATCGCTTCCGGTAAAATGTACCCAGTAAACTTCTGTTTTATCAATGCCATAGTATTCATATTTCTGAAATTCTTTTGGGCGGTAAAGTACTATGTTTCCTGCTGTAACGACAGTATCGTCATCTGTGTTGTCAAAATGAAAATGAGCCCGTCCGGCTGCTATATAGATGATTTGAAAGTCAAGTCTTCCTTTGGGACGATAAGTTGGAAGCTTTGGGTGTGAGGATAGGCGATAGGTGCCACAGCTTCCTACAATAAGTGGTCGGCTTTTGTCTTTGAAGTCGATAAGGGAGTGGTTGTGATAACCGGAATTTATATACATTTTGAATCCTCCTTTGGAAAGTGAAATATTTGACTGCACGCAGTTCATGATGAGCTGGAGATATAAAGTGAATGTCACCTCAAAACCTGCGGTTTTTCGGTGAGAGCTGCGCTCATATAGTTTTAGCTGTATATCAATATTTGACTGCAAGCAGTCAATATTGGTATACAGCTAAAACTGCATTCACTTTAGTGTATCATTTTGTGCATATTTTGTCCATTTCTGTTTATAGACATTTTTTTGGCAAAAATGTATGATGGTTTCAAGGTAATACAGGGACGGAAGAGGATGGGACACAGGCTGTATTTTATTGATTGCCTAATGCGGTGGACAAAAAAATATATATTAAAGGAGGATTACACAATGGTCGTACCACGCTTTTATGAAGATTTGAATGTTATGCACCACAAGACAATGCCGGCGAGGACATATTACATTCCGGCATCAGTTCGTATGAATGATCTGGTGGAGCATCGGGAAAGATCGGATCGTTTTCAGTTGTTAAACGGAGAGTGGAAGTTTCAGTATTATAACAGTATTTATGATGTTACGGAATCATTTTACGAGAAAGGCTATGATGTTTCCGGGTTTGATCAGGTAACTGTTCCGGGTGTATGGCAGATGGATGGTTATGACACGCATCAGTACACGAATATTCGTTATCCGTTTCCATTCGACCCGCCATATGTGCCACAGGATATTCCATGTGGAGCATATGTTCATAACTTTGAATATCACAGAGAAAAAAAGGCATCAAAAGCATTTCTGAATTTTGAAGGCGTCGATAGCTGTTTTTATGTATGGGTAAATGGTACTTATGCCGGATACAGTCAGGTACCTCACGCTACCAGTGAATTTGATGTAACAGATTTGTTGAATGAGGGGGAAAATACATTAGCAGTTCTGGTGCTCAAATGGTGTGATGGATCGTATTTGGAGGATCAGGATAAGTTTCGGATGAGTGGCATTTTCAGAGATGTTTATTTGCTGAAAAGACCGGAAAAGACAATCAGAGATTATCACATTACGACAGATGTAGAAAAAGACAGCGTTGTTGTGAAATTGGATATGCATTTTGCAGAACCAGTGGAAACGAAAGTTACTATAGAAGATAAATATGGAGCAGTCGTAGCAAGAGGGGAAACAGCAGAGAATGGTGTGTTAGAACTGACCGTGTTAAATCCGGTTTTATGGAATGCGGAGAATCCTTATTTGTATCAGGTTATTTTGACAATGCCGGATGAAGTGATCGTGGATCGGATTGGTTTCCGGACGATTGAAATTAAGGACAAGGTTGTTTATTTTAACGGAGAAAAGATTAAATTCCGTGGAGTCAACCGCCATGATTCTGATCCGGAGACAGGATTTGTGATCGATGTCCGGCAGATCAAAAAGGATTTAATGTTGATGAAGCAGCATAACTTTAACGCTATTCGTTCCAGTCATTATCCAAACGCACCACAGTTTTATCAGATGTGCGATGAATATGGATTTATGGTGATTGACGAGGCGGATATTGAGGCGCATGGACCATTTATGCTGTACTGGAAAGAGGACACAGACCAGAACCGTTTTCACCGTTGGAATGAAAAGATTGCAGATGATCCGGCATGGGAAAAGGCGATTGTGGACCGCGTCCAGCTTATGGTACAGAGAGATAAAAACCGTTCTTGCATTGTAATGTGGTCTATGGGAAATGAAAGTGCGTATGGATGCAATTTTGAAAAGGCGCTTGCATGGACAAAGAAGTTTGATCCGGACAGGATCACACAGTACGAAAGTGCAAGATACCGTAATTATGATATTACCTATAATTATGACGATCTGGATCTTTACAGCCGGATGTATCCGTCACTGCAGGAGATAGAGGATTATCTGAAAAATGACGGAAGCAAACCGTTTCTGCTGGTAGAATACTGCCACAGCATGGGAAACGGACCGGGAGATTTTGAAGATTATTTTCAGATGATTCATAAGGATGACCGGATGTGTGGCGGGTTTGTCTGGGAGTGGTGTGATCATGCGATCGCACATGGAACGGCAGAAAATGGAAAGACCAGATATTATTATGGAGGGGATCATGGAGAAACCATTCATGATGGCAATTTCTGTATGGACGGGCTGGTCTATCCGGATCGTACACCGCATACGGGACTGCTGGAATATAAAAATGTCTATCGTCCGGTGAGAGTCGTGTCTTATGTCCAGGAAAACGGACAGATGGTTCTTCACAATTATATGGATTTTGATGATTTGAAGGATTATGTGGATATTTTCTATGAAATGACACAGGATGGCTTGACGGTGGAAAAAGGAAAGCTGGCAAATGTTATTGCAGCACCTCATAGCGATGCGGAAGTGGAGTTGAAGCTGCAGGTTCCAAATACCGGTAAGGTTTATCTGAAGCTTATTTACCGGTTGAAAAAGGAAATGCCGTTGCTTGAACAGGGGTATGAATTAGGTTTTGATGAAATAAAGCTTGCAAATGAGGATGATAGAAACCGACAGGCTGTAAAGTGGATGGAGCAGGAAAAACCAGGCGAAACCATTGATGTCAAGGAAAACGATAAGCAGATCGTGTTACAGGCAAAGGATTTTACTTACGTTTTAGATAAGCGTACCGGATTGTTTGAGAACCTGCAGTTTGCCGGAAGAAGTTATATTAACCATCCAATGGAATTGAATATTTGGCGGGCTCCGACAGATAACGATATGTATATAAAGCAGGAATGGAAAAAGGCACATTATGATGCTGCTTATACCAGAGCATACCGCATAGAAGTGCTTCAGAACAAGCATGGGGTATTGATCATGGAGCATGTGGCAGTAGTAGCTGATACCGTACAAAAGATTTTGGATGTGGAAATGACATGGAAGATCAATGAGGACGGGAAAATAGAGGCGGTTATGGAGGCAGTAAAAGATAAAGAATTCCCAGATCTGCCAAGGTTTGGAATTCGGATGTTTTTGAATAAGAAAATGGATGAGATTACTTATTTTGGAATGGGACCACAGGAAAGCTACCGGGATAAACATCAGGCTTCCTGGCATGGATTATTCCGTTCGAAGGTGGCTCAGATGCATGAAGACTATATTCGTCCACAGGAGAATGGAAGTCATTATGACTGCGATTATGTAGAGCTTACAAACGGTCAATGTGGAATTGCAGCAGTTTCAAAGAATCCATTTTCGTTTAACGCTTCTGTTTATACACAGGAGGAGTTGGAACGGGCAACACACAATTACGAATTGAAAGAATCGGATAGCACCGTATTCTGTATGGATTATGCAATGAATGGAATTGGTTCAAATAGCTGCGGACCGGATGTTTTGAATAAATATCGGTTTGCTGAGGAAGCATTTCAGTTTCAGTTTGAATTCATTCCGTTTGTAAAAGGATAATACAAGACACTTGATAACCAAAGCAAATTGTTTCTAAATAACAAATAGTGAAGGAGCGATTCTTATGGAGGAAAAGAAATACTTAAAATGGTACAACAAGATAGGATACGGATCCGGTGATATTGCGGGAAATGTAGTGTATGCATTCCTGACATCATTTGTGATGGTATATCTGACAGATACGATTGGATTGGCATCCGGTATAGTGGGAACACTGATTGCCGTTTCCAAATTACTCGATGGATTTACAGACATCTTTTTTGGATCAATGATTGATAAGACGCATAGTAAGATGGGAAAGGCAAGACCATGGATGCTATATGGTTACATTGGTTGTGCAATTACATTGGTAGCCTGTTTTGCAGTGCCAACAAGTCTTGGCAGGACGGCACAGTATGCGTGGTTCTTTATTGCGTATACGCTGTTGAATGGAGTGTTTTATACGGCAAATAACATTGCTTATTCTGCTCTGACATCACTTGTTACCAAGAACAGTAAAGAGCGTGTGCAGATGGGTTCTTACCGTTTCATTTTTGCTTTTTCAACCAGTCTTCTGATTCAAGCAGTTACTGTTGGATTTGTTGCAAAATGTGGTGGAGATGCAGCCGCATGGCGTATGGTTGCAATTATTTATGCAGTGATCGGATTAGTTGTGAATACTATTTCCGCATTATCTGTTAAAGAACTTCCGGAAGAGGAATTAAATGAAGGAGCCACAACAGGCGAAGAGGAAAAATATGGGCTGGTTCAGGCATTCAAGCTGCTGGTAAAGAATAAATTTTATCTGATGATCTGTGGTACTTATATTTTGCAACAGTTATACAGTGCAATGATCGGTGCCGGTATTTATTATATGACCTGGGTTTTGAAAAACAAAAATCTGTTTGGACAATTTGCCTGGGCGGTAAACATTCCTCTTATCATTGCATTAATCTTTACACCAACACTGGTTGGAAAGTGGAATGGTATGTATAAGTTGAACTTGAGAGGTTACATCCTTGCTGTGATTGGCAGAGCTCTTGTTGTTGTTGCCGGATATATGGGAAGTATTCCTTTGATGATGGCATTTACAGCATTAGCAGCATTAGGACAGGGACCTTGGCAGGGAGACAGGAATGCAGTGATCGCATCTTGTTCCGAGTATACATACCTGACACAGGGAAAGCGTGTGGATGGTACGATGTATTCCTGTACTTCACTTGGCGTTAAGATTGGCGGAGGTATTGGAACGGCGGTCGTAGGATGGCTCTTAGAACTTAGTGGTTATGTGGGAACACATGCTGTTCAGCCACAGTCCGCGTTGAATATGATGCAGTTTATGTATCTTTGGCTGCCACTGATCTTTGATGTACTTATTATGTTTATCCTTTCCAGAATGAATGTGGAGGAGACAAATGTAAAGCTCAAAAAAGAAAAGGGAATTACAGTAGAAACCGCTCAGCAGTAATGAGCAGAAACTGGTAACAGGAAAGCATTGTCTTAATTGAATAAACAATTACAGGCAATGCTTTTTGTTCCGTAAAGAAAAGGAGATGGGTTTGTGGTGACACATGATTTGATAAAAAAAAAAAATGGAATGTATGATGAAACATTGAAAGATATTTATGTGGATGGAAATGGCATAAAAGTCATCCAAATGGATATCAGAATGTGTGAAGGGGGGAGGTGTCATGATTAATGAGTATATCAATGAACTTGTGGCGTATGGATTGAACCAGGGATTGGTTGATCCGGAAGATGAAGTATATGTGACGAATCGCCTTCTGGAATTATTTCAATTGACAGGGCATGAAGGAACAGCGAAAGAGGTTAGATCAGAAAGAGAATTGTCACAGATTTTTATTATCAGTTTAGCCAGGCAACAAATTATATTAGAAAAGATCGAATTGCAAAGGATGAGAAATGGACAGCAAATACAGAATTTGGTGCAATGGATATAACCATCAATTTATCAAAACCGGAAAAAGATCCTCGTGATATTGCAAAGGCAGGAAAAGCAAAAAAATCGGGGTATCCGAGTTGTTTGCTGTGCAAAGAAAATGAAGGTTACGCCGGACATATTTCTCATCCGGCAAGACAAAATCACAGAATTATTCCGATTACATTGTGTGGAGAACAGTACAATTTACAGTATTCGCCGTATGTGTACTATAACGAACAATGTATTGTCTTCAATGATCGACATATTCCAATGAAAATTAATAAGGCAGTTTTTGCCAAATTGTTGGATTTTGTAAAACAGTTTCCACATTATACAGTAGGATCAAATGCAGATTTGCCAATTGTAGGTGGATCCATATTAAGCCATGATCATTTTCAAGGGGGAGAATATGAGTTCGCAATGGCTAAAACACCTTATGAGACAGAAATTTCATTAAAATAATTTCCAGATATTCATGCAGGAACTGTGAAATGGCCTATGTCTGTTATTCGTCTACAAAGGGAATAACACAGAGTCGTTGGTAGGGGCTGCTGACCGTGTCCTGTCTTGTTGGCGTGGATATACAGATGAAAAAGCATTTATTTTCAGCGAAACGCAAGGAATATCTCATAACACGATGCGCAGGTGTTTACAAAAGAACACCGGAAGGACAAGCTGCCTTCAAAAAATTTTTGGAGTGCATATAAAAAAAGGACCATTTCACATTTGTGAAGTGGTCTGCTTTTTCAGTATTCAGTTTTCACAAATAGTCCTTTTAGCCAGATTATGCATGATATACATGCTCAAAGTATCCTTCATAGAAAGCTAAAAGGTTGTTCATATAATTTTTGAATTTGTTCATTTTGTATTCCTCCTTTCCTTATTTGCAAGTTCATTATAGGACAGGCTGGATAAGAATGCTTGCCAAATTAAAAGAAAATGTAGACAAATGTTGCAGAGAAAATCAAAAATTAAGTAATAAAGGGGAGACGTATCAATGCATTTTACATTTAAGGAAACAAAGGAAGAGGTATATGCGGCGCAAAGAGTGTCAAAACATGTATCTCCACATTTACATAATGCATTGGAAATTGTGTGCGTAACGGAAGGAACACTTGAGATGGGAGTGGGGCAGGAACTATATCATATGGAAAAGGGTGATGTCGGATTCGTCTTTTCCGATATTATTCATCATTATCAAGTGTTTTCAGAGAAAACGAGCCGGGCGGATTATATCTTGGTTCCGTCTTCTTTTGCAGGAGTATTTGAAGATAAAATACAAGGATATGCTCCTGAATATCCGGTTATTCGTGCGGGGCAGATCGAACCGGATGTTTATAATGCAATTCAGGCAATTATCCAAATGCAGAAAAAAGACCCCATGATTGTTCAAGCTTATGTTCAAATTGTGCTGGCAAGATGTATAGGAAAAATGGAATTGGTGGAAAAAAGTTGTGTGGGAAGCGATGATTTGATATACCGAACGGTATCATATATATCAGGAAATTTTAGAAAAAAATTTTCTCTAGAGGAGATGGCGCATGATCTTGGAGTAAGTAAGTATGTCTTGTCACGAGTATTTTCTAAAACATTTCATCGCAATTTCAATCAGTATCTTAATGATGCCAGATTGGGCTATGCATGTACAAGGTTAGTGAATTCCAGCGATACAATCCTTGACATCTGTTTGGATAGTGGTTTTGACAGCCAGAGAACATTTAATAGAGTGTTTAAGGAACGCTATAGAATTACTCCGAGCGAATATCGAAAATTAAAACGATAAATGCAGCAGAGGCAGGAAGGAACTTCTCGACATCCTTAAGCTAACTTTGTGTATTCTTGATTTCTGAATTACTATTCTGCTTTATAAACCTAATTTTGAATAATTCTGAGTGTGTACCAAGTCTGTAAAGCATGAGTATTAAAAAGTTGTTCCGAATGCAAAGGAATGGTTCAAAACTGAAAAAAGCACAACAAAGACAGCGTAGATTGTGGTATACTATTTAGGTAGAAAGGAAGAATCGTACCATTGATTGGCAGAAGAAAGAAACAGCAAGGGCTCAGATGCGAAAGATGGTTAAGCGTCTTCTTAAGAAATATAAGTATCCACCGGAAGATTATGATTTTGCAATAAACACAGTAATCAATCAGTGTGAGCTTTGGACGGATAATGTGGAACCGCGAGCAGAGGAAAAGCTTTATAAATATGTGTCGGAAACAGAACTGAGTATGGTAGCAGAGACACCGGCTCCTTATGGAGAAAAGAAGTAACGGGGGTATAATATGGATGCACGTAAAGGTAATATTTATGAGATACTGAATGGAAATAAACAGTTTTTAATTCCTGTTTACCAGAGATTCTATAGCTGGGATATAGAACAGTGCAAACGACTTTGGAATGATATTGTAGAAATGCAGAGAAAAGGAAAAGTGGGTCATTTTGTTGGATCTATTGTTAATATCGCTGAACAGGCAATGCCGACAGGTGTTCAGAAATATATGATTATTGATGGTCAACAGCGAATGACTACATTAACACTGCTTCTTTTGGCTCTGCGCGATTATGCAATCAAGAATCCAGGTGATACATCAATCAATGCTCGTCGTATAGATAATATGCTTTTAAAAAATGAGTATGAAAATGGTGATGAGCGATATAAATTACTGTTGACTGAAACAGATCGGGATATTCTCATAAATCTTGTTGAGGAAAAGCCAATAGCAGAGGGCACTCGATCAAGATTGATTGAAAATTACAAGTTTTTTGCTGATAAATTAGCAGATAAAGAAATTCTTCCTGCTGAGGTATATGAGTCAATTGGAAAATTGCAAATTGTTAATATTACATTGGATCGTGCTGTTGACGATGCACAGGCAATTTTTGAAAGCTTGAATTCTACCGGTAAGGAACTTTCCGAATCCGATTTGATTCGCAATTATGTTTTGATGGGACTGGAGCCATCAGAGCAAATATATGTATATGAGCATCTCTGGCGTCCTATGGAGCAATTGTTTGTTTATGAAACACAAGGAACAGTAATGGATGCTTTCTTTCGTCATTACCTGACAATGAAACTTGCCCGTATTCCAAAGCAAGGACGTGTATATGAGGAATTTAAGTTGTATCATTTAAATTGTGAATTTGGAACCATCAGAGAACTTTGCCAAGATTTACTGGATTATGCAAAATACTATACAAATATTGTATTCAAGCGGAATTCTGATTTGGATCTAAAGAAATTATATGAGGATATTATTGATTTAAGAATGGAAGTATCCTATCCATTCTTATTGAAGATTCATCATGATTGTACAGACGGAATAATAACGTCAGATGAGTTGAAGGAAATTTTGAAACTTTGTATTAGCTATGTATTGAGACGTGCAATTTGCGAGATCCCGACTAACTCGATGAACAAAACATTTGCAACGTTGAAGAATTATATCAGACCAGATGATTACCTGAATTCTGTTAAGGCATTTTTCGTGATGCAGGATACTTATAAAGAATTCCCGGATAACGATAAATTTGAAGGTGCATTTGTAAGCCGTGATATTTATAATATGCGTGCTAGAAATTATATTCTTAGCCGTTTGGAGAATTTTGAAAAGAAGGCTCCAATTATTATAGAAAATTATACCATAGAGCATATAATGCCACAAAATAAAAATCTTTCTTCGGAGTGGCAAGCTGATCTCGGTGCTGATTGGCACGAGGTCCAGAAAAAATATTTACATACAATTGGAAACCTTACTTTGACTGCATATAACTCTGAGATGAGTGATAGACCTTTTAGGGAAAAAATGAATATGCCAGGAGGTTTCAAAGAAAGTGCACTCAGGCTCAATAAATATATAGTGTTGTTAAATGAGTGGAATGAAAAGCATATTCAGGAGAGAGCAAACATGCTCGCAAAAAAAGCAGAATCTATTTGGCCATATCCTTCTCTAACAAATGTGGAACTTGCACCATATCAGGAAGAAAAGAAAACAGCACAGAAGTATTCTTTAGAGACATATGATATAAATGCATTTACAAAAATGTTGTTTACATCTTTGGATAAACGCATTATGAATTTATCTCCGGATGTAAAGAGGGAGTATAAAAAGTTGTATGTAGCATATAAGCTGGATACTAATTTTGTTGATATTGTTTTTCAGAAACAAAGATTGCGTATTTCAATTAACATGAAGTTTACTGAGGTTAACGATCCTAATGGAATCTGTAAGGATATTACCGATTTAGGTCGTTGGGGAAATGGAGATGTTGAGTTATTTATGGAGCACCAGGATGAACTAGAACAGATTATGGAGATAGTGAAGCAGTCTTTTGATGCACAGACAGAATAAAGATTTTGGGACGAAATAAGGAGGAAATCCAATTTGAAAAAGAAAAAAGATGAAGTAACAATCCGTTCCAGTGCAGCAGAATATTTGACCTATGTTGCCTCTGTCGGCGAACAGCAGGACAGTTTTGAAATGCGCTACGAGGATGAGAATATATGGCTCACACAGAAGATGATGGCCACGTTGTATGACGTAAGTGTGGCTGCGATTAATCAACATATAAAGAAGGTCTATGACGATTCAGAATTGGAGCGCAATTCAACTATTAAGAAATACTTAATAGTTCAAAAGGAAGGTTCACGCCAAGTGAGCCGAGAGGTGGCACATTACAATCTTCAAGTGATTATCGCAGTCGGCTTTAAAGTGAATAATGAGCGTGCGGTACAGTTTCGTAAATGGGCCAACAGCATTGTCAAGGACTATACCATCAAAGGCTGGGCCATGGATGATGAACGTCTGAAAAATGGTGGTTCAGTGCTTACAAAAGAATACTTCGACCGTTTGCTTGAGCAGATTAGAGAAATTCGTTTGTCTGAGCGTAGGTTTTATCAGAAGATAACCGACATATATGCTACAGCTCTTGATTATGACCGTACTGCAAAAACAACCAAGCAGTTCTTTGCAAAGGTACAGAACAAGATGCATTATGCAGTTCATGGTCATACGGCAGCAGAGTTGATTTATGAGCGCGTAGATGCAGATAAGCCGCATATGGGATTGACTACATGGGCAGCAGCACCGGATGGCAAAATAGTAAAAAGTGATGTGAGCGTTGCTAAGAACTATTTGAGTGAGCAGGAAATGCGTTCATTGGAGCGTATTGTATCTGCTTATTTGGATTTGGCAGAAGACCGTGCAGAACGTCATATTCCAATGACAATGGAGGACTGGTCAAAGCGTTTGGATTTATTTCTGATGGCTGATGACAGAGAGGTTCTTCAGGATGCAGGTAAAATTACAGCAGAAATTGCCAAGGCAAAAGCTGAAACTGAATTTGAAAAATATCGTGTTGTTCAGGATAGATTATTTATGTCTGACTTCGATAAGTATATGTTGGAATTAGAGGAAAACGAAAAGAAATAGTGTCCTGATTTCGGGGTAAGACGATGCCTTTTATGCGGAAACAGTTCTCCGATGACTAATTTACTAAAAGGCTAGTAGAAAAATTGTGCAAGAAATAGAATTAATAGTTGGGGAAGTAATGAAAGATCCTGAAAACATAATAGAAAACCTGAAAAAGAGAAAAAAATAAGCTGACCCCAGGGGCAAAGGAATTCTTGGTTTACACCTACTCCCATTCGGGAACCCAGCCGTATCCATCACGAGTTAGCGTATTCATAGTATAGCATATGCAGAAGATAAGTCAATATTCTAGGTAAATTATTTATGAGCATTGACTTTTGTTATTTTTTTGCGTAAAGAGTAACTCTGTTTTTGAAGAGGACTAGATGGTTCTATTTACTGAAACATCAATATATTGTTTTATGGTGAGTTTTTCTTTATCTGTTGGAAATATCATTCATAGCATGGGAGAAGCAGTCGTTCATTGCCATGGCGTTTTGCTGCAGCTTCTGTGGATAGTATCCAAATGTTCAAACTCTATCCGGAGGGCAACGTGGAGGCAAGAGTGAAACGAAATGGTGTCAAAAGAATATATTTTTACTGCAACCGCAGTGGACTGTTTTTATAGATCTGGTCAAGGGGATTGATGACAAAGAGAGCGGTTATGATGATTCCGGGGAAAGGAGAAAATTGGAAGAAGCCGCCAGGATGTTGTTTGGTTAGAAATAGAGCTAAAATAGGGGGCTTATACGTAATTGTGTATAAGCTCCCATGCATTGTTAGGGCATATGAACAACAGTAACAGTTTATTATATACTAAATGGAATTGTAAGTACCATATTGTTTTTGCACCGAAGTACAGAAGAAAAGTAGCGTATGGTAAGTTAAAGGAGGATATATGCGATATTATTAAAATGCTATGTCAACGTAAAGGTGTCAATATTATCAAGGGGGAAGTGTGCCAAGATCAATTATATTCATTTATTGGCAGAGATTCCACCTAATTTGAAATATAAGTATGGAAATCGACATTTTTGGTGTAGGGGATATTATGTTGATATGTTTACGGGTGAGCCAGTAGAGAAAAAACAATAAACAAAGCCCAGGGGGCTTTGCAGGTGATTGATATGGACAACAAAGAGTATATCTTGTCCGGTGACATAGTTGGTGTTCAATGCATTCCCACCACCTACTCAAAAAACGGAATCACCATATTTTCAAAGGCATCCCGCATTTTTGGATGGCGGATCAGGAAATGGATCGCAGGGGTCTTGTTCTTTGATACCATTACCCATTTCTTTTCGTGGATACAAATCTGGATATTGCGGAAAGCGGGGGCGGTATTTTCTACGAAATCATAGCCGGAATGCTGTTTTTTATATTCCTGTATCAGGCGCAAATGTTCCTGATAATCCTCCCAGGTATAAATGATGTCTTTTTTGTAGAACATGCCGGAAAGAGGCAGCACCATTGGAAACTGTTCCTGCTCTTCTTTTGAAAGAACTGGGATTTCTTCCGTAATGCGGCTGTGGAACAGGATTTTGTCTGCAATCTCACGCTGCCCGGAAATGTACTGCTGGATCTGCATTTGTTCCTCCTGGGGAATCTGATTATGATTTAAAATCCGGGTAATGAATTCTGTTGTCGTTGTATGTAATGATAAGGAGGACAAAATAGCATACCGGTTTCCTTCTGTTTCTGCATCCTCCTGTAAAAAAGAATTATAAGCCGGTGAATGATCCTCACGATATATTTCCATCAGAGGAGATGCTTTTGATAGAAGGCGGTTTGCACGTTTTTTATAATAATTTACTTCTTCCTTGTTTTTGGTCAGGTAATATTTTCCTTCACGATGGTAACCTTTGATGGCTTCTCCGGTCAATGCCACACTTCCTGACACCTTTAGAAAATGAGAAAAAACATTGTCCTGTGTCCCTTTGAGATAATAGGGAGAAATCTGTCCTGTCATATACATTGGTATCCAGCTTTCCAGTCCTAACATCATATCTTCAAAGGAACGGTCGATATTGTGGATCTGGTTTAAATGCAATCCTTTTTTCAACATCATAGCCATACCAAACATCCACTTTTTGGGAAAATCGGGGTCTTTTGCCATTTCGCCCATGGGCATATCGCTGTACATGATGACGGGTTCAAGGGATCTGGAAAGTACAGTTGCCTTCAAAAAAGCCAGTTCACTGTTCATCATTTCTTTTAATCCGAAATAATTTTTGGAGGTCGGAAGCTGAAAAGGAACCGAAGGCACTTTTAACTCATTAAAGTGGATTGCCCGTATGTATTCATCCAGATTAAATTCATCTAATTTCTCAAGAAAATTTTTCATATAATTTTTTGTATTGGCCGATCCGGTTGTAAGCCATTCGAAGAGTAATGCTTTGTAAATGTCAGGATCTTTCAGATCATCGGATTTGCAGCCGATCAAGTCTGCAACCAATGCTCTTTGCGGATTTTCGTGGCAGCGGCGGACGACGAAAGTTGTAACACCGGAAAGAAATTCTTCCGGGTTGGCGGGCTGCCGGTGTCCGTTTCTGATACGGGAAATATAGGAGGCATCATAATTTAAAAATCTGGAAAGCTCAGAAACACTGATGGGCAGAATATCCAGCAGTTTGTTCAGATTATTTGGAAGCTTTTTCATATCTACCGCACTGTTTTTGAGAAGGGGTAAAAAATCATTTGTCACGGATGATATTGTGATATCAGCAATTTTCTTCTTTTGGGCAATACAAACGATTCCTTCTACGAGATTCGGAAAGTTCTCTGATCCTGCTTCGGGGATGCGGTCACCGGAACGGTAACGGCTTATGGTTGCAGGAGAAAGTCCGGAGTATTCCGATAAATCTCTGGCAGTGCAATCCAGTAGTTCTATATATTCGGCAAGTTTATCTTTAAAAAGCATTTTGACTCCTCCTTGTCCTTGAAATATCTTTAATATTATTATACAGCGATTGAAGCGCAACACAATACGAAAATTTCCAAAATGGCATTGACTGTTTGGAAAGGAGAATAGATGCATAGGACATTCAAAGTTATAATTCAGATATTCAGACTTCCCGCAAGCTGTTAGTGACAGGGAAATCTCCGGACACAGATCTGGGTATTCAGGTCGTTAAAGGGCAAAAATCATATTCAATACCCCGGAACATCAGAAACAGTATGGGCGTATTATAGTTCTTGGTGTGGGAAGGTTGAAGCAGATATATTATGAAAAAGGAGGAGGTTTTCATATGAAAAAAAACAAAATAACTTATATTATACGGTGCGCAGCAAGCCTTTTGATCGCGTTGTGTACGGTATGCGGTTCTATGCCGGTACCGGCTTTTGCACAGGAAACGGATCATACTACACAGTATTCTTCTTCAGAGCATGTATTGCGGGAGGAAAATAACTGGGATATCAGTGATGAGCTGATCATGCCCGGTGAAGTGTTTTATACAGAGCCAAAGTATGAGTTTTCTTATGAAAAATTACAAAGTGGTACGACACGCCTTACAGCATGGCCGAGATATCTTCATGCAACACTTACCCTGAATAAGCCGGATGGTGAAGAGGGAGGAGAGGCAAGATGGTATACAGATGCATTGGTGCGGAGTACCCCGGACACCTCGAAGGTCGTTCCGGGTAAGACAAATTCATATAATGTAATTAAAATGGCATATGACAAGGGAGATTTATCGTCTCTTCAATCGGATGACACCTGCAGGGATGCCTTACAGGAAGCAATCAAAGGGGAGAAACAGGTGACGGCCGGCTACCGGAACGATACGGGTCTTCCGATGGTCCTGGAACAGGTTCGAGGCGGCTCGACGATAGATGAAGGACAGGTTTACGGCGGCGAGTTTGGAATGGATCTGCTGGTTGATGCATGGTCTACGCACAACTGGGGGTGTACGATTCGTTTTTACGAGCCTTATTATAATTTGTCGTATGAGCTTTATGGGATGGATGGAGAATTTACGGAGGAAGAGAAGAAAGCACTGCCGGACCGATATTATATCCAGAGGGAAAAACAGGAGCTTGTACTGCCAAATCCGATTCGACCCGGTTATCACTTTGAAGGATGGTTTGGGGGACTTGTTGGTGTTTCTGATGTAAGTCAAAAGGAGGGAAATACCATCTTATCCTTTGACTGGGAACACAATTTAAAGGATGCTGGTTTTGGAGGAACAAGTGATCAGACCCTGAGTGCACAATTTGAGCAGGGACTTACGGTTACCTTTAACCCAAACGGAGGTCAGTTGAAGGAGGGTGATCCTGCTATTCGTGAGATTGATACGACGGATTATGAGGTAAACCAGTTTTTTGATATTAACGAATGCGTTCCCGTACGCGAGGGATATCGATTCGTGGGATGGTGTACCTCTCCGTCCGCAAGTGATGCCAGCCTGATCAAAAATACCGGGAATTCGGACTGGATTGTTGATTGGGCGAAGGACACATATAATCGTTTACAGATAGATTCATATGATATTCAGCTTTATGCAAAATGGGCAAAAGAAGATCCATGTGCAAAAGGTCATACGCCACAGGAAACCCTGACACAGGCGACTGCGGAAAGTGATGGAAGGATTGTGACAAAGTGCTCTGTCTGTGGCAAAACACTTTCAGAAACGGTCATAAAAAAGGCATCGGATATCTGTCTGTCTGACACCTCTTACACATATAACGGGAAAGAAAAGACGCCGCAGCTTGTGGTAAAAGACAGTGAAGGAAAGCAATTAAATCTCAATACTGATTATACGGTTACTTATGCAAAGGATCGAAAGAATGTTGGCTGCTATGATGTTACCATCACATTTGCGGGCAATTACAATGGAACAGTAAATAGAACATTCACCATTGAGCCAAAGCAGGTAAATCTCTCGAAGGTCAAAGCAGGCAGAAAAAAAATCACCGTCAAATGGAAAAAACAGGCGGTGCAGACAACGGGATATGAGATACAGTATGGTACATCGTCCGGATTTGAAGGCGCAAAGACGGTTACCGTATCAAAAAATAAAACAAAAGGAAAAACAATTTCTAAACTCAAGGCGAAGAAAAAGTATTATGTAAGGATTCGTGCATATAAAACGGTTAAGGTGAAGGAACGATCCGTAAAAATATATTCTTCGTGGAGCAAAGTACGGAAGATAAAAGTAAAATGATTCTCTACTCTCCGTAGATAGTGGAATTCCTCCGGATGCTTTACAACAGGATCAATGATAGAAGGAAGATGAATACAGAGAAAATATATAAGGAGCTTATATGCGATTGTATATAAGCTCCTTTGTGTTGAAAAATTATGGATTTGTAACTATGCAGATTCGATTTCATAGGTAAATCCGGCATCGGTGATTGTTTTGAGAGTGCCGTCAATGCTCTGGCCGCCCTCTGTCAGATAACCGGAAGCAAAAATGGAATCGACTACGCTTAAAAGCTTCTTTTCCTGTCCCTTAAAATAGACTTCTCTTCCGGCAGCGCAGCGGATATCTGTCTTTGGAACCAGAAGTCTGGCAAGGCAGAGTACCTTCAGACAATATTCTGTGGTCAGTCCGGAGGTGTCGGCATCTCCCAGTGGAGTGCCCTTGATCGGCAGCAGGAAATTGATCGGAAGTGCCTCCGGCTGGATCTCCCGCAGCGCCAGAAGCATATCCACGATATCTTCCTTACTTTCGCCCATACCCACAATACCACCGCTGCAGATCTCAAAGCCGAGTCTCTGAAGCATATGGATATTTTCCACACGCTGCTCGAAGGTATGAGTCGTACAGATATTATGGTAGAAGGAACGGCTGCTGTTCAGATTATGGTTAATACGGTCAAGACCGGCATCTTTAAGCATCTTTGCCTGCTTTTCTGTCAGAAATCCGATGGAGCAGCAAAGGTGTGTTCCGTTTTCTTTCATTTTGCGGATGCGGCGGGCCAATTCTTCAATTTCCTGATCGGTAAATTTCATACCGCTTAAGCCGATGCAATGTCTGGACAAATGATGCTCATTGACAAAGTCATTATTGTGATATAACTTATCCTCATCGACCCATTTATATTTATCAATATCTGCTTTGGAACGGCAGGACTGGGCGCAGTAAGCGCAATCCTGTGAACAGTTTCCGCTTCGTGCATTAGTCAGAATATGGATGCTGACACGGTTTCCTTTGTATTTGTGACGTAAAGCGGAAGCCCGGTCGAGCAATTCCTGAAGCTGATCATCCGGTGTGTTTAAAATGGCAATAGCATCCTCTCTGGAAAGAACAGGATCTGCCTCTTTATCATATGTTGTGTTCATAAGTATCCTCCATTCGCATAAAAACATAATAATTTGCACGCTTTTTACTGTAACACACAAAAAAGAAAATTGTCAACCGAAATAACAAAATGGTTGACGAAAGAAAAAATATTAAATATCCGTTATGTGATCTATTAGCATTTTTTAGGTAATTTTATTATTATTTCATTTTCACACATTGCACAACCCTTCTCGTTGTGTTACAATAAAGAAAACGCAGTGCGAGGAGGATGATTATGGACACAGCGAAAGTGATCAGAGAGTTGAGAGAAGGGACCGGGATGTCGCGGAGGAAGTTTTCTGAGCATACCGGTATTCCTGTGCGTACACTGGAGGACTGGGAGGCAGCCAGACGTACTCCGCCGGAGTATATTCCGAGACTGATCGGTTATCAGTTAAAATACGAGGCATTGATCGCGGAAAGGGAGGACAGGTGATATGCTGTTTATTTGTTACCCGAAATGTTCAACATGTCAGAAGGCTAAAAAGTGGCTTGACGAGCATAATATAAAGTATACAGAACGCCATATAGCAGAGGAGAATCCCTCCTATGATGAATTGAAAAAGTGGCATGAGACAAGTGGGCTTCCTCTGAAAAGATTTTTTAATACCAGTGGATCAGTTTACAGAGAGCTGCAGCTCAAGGACAGGCTGGCTGCGATGAGTGAAGAGGAGCAGCTTCAGCTTCTGTCAGAAAATGGCATGCTTGTAAAGCGTCCCATGATAGTGAAGGATGATACAGTACTTGTGGGATTTAAGGAAGCAGAATGGACAGAGAAGCTGATATAGAGGGGAAAATATCTGCAGTATCACAGAATATTTTGCTGAGAGAAAATAAACGAAGGGAGATTCGATCATGTTTAACATTGCAATCGCACAATCCGGAGGACCGACAGCGGCGATCAATGCCACATTAGCGGGGGTATTTGCAAGGGCAGAGAAGACGGAGGAGGTGGATGAGATTTATGGTGCACTCAATGGTATTGAGGGGATCATAAATGATCATTTGATCAATCTGCGGCATATTATTATGAATGAGGAGGACAAGGATCTTCTAATGAAGACTCCATCCACGATTCTTGGTTCATGCCGGTACAAGCTTCCGTCTCTGGAGGAAGATGATTTACAGTATAAAACGATTGTTGAGAATCTTCAGAAGCATCACATCAAGGTGTTTTTCTATATCGGAGGCAATGATTCCATGGATACTGTGATGAAACTGGATGCCTATCTTAAGAGGGAGCAGATTGATATCTGTGTTGTAGGAGTTCCAAAGACTATTGATAACGATCTGATGGAGACAGATCATACGCCCGGTTTTGGCTCTGCAGCAAAGTATGTGGCGATTTCTTTACAGGAGATTATCAGGGATTCACGGGTTTACTCGATTCCATCCGTCACTATTGTAGAGATCATGGGAAGGGATGCCGGATGGCTTGCCGCTTCCTCCTGTGTTCTTCGGGCAAACGGAGAGCCGGCGCCCCACCTGATCTATCTGCCGGAGAGTACATTTACTTTAGAGCAGTATATTCAGGATGTCAAAAATGCCATGACAAGATATAAGGCAGTTATCATCGCTGTTTCAGAGGGCGTGACGTTCCCGGATGGAGGGTCAGAGGAACAGGCGAAGGATGCCTTTGGCCATACACAAAATGCCGGCATTGGAAAGAAACTGGAGGAGTACACGGCAAAGCATTTTCAGTGTAAGGTGCGTTCCATTGAGTTAAATGTGATGCAGCGTTGCAGCAGTCATGCCGCTTCTTTGACAGATCTGGAGGAGTCTGAGCGTATTGGAGGAGCCGCCGCAGAATTTGGCATTGAGTATCATCAGAGTGGTATTATGGCAGCGTTTAAACGGATCAGCAATAATCCGTATCGGGTAGAGATCATTCCATGTCCTGTTCAGGATGTAGCAAATAAGGAGAAGAAATTTCCGGTGGAATGGATCTCTCCGGAGGGCAATAATGTCACGGTAGATGCGTTGAATTACTTTCTGCCGCTGATCAAGGGAGAGCCGGTGCTCAAGTACAAGAACGGGATTCCGATGCATTTCCGGATTGACCAGTAAGATAAAGGCTCAGCAACATAGGCGCAGATCACAAAATTTATGTAGAGAAATCAAGACTGGTATGTTAAAATAAAAAGAGCAGCTACAGGCTGATAAAATTTGAGAAAAGGACAGGGATATTATGTTATTAGAAGAAATCAGAAAGAAAATCGTAGATTATGGTAATCAGCTTATTTCGTCAGGTCTGACTATTGGAACTGCCGGAAATATCAGTATTTATGATCCGGAGACAGGATATATGGCAATCAGCCCATCAGGGATTCCTTATGCACAGACAACGCCGGAGGATGTCGTTGTTATGGATCTTCAGGGCAATGTTGTGGATGGAAAGCGCAAGCCTTCCAGCGAAAATGGGCTTCATGCTGCATTTTATCTGGAGAAACCGGATGCCCGTGCAGTCGTTCACGCACATTCTATGTATTGTACAACACTTGCCTGTGCCGGTGTTGACTTAAAGGCGACTCATTATGCAATCGCAGATACCGGTGTTGCAACGGTGCCAACAGTACCTTATTTTACATATGGAACACCGGAGCTGGCAGCTGCGGTTCGTGAGTGTCTCCGTGGTACTGACAGTAAGGCGCTTCTCATGGCAAATCATGGCATGGTTGCATATGGTGACTCTTTGGAGAAGGCATTTGCAGTCGCTATGACATGTGAGTGGTGTGCTCAGGTTGAGTGGCGTGCAATGGCAATCTCGACTCCGAATGTGCTGTCTGATGAGCAGATGGCTGAGGTGATTGAGCATTACAAAACCTATGGTCAGGCAAAAGAAGACGGAAAGAAATCACAGGGCTATTTTGGATAGGAGACAGCGTAAAAACTTTATTTTTATACCGCTGGGTTCTGGAACGCAGTCACAGAGCCGGCGGCTGAGAAAGGAATGAATGATTCTTATGTACGAGTTTAAAGAGGAATTTAAGACGGGAATTGATCAGATCGATCAGGAGCATAAACGTCTTTTTGAGATAGCAGATCAGATTTACGAGCTGAAAAACAAAGAATTTGTGCATGACAAATATGACGAGATCCGTTCCATTCTGGAGGAGCTTCGGGATTATACAGACACGCATTTTGCTCACGAAGAAGCTTATATGGAGTCTATTGGTTACAAAAACATGTTTATGCAGAAGGTACAGCATGATGTCCTGCGCAGACAGATGGCGGAGTGGAATCTGGATTCGATTGATGAGCATCAGGAGGAAACGATTGATGAGATCTTGTCGATCGTGACGGATTGGCTTGTGGATCATATTCTCACTTATGATAAGCAGATTGGAACAAAATAGCGGATATGTGTATCGTTCACAAAAGTTTCACACAAAATTAGCACTCAACCATTGACGCGGCTAACAAAAAGTGCTATAACATATTTCGAAGATAAGAAAAGGTTTTAAAGTCTAAGTGCCTATGAAGCTTCATTGGGAAACTCATATTTCCGACACTTGTCACAAGAAGGAAAGGAGTAATGACTTATGTTAAGACCTAGTATTTTTGGAGAAAATTTATTTGATGACTGGATGGAGGATTTTCCGTTTGAGAAGGATTTTGAAAAGGCAATGTATCCGGCAAAGAAAGCATTGTACGGAAAACATGCAAAGAATCTGATGAAGACGGATGTCCGGGAGACAGACGATGCATATGAGATAGATATTGATCTGCCTGGTTTTAAGAAAGATGAGATTACAGCACAGCTAAAGGATGGATGTATTGTAATTTCAGCAGCCAAGGGACTGGATAAAGATACCAAGGAAAAGAAAAACGGAAAGTATATCCGTAAGGAGCGTTATGCCGGCAGTATGAGCAGAAGTTTTTATGTTGGTGAAGATATTACAGAGGATGAGATTTCTGCGAAATTTGAAAATGGTATTTTGCAGTTGAAGGTTCCGAAGAAAGATGGGCAATCGGCGGAAAATAAGAAATGTATTACTATTGAAGGATAACATTATTAATAAATAAAGGACAAATATCAGTTCCCCGGCAGGGCAAAGTACTCTGCCGGGGAATTTTCTATGAAATAAAGTGATCAATCAGTCAAAATATACAAAAATATAAAAAATAGCAATAAAAAGTTGACAAAATGTCACATTGGCGATACAATAATTATGTCAATGAGGTGTGCAACTTTGATATATTTTTTGAAAATCAAAGGGTATTCCGCAAAAATATAATAATCACAGGAGGACGATACAATGAGAAAGACAATTAAGAGAGTATTTTCGGTAGCATTAGCAGCTACAGTAGCAGTTTCCGGTGTTGCTTACACTGGTACAAAGGCAAGCGCAGCCAGCAGCTACAAAGCTGTTATGGGTTATGCTGACACAAAATGGAACTGGGCTGGCGGTAATGATTCTTCTAAGGATACCAACAAGACTGCTGTTACAGTAAAGAACAAGAAAGGTACTGCTACATATACAGTTACTCTTAAAAACAAGAAATCTAAGAATGTAGACGCCCAGGTATTCTATGTTGATATCAAGGATATTCTTAAGGATCACAGTGCAAAGAAGATTAAGGTTTCCGGTGTTTCTGTTAAGTGCGATGGAAAGAAAGTTTCCGGTATGAAGGCTGTTGCAGCCGGTCAGCTTGAGAAGAAAGAGGATCCAAACAAGTATCGTATTTCTATCTACAATAGAGTAGGAAACAAGCAGAATGGTGATAAGACTGCAAGCTACCCTGCAAGCTATGGTAAGAAGTTCAAATTCAAGAAGAGCATTTCTGTTACATTCAAGCTTACAATTAAATAATGACAGACAGAAAATGATCGTAAGGTGATTTTGCTTACTCTTTTCTCTATTATAAATGAGGGGTCGTTGCGTAAAGGCAGCGGCCCTTCAATTTTATTGACCACATTCTTTGTTTCATGCTATAATTAAATAATATGGGAAATATGTTGGAAAGGAGAAGTCCATGGCAGAGAAAAAGATGGTACAGACCAGAAAAACAACTGGTTCAAAATCGGGAAAAAGAAAAACAACGGCTGCAAAAGCATCACAAAGCAATGTGAATATTGCGGCGATGGTAAAGAAGCTGACAGAACCATTGGTGTTTGGTCTGGATATAGGTACCCGCAGTATTGTTGGCACAGTAGGATATCGCACCTCCACAAATGGATTTGTTGTGGTGGCACAGGAGTCGGTGGAACACGAGACAAGAGCGATGCTGGATGGACAGATCCATGATATACAGGCTGTTGCGGACACGATCATTCAGGTGAAGCAGAAGCTGGAGCAGTTGATCGGGAGAAAATTGACGGATGTTTGTATTGCAGCAGCCGGACGTGTTTTAAAGACGGTTGTAGCATGTGCAGAGATGCATTTTAATTATGAGACGGTAGTGACCAATGAGCATGTTTATTCCTTGGATATGCTTGGTGTGGAAAAGGCATATGATCTGCTGAGACAGGAGCAGCAGAATGATGATATTCATTTTTATTGTGTGGGGTATTCTGTGATCCGCTATTATCAGAATGATTATCCGATTACAAATCTGGAAGGACACAAAGCCAATACGATCCGTACAGAACTGATCGCTACATTTCTGCCCGATGAGGTGGTGGATGGTCTTTATGCTGCGGTAGAAAAGGCCGGTCTTTATGTGGCGAATCTTACTCTGGAGCCGATTGCGGCTATGAATGTAGCGATACCGGAGAAGTTCCGTTTACTGAATATTGCTTTGGTGGATGTGGGAGCCGGTACATCTGATATTTCGATCACGAATGATGGCAGTATTATTGCCTATGGAATGATTCCGTCTGCCGGAGATGAGATTACGGAAGCGTTGGCGAGACATTATCTGCTGGATTTTGGTGAGGCAGAGAAAATGAAATGTCAGAGTACCATGCGAAAGCAGGTGACCGTTCATGATATTATGGGACTGTCACATAAAATATCTTCTGAAGAAATTGCAGAGGTGGCAGAACCGGTGGTGCGGGAAATTACCACCAGAGTTGCAGACCGGATCAAGGAGCTGAATGGAGGCAAGCCGGTCAGCGCTGTGTTTGTAGTAGGCGGCGGAGGAAAAATGATGGGCTTCGAGGAGACCCTTGCGGATAATCTTGGAATTCCGAAGGAACGAGTGGCTTTGAGGGGATCCGAGGTGATGGGGCAGATAGAGTTCTTACAAAAAAATATCAAAGTAGATTCTCTTCTGGTGACACCGGTAGGCATTTGCCTGAACTATTATGAACAGAAAAATAATTTTATATTTGTGACATTAAACGGAGAACGAATCAAGCTGTATGACAATAGTAAACTGACAGTAGTAGATGCGGCTATGCAGATGGGATATCCGAATGAAGACCTTTTTCCGAAGAGAGGAAAAGCACTCAACTATTCTGTAAATGGAGAGAAACGGATGAAACGCGGGGAGCCGGGGGATTCTGCAGTGGTAAATCTCAATGGGAAAGAAAGCGCATTAAGTGGAGCTCTTTCACAAAATGATAAGATTGAGATCAAGGCATCTACAGCAGGAAAGGATGCTGTGATGACAATCGGAGAGATCCAAGAGTATCATTCCGCGATCCATTTTATATTTAACAGAAAACCCATTACATGTCCAAGGTTCGTACAGGTAAATGGAGAACTGGTCTCCCAGTATTATGAGATACAGGAAAATGACGAGATAGAAATTCTGGAATATTATACTCTGGAGCAGGTGCTGGAGTTTATGGACATTGTCTGCCGGGGCAGAGCATATGTAAATAATGCGTCAGCAGACATGGAGACGAAGGTGTATGATAATTTTACTATTGCCTGTGAGATTAAAAAGGAAGAGCCGAATTATCAGGAGCTTATAAAAGAGTATGGCGAAGGACAGGTTCCGGAAGCTGTTTTAAATGGAGAAATGCAGGAGGCTGAGCAGGTAGCGGAAGGTCATATCACAGAGAAGGATATGGAATCCGGAGAGATATCCTCCCAGCGACAGGATGCAGAGGATGCCAAAACGGACGATAGCATTCCGGGTAACGTGACAGAAGATATTCCTAAGGTGAAAGGAGCGTCAGATCACCAGACGGCAGAAGGGGCTTTAGAGTCACAGCAGCCGGTTTCCGGCTTGCAAAAGACATCACCGGAAGGTGTTGAACTGCCCATAACAGTCAATGGAGATCCGGTGATACTGAAAAACAAAAAGGAATATATTCTCGTAGATGTTCTTGATTTTTATCCATTTGATCTGTCCGTGGCAAAAGGAAATCGTCTGGAAACTCTGATCAATGGTGTATCCTCTGATTTTACGTCGCCGGTACATGAAAATGATGAGGTAAAAATATACTGGGTATAACAAGGAAAGGAAGAGAAAGATCATGCAGATATGTAGTATTGCCAGCGGAAGCAGTGGCAATTGCATTTATATAGGAGACGGAGATTCCAGAATTCTGATCGATGCGGGAGTCAGCCGCAAAAGGATTGTGGACGGTCTGAAGTCGATTCATGTGTCACCGGAAAGTCTTGATGCGATTTTTGTGACCCACGAGCATACAGACCATATTCAGGGGATTCCAATGATGACAAAGTATTTCCATGTGCCGATTTACGGCACTGCCGGAACTTTGGATGGAATCCGTCAGAAGGACAGCAAGGGGCTTGTGACTATGGAGCATTTATATCAGGTTTATGCAGATCGTCCGGTGACGATTGGAAGTCTGGAAGTGACACCGTTTCATATGTCTCACGATGCGGCAGACCCGGTGTGCTATACAGTAGAGGCTTCCGGCCACAAGGTTGGTATGGCGACAGACTTAGGTGTTTATGATGACTACACGATCTCTCATCTGGAGGGGAGTGAGGTCATTCTTTTGGAGGCAAATCACGACATCAGTATGCTGGAAACAGGACCCTACCCGTATTCATTAAAATGTCGTATTTTAAGTGAACGGGGACATTTGTCCAATGAGGATGCGGGAGAGCTTTTATGCCGGCTTCTTCATGATGATCTGAAATATATCTTCCTGGCACATCTTTCCAAGGAAAATAATTATCCGGAGCTTGCTTATGAAGCGGTCAAATGTAAGCTGTGGGAAGAATTGGGGATGAATGTACTGCCCTTTGATCTGTCGGTGGCAAAAAGGGATAAACCTTCTAAACTTGTGCTGACAGGTGGAAATGAGCAGAATACGGAGACAGGGCAGTTATCCATGGATTTTCTGGAATCAGCTCTCTAATGGAAAGCACCAATAAATGAATTATCATTTTAAGTTATTAAATTTAAAATATAAGAAAATAAAAGCCGAAGCGGCGATAGCAGCAAGGCGGAAATGAGGGAATCATGAGAAAGATTGTAATTACAGTAGTTGGAAAAGACAGCGTTGGAATTATTGCGGGAGTATGTACTTATCTTGCAGATCATCAGGTAAATATTCTGGATATTTCCCAGACGATCGTAGACGGTTTCTTTAATATGATGATGATCGTTGACACAGCAAAATGCGATAGCGATTTTGATACCTTTGCGGCAGATCTGGAAGAGATTGGCAAAGAGCTGGGTTGTATTATCCATGCACAGCGTGAGGATATTTTTGACCAGATGCACAGAATATAATGAACTCTGACGAGTTCATATTAGAAGTTGCTTCGCAACTTCGCTGTACTAGTGATGTTACACTGATGGCTCCGAAATCTGGGGCTGGAGAGACGTGGAGGATGACAATGATAAACATAAATGAAGTGTTAGAGACCAATAATATGATCGAGAAAGAAAATCTCGATGTGCGTACCATTACGATCGGTATCAGTCTTCTGGAGTGTATTGATAGCGATCTGGATGCGTTAAATGAAAAGATCTATAATCGTATTACGACTGTGGCAAAGAATCTGGTACCAACCGGACAGGCGATTGAGCGTGAGTATGGAATTCCCATTGTAAATAAGAGAATTTCAGTGACTCCGATCGCATTGGTGGGTGGCGCCGCATGCAAGAAGCCGGAGGATTTTGTGACGATCGCAAAGACTCTGGATCGTGCAGCCAAGACCCTTGGAATCAATTTTATCGGTGGATACAGTGCCCTTGTGTCAAAGGGAATGACCGAGGCGGACGAACTGTTGATCCGTTCTATTCCGCAGGCTCTGGCAGAGACGGATTTTGTCTGCAGCTCTGTTAACCTGGGCTCTACCAAGACCGGACTGAATATGGATGCAGTCAAGATGATGGGTGAGATTATCCTGCAGGCAGCAGAATATACAAAAGAAAACGACAGCATTGGCTGTGCAAAGCTGGTAGTATTTTGTAATGCGCCGGATGACAATCCGTTTATGGCAGGTGCCTTTCATGGTGTTACGGAGGCGGATGCTATTATCAATGTCGGTGTCAGCGGACCAGGTGTTATGAGAAAGGCATTAGAGGCAGAGCATGGTACGGACTTTGGTTCTCTTTGTGAAACGGTGAAAAAGACAGCGTTTAAGATTACCCGTGTAGGTCAGCTTGTTGCAAGAGAGGCATCCAGAAGATTAAATATTCCATTTGGTATTATTGATCTTTCTCTGGCTCCGACTCCGGCGATCGGTGACAGTATTGCTGATATCTTTGAGGAGATGGGACTGGAACGAGCCGGTGCTCCGGGTACTACAGCAGCCCTTGCTCTTTTGAATGATCAGGTGAAAAAAGGCGGCGTTATGGCATCTTCTTATGTGGGCGGCTTAAGTGGCGCATTTATTCCGGTCAGTGAAGATCAGGGCATGATCAATGCCGTTGTGGATGGAGCGTTGACTTTAGAGAAGCTTGAGGCTATGACCTGCGTATGTTCGGTAGGTCTTGATATGATTGCCATTCCGGGAGATACTAAGGCAACTACAATTTCCGGTATTATTGCGGATGAGATGGCGATCGGTATGGTGAATCAGAAGACAACGGCTGTGCGTCTGATTCCGGTAATTGGCAAGAAAGTTGGGGATACCGTCGAGTTTGGTGGCTTATTGGGATATGCACCGGTAATGCCGGTCAATTCCTTTGACTGCAGTGCGTTCATTAACAGAGGCGGACGTATTCCTGCGCCAATTCACAGCTTTAAGAATTAAATTCAAATGGGACAGGGTACGGCTCTGTCCTGTTGTGATTTAACAAAACAAAATGGAGATTCATATGAAGGACAAAGACAAAAAAGAGATTCCGGAAATTTCGGACGATATGCCGAAGCAGAGAAAACTGCCTGTTTGGGCAAAGATTGTGATCGGTGTGGTGGCAGCACTTGCTGTTATTATCGGGATTGCTTATGGTGTGTTCAGCTATAATTATGGCAAGATTTATGTTAAAAATAACGATAATGAAAAAGCACAGGAAGAGTATTTCGACCAGGATACCGGCATTGAAGATCTGAAAGAGATTGATCCGGATAAGATTCATCTGGACAGTGCAGACAGCGTGAGCCAGTCAAAGGACGTGATCAATATTCTTGTCTGTGGCGAGGAAGCCATCGGAGGAGGCCGGGGCAGAACGGACAGCATTATGATCGCTACGGTGAACCGAAAGGATGGTGCGCTGCGTCTGACTTCGATCATGCGTGATACTTATGTGCAGATACCGGGTTTTTCGGACAATAAGATCAATGCGGCATATCACAATGGCGGCATGAAGACGCTTCTAAAAACAATCCATAAAAACTTCGGTATTGACGTGGATGGATATGTACTTGTGAATTTTGATTCCTTCCAGCAGGTGATCGAGGCCCTGGGCGGTGTAGATATCAAGCTGGCAGAGGATGAGGTGGCATATCTGAATAAGACCAACTATATTTCAGAAAGATCAAACCGTACGCTTCATGTGGGTGTGAATCATATGAATGGCAATCAGGCACTGGGCTATGCGCGGATCCGTTATGTACAGAAGGATGGACAGTACGGAGATTTTGCAAGAACACTTCGCCATCGTACCGTAATGTCGGCAATTTACAAAAAGCTGATGGACAAATCGGCACTGGAGCTGATCGCTATGGTGCCAAAGCTGATGCCGCTGGTGAAAACCAATATTGACAAGGCAGATCTGGTTAATTATCTGTATCAGGGAGTGGAGGTTCGAAGCCACAATTCCAAGTTAGAGACCCTGAATGTGCCGGTGGAGGGAGCATATAAGATTACCAGAGTCCGCAGTATGTCTGTTATCCTTCCGGATTCCCTGGACAAGAATGTCAGGGCAATGCAGAAATTTATCTATGGAAGTGCATTGGGACAGGAAAACAGTAAGGGGGCGGAAATTACCGTAGGACAGTAAATTATTAGAAAAATACAGGGATTGAGTTAAAAAGATTAAAATTGTATACAATTATACATTGACGCAATCCTCGCTTTGTGGTATAAATTTGAAAGGAGATTTTCATATTTTACTAAGTATTACCAAGGAAAGGGGCAATTATTATGTCATTAGAATTATCCAGAAAAGCAGCAGCGGTAAAGCCATCTTCTACATTGGCGATTACTGCAAAGGCAAAGGAACTGCGTGCGCAGGGGAAGGATGTTGTAGGCTTCGGCGCAGGAGAGCCGGATTTTAATACACCGGAGAATATCTGTGATGCTGCAATTCAGGCAATTCATGATGGATTTACAAAATATACACCGGCTTCCGGAACGAATGAGCTCAAGGAAGCTGTTTCCAGGAAATTTAAGTCATTTAATGGACTTGATTATGCACCGGATCAGATTGTGATCAGCAATGGAGGAAAACATTCTCTGACCAATATTTTTACAGCACTGATCAATCCGGGAGATGAGGTGATCATTCCGGCACCATTCTGGCTCAGTTATCCTGAGATCGTTAAACTGGCCGGCGGTGTACCGGTGATCGTAAAGACCACCAAGGAGCAGAGCTACAAGCTGCAGGCAGAGGATCTGAAAAAAGCCATTACCGATAAGACAAAGGCTGTTGTACTGAATACACCAAACAATCCTACCGGAATGCTTTATACGGAGCAGGAGCTTCGTGCTATCGCTGATGTGGTAGTAGAGAGTGATATTTATGTGGTTGCCGATGAGATGTATGAAAATCTTGTTTATGGCGATCAGAAGCATATCAGCATTGCCTCCTTTGGTAAGGAAATTTATGACAGAACCATTACATGTAGTGGTCTTGCAAAGAGCTATGCGATGACAGGATGGAGAATTGGTTATACAGGATCTTCTAAGGAGATCGCAAAGATGATGAGCAGTGTACAGAGTCATCAGACCTCCAATCCGAACTCTATTGCACAGAGGGCTGCTGTAGAGGCTCTGAACGGTCCACAGGATTCCGTGGCAAAGATGCATGCAGAGTTTGATAAGCGTCGTCAGTATATGTATCAGAGAATCTGTGCAATGCCTTATGTAAGCACGATTGAGCCGATGGGTGCATTTTATGTATTCGTGGATGTCAGCGATGTTCTCGGTAAGGATTATAAGGGAACAAAGATCGAGGATACCTCCAAGATGGCAGAGATTTTGATTGAAGAGTACAATGTAGCAGTAGTTCCGTGTGCTGATTTTGGATTTGCGGATCATATCCGTCTGTCTTATGCAATCTCGCTGGAGCAGATTGAGAAGGGACTTGATCGTATCGAGACCTTCCTGAAGGAATTGAAATAATATATGAAAGAGATAAAAATGCCGGCATTTATGAAGGATGCCGGGAATACAAAAGCGCATAGTATGTGGAGAGAGATGGCAATCTTTATCCTGCTGTATGTGATATCTATTTTTGTAGAAGCCATGGCCATGGTGCCAGGGCTTCTCGTATATATAGCCAGCAGACCGGAGGCGGCATCCTGGTTTGAAAGAGCCGGCAGTTCTGATGTGACAGGAGGCTTATGGAACGGCAGTGTGGATATGGATAAATACAGTGCGTTGCTGCAGGCACAGCCGGAATGGCTGTTGATCTATACGTTGTTTGCAGAGATTTTATTGATCGCACTGTACGTCGGATACTGCCGTTTGATTGAGAAACGCTCTTTTTCCTCTATGGGATTTACCAGAGGGCATATTCTAGTTCAATATATCAAGGGACTTTTGTGGGCAGTTGTTCTTTTTGGAGGAGCCTATCTGTTCTGCATAGGAACCGGGGCCGTGCATTTCGGGGGAGTGTCAGCGGACATGATACCGGGTTATATCGTGCTTTACTTTGTAGGATATATGATACAGGGGATGGCAGAGGAAGTGATTTGCAGAGGATATCTTCTGGTTTCTCTTTCACGGAATCATTCGGTCTGGTACTCTGTGGTCATCAGTAGTGGCGTATTTATGGCAATGCATATGAGCAATGATCATATGACATTTCTGGCATTTATCAATATATTCCTGTGTGGATTGCTGTTTGGTCTGATCTTTGTGGAACGAGGAAATATCTGGATGGTGGCAGCACTTCATTCCGGATGGAATTTTCTGCAGAACAATATTTTTGGAATACCGGTCAGTGGCATGGCACAGGGAAATTCTGTCTTTCTTACCTCCTTTACTGAGGGAAGAAGTCTGATCAGTGGCGGAGCCTTTGGAGTCGAAGGCGGTATTGCGGTAACAGCAGTACTTGCTGTGGGAATTTATATCACATATCGCCGTATGGAGAAAAAGGGGATGCTGGTGGAGCCGGAGCAGTTGGAAAATCCGGGTCAGATGTTTACCGGAGAAGCTCCCCGGCAGGAAAGAACGGAAAAAGCACCTGAATCTGCCGATGAGCAGAAGGAAGAGGTGGAATACACGTCTATGCCTTTAAATCTGGACACCTTGAATCGTATTGAAACACAAAAGCGGGAGGCGGGAATTCTGACAAAGTCATCAGGAAAACAGATCACATATCCGAGAAGTACTGTGTTTAATGCGGATTATTTCAGGGAAAAGGATGAGGAGTAAAACATCGCAAATAAATAATTAGAAATAAATAAGGGATACAGATGATATCATCTGTATCCCTTATTGCCGCATCGCCATCTGCCGGAAGCAGGCTCCCGCATCTGTCTATGCGTCATGCTCACTTTTGCCTTCGCGCGTATTTGATGCTGTAGTTGACAGGGCTCAGGCCAAAAGTTTGAAAAAGCAAGGCTTTTTCAAACTCGCGGGCGCGTTCTCATGCCGCATTGCCATCTGCCGGAAGCAGGCTCCCACATCTGTCTATGCGTCATGCTCACTTTTGCCTTCGCGCGTATTTTATGCTGTAGTTGACAGGGCTCAGGCCAAAAGTTTGAAAAAGCAAGGCTTTTTCAAACTCGCGGGCGCGTTCTCATGCCGCATCGCCATCTGCCGGAAGCAGGCTCCCACATCTGTCTATGCGTCATGCTCACTTTTGCCTTCGCGCAGGTTTTTGACAGCAGTGGAAAGCATCAGCTTGATACGATTCAACTGGTTTACCTCGCTGGCACCCGGATCGTAGTCAACGGCTACGATATTGGATTCCGGATACTGGCGGCGCAGCTCTTTAATAACACCCTTACCTACCACATGGTTTGGCAGACAGCCAAATGGCTGGGTACATACGATATTTGGCACGCCGGAATGGATCAGCTCCAGCATTTCGCCGGTCAGGAACCATCCTTCCCCGGTCTGGTTACCGCCACTGACGATCGGCTCTGCATATTCTGCCAGCTTATTGATTCTTGTGGTTGGCTCGAAACGATTGCTGGCAGCCAGAGCGTCATTGGCAACCTTACGGTAATGTTCCAGATAGGAGATCAGGAAGTTGTTAATATGTGCAGAAGATTTCTTTTTGCCAAGGTATTCTGCCTTGAAGTTGGCATTATACAGGCTGTACATAAAGAAGTCCAAAAGATCAGGACAAACTGCCTCTGCACCTTCTGCTTCCAGAAGCTCTACCAGATAATTGTTTGCCAGTGGAAGGAATTTGACAAGGATTTCTCCTACAATACCAACACGAGGCTTTTCGATATCTTTTAGTGGAAGCTCATCAAATTCTTTAATGATCTGACGGATATTCTTCTTAAATTCTGATTTATTTCCATTGCGGACGGCTCTCTGGGCTATGGCTCTCCATTTTTCGTGAAGGGCATTGGCTGAGCCGGGAACCGCTTCATAAGGTCTTGTCTTATAGAGAACACGCATAAATACATCACCGTAGATCAATGCCTGGATTGCACGGTGTGCCATCTTCAGATTAATCTTTAAACCGGGGTTTTTCTCGATGCCGGCGCTCATAGAAACAACCGGAATCTGTCCCATACCGGCTTTTTCCAACGCACGTCTTATGAAACCGATATAATTGGTAGCACGGCATCCGCCGCCGGTCTGGGTAATGATCAGTGCCACCTTATCCAGATCGTACTCTCCGGATAACAGTGCTTCCATAAACTGACCAATGACGATCAGCGACGGATAGCAGGCGTCATTATTGACATATTTCAGGCCATAATCAACAGCGGCCGGTGTGCTAGGCAGGATTTTCAGTTTATAACCGCAGGATGCCAATGCCGGCTCCAGAATATCAAAATGAATTGGAGACATCTGCGGCACCAGGATCGTGTATTCCTTGCGCATTTCTTCTGTAAAGATAACTCTGTGATGTGCTGTATCCACATCTGGCTGTGGCTGTATATCCTTGGCGGCACGTTCCTTGACAGCCGCCAGCAGGGAACGGATACGGATTCTTGCCGCTCCCAGATTATTCACTTCATCAATCTTTAATACGGTATAGATCTTGTTACGTTTCGTCAGAATATCGCTGACCTGATCTGTTGTTACGGCATCCAGACCACAGCCAAAGGAATTCAATTGAATTAAATCAAGATTTGACTGCGTGCTTACGAATGATGCTGCCTGATACAGACGGGAATGATACATCCACTGATCCATAACGATGGTTGGCCGGTCTACTTTGCCGAGATGTGAGATACTGTCTTCGGTCAGTACGGCAACACCATAGGATGTGATCAGATCAGGAATACCGTGATTGATTTCCGGATCTGTATGATATGGACGTCCGGCCAGAACGATTCCACGGCGGCCGGTTTCTTTCAGATACTGTAATACTTCCTCGCCCTTTTGTTCCATTTCCGTGCGGACTGCCTGCATTTCCTTCCAGGCAGCAGCGGCGGCATGGCGGATCTCATCGGCCGAGATACCGTTTTCCTCGGTGAAATACTCTACCAGACGTTTTGTGGCGATCGCTTCACTTTCCAGGGAAAGAAATGGATTCTGGTATGTAATCTTGTCGTCACGGAGTTCTTCGATATTATTTTTGATATTTTCACCGTAGGAGGTGACGATCGGGCAGTTGTAATGGTTATTGGCGTCCTCTACCTCAGTACGCTCATAAGGAATACAAGGATAGAAGATATAGTCAATGCCCTGACGGATCAGCCAGGTCACATGACCGTGGGCAAGTTTAGCCGGATAACATTCGGATTCACTTGGAATGGATTCAATACCAAGCTCGTAGATCTTACGATTGGATTCCGGCGATACAACGACCCGGTATCCAAGCTCCGTAAAGAAGGTGAACCAGAATGGATAGTTTTCGTACATATTTAATACCCGTGGAATTCCAACGGTGCCCCGGACAGCATGCTCCTCATCAAGAGAAGTATAATGCTGGAAGAGACGTTTGTTTTTGTATTCAAAAAGGTTCGGAATATGATCCTTATTTTTCTCTTTGCCAAGTCCCCGTTCGCATCGGTTTCCGGAAATAAACTGACGACCGCCGGTGAAACGGTTGATGGTGAGGAGACAGTGATTTGTACATCCCTTACATCTTGCCATGGAGGTCTCAAACTTCAGATCATTGATCTGGTCAATGGTAAGCATGGTTGTCTCCTGGCCTTCATAATGGTTTCTGGCGATCAGCGCAGCGCCAAAAGCACCCATGATACCGGCAATGTCCGGGCGGACTGCTTTACAGCCGGAGATGCGCTCAAAGCTTCGAAGTACCGCATCATTATAGAAGGTACCACCCTGAACCACGACCTTTTCGCCCAGATCCTTTGGATCTGTCAGTTTAATAACCTTTAAAAGAGCATTTTTAATAACGGAATAAGCAAGGCCGGCGGAGATATCGGCAACAGATGCCCCTTCCTTCTGCGCCTGCTTTACCTTGGAATTCATGAAAACGGTACAGCGGGAACCTAGATCGATCGGGTTTTGCGCAAACAAAGCAATCTTCGCAAAATCTGCCACATCATAATTCAGAGATTTTGCAAAGGTTTCGATAAAGGAACCGCATCCTGAGGAGCAGGCCTCATTTAACTGAACCTTATCTACGGATTGATTCTTGATCTTAATGCACTTCATATCCTGTCCGCCGATATCAAGAATACAGTCAACATCCGGCTCGAAGAATGCAGCCGCATTGTAGTGGGCAACGGTCTCTACCTCGCCCTCATCCAGGAGCAGGGCAGATTTTAGCAGAGCCTCACCGTAACCGGTAGAGCAGGAACGCACGATCCTGGCACCTTCCGGCATCAATTCATAGATTTCTTTGATAGATTTAATGGCCGTTTTTAACGGGCTGCCGTTGTTATTGCTATAGAAAGAATACAAAAGGCTTCCGTCTTCACCGATCACTGCCACCTTTGTGGTGGTGGAACCGGCGTCAATACCAAGAAAGAGATCTCCTTTATAAGAAGCAAAGTCCCCCTTCTTGACATCATTCTCCGAATGCTTCTTTAAGAAGTCATTGTATTCTGCCTCGTCCTTAAATAAAGGCTCCAGACGGGCAACCTCAAATTCCATATCGATCTTTTTGGCTAAAACATCATTTAACTGGCTGAGAGATGACATACATTCGTCTGTTTTTGCATTCATTGCAGCACCGGATGCCGCAAACAGATGTGAATGCTCCGGTGCAATGATCGCATCTCCGGAAAGGTTTAATGTACGAATAAAAGCCTGTTTTAACTCCGTAAGAAAATGTAAAGGTCCGCCCAGAAATGCGACATTTCCCCGAATCGGCTTACCGCAGGCAAGACCACTGATGGTCTGATTGACTACCGCCTGAAAAATAGAGGCTGACAGGTCTTCTTTGGTAGCTCCCTCGTTGATCAGAGGCTGAATATCTGTTTTGGCAAATACACCGCATCTGGCAGCGATCGGGTAAATAGATTTATAATTTTTGGCGTATTCATTCAGACCGGCGGCATCTGTCTTAAGCAGGGTAGCCATCTGGTCAATAAAGGAACCGGTGCCGCCGGCACAGATTCCGTTCATTCGCTGGTCAATACCACCGGTAAAATATATGATCTTTGCATCCTCACCGCCAAGCTCAATGGCAACGTCGGTATGGGGTGCATAGTCTTTCAGGGATGTTGCTACAGCGACAACCTCCTGAACAAAGGGAACATTCATATGCTTTGAAAGTGTCAGACCACCGGAACCGGTAATAACCGGAGAAACCGGAAGATCTCCCAGCTCCTTTAACGCCTGTTTGATAATGGAAGCAAGTGTCTCCTGAATATTGGCATAGTGACGCTGATAATCAGAAAATATGATCTCACCCTCAGGGTTTAAAATAGCAATCTTTACTGTTGTGGAACCGATATCGATTCCCAGTGTATGACATGGTAATTTCATAAGATATTTCCTTTCTTCCTTCGCTGTCCTTTTTAATAGGAAAATGCGATATCAAAAATATCGCCATATTTTCCTATTATATGACAAAAAAAAATTGATTGCAAGCAGTCTGTCACCAATAACATAAATTGGGAATATAATGAAAAAGGAAAGCATAGAAAGGTGCATGAAAGATATGGAACATTGTAATGGTATTATGCATACAGTCAAATCGGGAGATACTCTGTATTCCATCAGCCTGGAACACAAAGTGCCGCTGGCACTTCTGCTTCGTGCCAATCCTTATGTGGATGTGTATAATCTTCAGATCGGGGAAACAATATGTGTGCCGGTGAAGGGGAATACGCAGGGGGGGATGCCTCCTTATGGCAGTACATGTGCCAAATGGGAGGTAAGAAATGCGGTTCATGTGACAAAGGACAAAATGCAGAGGGAGATGACCGGGGAAACCAGAAAAGAGAAAGAAACGGATGAAATGCAGCCGGCAGAAGAAATGACGGAGACGTCAGGAACATCATCAGAACGGCAACAGGACAATACGGCTGTGGAAGGAACTACATTACAGGATGAGAAAACAGCAGAGACAGTATATGTGACAAAGGAAGGGGACAGTCTGGAAAAAATTCTTGGGGTAGATAAGATCTTACTGCCACCGGGAATGACCCTTTATCGACAAAAGTAGAATAATCTGTGTCTTGACAAAGAAAACGCGTATCAATAGAATAGATGGTATTGGAATATTCATTTCCAATACCATAATTAATGATATGGAATAACAGATGGGAACAGTACCTGCAGATGACCGGAAGCTGCAGGGATAGGAGGGTTATGAATCAATTATTAAATAAACTGGAGCGGAAATATGGAAAATATGCAGTGCCGGATCTGATCAAGTATGTGATCGTGCTGTATTGTGCAGGTGCCGCATTGGGATTGATTGACAATAGAATTTACTATAACTATCTTTCATTGAACGTAGAGGCTGTTCTTCATGGACAAGTATGGAGACTGGTGACATATTTGATCGAGCCATATGGATTTAACACCGGAATGGGATTTATTGTGAGTATTTTGTTCTTTGCGATTCAGGTTAATTTGTTCTTTCTGTTTGGACGGTCACTGGAACGGGCGTGGGGAACATTTCGGTTTAATATGTATTTTATCAGCGGGTGGCTGTTAAATATTGTTGCGGCCTTTATTTTATATGGAGCGATCCATTCCACATATTATATGTCAGGTTTTCAGTATATTTACTGGTCTATGTTTTTTGCTTTTGCGGCAGAAAATTCAAATATGGAATTCTTATTCTGGTTTGTACTTCCGATCAAGGTGAAATGGCTTGCGGTTCTGGATGCGGTATACCTGATCTACTGTGTAGTTGAAAATATTGTATCCGGCTTCTCTTATCTGAGTCAGGGAGGAACTCTTGCTGCTGCGGGAGTATATTTTAGTACCGCACTGGCGATTGTTGTGGCACTGGGGAATTTCCTGATATACTTTTTATCAAGCCGTGATTACCGCAGGATATCGCCGGGAGATATTAAACGCCGGAAACGTTTTAAGAAACAGGTACAGCAGGCGGGCAGACAGAATGGCGGTGCCAGACATCGGTGTGCCGTGTGCGGAAGAACAGAGCTGGACGATGAGACATTGGAATTTCGGTATTGTTCGAAATGTGAAGGAAATTATGAATATTGTTCGGAGCATTTGTTTACCCATCAACATGTCAAAAAGCATGTTTGATATAAATTGATAAAAAAGGAGAAAAACTATGGGGATGATTAATACTGTAGCAATCCTGGGCTTTCTGGCTATGCTTGCTATGTACTTCCCGATCAGCAGTTTTCTGAGGAACAGAAAAGTGGTCGTGGAACAGAGCGGGGCGTCGATTCGTTCCAAAAACAGAAAAAATGCAGGGAAAAGCAGGACAAAAAACAAGACAGAGGTTGTAAAACTTGCCAATCCACAGGATCGTTCCATTGGTCTGACGATATTTGTGGCAGTAATGGTAGTTGCATTTTTGCTTCGTGTCATCATTGGCGGAGTGTATCATGGCCATGAACAGGATATGAGCTGCTTTATTGCATGGGCAGACATGGTTTACAATGATGGTTTTCATAAATTTTATGAGACAATGACCGAGGGATATCCACCTGGATATATTTATATTTTATATGTGATTGGATGGCTCCGTCACTTGTTCAGTATTCCGTGGGATTCCGCTATAAGCGATATTCTTACAAAGATGCCGTCCATTCTGACAGATATGGGAATGGGATACCTTATTTATAAGGTTGCATCTGAAAAGTTCCGTGAAACGGGAGCAGCACTTCTGGCAGCAGTATACCTGTTCTGCCCGGCAATCTTGTTAGATAGTGTGGTCTGGGGGCAGACGGATAGTATTTACGTTGTATTTATCGCATGGATGTTTTATCTGATCGCAAAGAAAAAGCTGATTCCATCTTACTTTTTATTTGCATTGGCCATTTTGTTGAAACCCCAGGCAATGATGTTTGCACCGGTGCTGATTTATGGAATTATTGATCATGTCTTTTTGCAGGATTTTAACTGGAAGAAGTTTGGAATCAATCTGGGAATGGGCTTAACAGCAATTCTCTGTATGGTGATCTCTGTGCTGCCTTATGGTCTGCAGAAGGTAATCTCATTATATACCAATACAGTGGGATCTTTTGAGTATGCATCGGTTAATGCCTACAATTTCTGGACTCTTTGTGGCAAAAACTGGATCAGCCAGGGGGAAGCAAAGCTTGGGCTTACCTATCAGACATGGGGTACGATTTTCATTCTGCTGATCATCATTGCGACGGTGTTTATCAGCTTCCGTTGTAAAAAGACAGAAGCAAAGTACAGCTATATCGGCGCTGTTCTGATCATTGGAATTTTTATGTTTTCTGTACGTATGCACGAGAGATATATGTATCCGGCAATGGCGTTTTTACTTCTGGCATATGTAATGAAGCCGAGAAGAGATGTATTTATCTTATATTGTCTGTCGGCAATGCATTTCTTTTACAATGTGGCGCATGTGCTGTTTAAGTATGATGCGGCAAATTATGACTGGCATAGTCCGATCCTGTTCTCCATTTCTCTGTTGGGAATGGTTGTATTTGGCTTTATGGTATATACTACTGTTCGCCATTATTGGAAATATGAAACAGAGGAGCAGGAAAAGGAGATCATCACCAGAGAAACTACGTTCAAGAAAGTCTCCGTTGAAAAGGCTGAGAAGAAGCCGGTGATCCGCCCTTCTTCCAAGCTGGCAAAGATGACCAAAAAAGACTATATCGCGATGGGGATCATTACGCTGGTTTATGCGGTGATCGCATTTGTGCATCTGGGCAGTCTCAAGGCTCCGGAAACAGAATATTCTGTAGTGACAAATGGAGCCGTTGTAGCGGATCTGGGTCAGGATATCAGTCTTGGAAAGATGGCAGAGTACCTCGGTTATCAGAATAATCCCAAATATCTCGTGGATTATTCGTCAGATGGCACAAACTGGAATACTTTGTACGGGGCAGATAATCCATGGGATGCCGGCTCTGTATTTTGCTGGAATTACACGGATTTAAATGTTACGGCCCGCTATATCAGAATATCACCGGCAGCGGATACAGTGAACGACAGTATGATGGAGCTTGTATTTACAGATACGGAAGGAAATGTAGTAACACCGGTAAATGCAGCAGATTATCATAATCTGTTTGATGAGCAGGATATGTATGCTTCGCGGGCAACAAATCTGAACGGTACATATTTTGACGAGATCTATCACGGCAGGACAGCTTATGAGATGATCCATAAATTATACTGCTATGAAAATACACATCCGCCATTAGGTAAAGAGCTGATCGCAGTAGGTGTATTGATCTTTGGTATGTGTCCGTTTGGCTGGAGATTTATGGGTACCCTTTTTGGTGTGCTGATGGTACCGATCATTTACAATTTCTCCAAGAAGTTTTTCAAGGAAACCTGGATCAGTATTGTGACGACGATTCTGTTTGCGTTTGACTTTATGCACTTTGTTCAGACGAGAATCTCCACGATTGACGTGTATGTTACCCTGTTTATTATGCTTTCCTATTTCTTTATGTATTGTTATACAAGGATAAGCTTTTTTGATACAAAACTGTCGAAGACATTGATTCCACTGGGACTGTGTGGATTTTCCATGGGACTCAGCTGGGCATCAAAATGGACAGGTATTTATTCGGCGATCGGTCTTGCCATCATTTTCTTCGCACAGATGATCCGGCGTTTTCGGGAATATATTTATGCGGCAAAGAATCCGGGGGGGAAGACCGGGGAGATTTCACATCAGTACATTGTGAAGAATTTCCACAAAAAGTTAATCATTACGTTACTGTGGTGCTGTGTGTTCTTTATTGTGGTTCCGGCAGTCATTTATGTTCTGTCATATATTCCGTTTAACGATGGTACGGACAGGGGCCTGATCCAGAAAGTGATCGAAGCACAGAAGACCATGTACAATTATCACAGCAATTTGGATGCCACACATCCATATGGTTCCAAATGGTATCAGTGGCCGATCATGTACCGCCCGATCTGGTATTATTCCGGAGTGGTATCGGATACGGTTCGAGAGGGAATCAGCGCATTTGGAAATCCGCTGGTATGGTGGGCCGGTATTCCTGCTTTTGCCTTTATGCTTTACAGAATGTTTGTGAAAAAGGATCGTAAAGCGGCATTCTTAAGTGTGGGATATCTTTCTCAGTATGCACCTTGGTTTAAGGTTACACGAGTGGTATTTATCTATCACTATTTCCCAAGTGTGCCATTTGTTACGGTAATGGTTGGTTATAGCATGTATCTGATCGTAAAGAAGTATCCGAAAGTACGGAAGCTGGCATATGTCTATACCGCTCTTGCAGTTGGACTGTTTATTATGTTCTATCCGGTGTTAAGTGGTACGCCGACGACGATACATTATGTGACCACATATTTGAAGTGGTTTGAAAACTGGGTATTATTACAGACCTGGTAAAATAAATAAGAGATCCGCAGAAATCTGCGGATCTTGCCATCGTTTCCGGTGGTAGAATGGAGTTTAAGTATGAGTACAAGGATACGTGAAAGCGTAAAAAAAATATCGCACGGTACAGATCTGGAGAAGGCATTGCCGGAATATCTGGAGCAGGCGATGGATATTCATGACAGCCACGCAAGACTGAAATTTATGATGGAATATTATGTATTTTATGAAATGATTTCAGAGGGGATCAATCCATATATTGACTCTGCAAAGGATATTGCAGATGCGCTGCATCAGGCGGTACGTGTGCTGATGGATCCGGACGGTTTTGATGAGACGGAGCGCAAAAAGCAGGGAGAAGTGCTGGTAGATCTCCGTGGACAGGTTACTGACCGGATGCAGGTGTTGACGGCATATGTGGATCGGTTTGTTATTTACGAATACATTTTAAACCGTCTGCAGTATCGTTTTGAGGATCAGGAGGTTATTGCAGAGGACAGCGTCTTTGCCCGGGAGGTATTGAATTTTATTTTCTCGACAAAGGACAATATGGCGATTAACGATAATATTCGTATGGTCATTGGCCAGCTTCCGGTGCGTATGACGAGAAGTCATTATTTTGATCTGATCCGGGACAGTATCTCTGTTTATAAGGGATCGGACCGTAGTGCGTTAGATGGACATCTTTATATGTTCCGAACCAATGCTATGTTGTATCATACAGAGGATATGGAGAAATATTTTACAGAGTTTGTCCCTGTTATGAAGGAGTTTGATGAGCTGGATTACGAAAAGATGACAGGGGAGATGTATCAGATATATGCGGAAAAGCTTAGAGTTAATGCTTCAAAGCTGAATGATATATCCGATCTTTATATGCTGATCCAGAAATTAATTAACGGAGCCTATTCCATGTATTTAACCAATGGTGGTGCAGAGGCAGCAGATAAGATTCCGGCGGCGCAGTTTGTGATCCGTGGAGTTAATGATCTGTTTTTGCATCAGGAAAGTGATATCTGGGGTGAGGAACCGGTTCCGGAGACAGAGGAAGAAAAGCTGTATCAGCTGGGAGAGCATTTTCCGGAGATCGAAGGAATGCAGGAGCGTATTTATGAATCCATGAATACAGCAGATGCGGTTCTTGAAGAAACTATGAAAACCCGGAGGGAAATCATCGCGCAGCTTGGACTGGAGGATTCTTTCCAGGCGTTACAGCAGTTAGTTCAGCTTTCCTCCGGAAGCGACTTTGTGGAGCTGGAATGGAAGGATGAGGAAGAAAAGGTGACGCCGGAGGATGCGGAGAAAGCAGCAGAGGAACTGGTTTCGGAACTTAAACAGGCATTTAAGGGACAGTCTCGTCTGGTACGCCGGGCAATTATGGCAAACACTCTGGAAAAGATCCCGGTTTTTTTCTCTACGCCTCAGGAGGTGGCAGATTATATCAGTCAGTCGTTAAGCCTTTGTGATGATGAAGCAGAAAAATATGCATCAAAGCAGTTGATTCAGGAAATGATGGGATAGATTCTGCAGAAAGGGAGAGAAGTATGCTGCATTGGAGTTCAAAAATGTATCTGGACGCAGACCTGGTGCCTCAAAAGAAACGATATCAGAAACTTCTCGAAAAAAAGAAACGAACCAGGTCATTATATTGTATTACATTGCCGGTGAATGGGAAAAATATGATGGAGATATATTCCTCCGGGGAGCTGTGGTTTCGCTGGTATCAGGAACGGGAGCTTACGGTGATCGGACTGGCGGGAAGCCGGGAAAAGGCACAGCGTCTGGCGGCTCAGATCTGCCTTGACACGGTCTGCAGAGAAGGTGATATCTCGCCCGGAATCGTTCGTGAATATTTTCAGGATGCCATAAAATAAATGGTCTGATGCCGGGAGGAGGTGCGGAAATGATCCTATTGACAATACTGAAGTGGCTGGGAATTGCACTGTTATGCGTTCTTGCCCTGCTGTTGGTGTTGTGTATGTGTATATTATTCGTACCGGTACGGTATCACATATCTGTAACCTGTATGGACCGGTGGAGTGCTCATGGTGTGGTGAGCTGGATGTTTCATATCCTGCATCTGTCCTTTGATACAGATGGAAAGAAGGGAACAAGGCTCAGGATCTTTGGATTTCCGGTGTCTGCCAGAGAAAATGCAGGGAGCAGAAAAAGAAAACGCAAGAAAAAGGCATCCGGGGTGCCGGCAGGATCCCGTGAACCATCTCAAAAGGAGCCGGAAAAGGACTTTGGAAAACCGGAAGTGTCATTGACGGAAGTTAAGCAGATGCACAAGGAGCCGGAGTCTATGGAAAATGAAACCATGGAACCATCCGGAAAGAAAAAAAGGTCCCGTTTTATTGCGTTGAGAAACAGAGTGAAAAAATTCTTCTTGTCAATCAAAGGGATATTCGATAAAATAAAGGCAGTTGACAGAGAAGGTCTGCAGCTGATCCGGCTTTTATTGGTAAATGGGGGAAAGCTGTTAAAGCATATCTTTCCCAAAAAGGTTCGTGGCTGGATTCATTTTGGAACTTCAGATCCGGCACAGACCGGAGAAATTCTGGGTGCTGTAAGTATATTATTTGCAATGTATGGACAGGGAGTCCGGGTGATACCTGATTTTGACCAGGCTGTTTTTGAAGGAAAGGTTGAGCTGCGTGGTTCCCTCATGGGGATTATTTTATTGATCCTTGTGATACGGGTACATCCAATCCGGCTCGTGAGTTATCTGGACGGAAAGTAGGCAGGATGCGCAGAGCATTGTAATACAAGGAAAGGTGTGGTGATAGCATGGGTGACAATAATTTCAATACGGCAGTAGGTTCCCTTTTAAAAGGGATGGAAGGATTTCTTACGACGAAAACAGTGGTAGGAGATGCCGTTCGTTTTGATGATGGAACGATCATTTTGCCGCTGGTAGATGTGAGCTTTGGTGTAGGAGCAGGCTCTTTTTCTGAAAATGGCAAGAAGAACAATGCCGGTGGAGGAATGGGTGGAAAGATCCAGCCAAGTTCCATTCTGATCATTAAGGATGGTCAGACAAAGCTGGTGAATGTAAAGAATCAGGATGCCATCACAAAAGTGCTGGATATGGTGCCTGATTTTGTGGATAAATTCCGATCCGATCAGGGTTCTTCAAAAGAAAAAGAAAAAAATTAAATTTGTTCTTGCATTTTAGATTGTGATTTGGTAGAATAAATTTGTTGTGGCAAAATTAGATAGTCATAATAGTTATTGATAAATGATGACCAGTAGGGTTAAATATGCTAAGGAGGTGCTTACGATGGCAAAATGTGCAGTTTGTGGAAAGAGCGTTCACTTTGGTAACGCAGTAAGTCATTCCCACAGAAGAAGCAACAAGATGTGGAAGCCAAACATCAAGTCTGTTAAGGTCAAGGTGAATGGTGGCACAAAGAAGATGCCGGTATGTACAGGATGTTTACGTTCTGGAGCAGTAGAGCGTGCGTAGGCGCTTTTCGGTATTATAGGTATACAAAAGAAACCGTATCAACGGTTTCTTTTTTTTATATAAATAAAAAATAAAAAAAGTTCTTTCGGAAAGTTGTTTCGTAATGCGAGTTGTAGTACAATTATGGCAAAATGCCGCAGTATGTTATCCGGAGTGAAAGGAGGTTTCGTAATGGGTAATGCAATATATTCTCAGGCAGAGATCATTGCTATGGGCAGACAGTATTATCAGAAGCTTGTCAAGATATGTGGAGATATTGAACAGGAAGGCTACTGGAGACAGGCCGAGTCTGTGATGAAACAGTCGGTATATCAGATCCTGGATCTGTATGTGCAGTCTCTTATGGTAGGACTGGCTGTTCATATGGAGTCCGTCTCCGAGGCCCAGTGGGAATACATGCATAGTATTACGGATTCGGATCCTCTGGAACTGGTTTCCCAGCAAAATAAACTGACCGGTGAAACTATGAAATATGCGGAGAAATATGCGGAGATGCCGCCGGTGCTGATACAGATCTGTGGGGTATTTGATACAAAGGGAGATACAAAATATGCGGCTGTTTTTATGGACACACTGATCAATGTACTGCTTTGTATGATGGAGATGACTGACCGGGCAGACCGGGGAGGACAGGCATATATCCGGGGATTTTTTCAGCAGACAGTCATGTTTGTATGTGCAGAATGCCCGGACAGCACATATGAGGAAAGCTATATATTACATAAATTAAATTCCAGGAAGATTTCTTCCGGAGTTTCATGGCTTATGGGAGAAAGATCACAGAAAGAACAGCCCGGAAAACATAAGAAGGCAAAGAGCAGGATTCAGGAACAGCAGAAAACAGCCCGGCAGGAGTTTGAAAAGGAAAAGCAGCGGATTGAAGAGGAGCAAAGGACAGCAGAAAAGGAATTCCAAAAGGAGAAGCAGAGACTGGAGGAAGAACAGCGGGCTGCCCAGCAGGAGTTCCAAAAGGTAAAAAAGCGTCTGCAGGAGAGAGAAAAAGCGGAGAAGGAAGCAAGGGAAAAAAAGATAGCGGCATTGCTGGAGGAGTTGAACCGCCTTGTGGGACTGGAGGCAGTCAAGGAGGAAATACATTCTCTGGTGAATCTGATCAAGGTCCGGGAAATGCGGGAGAAGATGGATCTTCCGATGATGGACATGTCCTACCATATGGTATTTACAGGGAATCCGGGTACCGGTAAGACTACGGTTGCCAGACTGGTAGCAAGGATTTACCGGGAGCTGGGGATCGTGTCGGGAGGACAGCTTGTGGAAACGGACCGGTCTAGACTGGTGGCGGGCTATGTGGGTCAGACGGCGATCAATGTCCGGGAGGTCGTGGAACAGGCATTGGGAGGTGTACTCTTTATTGATGAGGCATATGCGCTGATCAGCCCGGATGCGTCGAATGATTACGGCTCTGAGGCGGTCGATACCCTTGTAAAGATGATGGAGGATCACAGAGATGATCTGGTGGTGATCGTTGCCGGCTATACAGAAGAAATGAAAAGCTTTTTGCGGAGCAATACCGGTCTGATCTCGCGATTCAATAAATTTATTTCTTTTGAGGATTATACACAGGCACAGCTGTTGGAGATTCTGAAGGTTATGGCCGGACAGGCCGGCATGACAGTGGAGGAGAATGCGTTGAAACGTATCGGACTTCGTCTGGCAGCGATGAATGAGCAGGAGCGGCAGGATTTTGGAAATGCCAGAGGAGTCCGGAATCTTTTTGAAAAAATGATCGTGAATCAGGCAAACCGGCTTGTCACTCTGGAGGAGCCAACAAGGGAGCAGTTAATGACTCTGACAGAGGCAGATGTATGATTGACCACCCTAATGGAATGTGGTACAATAGATAGTATCTTGTGTTGTGTGAATGCACGAAATTCAAAGGAAATGAGGGAATGCAATGAGAGTGATTGCAGGAACGGCGAGACGTTTGAAATTGGAAACTCCGGCAGGACGTCATACCAGACCGACCTCGGATAAGATTAAAGAGACATTATTTAATATTATACAGCAGGATCTGTATGATGCCCGTTTTTTAGATCTGTTCAGCGGCAGTGGCGGTATTGCGATTGAGGCATTGAGCAGGGGAGCGGCAGAGGCAGTATTGGTGGATAATGACAGAGAGGCACTTCGTTGTATCCGGACCAATCTGGCGCATACACATTTTGAGGAGCAGGCCAGAGTTATGGGGATGGACGTGCTTCAGGCGCTGCGGAGACTGGACCAGCAGAGGAAAGCCTTTGACATTATATTTATGGATCCTCCTTACAGTATGGGACTGGAGAGAAGGATTCTTCCATATCTGACAGAGTCGTCTCTGGTTCATGATGATACCAGGATCATTGTGGAGGCATCCATGGAGGATGATCCGATCGTTATGCCACCGGCCTGTGGATGGTATGTGGAGAGGATCAAAGAATATAAAAATAATTGTCATATATTTATTTGTAAGGAACCGGCAGCAGGAGAGGTAGAATAGATATGAGTACAGCAGTATTTCCGGGGAGCTTTGATCCGGTGACTACCGGTCATGTAGATCTGATCTGCCGTGCGTCCCGGATGTTTGACCGGCTTGTGGTAGGGGTTCTGGTCAATAGTGCCAAAGACCCGTTGTTTTCCCAAGAGGAACGGGTGGCAATGCTTCAGGAGATCGTCAAAGATCAGGACAATATCACAGTATGCTCCTTTGAGGGGCTTCTGGTAGATTTTGTGCGGCAGCAGAAGGCAGATGCGATCATCAGGGGACTCCGGTCTTCGGGGGATTTTGAATATGAACTTCCGTTGGCACAGGCCAATTACAAAATGAATCAAAATGCCGACACGGTCTTTTTGGCAACAGCGCCGGAATATTCCTATATTAGTTCCAGTGCGGTGAGAGAGCTGTTGAGATATCAGGCAGATATTTCAGAATATGTACCGGAGACGGTTCTTCATTACATGAAAGAGCAGGGAATGGTATCCAGATAGTTTATCATAATCAATAGATTTGCAGATAGGAGAGAAACGATATGCAGTCAAGCAGAATTGAGCAGGAGATTGATGATATTTTTGAATTTGTAGAGAGTTGTCGTATGCAGAGACTTTCTTCAACGAAGGTAGTTGTTCCTAAGGACGAGCTGTATGATCTGTTGGATGATCTGCGCCGGGATGTGCCGGAGGAGATCAAACGCTATCAGAAGATTCTTCGTCAGAGAGAAGAGATCCTGGATGATGCGGAACAGAAGGCTGCAGCGATTCTTTCTGATGCACAGGAGCAGTATAAAGCACTGGTGGAGGAGCATGCGATTATGCAGGAGGCATATCAGCAGGCGGAGATTACGGTCCGGGAAGCCAATGAGCAGGCGGACCAGATCATTGCCAATGCCAGAGCACAGGCTGCAGAGATTGGCAACGGAGCAATCTATTATACAAAGGATCTTCTGGAAATGTCCGAAAAGACATTGGCGGCAGCGCTGGAGTCTACCAGCAGCAACGCAAGGGCATTAGAGGCAGCCATGCAGGGATATCTGGATGTGATCCGGCAAAATAAGGCAGAGCTTGTGACTGAGGACCCGGATGACAGAGATGCAGGGCAGGAAGCCGCAGCACAGCAGGAGATTATTGAAGAACCGGCAGAGGAATAAACCAAAGACAAGGCTGACGAGAGGAAGGCAAGGGTGAGCATGAACGAGAAAACAGATGTACAGGTGATCATTAATGATAAGCGGTACACCATATCCGGTTATGAAAGCAGTGATTATCTGCAGCATATTGCCAATTATATCAATGAGAAGCTTCAATCGTTTAAAAAGCAGGATGTATATAACCATCTTGATATGGATATGAAAAATATTCTTCTGGCGATTAACTTATCGGATGATTATTTTAAAGCACAGAAGCTGGCAGAGGAAAACAAACAGCAGCAGGGCGAAGTAGAGCAGGAAATGTTCCGGATGAAGCACGAGATCGTATCCCGTGATGAGGAGATGAAAGCCTTAAAGGAGCAGTTAAAAAAGGCTGAGGATCAGGCTGCTGAGCTGGAAAAGAAAACCATCCGTCTCGAGACAGAGATGGAACAGAAAAATCAGGAGCTTGAGCAGAAAGCAAAGGAACTGGACAAAAAGACAAAGGAAATCGATGAAAAAAATAAAGAGCTGCAGCGGCGTGCGGTTATGCCGGCCCAGCAGCCGGTACGGCAGGTGTATAATGCACCGGTCCAGCCGGTCAGAACACAGTCGGTTACAGCACCGGTATCCACGGGAGCTGTAACTCAAAGTAAACCACAGACAGTACCGGTGACGTCACAGAGTAAACCGGAGGCATCTGTTTCTGCGGCGCAGACATCAGTACCCGTGAAACCACAGCAGGCACCGGTTTCCCAGGTGGTATCCAATTCTGCCGGAGCACCATCGGGGCAGACAGCCGGCACAGAGCGTAAGCAGGCTTCGGCAATCAATGCGGCAGCTACGGCAGAAAAGCCGGTAGAGGATGTTATGTCGGGAATACAGCCGGCAAAAGAGGACAAAAAGGATGATAAACAGCCCTCCATCGCCGCGTTTGAATTTGAAGCAGATCCCAAAGAGGAAAATGAACAGACTGGTCAGAACGGTGGAAAGGGTCGGAAAAATTTCAGCTCCAGACGTTCTCAAAATAAGAGAAAATAATTCGAAATTGACCATATAGAAAGGGTGAAACGCAGGTTTTGCCCTTTTTCCAATCAGAGAAGGAGTTTATTATATGAGTTCGGAAAAAGTGCAGTTAAAAAAGCCGGAGATCTTATCGCCGGCAGGATCTATAGAGAGTGTGAGGGCGGCAGTCAATGCCGGGTGTGATGCGATATATATTGGTGGCAGCAGGTTTGGGGCCAGAGCATATGCTGACAATCCTCAGGGGGATCAGATGGCAGAGGTGATCCGTTATTGTCACAGATATGGTGTGAAAGTATATATGACAGTCAATACCCTGTTAAAGGAGCATGAACTGCAGCAGGATCTGTATGACTATATCAGACCGTATTATCTGGAGGGGCTGGACGCTGTGATCGTGCAGGATGTGGGTGTGATGAATTATCTTCATCGGTATTTCCCGGATCTGGAGATTCACGCAAGTACCCAGATGACACTTACTATGGGAGAAAGCACAGAGCTTCTGGAACCGTATGGTGTGACGAGAATTGTTCCGGCAAGAGAGCTTACATTACAGGAGCTGGCACAAATGCGTCAGAGCACCGGTTTAGAGATCGAAGTATTTGTTCATGGAGCTTTGTGTTACTGTTATTCCGGACAGTGTCTTTTCAGCAGTATGCTGGGGGGACGCAGCGGTAACCGTGGACGTTGTGCACAGCCGTGCCGTCAGAGATATTATCTGGAGGGAGAGAAAACGGCGGGATATTACCTGAGTCCCAGGGAGCATTGCAGTCTGGAGCATATCGGTGAGCTGATGAGCATTGGCGTGGATTCCCTGAAGCTGGAGGGGCGTATGAAACGGCCGGAATACGTTGCTCTGACCACAGAGGTATATCGTAAGTATGTAGATCTTTGTGCCTCTCTTGGCACCGGGGAGTTTTCGGAATATCTGAAGGCTCATCAGGATATGTGGCAGGAGGATATGAGACGGCTGGCAGAACTATATAACCGGCAGGGCTTTACTTCGGGATATATGGAAGGCAAAAGCGGCGTCCCATATGAGAATAAGCAGGGAAAGGGAGATATGATCGCACAGAAGCGTCCCAATCATGGTGGTGTTTTGGTTGGGAAAGTCACAGCGGTAGACAAACATATGGTGACCTATCGTCTGGAACGGGAGCTGCATGCACAGGATGTAGTGGAGTTCCGGGATGCCGGACTTTGTCCTTCCTATGAGTATACTCTGGGTGAGGCGAAGAGAGCCGGTGAGCTGGTGAAGGCACGTTATTTGAAGGGAAGCCGGATACGGACAGGAGATCTGGTATATCGCACAAAAGATGCCATGCTTTTGGAGGAGCTCCGTAATAAATATCTGCAAGAGGATCCCAAGCTTTCGGTGAAGATGTATTTTACGGCACAAATGGATCAGCCTATGGAACTGCAGGTGACGGTGATGCAGAATGGCGAAAAGATATCCGGCAGAGTACAGGGAATCCTGTGTCAGAAAGCAGAAAAGAATCCTGCCGGTCCGGAGGATGTCAAAAGGGTGCTGTGCCAGACAGGTGGCACGGTATTTGAGTGCCGGTCCTGTGAAGTAAATCTGCAGGGAGAACTTTTTCTTCCGGTAGGAGCATTAAAGAAGCTGAGAAGAGAAGCTTTGGAAAAGCTGCAGCAAAAGCTGGATCAAAGGGGCGGCAGGGAAATCCTTCCGGAGTGTTATCTGTCAGATAAACCGGACGGGGCATCGGAGAAGGAAGCTGTACACAAGAGCAGAGAAGAAAAAAAGATTGTTTCTGTATTATATGAGTGGCAGGCGGCAATGGCATTGGAAGCACAGGATATTTCCACAATCTATCTGCGAATGGAGCAGATGTCTGATCAGGTGCTTCGGGAACTGATCCGCAGGGGAGCAGAGAAAGGCGTAGAGATGTACCTGATGATGCCTTTGATCTTTCGAAGTGCCGTTTATGAAGCAGAGAAGAAAAAACTTGAAGGTGGAAAAAGTCTTTATGAGATGACAGAGTTGACAGGTTTTGTGGTCCACAATATGGAATCCTTTGTGTTTCTGACGAGAGAAGCAGGGATACAGCCGGACAGGATCATTACAGATGCCAATCTTTATACGGCAAATCGTGAGGCAGTCCGCTGGTGGAAGGAGCAGGGGGTGGCCGGAAGTACATTGCCGCTGGAGCTGACCGGAAAGGAATGTGGAGAGCTGACGGGACAGGACAGACTGGAGGCGGTGATTTACAGCTATATTCCGCTGATGGTTTCCGCACAGTGTATTCACCGTCTGACCAGAGGCTGTGCGATGGAGTCAGGGGACAGGGATCAGCTTTTGCGGATCACAGATGAAAAGAAACGGGGATTTGTTGTATTCAATGGGTGCAAATATTGTTATAATATCATATACCATGAAGCACCGTTGTCTCTTGGTGAGGAGAAGATGGAATTGTGGAAACAGGGAATCCGCAGATTTCGATATGATTTTACCATCGAGGAGCCGGCGCAGATGAGAGAGATTCTTCGGAGCAGACTGCCAAAGGGACAGAAGGGTCATTATTATCTTCCGGTGGAATAGGATCATTGTACTAGAAAGGTTTTTGGAATATGGATAAACAGGATGCAGCGGAAAAACTGCAGCAGCTGCTGGGTAATGTCAATGCAGTGGGTGTTGCTCATTCCGTGGTGGTGGAGCTTTCCAAATATATAATCATTTTTCTTTTTGCAGTCTATACATGGCATTGTTTTACTGTGTTTATCGGACGGGATAAGGAACGTAAGGAAAGAGTATATCGGCATCAGATCAAGCTGATGTTTACGATTCATTTTATCTGTTCCCTTGTGCTGTTTCTCAATAGTCTGAATGTACAGATCGTTTTGTTGTATGTGCTGCAGGTGGTATTGTTTTTATTTGTCAGTAAGTCTTATCCCTTTGTTTATGAGGGGATGTCGAGAATTGTACTGAATAATATGCTTATTCTTTTGATGACAGGTCTGATCATGATTGAACGGCTTGACATTGCAAGTGCAGTGCGGCAGATGATCTTTGCCGCAGCAATCTGTGTGCTGGGACTTTTTATTCCGTATATCATAGAAAAGTTTTCATATTTTGATATTTTTGGATGGTTTTATGCGATAGCAGGCTTATTACTGCTGGCACTTGTCTTTGTGATCGGGGAGGAGCACTATGGAGCAAAAAACTGGATCTCCATAGGAGGATTTGCCCTGCAGCCTTCGGAATTTGTAAAGATAATATATGTATTTTTTTCGGCGGCGTTTTTAACCAAAGCGAAAAACTTTAAAGATATTGTGGTGGTGACTGTGGTAGCGGCGGCCCATGTGCTGATCCTGGTGCTGGAGAGAGATCTGGGAGCGGCTTTGATCTATTTTATCACATATCTGGTGATCCTGTATGTTTCTACAGAACGGCTGATCTATCTGTTGTCCGGACTTTTGTGTGGGTCGGGAGCAGCCGTGGCTGCATACCATCTCTTCACACATGTGCAGAATCGCGTTATTGCATGGAGAGATCCATGGAGTACCATTGATGCGCAGGGATATCAGGTAGCACGTTCTTTGTTTGCTTTAGGAACCGGTGGCTGGTTTGGAATGGGGCTGGGGGAAGGAATGCCCGGCACCATACCGGTGGCATCCAGTGATTTTATTTTTTCTGCCATTGGGGAAGAATTGGGCGTATTTTTTGCAATCTGTGTGATCCTGGTGGAGATCAGCTGCTTTGTGATGTTTGTGAATATCGCCTTGAAAATGACAAGACGTTTTTATAAGCTGACAGCACTGGGACTGGCAGTGGAGTTTATTTTTCAGGTATTTCTTACGGTGGGAGGTGCTATTAAGTTTATCCCGTCCACAGGAGTTACACTGCCGCTGGTGAGTTATGGAGGAAGCTCTGTGATCAGTACGGTGGTTTTATTTAGCATTATTCAGGGGATGTATGTATTAAACAGAGAGGAGGCAGGAGACAGTGAGGGCAAGAGACGCAGAGGAAAGCGGCCGGAAGAAGAGGAAGACGCAGAGGAATTCCCGCAGCCGAAAAATGTCCGACAGGGAGCGCAGAGACGGAGGAAACGTCCGGCCGGAGCAAGATAGAAAACGGGGAAACCGTCAGGTGATCGCCGTGGCGTACTGTGTAGTGCTTGTGTTTCTGGCGATGATCGGCTATCTGGTCCGTTTTATGGTACAGGACAGCAGTGAAGTCATTAACAATCCTGCCAATAAACGACAGGAGCTTCTGGCCAAACGGGTGGTCCGGGGAGATATTGTCTCCTCGGACGGAAAGGTTCTTGCAACGACAGAAACTGATAAGAATGGGAAAGAGACAAGGGTATATCCTTATAAAAATGAATTTTGCCATGTGGTGGGCCGTGTCTGGAATAGCAAAACAGGCATTGAGAGGGAGCAGAGCTTTCCGCTTCTGACCTCCCACGTCAATCCGTTTAAGCAGTTGTCCAACCAGCTTCAGGGACAGAAAAATCAGGGCGATAAGGTGATCACTACCCTGGATGCCAGATTACAGCAGATCGCCTATGAAGCACTGGGAAATCAAAAAGGAGCAGTGGTTGCCATAGAACCTTCTACCGGAAAGATTCTGGCAATGGTTTCCAAACCGGATTATGATCCCAATACGGTGCAGCAGCAGTGGGATACTCTGGTAGAGGATCCGGAGGGTAACTCGGCACTTTTGAACCGCGCGACACAGGGGCTGTATCCTCCGGGGTCTACTTTTAAGATATTGACAGCACTTGAATATATGAGGGAAAATCCTTCCTATTCCAAGTATCAGTATAATTGTCAGGGAAGTGATAATTTTGGAGGCAATGTAATCCGCTGTTATAACGGAGAACGTCATGGAATCGTGGATCTGAAAAGTTCGCTGGCGCATTCCTGCAATGGCTCCTTTGCTCATATTGGAGTGGGCCTGAACCGCACCTCCTATCGAAAGCTGTGTGAGAGCTTTGGGTTTAATCAGTCTGCGGGAGGCTCCTTTGCCAGCAGCAAAAGTCAGTTTGTGTTAAATAAAAAATCGGATGTTGCGGAGGCGGCGCAGACGGCGATCGGTCAGGGAAAGACAACGATCACGCCATTACAGAATGCACTGATCAGTGCGACGATCGCCAATGACGGAAATTTAATGACTCCGTATCTGGTAGACCGGATTGAAAGTGTGGATGGAAATATTGTGAAAAAGTATAAGCCGGAGGTCAGAAGGAAAGTCATTTCCAAAAAACGGTCCAATCAGATTACCGGTATGATGCGGTCTGTGGTTTCTGACGGAACGGCAGGTTCGCTGAAAAATCTTTCCTATCCGGTGGCCGGAAAAACAGGAACGGCGGAGTTTGATGCCCGGGGGACTTCCCATGCGTGGTTTGTGGGATTTGCTCCTGCTGCCGCACCCGGGATCGCGGTCAGTGTGATCGTGGAGGGGGCAGGAACCGGAAGTCAGTATGCCGTTCCGATCGCTTCAAAATTATTTGAAGAATATCTTGGAAATTGATTGTGAAATTTCATTGCATTCAATAACAAAAAAGGGTATACTTAAATTTAGTAGAATAAATGCACGTATGCCACCAGGAGGGATTGCAATGATTGAGGCAACAAGTTGTGGCGGTGTGGTGATCTTTCGGGGAAAGATCTTGCTATTGTACAAGAATTACAAAAACAGATATGAAGGATGGGTGCTTCCCAAGGGCACTGTAGAGGAGGGCGAGGAGTATAAACAGACCGCTTTGCGGGAAGTCAAAGAGGAAACGGACGCAGATGCCAGTATTATCAAGTATGTGGGTAAGAGTCAGTATACTTTTAATACACAGGAGGATACGGTCGTAAAGGATGTACACTGGTATTTGATGATGGGTGAAAGCTATCACAGCAAACCACAGCGCGAGGAATTTTTCGTGGATTCCGGATTTTATAAATATCACGAAGCTGTTCATTTGCTTAAATTTTCAAATGAAAAACAGATATTGGAGAAAGCGTACAGCGAGTATCTTGACCTGAAAAAGAGTAACTTGTGGGGAAATCGGAAATATTTCTAATAGGTTTCTTTATGTGAATGCCTTTATTGACATTTGAGAAGAAAAAAGATATAATTGTAGAAGGTTGATCATATTAGAGATATCCAGAGAAATTAGATAAGGGAGAAAAAGTATGGGCAATAATATTTTAATCGTAGATGATGCCGCATTCATGAGAATGATGGTAAAAGATATTTTAACAAAAGGTGGTTACAATGTAGTTGGCGAAGCGGAGAACGGTGTTGTAGCTGTTCAGAAGTACGCAGAGTTAAAGCCGGATCTTGTAACGCTTGATATTACAATGCCAGAGATGGATGGTATTCAGGCATTAAAGAAGATCAAAGAGGTTGATGCCGGAGCAAATGTAATTATGTGTTCTGCAATGGGACAGCAGGCTATGGTTATCGAGGCGATTCAGAATGGAGCCAAGGACTTTATTGTGAAACCGTTTCAGGCAGACCGTGTATTAGAAGCTGTGAAAAAAGTTATTGGATAGTACATAATGAAATTTAAAGGAGATGTTGCATGTGAGACGTCTCCTTTTTTTATAAAATACAGAAATACATTGACAAAACAGACAAAAAATGATAATATTTCATTTGTTGCGACATGCAGCGCCGGTGTGGCGGAATTGGCAGACGCACATGACTCAAAATCATGCGGGTAACACCGTGCCGGTTCGAGTCCGGCCACCGGCATTTAAAGAGAAGCCATATTGGTTTCTCTTTTTTTCTTATAGAAAATCCAGTGTTTTTGATAAAGAAAAGTGATATATATATATTTCGGCGAAGGGAGTGTAGATGATGGAATGCAAGGAGATACAGAAATTATTTATTCCTTTTATTGATGATAAGCTTAGCGTATCGGATTTAGCTGCATTTTTGGATCATATGGACACATGTAAAGAATGCCGGGAAGAATATGATATATACTATACAGTAATTATGGGAATGCGTTATCTGGATGAAAGACAGAATATTTCAGAGTTTAAACTGGATTCGGAGCAGAAGCTTCACTCTGCAGCCGATTATTTACTAAAATACCGCATTCTGTTATTAGAAAAATATATACTTTTGGCAGTGTTGTGCATTGGCGTGATATTGTTGCTATAGGAGGTCTGACAGATGGATGGAAAGATTGTATTGATTGATGGACATAGTATATTGAACCGGGCATTTTACGGGGTGCCGGACCTGACAAATTCAGAGGGGCTTCATACCAATGCGGTATATGGATTTCTGAATATTATGCTGAAAATATTGGATGAAGAAAAACCGGAGTATCTGACGGTAGCCTTTGATGTAAAGCATCCTACCTTTCGTCATGAAATGTATGCGGATTATAAAGGAACCAGAAAGGGAATGCCGGAGGAGCTGAAAGAGCAGGTTCCGTTGATTCAGGAAATGCTGCGTGCCATGGGAGTCCGTCTTGTGATGAAAGAGGGATACGAGGCAGATGACATTCTGGGGACCATTGCACGTCAGGCAGAGAAAGAAGGACTGGAGGTCTCGCTGGTATCCGGGGACAGGGATCTTTTACAGCTTGCAACCGACCGGATCATGATACGGATTCCAAAGACAAAGCGTGGCGGCACAGAGATTGAGAATTACCATACGCAGGATGTTATTGATAAATATGGCATCACTCCGCCGCAGATCATAGACCTTAAAGGACTTATGGGGGATGCTTCCGACAATATTCCGGGAGTAGCCGGGGTCGGGGAGAAAACAGCCGTAAAGGTATTGACAGCGTTTCCTACTGTGGAGGAGGCATATGCACATCTGGATGAGGTGACACCGAAGAGAACCCATGATCTTTTGGAAAAGGGACGGGAGCAGGCAATCCTCAGTAAGGCACTTGCAACCATAAAGACAGACTGTGAGCTGGATTATTCTCTGGAAGAAGCACATATTCCGGAGCTGTTTAATGAAAAGTCCTTTGCCATGGTAAAGCGGCTGGAGTTTAAATCTCTTTTGAAGCGATTTGATAAAAAGCAGCAGGAGCAGGCAACGAAGCATCTGCAGATACAGAACTTAAAAACAAAAGAGCAGTGGCAGGAGTTTTTCAGGCATTTATATCAAAGCAATCCATCAATCGTCGGTGTGGGTTTTCTGGCAGATCACTGGGCCAGTGAGGGAGCCAGAAAGAAAAAGGCGAAAAAGTCCGGAGGGCAGCTCGCTTTTGTTTTTGACGATGGGGATGCCGGTATTATGGAGGAACATACCGGGGATCAGGAAAAGGAATATCCTTTTTACGGTATTTCCGTTTCATATTCTGCAGAGGATGAGGTTCATACCGCCTGTATTATGGCAGGGGAAGCGTTGACCTCGGCAGAGATCGTGGCGGAGCTACGGAAGCTGGTGGAGACCATAGATCATATTGCTGTGCTGGGCTGGAAGGATATGCTTCATCATATGACTCCTATAGAAGAATTGTCCAGGGAGCATGAAGCGGCAGGACAGGATGGATTTCCGGCGGCAACGGTAGAGGAACAGAAAACTCTGTTTACAAAGATCGCAGATCTGGAAATTGCGGCGTATCTGTTAAATCCTTTGAAGGATACTTATCAGGTGGACGATATTGCCAGAGATTATCTGGATATGACCATATCCTCTTATGCGGAGCTTTTTGGGAAGAAAAGAATTGCAGAGCTTTACGAGGAGGAAACACAGAAGGATGCCATGATGCAGTATCTGGGTCAGCTTTCCTTTGTGCCTTGTCTGGCATATGGAGCTGTCAGAGAGGAACTGGAGGAGCAGGATATGTGGCAGCTCTATGAGGAAATTGAGATTCCTACTGCATATTATCTGTATCAGATGGAGAGGCTGGGAGTATGTGCGGACGGCCGGGTTCTGACAGATATGTCAGCGTCTCTTCAGGGGACCATCGAGGGGCTGGAAAAGGATATTTATGCGCTGGCGGGAGAGGAGTTTAACATTAATTCGCCAAAGCAGCTTGGTGTGATTTTATTTGAAAAAATGAAGCTGCCATTTGCCAAAAAAACAAAGACAGGATATTCCACCTCTGCGGATATTCTGGATAAGCTTCGTTCGGAGGATCCTATTATTCCAAAGATTCTGGAATATCGTCAGGTGACAAAATTAAAATCGACTTATGCGGACGGGCTTCCGGTTTATATTGAGGAGGATGGAAGGATTCACGGAAAGTTTAATCAGACCATTACCGCAACCGGCAGAATCAGCAGTACTGACCCGAACCTGCAGAATATACCGATCCGGATGGAGCTTGGAAGGCAGCTTCGGAAGGTGTTTACTCCGCGAAGGAACTGGGTATTTCTGGATGCGGATTATTCTCAGATCGAGCTGAGGGTATTGGCACATTTGTCCGGTGATCCGGAGCTCATCGAGGCATACCGGGAAAATAAAGATATTCACCGAAGTACCGCTTCCAAGGTATTTCATGTATCGTTTGACGAGGTGACTGATCTCCAGAGAAGAAATGCCAAGGCAGTTAATTTTGGAATTGTTTACGGAATCAGCTCCTTCGGCCTGGGACAGGATCTCAATGTGTCACGGAAGGAAGCGGAGAAGTTTATAGAGCAGTATTTTGAAACTTATCCGGCTATTAAGACATATCTGGACGGACTGGTGGAGGATGCCAGGAACAAGGGATATGCCAAAACCATGTTTGGCAGGAGAAGGCCGGTTCCGGAGCTTTCCTCCAGCAATTTTATGCAGCGTTCCTTTGGTGAGAGAGTGGCAATGAATTCTCCGATTCAGGGAACTGCGGCAGACATTATTAAGATTGCTATGATCCGTGTTTCCCAGAAGCTTTTAGAGGAAGGACTTCAGGCAAAGGTGGTGCTGCAGGTTCATGATGAGCTTCTGGTGGAGACCCCGGTGGAAGAGACAGAGAAGGTCCGGGAGATTCTGGAACAGGAGATGGCTCACGCGGCAGAGCTTGCGGTACCTCTGGAGGTTGAGGTGGAAGAGGGCAGCAACTGGTATGAAGCCCATTAGATTATTCCATGCGCAGTCTCCCTATGAAAAGAAAAGCTGCATATGGAAAGAAAACTGCGTTAAAATATGTGGCAGGGAAAGGAAAATGACATGTATGTGATTGGTTTGACAGGCGGCGTGGGAAGCGGAAAAAGTCTGGCAGCCCAGATGCTGGCAGAGAAAAGAAATGCTGAGCTTTTGATCACTGATGAGCTTGGCCATACCGTGATGGAAAAGGGCGGCCGTTGTTATGATGAGATTCTGGAGCATTTCGGGACAGAGCTTACTGATACACAGGGGGAGATTGACAGGGCGAAGCTGGCACAGAAGGTCTTTGCTGATGACACAGAGAGAAACTGGCTGAACCGGTTGATCCATCCGGCGGTGATCGATTATGTAGAAAAATACATTGCCGGAAGAAGGAAGCAGGAGGGCGTGATCGTTCTGGAGTCCGCACTTTTGTTTGAAAGCGGCTGTGACCGGTTTTGTGATGAAATCTGGTATATTTTTGTTTCTGAGGAGATCCGAAGAAAACGTCTGGCAGATAGCCGGGGTTACAGTCAGGAGAAGATTACAGCCATTTTGAAAAGACAGATGACGGAAACAGAGTTTCAAAAGCGCAGTGATGTTGTGATCCGCAATGACGGTACACCGGAGGAGTTGGAGAGCCGGATATTATCGAAAATAAAGGCGCAGTAACGCCGGGTTTGCACAGGCCTCCAGCAAACAGCCAAGGATCAGGAAAAGTGTGGAGACGAAGAAAAATGGAAATTCACAAAGGATCAGAGAGTGTTTTGATATCGTAATACTGTGAAGCTGGCTGTGGATATGATCACAGTGATTGATACAGATCAAAAATGCGGGAATCACAAGGAATGCCTGTGGCAATAGAAAACAAAAGTATCCTGCCAGTCCCCAGAGTCCATCTAATTGGACACAGAATGCCAGCAAAAGACCATGCTGAAAACCAATGTATATGGAAAAAAGACGATAATAATATTTCCAGACATTGGTAAAAGAAAAGAACCAGAGGAGCAGAAAATATTTTAAGGTTCTGCGAATGGCAAGCAAGAAGAAATCCTGACGGTCTATTTCCAGTGTCTGAAGCTGGGAAAGCAGCGTCTGGTACAGGTGAAAAATATAAGCATATATGCCGCTGCGCAGGAGAAAGGCAGTGATACATCCAAGGGACAATCCTGCGGCAACGAAAAGAAAAACGCTGATAGAGGTATTTGACAGCGTTTTTTTTGATTGGTCTTTCATAGAGAAAACTCCTTCTGAAGCTGATTTCGGAAACAGAAAAATGATTATAATGCAGTATCTTTTTTATTATATGGAGTGGAAAAATCAAATAGAACAGAGAAATCTGTCGAAGTAATTCTGTTGTATTCCGGATGGATATTCGTTAAGGTGGAAAAGGAATTCATTGGGAGGAGTTGTGAAAAAATGAGGATACAATATAAAAACTGGTTCATGCTATTTGTACTTTTGTGCGTAGTGGTTGCAGGCTTATATGGAATCAGCGGAAGGCTTGCCGGAAACCGGGAGGGCGCGGAAAACCGGAAGGAGGTCTGGGCAGTCAGCAAAGGGAAAAGTGCAGCGGCCGGTGGCACGAGAGGAACATTGAAGCTGTATGCAGGAGAACTGAGCGGGAGAGCTACAGCATATCATTGGGAGACGGCAGGGGATCAGAGAGTGCTTTCCCTGCTATATCAGAAAGTCGGTGATCTGGCAGAGGTGACATGGCAGAAAAAAGGCAAAGGGGCGGTTTACCGGATCCGTTTAAAAAAAGATGTGATGGATTCTGATGGAAAGCTGGTGACAGCGGATACCCTTCTTTACAATTATTATATGCGTTGTCAGGCAAGCTATCAGGGGGATGATGAGATTGATGGTATGAGTATCCGGGGGCTTCGTGCCTATCGTTATGGCATAACCGGGAAAAAGCTCAGACAGAGGGTGAAAAAGGTGAAGCAGGAAATCAGAAAACCGGACAAAAAATTGCGGCAGCAGGCGGTGAAGGAGCTTGCGATTCCTGTATTGTACAGGGAATATTACTGGGTGAAAACATTATATTATAACAAGTCGGCGCAAAAAATCTGCGACCGTTATCCGGAACCGGTACAGCTGTTTGCTTATTATTATGCTCCTGATACCTCTTATACCGGTAAAGGGAAGACCGTGAAGCAGGCAGTTCAGGATATCGCAAAACAGTATGGGACGAATCTGGAGCATCTGGCAGAGATGACAGGCAGAGATTATGAGACAAAGCTGCAAGGAATGGCGATACAATACTTCTGGCCGGACCGGGCAGCAGGAGCCGGAAAGATACAGGGGATTCAAAAGCTGGATGATCGGACCGTCCGGATAGAGACAACCGGGTACCGGGAAAGTGACCTCCCAAAATTGCAGAATATCTATGTGGTTACACGGCAGTGTTCCGGAAATGCTTCCGGAGAAAAAGAATCCGGAGCCGGAAAATCAGGTAGAAGTCTGCCGGTTGGAACAGGGGCGTATATTTTGCAGGAGGAAGGAAAAAATATGCTCCGGCTGCAGGTGAATTCCTATTATGACAGAGAAGCGGTGAATCCCACGCAGATTGTTATTCAAAACGGAGATCTTACTGCCAGCCGGTGCATTCGCAGTGTATGTGATGGGACATTTGACATGGCCTGCATCTGGGAGATGGCAGAGTATGAAAAAAAGGAGATCAGCAGCACCATGAAAAAGGGGGATGCTTTGTGGGAGTCAGCTCTTTTGGGAGGTCTGGTCTATCATCCGGGAAGGGTAAATGCGACAACGATATCCAAAGAGGCTGCGGATACAGGAGATCTGGGGAACGTCATCAGAGGCTTGGAAATGAATCAGGTGGAATGATAAAAGTGTCTCAGGGACAAGGAGAGTTCTTTACATTTCCGGTGATATCCATTATGATGGAAAAGAACAGACCGGTGTGCCTGCTTTTCGGAGATGGCACGGTCAATAAAGAGTCAGAAAGGAACAGTACAATGGCACAGAATCCAATTGTAACATTTGAAACAACACAGGGCACGATCGAGGCAGAGCTTTATCCGGAGATCGCACCAAATACAGTCAACAACTTTTTGTCACTGGTAGGACAGGGGTTTTATGATGGTCTGATCTTCCACCGCGTGATCAAAGGTTTTATGATCCAGGGAGGAGACCCGGACGGAGTTGGTACCGGTGGACCGGGATATTCTATTAAGGGTGAGTTTGCACAGAATGGCTTTGCAAATGATCTGAAGCATTCCGCAGGTGTACTTTCCATGGCACGTTCCATGATGCCGGATTCCGCAGGATCACAGTTCTTTATTATGCACAAGGATGCGCCTCATCTGGATGGCGCTTATGCCGCTTTTGGCAAGGTGACAAAGGGACAGGATGTAGTGGACAAGATCGCCGAGGTAGAGACAGATTACAGTGATGCTCCAATGGAGCCTCAGATGATGATCAAGGTAACAGCAGATACCTTTGGTGTGGATTATCCGGAGCCGGAGAAGTGCTAATGGATAGACTTGTTTTGTAGTTTGTCTGAGCGGTAACTTATAATGAAATGATAAAAAGGAGATTTTCCCATAGGGAGGTCTCCTTTTTCAGTGGAAATTGTGATGCAGTGTTCAGGAGAAAATGTTGACTTCGTTTTTTGTGTTGATTGTTCACAAAGTTTTGACATTATTATGATAGAGTAGATTTTGACGTTGCGGAGAGCCGCAAAGATTGGAGGACGAAACATTGATTGAAGTAAAAAATCTGGTGAAGCAGTATGGAAATCATGCAGCCGTGGACGATCTTTCCTTTACTGTAGAGACAGGAAAGGTAGTGGGATTTCTGGGACCAAACGGTGCCGGTAAGTCTACAACGATGAATATGATCACGGGGTATATCGCACCCACATCCGGTATCGTTTTGATCGACGGGGTAGATATGGAGGAGGAGCCGGAGCAGGTTCGTAAAAACATCGGTTATCTTCCGGAAAATCCTCCGTTATACCCGGATATGCGTGTTCGTGAGTACTTGTATTTTGTGGCGGAGTTAAAAAAGGTACCCCGCAAGGACAGAGATGTTATGGTCAATGAGATCATGAACCGGACGAAGATCGTGGATGTCTCTGAGAGGCTGATCCGTCACCTGTCCAAAGGATATAAACAGAGAGTCGGTGTGGCAGGAGCCATGATGGGGTATCCGGAGATTCTGATCCTGGATGAGCCGACCGTAGGTCTTGATCCAAACCAGATCATTCAGATGCGTGAGCTGATCCGTGATCTCAGTGAATCTCATACGATCCTGCTGAGTTCTCATATTATGCAGGAGATCAGTGCAGTTTGTGATGAGATCATTATCATTAATGAAGGAAAGATGATCGCCTGTGATACTCCGGATAATCTTACGATGCATATGGCATCTAATGGACTCCATCTGGTGATCAAAGGAGATGTGCCGGTGATCAAGGGTGCCCTTCGCACGGTTTCCGGTATCAAGAATGTCGTATATGACGAGCAGATGGAGGAGGAAACTCTTGGACTGACTCTTTATTCTATTGATAAAAAGGATCTTCGTGAGGATGTGTTCTTTGCATTAGCGGAGGCAGGCTGTCCGATCCTTGAGATGCATCGTCAGGAAACGACTCTGGAGGAGGCATTTATTGCATTGACAAAGGGTGGTTCCCGTCAGTTTGGTGGCAAAAAGACAGCGGAAAAACAGACGAAGCCGGAAGATGAAAAGGAGGAAGAATAATGTTTGCGATTTATAAAAAGGAATTAAAGCAGTATTTTCATTCCATGATCGGATTTGTATTTCTTGCTTTTTTCATAGCGATCATTGGTATTTATACATGGGCAAATAATTTTTATGGAAAAGTGGGAAATTTTGAGACAACCTTAAGTTCTTCTACCTTTCTTTTTGTACTGTTGATCCCGATTCTTACTATGAGGGTTCTGGCAGAGGAAAAGCATCAGAAGACAGATCAGTTATTATATACGGCACCGATTTCTATCGGCCGTGTGATCATTGGAAAATATCTTGCGCTGATCACATTATTTGGAAGTGGTGTTCTGTTTGTGGGACTTTACCCATTGCTGTTGAGACATTATGGTCCGGACAGTGTGCAGCTTGCACCGGCATATAGTGCTCTGATCGGATTTTTCCTTCTGGGTGCGGCATACATTGCCATTGGTACATTTATTTCTTCGCTGACAGAGAGCCAGCCGATTGCGGCGGTTGTTTCTTTTCTGGTGCTTTTAATGAGCGTTCTGGTATCCAGCATCGCCGGGGCACTTCCATCAGATAAGCTTTCCCAGGCAGCAATTTTGTCAGTGGTATGGATCATTGTGGCAGCAGTGGCTTATTATATGATGCATAATATAACAGTCGCAGTTATTCTGGCAGTGCTGGGAGAAGCGGCCATCTGGATCATCTATGCAGTAAAATCTTCCCTGTATGAAGGGATTGTGGCTGATATTCTGAACTGTGCCGCATTGTCCTCCAAATTTGATGATTTTACACTGGGTGTTCTGAAATATGACGTGATCGTATATTATGTGAGCGTTGCGTTTTTGTTTGTATTTCTGACGATCCAGAGTATCAGAAAAAAGAGATATAACTAAAATATATCAGGCACAAAAGCAGTGCGGAAATGAGGTAAATGATGAGCGAAAAGAAAGAAAATGTGACCCAGAATAAAGAGCCGGGAAGAATTAAAAGATCTTTTACCAGCCGGCAGTTTAAGTCAGGGGCGTACAGCTCCGTGATCACTGTGATCGTCATTGCGCTGGTGGTTGTTGTAAATATGGTATTTAATAAACTGGATCTGTCCACAGACCTGACATCAGATAGTTTGTTTACCCTGACCAAGGATTCCCAGAAGGTATTAAAGGATGTTAAGGATGATATTACCATCTATTATATGGTGGCGAAGGGAGAGGAGCAGGATTATATCCAGCGTGTGATCAAACAGTACAATAAGATCTCAGACCATATCAAGGTGGTGACGAAGGATCCGGTGGTTTATCCGAACTTTTCTAAGAAGTATGTGGATGATGCCGTATCAGATAATGATGTGATCGTAGTAGATGAGACAACAGGTGCGGCAAAATATGTTTCCTGTGATGATATGTTGTATCAGGATCAGTATTCTTATTATACAAGTGGAAGTTCTGAGCAGTATCTGGATGTTGAGGGGCAGGTTACTTCAGCGATTCAGAATGTTCTTTCCACAGACAAGAAAAAAATCTATGTTGTAACCGGTCATGATGAGCAGAGCATCAGCGATTCTCTTTCCAAGACATTGGAGAAGATGAATGTGGATGTGCAGGACATTTCTCTTGTGACGCAGAAGAAAGTACCGGACGACTGTTCTCTGCTGATCGAGTACGGACCGCAGAGTGATCTGAGAGACAGCGAGAAAACAGTGATCATGGATTATCTGAAAAAGGGCGGTACAGCAATCCTGATGCCGGGGTATGTGGAGAAGGAAACACCAAATATTGATGAGATCCTTGACTATTATGGCATGAGTATCCAGAAGGGTATTATTTATGAAGGAGTGGGACATTATGAGAATTATCTCAACTGGATCGTTCCAACCATCAATACAGATGCGGATGTAATGTCCAAGTTTGGGGATAAGGATTATGTAGTGATTGGATCTTCCCAGGGCATTAAAGAGCAGAAGTCATCTTCTCTGAGAAACGGCTTGAAATTGACAGATATTCTGACCACTTCAAAGCAGTCATTGTTGAAAAAGGATCCAAGCTCCCAGAACACGGATAAAGAAAAGGGAGATCTGGATGGTCCTTTTGCAACCGGTGTATATGCAGAGGAGACTTTAGATGAAGGTACGACCAAGCTGACAGTGATCGCTACCAATGAGGTGCAGGATAACCTGATGGAGAATGTGATCAGCGGTATGCTGGGCGACTCTAAGGACGGCACTGCTGCAACCTCTATTGAGGCAAAGAGCTTATCTTATTCTACGATTACCATGAGTGCCGGCAGTGCAATTCTCTGGTCAATTGTTCTCGTTATTCTTGTACCGGTTGGATTATTGCTGGCAGGATTTGCAATCTGGTTTACAAGGAGGAGAAAATAAAATATGAGCAGAAAAAAGAGACAAACGGTGACACTTCTGGTGCTTTGTCTGGTGCTCATTGCTGCAGGTGTTGGATATTATGTCTTAATACGTCATCAGGCAGCACAGGAAAAGGCAGAAAAAGCGAAGGAAAGTGCAAAAGAATTGTTTCAGCTTTCTTCTGATGATATTAACAAGGTGGAGTATCAGGGAGAAAAATCATCGTTAACCTTTGACAAGGATGGAACAACCTGGAAACTATCATCAGATAAAAACTATCCTGTCAATCAGGACAGAATCACTGATATGATAGATGAGACAACAGGAGTGGCAGCAACCAAAACAGTCACAACAAGCTGTGATGATCTGACACAATATAATCTGGATAAGCCGGATCTGACCGTGACAGTGACAGATACTTCCGGTCAGAAAACAACGATATATGTGGGGATGGAATCTGTGTCCGGTGGTGGTCGGTATGCTTATTGCGGTGGGGACGAAAAGAAGGTTTACCTGATCTCTACTTCTCTTTACAGCAGCTTTGATTACAGTCTGGGAGATCTTATGACAGTACCGGATATTCCATCGGTACAGGCAGATGAAATCCGGTATCTGAAGGTGGAGAAGCAGAAAGGCAAGAATTTTGAAGCAGAGTATGATGAAAAGGACTCTCCATACAAGGATATATACGGATGGTCCATTAAGCAGCCGTATACACAGCCGGTAGCAGGGGATAAGGATGGGCTGCAGAACTTGTTTGGCAGCTATACGAATATAGGCTTTAATGCAGGTGTGTCCTATAAAAAAGATACTGCCTTAGAAAAGAAATATGGTCTGGATCAGCCGCAGTATACGGTAACCTTCCGGACTGCCAAAAAGAATGTGACTCTGTATATTGGAAAAGAAAACAATGATAAGAGCAGCTACTATGTTAAGATGAAAGGAAAAGACGGGATTTATCTGATGGAAGCATCCAGTGTCAGTAAGATGATCACCATCAATCCTCTTGATTGTGTATACCAGAGACTTTATGCAGGAGAACAGGAAAAGCTCAATCAGGTAGAGTTTTCTTATCAGGGCAAAAAATATACCTTTGATGTTTCCAAAACAAAGAAAAAGTCGGAGACAGAGTATACTTATACGGTAACGAGTGATGGAAAGAAAGTGGATGCAGATAAATTTACCACAGCCTATGGTGTCATCAGTTATCTGGCACCGGGTGGAAATATTGATCCGAAGGCTTCCGTGAAGGGAAATGAGCCGGTGGCACAGTTTACCTTCCATGAGGACAAAAAAGATACAAAGATGATCGTATATCCTTATGATGGACAGAACTTCTATCGTGTCAGTGTCAACGGCGTTATGCAGTTCACCGTAGACAAGAATGCCGTAGATAAGGTTTTGAAGCAGTTTGTATCGTTGAAATAACGTGAGCGAAAGCAAAAGTGAGATGCCTTCGCTTCACGTCAAAGATTTATGAAATAATTTTAGAATAGTAAAGACGGAGTGCAGAGGGAATGCTATATTCTCTCTGCATTTTTTCTGCAGTAACCCAGATGCTGTCCTCGGAAAGAGGAATGGACGGTGCCTGCTTTAGATGGATCAGGTAACCGATCATATGCCACTCAATATGGGAAAAGATATGCTTTCCTTTTCCGAGAAGTTCAATGTCGCTGGCACTGGTATCCCATTGTTCCAGAAGCTTCTGCAGTTCTTCCGTGGAGACAAAACCCTCCTGGGAAGGAAATTCCCATAAGCCTGCAAGAAGTCCTTTTGGAGGGCGTTTCTGTACCAGATAGGTTCCCTGGTATTCCAGAAGGATCACGGTCTTTTCTTCGATGCGGCGTTTCTTTTTGGGAGGCTTCACCGGGAAGGCAGACCAGGAATCGTGAATATGTGCCTGACACCGGGAGACAAATGGACATTTGTCACAGAGGGGAGCACCGTTTGGCTGACAGATTGTGGCACCAAGATCCATCCATGCCTGATTATAGATTCCGGGGGTTCCGGGGGGAATCGTCTGGAGAAGCTCAGAACGGAGCTGCTTTTTAAAGGCGGCTTTTGTAATGTCGGAATCGTCTTCAAAAAGACGGGTATAGATCCGGTAAACATTGCCGTCAATGGCAGGAACAGCTTCTCCGAGAGCAATGGAGGCAATGGCACCGGCGGTATATTCCCCGATGCCGGGAAGAGACAGGATCTCCTGATAGGTCCGGGGAAATTCTCCATGAAACCGCTCTTCAATCTCTATGGCAGCGCGTTTCAGATTGTTTGCACGGCTGTAGTAACCAAGCCCCTGCCAAAGCTTCATAAGTTCATCCTGTGGGGCATTTGCCAGACTTTTGATATTGGGAAATGCTGTCAGAAAGCGTGCATAGTAAGCTTTGACAGCTTCAACGCGGGTCTGCTGCAGCATAATCTCGGAAACCCAGACATGGTAAGGGTCCGGCCGGTGGGTTTCGCTGGCGGGAGTCCGCCAGGGCAGATCTCTGGCAGCAGAAGAATACCACTCCAGAAGGGGAGTGGTAAGCTGGTTTAATTTGTCTATGCGGTTGGGAGTAGGTGTATTCATAATGAAGCCTCTTTTCATGGTTTTGCTTTTCGTTCTGAAGTGGAACGCAGGTCCAGCAGATCGTGAATCTCAGCCAGAGGGATTTTGGTATATTCAGCCAGATCCCATGGTGTTGCTTCGCGGCCGTTTTCCTCAGCCAGATATTTTGCCGCCTCATGGAGCAGATTTGTTTTGGCAAGAACAGTGCTTTCCCAATCCTTGGCCGCAGTAACGGAATCGATCATATTCTCGATGGCAAGACGGATCTCCTCCTCAATTACAGAATGGATCTGTTCCAGATCCGGTGCTGTCCCTTTACGGAAATCAGCAGGAGCACCTCCGATCCGCTCCAGAGCCATCAGAATACCGATATTACCTTCGGCAATCATTTCGTCCAGGGCAATTCCACGTTTTTCATAGGATTTGGCAATCTGAAATACTTTATCGAGCTGTTCGTGTACCAGAGCCTCTTTGGTGGAAGCATCACCGGCAAGGAAACAATCCCAGAGGGCGGCAAGCTCGGCACCGCTGTGAGAGGTGAGAGCAGAAACTTCACGGCGGTAAAGCTCCAGATTACGTTCTGCTTTGGAAATGCGGCGTCTGGCTCCCTGATCCTGCGCTGTATTGTCATTGTCATCCGGTGATCCGGATAAAGAGGTATACTCCTCCGGAGCGTTGCCGGTGGCATTTTTTGTTTCATTGATACTGTCATCTGCAGAAGATATCTCCTGAAAGGAGACAGATGGATGATATCCCGAAATGGTGATACCGTTCATCGCCAGATACTGATAGACCGCATCAAACTGATCCTCGTGAAGCTCCATATCAGAAAGATACTGATGTATTTCTTCTTTTGTCATCTGGTTCTGCTGTGACTGTGCAATGCTCTTGATTTCTTCCATGCACTCTAATAATTTATTTTGATCCATATTCGTATAATCTCCATTTCCGTAACATTTTATGTTGATTCTTAATATCAGATTTTAGAGAAAAAGAGGTGGAGTGTCAATAGTTGATACATCTAATCTTTCCTGTAAATTATGTGGAAAAATTATTATAAAAAAAGAGAGGTTTGTTATAGGCAAGTCTTTTATTTTTTGATATAATAGAGTTCATAATAAGCTACGTGTGGACACGCTTTTTCTCATGGCGGTTCAAAATAGTAGCAAAAGGAGGTATATATAATGAGAAAAGGTTTCAAAAAGGCCTTGTCATTTGTTCTTTCCACAGCAATGCTGGTTTCGCTCGGTTCCGGGCTTGATATCAGTACTGCCGGTGCAGAGGACACGACGGCCGGAACAACGACAGAGGGTGAAGCTGCTCAGGGATTTTACAAAGCTATGGTAGGTTTCCAGACTTCTGGATACGATTGCCGCGATGGTTACAAACCTGATCAGATTCGTGCAGATGCAGCGTACAATACATGGCTCACAGAAAATGGTAAAACGGTTCCTGCATATAACGGAATCAATATTTATCAGAACGGTAACGTTGCTTCTTTAAAGAAGGATGGTACTATCAGTAAGCCAGATAAGGTTGAGCTTTATCCGGATGCTGCGGTTACTGATGTGAAGATGACAAAGGACGGTGAGTATACTGTTTCCGTTTCAAATCTGAAATTGGATGAGACTGTAGCCGCAGGCGGAATCTTCAATATGCTTTATGTAGCTACAAATATTCCTGTTGCAGAGGGGGACAACATCTCTGTTAAGGCATCCTCTATCAAGGTTGCAGGTCAGGATATCGCTACAGATGCAGCTCTTCCTAGTAAGGGAGATCTTAAGGTGGGCGGTCAGTATATCTTTATGGCAGCTGATGCATATGCCTCAGAGACGGATAAGAAGGGGTATACAAACCTGCCACTTTATTATGACACAGCAGACAAGTCAAAAGATTTAAAGGTACCAGAGGGTACATTTGATGTGGAGATCACATTCTCTGTAGAGGGTGTTGACTGGTCAAAGGCTCCTACAACGGATGATGTTCCTACACCGGCTCCAACACAGGTACCAACCACAGCACCTGTTGTTACACCACCACCGGTTGTTAATCTGAAGACCTCATTTGATATGTATCTCAGTGCCAACGTAAATGATGGTTTAACTCCGGAAACAGCAACAGAGCTGATTTCTCCGACTACAGGAAAGAAGATTCAGTCAGCTTCCTGGGGATCTGAGGAGATGAAGGCAAAGGTATTTGCTGCCAAGTCAACCAATAAGACTAATGGTAAAGTAACAGATGCGTTTGATCAGAAGGAATCTTACTATGTAGTAAATCCTGAGTCATCTGCAACAATTTCTAAAACAGGTGAGTATTCTCTCTCTGTTGTTGCAGCAGGAAACAGTGAGGACATTACCGGAAACGGTGCAATCTGGTTCCCGATTATGATCAATGGAAGCGTCAGCAATATGCCGACTGACTTTAATATCGTTGGTAAGTCTGTAACAGTAGGTGATAAGTCATATGCATGGAATGCACATCTTCTTCAGGATAGCCAGGGAAGCGTAAGACTTGTTGTATGTAATCAGTGGGCTACAGAGGATGAGAAGGCTGATAACAATACAATTACTGAGGCAATACCTGTAAAACAGGGTGACAAGATCACATTTAATTTCTATGTAACTGCAGAGGCTCCGGCTCCTGCAAAGACAGCTACTCCTGTAGCGATTGCACCATCTACATCTTACAATGCATATCTTGGTTTCCAGACAGATGACTGGCTTTTCCGTGATCCTTGGAACAACTCTGACACAGGTCTCAAGAGTAAGGATTATGATTATCTGAAGCAGGTTGCATGGAACCATGACGGTAAGACAAATCCGATCAATGTAACCTCTATTACAGATGCAAAGATGGAAAAGAACGGTGTGAAGTATAACCTGTCTATCAAGGGACTGGATGTTAAGAAGGTTTCCAGTGCTTCCACGAAGTTCAATATGTTATTCATCACAACAGATATCCCTCTCAGCATGAAGGGCGTCGAGGTGAAGAATGCTGTATTAAAGATTGATGGCAAGAAGATCAAAGAGTACAAGGTAGTGCCAAATAAGGCAGATGCTTCCAAGTACTATCAGTTCATGCTCGCAGATGCATATGCTCCAGATGATGGAACAAAGGATGCACCTTATCCAAAGGGAGCAGAGCTGAAGACATTCCCAACGGATTCTATCGAGGTTGAGTACACTGTATCCGGTGTTGATTTCAACAGCAAGGTAATTGGTGTGAAGAAGGGTAAGACCTTTACACAGGGTAACTTCAAGTATAAGGTTACAAAGGCAGTTGTCCTTTCCGGTGACAACAAAGTGACTAAGGGTGCTGTACAGGTAGTAGGTCTTTCTAAGAAGGGTAAGAAGAAAGCAAATCTTTCTCTCGGTGCTACTGCTAAGGTTACAAGTAAGGCTGCAATTTCTACTGCAGCAGCTGTAATGACTTACAAGGTAACTACTCTTAAGTCTGGTGCATTTAAGAACTCTGCTAAGCTGAAATCCTTCAGCTTCAAGAAAGCTGCAAATGTTAAGAAGCTTCCTTCCAAGGTATTTATGAACTGCAAGAAGCTGAAAAAGGTTGAGCTGAACAAGAAGATGAAGAAGATCCCTGCAGCAGCGTTTAAGGGATGTAAGAATCTTGCAACGATTAAGTGCAATGCAAAGCTGTCATCTGTAAGCAAATCTGCATTCAAGGGATGCAAAAAGAAAATTAAGATTACAGGTAAGAGCAAAAAAGCAAATAAAAAGAAAATTAAGAAAGCATACAAGAAGGTAAAATAATTACTGACAGGTAATCTTTCTTAGACAATGGGATGCCATATCCGGATATTGGATGTGGCATCCTTTTTCTTTTTGTTATTTATTATTTGTTGCGAAAAAATCAAATTTTTCAAGATATTAAGTCTACACGAGTAGGACTTAGTGAAATCAGTGTTTCTACTATATATTGTAAAAAACTTGAAAAACACATACAATATATAGTGGACTTTTGCAGTGAGGTTTGTTATAATCATTCGTGGACGTATTCGTAAACCCGGAGCCTTGCAGAGGATTCGGGTCTTTTCACGGGATTTGGGGGAGACACCGGAAGAGGGAATGCTGAGTACAAAGAAAATGAAAGAAGAGGTATTTTGGGACAATGAAAGTAACAAAAAGGGATGGCAGAATTGTAGATTATGACAGAAACAAGATCATACTGGCGATTCAGAAGGCAAATGTAGAGGTAGACCGATACGAGCAGGTATCAGAGGAAACCATTGATTCCATCGTTGCCAGTATCGAAAATAAGAAAACGGATAACCTTATGGTAGAGGACATCCAGGATATGATCGAGCAGAAGCTTATGGCAGAGCGAAAGTATGAGCTGGCCAAGAAGTATATCATTTATCGTTACACCAGAGAAATGGTCCGCCGTGCCAATACCACAGATGACTCGATCATGAGTCTGATCAAAAACAGCAATAAGGATGTAATGGAGGAAAACTCCAACAAAAATGCGTATATCGCTTCTACGCAGAGAGACCTGATCGCAGGTGAGGTATCCAAGGATCTGACAAAGCGCGTTCTGCTTCCGGAAAAGATCATTAAGGCACATGAAGAGGGCGTGATCCATTTTCATGATATGGATTATTATCTCCAGAGTATTTTTAACTGTTGTCTGATCAATATCGGAGATATGCTGGAAAATGGAACCGTTATGAATGGTAAGCTGATCGAGAGTCCCAAAAGCTTCCAGGTTGCCTGTACTGTTATGACACAGATTATTTCAGCAGTTGCCAGCAGTCAGTATGGCGGACAGTCTGTGGATATCCGTCATCTGGGCAAATATCTTCGTAAGACCCGTGACAAATACGAGCGTCATTACAAAGAGAAATATGGTGATATTATTTCGGATGAGATCAGAGAGCGTTTTATTGATGACCGTCTTCGTGATGAACTTCGCTCCGGTGTCCAGACGATTCAGTATCAGATCAATACACTGATGACCACCAATGGGCAGTCTCCGTTTGTGACTTTATTCCTGAATCTTGACAAGGATGATCCTTATATTGAGGAAAATGCCATGATCATCGAGGAGATATTAAAGCAGCGCATTGAGGGAATTAAAAACGAAAAGGGTGTCTATGTGACGCCGGCTTTTCCAAAGCTGATCTATGTATTGGACGAGCATAACTGCCTGAAGGGCGGCAAGTACGATTATCTCACGAAGCTGGCGGTGAAGTGCAGTGCCAAGAGAATGTATCCGGATTATATTTCCGCAAAGATGATGCGGGAGAATTATGAGGGGAATGTATTTTCATGTATGGGCTGCCGCAGCTTCCTGACACCGTGGAAGGATGAAAATGGAGAGTTTAAATTTGAGGGAAGATTTAATCAGGGTGTTGTCAGCCTGAATCTGCCGCAGATCGGTATTCTGGCAGAGGGAGATGAGGAAAAGTTCTGGGCTCTTCTGGAGGAGCGTCTGGCACTTTGCTTTGAAGCTCTGATGTGTCGTCATCATGCGCTGGAGGGAACTCTTTCCAATGTCAGCCCGATCCATTGGCAGTATGGTGCGATTGCCCGGTTAAAATCAGGAGAGACCATTGACAAGCTTCTTCATGATGGATATTCGACGATATCTTTAGGATATATTGGATTATATGAGGTGACGAAACTGATGACAGGTGTGAGTCATACCGATCCGAAGGGAACGAATTTTGCTCTGCGCCTTATGAAACGTCTGCGTCTGGCATGCGATACATGGAAGCTGGAGACAGGGCTTGGCTTTGGCTTATATGGTACCCCGGCAGAAAGTCTTTGTTACCGTTTTGCTGAGATTGATAAGAAGCGTTTTGGGGAGATCAAGGATGTGACGGATAAGGGATACTATACCAACTCTTATCATGTGGATGTCCGGGAAAAGATTGATGCATTTGAGAAGTTCCGCTTTGAGAGCCAGTTCCAGAAGATTTCCTCCGGTGGAGCGATCTCCTATGTGGAGATTCCGAATATGCGCCACAATCTGGAAGCCCTGGAGGATGTGGTTCGATTTATTTATGATAATATCCAGTATGCGGAGTTTAATACAAAGTCCGATTACTGTCATGTATGTGGTTATGATGGAGAGATCATTATCAATGATGATCTGGAGTGGGAATGTCCACAGTGCCACAATAAGGATAAAAATAAAATGAATGTGACGAGACGTACCTGCGGTTATCTGGGAGAGAATTTCTGGAATGTAGGAAAAACAAAAGAGATCAACGCAAGGACGCTTCATTTGTAAAGTGAAAAAGAAGTGGTTTCTGTCAGTGTGACAGGTATGGTAAAAATAGATTTTGAAACCTTACCGGATACGCTGGCAGATTGTTCTTTCAGAACCCCTTTTTTATTGATGCGACAGGTCATTTTCAGGGAATCTACGGTGCCGGTGACATTTTTCAATTCCTCGGTGCTCATGGATGCCTGTTCGATGATCTGGCAGAAGTAATAGGATGCCGTTTCGCCGGACAGGGTAAATTCATATAAGGTATCACTGCCCTTAGGAGTCACCTTCATATCCTCAAGCTGGGAAGAGGCATCCTGCATAATATCCGAAACGAAGGTGACCATGGAAAGAACTTCTTCCGGAGAACGCTCCGTCCGTGTCTTTTCTTTTCCGTTATTTGTGATATACCAGCCGTCCTTATAGGTGGAATGACTTTTTTCTGTCTTTCCCCTGGTGGTAGTTTTGGTGGTCATGTCGAGGTTTAAATGATCGCGGTCGTTGACGCCGGTTATAAGAGCATTGGCACTCATATGGCGTTTTCCTTTGATCAGCTTTCCTCTGAGATTGATGGAGGCATCGGTTTTTGCACGAAAAGAGGACTGGGACAACAGCTTTTCGAAGGAAAAATATACTTTCCCCTCAGGCGAACCGGGATCCGGTGTTTCAGAAACTTCCTGTGGATCGCTAGTGGCGGATGCCGGCTGTGATGAGACATTTTGACGGCCGGTGTCTTTGGGCGTGGCAGCACGGTGGTGCTGGTACAGACATACGCCCTCTATCAATAGAAGTAACGCAATAACGGCGAACGCAAAGTATTTTAAAGGTGTTGATTTTTTGTTCATAGAGATCACTCCTTGTATGCTATATATTATGATGCTGCGGATTGCTTCGTTGCTATCTGCTTTTGACCCTTGCATCATATTATAATGTTATTTGACAGACAGGTCAAAAAAATCAGAAAAATAATCGAAACCGGAAAAAGGAGACGACATATATGAATTACGCAGAGATAAAGAAATGTGATGTAGCGAACGGACCGGGAGTCAGGGTGTCTTTGTTTGTCAGTGGCTGTACTCATCACTGCAAAGAATGCTTTAATAAAGAGACTTGGGATTTTCAGTTTGGAAAGCCATTCACACAGGATACGATCAATGAGATTCTGGAACTATTAAGTCCTGATTATATTAAAGGAATCACTCTGCTTGGAGGGGAGCCTATGGAGCAGGTGAACCAGCAGGGTCTTCTGCCGTTGCTGCGACAGATCCGGGAAAAGCTGCCGGACAAGACTGTGTGGTGTTTTACCGGATATGATTATGAAAAGGATGTTCTGGCCAGAATGGTACCGGAATGGGAGGAAACAAAAGAATTTCTTTCTTATCTGGATGTGCTGGTGGACGGAGAGTTTAAGATCGAACAGAAGGATTTGGGACTAATCTTTAAGGGGTCTGCCAACCAGAGAACGATCCTGGTGCAGGAGTCTCTCAGGGAAGGTCATATTGTATACTGGGATCCCCAAAATCCATAAGAATTTGATAAAATTCTATGAAATCCCAAAGAAATGCCAAAAACGGCTTGAAATTTTAGGACAAGTCCGCTACAATAATGAGTGGGTTGTGACTGCGAGGTAATCGGGCAGTTATGAGAAATGCTTAATTACTGCACAGCGCCAGCAGTGACAGTATATTATAAATTATATTTTAGGAGGAATTAAAAATGGCAGTAAAAGTTGCAATTAACGGTTTTGGTCGTATCGGACGTCTTGCTTTCAGACAGATGTTTGGTGCAGAGGGTTATGAAGTAGTAGCTATCAACGATCTGACAAGCCCAAAGATGCTTGCTCATCTGTTAAAGTATGATTCATCACAGGGTAAGTATGAGAAGGCTGATACAGTTTCAGCTGGAGAGGATTCCATCACAGTTGATGGTAAGGAGATTAAGATCTATGCATTCCCTGATGCAAACAACTGCCCATGGGGCGAGCTTGGTGTAGACGTTGTTCTTGAGTGTTCAGGATTCTACACATCTAAGGAGAAAGCACAGGCTCATATCAACGCTGGTGCTCGTAAGGTTGTTATTTCTGCTCCTGCAGGAAATGATCTTCCTACTATCGTTTACAACACAAACCATGAGACACTTAAGGCTGAGGATAACATCATTTCTGCAGCTTCTTGTACAACAAACTGTCTTGCACCTATGGCTGACGCTCTTAACAAGTTTGCAGCTATCCAGTCTGGTATCATGGTAACAATCCATGCTTACACAGGTGATCAGATGACTCTTGATGGTCCTCAGAGAAAGGGTGACCTCAGAAGATCTCGTGCAGCAGCAGTTAACATCGTTCCTAACAGCACAGGTGCTGCAAAGGCTATCGGTCTTGTAATCCCAGAGCTGAACGGAAAGCTCATCGGATCTGCACAGCGTGTTCCTACCCCTACAGGTTCTACAACAATCCTGACAGCTGTATGTAAGGGCTCTGATATCACAGTTGAGGGTATCAACGCAGCTATGAAGGCAGCAGCAAACGAGTCATTCGGTTACAATGATGAGGAGATCGTATCTTCTGATATCGTTGGTATGAGATATGGTTCTCTGTTCGATGCTACTCAGACAATGGTAAACAAGGTTGCTGATGACCTCTATGAGGTACAGGTAGTATCTTGGTATGATAATGAGAATTCTTACACATCTCAGATGGTAAGAACAATCAAGTACTTCTCAGAGCTTGCATAATCTGATCTGAGGTGCTTAAGCCGGACAGGCTGTCGTCGTTGAATGACAGACAACACTCCGGTGCATTGGTTGATCCATGTACGGGTCCGGTCTTTCATTGGACCGGGCTCGTTTTTCTTTTCTTACGGACATCCGGAGGAAAGACTGCTTTAAAAAGAGCAAAACTCTTCTTCTGATATCCGGAAGAGAGATTAATGATTAGGAGGAATGAAACATGTTAAATAAGAAATCTGTTGATGATATCAACGTAAAGGGCAAGAAGGTTCTTGTTCGCTGTGACTTCAATGTACCACTTGATGCAGACTTAAATATTACTGACGAGAATCGTCTCGTAGCTGCTCTGCCTACTATCAAGAAGCTGATCGCTGACGGTGGACAGATCATTCTTTGTTCTCACCTTGGAAAGCCTAAGGGAGAGCCAAAGCCGGAGCTTTCTTTAGCACCTGTTGCAAAGAGACTTGCTGAGCTTCTGGGCCAGGAAGTAAAGTTTGCCGCTGATGCCAATGTTGTAGGCGACAATGCAAAGGCTGCTGTTGCAGCAATGAAGGACGGCGACGTTGTACTTCTTGAGAATACACGTTACAGAGCAGAGGAGACAAAGAACGGAGAGGCTTTCTCTGAGGAGCTTGCATCTCTTGCTGATGTATTTGTAAACGATGCATTCGGTACTGCTCACAGAGCACACTGCTCTAACGTAGGTGTTACAGAGTTCATCCGTAAGAAGGGTGGAGATTGTGCCGTTGGATATCTGATGCAGAAGGAGATCGACTTCCTTGGCAATGCAGTAAACAATCCGGAGCGTCCATTCGTAGCAATTCTTGGTGGTGCTAAGGTATCTTCTAAGATCTCTGTTATCGAGAACCTTCTTGACAAGGTTGACACACTGATCATCGGTGGTGGTATGGCTTATACATTCATGGCTGCTCACGGTGAGGAAGTTGGTAAGTCACTTCTTGAGGAGGATTACAAGGAGTATGCACTGAAGATGGAGAAGAAGGCTGAGGAGAAGGGCGTTAAGCTTCTGATCCCTGTTGATACAACAGTTGCTGATGATTTCTCTAATGATGCAAACTTCAAGGTTGTTGGTCGTGGAGAGATCCCTGCAGATATGGAAGGTCTTGATATCGGACCTAAGACGGCAGAGCTTTTTGCAAATGCAGTAGCCGGTGCTAAGACGGTTGTCTGGAACGGACCGATGGGCTGCTTCGAGATGCCAAACTTTGCAAAGGGTACGATTGCAGTTGCTGAGGCAATGGCTAAGCTTGAGGGTGCAACAACCATCATCGGTGGTGGTGACAGTGCCGCAGCATGTAACCAGCTTGGATTCGGTGACAAGATGACTCATATCTCTACCGGTGGTGGAGCTTCTCTTGAGTTCCTTGAGGGTAAGGATCTTCCTGGTGTAGTTGCAGCAGATGATAAATAATCAGATTCAGATAAGGAGATAGTACAATGGCTAGAAGAAGAATTATTGCCGGCAACTGGAAAATGAACAAGACTCCTAGTGAGGCAGTTGCTTTAGTAAATGAGTTAAAGGATTTAGTAGTAAATGATGATGTGGATGTTGTTTACTGTGTACCTGCAATCGATATTGTTCCTGTCGTAGAGGCAGTAAAAGGCACAAACGTAGCAGTAGGTGCTGAGAATATGTACTTTGAGGAGAGCGGAGCTTACACAGGTGAGATCTCTGCACCAATGCTTGTAGATGCAGGCGTTAAGTATGTAATCCTTGGCCACTCTGAGCGTCGTGATTATTTCAAGGAGGATGATGTCCTTCTGAACAAGAAAGTTAAGAAGGCATTTGAGGCTGGTCTGACACCAATCCTTTGCTGTGGTGAGTCACTGGAGCAGAGAGAGCTGGGTGTAACAATGGACTGGATCCGTCTTCAGATCAAGTCTGACCTTGCAGGCGTTACTGCAGATCAGGTAAAGAGCATGGTAATCGCTTATGAGCCAATCTGGGCAATCGGAACCGGCAAGACTGCTACTTCTGATCAGGCACAGGAGGTATGCAAGGGTATCCGTGACCTCATCGCTGAGATCTATGATACAGATACTGCAGAGGCAGTTCGTATCCAGTATGGTGGATCTATGAATGCCGGAAATGCAGCAGAGCTTCTTGCAAAACCGGACATCGATGGTGGTCTGATCGGTGGAGCTTCCCTGAAGGCTGATTTCGGTAAGGTAGTCAATGCGTAATTGAGAGACATTTCGCCTAAATTGTTATAATACTTTTAAATGCGGTTTGGAAGGTCCTTGACTTTCCGGACCGTATTTTTGTTTTCAGGACAGATGAGAGGCCTTTGCACATTTTCATAGCAGAGACGGGTGTTCTTGTTATTGACGAATGAGAGGGAATCTTGTATACTCAAGAATGGTAGAATAAAAAGACCGTTGCCGGTGCTGTGGCGCGGCGATCAGAGACAGAGACAGCACAGAAAAGAGGAATAGAGATTATGAGTCAGAAACCAGTTGTATTAATGGTATTAGATGGTTATGGATTGAATGATAAGGTTGAGGGAAATGCAATTGCTCAGGCAAAGACACCGGTGATGGACAAGCTGATGGCAGAGTATCCGTTTGTAAAGGGAAACGCCAGTGGTCTTGCAGTTGGTCTTCCGGATGGTCAGATGGGTAACTCTGAGGTTGGTCATATGAATATCGGTGCCGGCCGTGTCATTTATCAGGAGCTGACACGTATTTCCAAGTCTATTGATGATGGCGATTTCTTTGAGAATGAGGAGCTTTTAGCTGCCATTGAGAACGTCAAGAAGAATGGCTCAGATCTTCATTTATATGGTCTGCTTTCCGATGGTGGTGTACACAGTCACAATACACATCTGTACGGACTGCTGGAGATGGCTAAGAGAAATGGTGTAGAGAATGTTTATGTACATTGCTTCCTGGATGGCCGTGATACACCTCCTGCATCCGGTAAGGAGTATGTAGAGCAGCTTCAGGCAAAGATTGACGAGATCGGTGTTGGCCACATTGCCAGCCTGCATGGACGTTACTATGCAATGGATCGTGATACCAACTGGGATCGTGTAGAGAAGGCATATGCTGCTCTGGTATATGGCGAGGGCGAGAAGGCAGAGGATGCTGTTCAGGCAATGGCCGATTCCTATGCCAAGGATGTGACAGATGAGTTCGTAGTACCTACTGTCATTGAGAAGGACGGAAAGCCACTGGCTACCATTAAGGACGGTGATTCCGTAATCTTCTTTAACTTCCGTCCGGACCGTGCGAGAGAGATCACCCGCAGCTTCTGTGATGAGGAGTTTACAGGATTTGAGAGAAAGAAAGGTTTCCTGAAGCTGACATATGTCTGCTTTGTGGATTATGATGATACGATTGGCAACAAGCTGGTTGCATTCAAGAAAGAGTCTGTAGAGAATACATTTGGTGAGTTCCTTGCAGCCAATGGAAAGACACAGCTTCGTCTGGCGGAGACAGAAAAATATGCGCATGTTACCTTCTTCTTTAACGGTGGAGTTGAGGAGCCAAACAAGGGAGAGGAGCGTTCTCTGGTAAAATCACCTTCCGTAGCAACTTACGATCTGCAGCCGGAGATGAGCGCCCCGGAGGTTAGCAGAAGATTGAATGAGGCGATTGGATCAGGCAAGTATGATGTGATCGTGATCAACTTCGCAAATCCGGATATGGTAGGCCATACAGGTGTGATTCCTGCAGCGATCAAGGCAGTCGAGGCAGTGGATGAGTGTGTTGGATCTGCAGTAGAGGCTGTTAAGAAAGCAGATGGCGTTCTGTTTATCTGTGCAGATCACGGAAATGCAGAGAAGATGATCGACTATGAGACCGGTGAGCCGCATACTGCTCATACAACCAACCCGGTTCCATTTATCCTTGTCAACTATGATGAGTCATATACTCTTCGAGAGGGTGGATGTCTTGCAGATATTGCACCGACATTGATTCAGGTAATGGGTATGGAGCAGCCAAAGGAGATGACTGGCCAGTCACTTCTGATCAGAAAATAATTCGGCTATTAAATGAAATGCGGGCAGATTTATAATAAATCTGCCTGTGATAGAAAAAACTTCTTGAAATGATAGGATACTTGTGCTATCATTAAGTAGTTGTTGTGTAACATCACAGCAGATCATTGTTACATTGGATTAAAGTGGAGGTTTTTTGATGATTAACATTATTCATGGTATTTTATTAATTCTTTATATTATTGATTGTATTGCATTGACGGTTGTTGTATTGATGCAGGAGGGAAAGCAGGCTGGTCTGACAGGTGCGATCAGTGGTGCAGCAGAGTCCTACTGGGGCAAGAACAAAGGTCGTTCCATGGAGGGCGGACTTGTACTGGCTACCAGAATTATGGCTGTGCTTTTCGTAGTATTTTCACTGCTTCTGAACCTCAAGATTTTCAGCTAAGATAATGGTTTCTTGCTGATGATCAGTACGATAGAGAAATTATGCCGTCTCATGGGTATCTCCGTGAGGCGGTTTTTTGGAATTAAGAGGGATAAAGCGAACGTGGTTCGCTTTGCGAACAAGGTTCGCTTTGCGAGCGCAGGTCGCTTTGCAGATTTGTGCCTGCGGTCCAAAGTTTGCGGACAGAGAAAGGAAAGAAGACGATGATGGTACAGGAAGAATTTGAAGAAAAAAAGAAAATGATCGATGAATTTGTCAATTCAAAGGGATATCGCAGCATGTCAATAAAGGAGATGGCAATGGTATTGCAGGTGCCGTCCCGTGAAAAAAAGGATTTTCGCGAAGTGCTGGATGCCCTTGCCATGGAGGGTAAGATCAGCATTGACTTGAAGGGAAAGATTAAACCGCTTCCGGCAGATGTGAAAGTGGGCCGTTATATGGCGACCCAGAGAGGCTTTGGGTTTGTGCGCGTTGAAAATGAGGAAGATGATATTTTTATTCCGGGGGTACATACCAAGGGAGCGCTTGACGGGGATACCGTACAGGTGCTGGTCAAAAAGGAAGGCGGAGAGGGCAAACGCCGGGAAGGCCAGGTGTTAAATATTTTGGAGCGCGGCAACAGCATTATCGTAGGAACCTATACACGCAGTAGAAATTTTGGCTTTGTCACACCGGACAATCAGAAATTTACCAAGGATATTTATGTGGCAAAGGCAGAGAGTAAAGGGGCTGTCACCGGTCACAAGGTAGTTGTGGAGATCACGGACTTTGGCGATGAGCAGCGAAAGCCGGAGGGGCGTGTTCTGGAGATTCTGGGACATGTGAATGATCCGGGTGTTGATATTCTCTCTGTGATCAAAGCATATGGTCTGCCGGAGGAGTATCCGGATGAGGTAATGAAGCAGATTGAGGATATCCCGGATGAGGTAGAGGAGAGTCAGAAGGCCGGCAGAGCAGATTTTCGTGATCTGCAGACGGTGACCATTGACGGAGAGGATGCGAAGGATCTGGATGATGCCATTACTCTTTCCAAGGAAGGAAATATGTATCATCTAGGTGTTCATATTGCGGATGTCAGCCAGTATGTGACAGAAGGGTCGCCTTTGGATAAGGAGGCGTTGAAGCGTGGAACCAGTATTTATCTGGTGGACCGCGTGATCCCGATGATTCCCCACAAATTGTCTAACGGAATCTGTTCTCTGAATCAGGGGGTAGATCGTCTGGCATTATCCTGTATGATGGACATCAATGAAAAGGGAGAAATTGTAAAGCATAAGATCTGTGAATCCGTGATCAATGTTACACGGCGTATGTCATATACCAGTGTACACAAGATTGTTGAGGAGAATGACGAGCAGGAGCGGAAAGAATACGAAGAATTAATTCCGATGTTCGAACTGATGTATGAGTTGGCAGAAATCCTGCAGGCAAAGAGGGAGAAGAGAGGTTCTATTGATTTTGACTTCCCGGAGGCAAAGATTATCTTAGATGAAAAGGGAAAGCCGATTGATGTCAAGGAGTATGAGAGAACCCAGGCAAACCGCATTATTGAGGAGTTTATGCTGGCAGCCAACCAGACGGTGGCAGAGGAATATTTCTGGAGCGAGCTTCCGTTTGTATATCGTACCCATGAGACACCGGATATGGAAAAGATCCAGAATCTTGCGTTATTTATTGAGAACTTTGGATATACTTTGAAGATCAAGGAGGATGAGATCCATCCGAAGGAGATTCAGAAGCTGATGCGTGCCATTGCAGGAAAGCCGGAGGAAGGACTGATCGGCAGACTGGCACTTCGTTCTATGAAGCAGGCGCGATATACTACAGACTGCGAGGGACATTTCGGCCTGGCAATGAAGTATTATTGTCATTTTACTTCTCCGATCCGCCGTTATCCAGATCTGCAGATTCACCGGATCATTAAGGAGAATCTTCACGGTGGCATGAAAGAGAAGCGGATCGAGCATTATCAGAAGATCCTGCCGGAGGTGACAGAGCAGACAAGTGCATTGGAGCGTCGTGCAGATGATGCAGAGCGTGAAGTAGAGAAGATGAAGAAAGCTGAGTATATGGAACAGTTTGTCGGAAAGGATTTCGAGGGAACTATTTCCGGTCTGACCACCTGGGGGATGTATGTAGAGCTGCCAAATACCATTGAGGGTATGATCCGTGTGGCAGATATTCCGGGAGACTATTACTATTATGATGAAGATCTGCATCGTATGGTGGGAGAAAATACAGGCAAGGTTTATAAGATGGGAGAGCCGTTGCGCATCATTGTGGCGGGAGTTGATAAGCTGACCAGAACCATTGACTTTGTATTGTATCAGGAGGATGAGGAAGGAAATCCGATCCTGCCGCCAATGGAAAAGAAGTCGCCGAAGGAGAGGATCAGTGCCAAAGAGAAAAAGGCGATGGCAGCCCAAGCCTCCGGAAAAGGACGAGGTGCTTCCAAGGACAAGGATGGAAAGGGTGGCAGAACCCGATCCGACAGAGGAAGCCGCAGAATGAAGGATCGTAAGGCAAAGAAAAAAGCAGCAAAGAGACGCAGCAGAAAATAAAAATTTTATAGCCGGTATATTAGATTCCACAGGAAGATGATATATTGTGCAGGGAGGAATTATGGGAAAGGAAAGTAAAAAGATCATAGCCAACAATAAAAAGGCCTTTTACGATTACTTTATTGAAGATAAATATGAAGCCGGTATTGAGCTGGTAGGAACGGAAGTGAAATCCCTCCGTATGGGCAAGTGCAGCATCAAGGAGGCATTTGTCCGGATCCAGAAGGGCGAAGTTTTTATTTATGGCATGCATATCAGTCCCTATGAAAAGGGAAATATATTTAACAGGGATCCTCTCCGGGCAAGGAAGCTTTTACTGCACCGTTACGAGATCCGAAAGATTGAAGGGCAGATTGCTCAGAAGGGATATACCCTGGTGCCGTTAAATGTTTATCTCAAAGGAAGTCTGATGAAAGTAGAAATAGGACTTGCAAAGGGTAAAAAGCAGTATGACAAGCGTCAGGATATTGCAAAAAAGGATCAGCGCCGGGAGGCAGAAAAGCAGTTTAAGGTGAAAAATTTGTATTAAATGTAATAATCCCGGAGCCGTTGCGGTAGGGTATATTAAAAAGCTGATTTTGTTATTGACAAAATGTTGTAAGGGTGTTATAGTAGTCAGCAAACTTACAACTTTAAGGGGTTGTACAGGTTTCGACGGGCTCGCTGAAGATGGAGAAGCTGTCCGTGGTCGGACACCACGTTAAAAGTTCGAAATTAAAATTAAACGCTGAAGATAATTTAGCACTGGCTGCCTAGTTGCAGCCCATCGGTCCTAGCGTCCCGCCGTTAGGGGTTCCGGTGTCGACCTGCGGGAAACTCTGATGCCTAAGCTTTGCGGTATCAGAAAATTCATGAAGCTACTGAAGACTGCAGCCTGTTAGTGGGCGTCAGCCGGAGGGAATGTAAAAGCACTGACTATGACAGTAGAAGGACATTGGATCCGGGTTCGGACAGGGGTTCGATTCCCCTCAGCTCCACTAGCCTCAAGGCGCGACATACCGTGTTTTGGGGCTTTTGTATTGCACTATATCTGGGGACAAAATTGGGATTAGAATATGGATATAAGAATTTGGAAAGAGTGAAGCCATATGAAGAAGGAATCATTTGTTATCGGGCAGAAACAATGTATCATATACTATGACGATAAGCCGGAATATATCCTGTTACAGCCGGTAAATGATCATGAAATGGAAAAACTCGACCGGCAGATGTCTCTGATAAAGGCAGAGGTTTCAGAGCCGTTTATATTTGTGGCATTTCTCGTGGAGCGGTGGAATCAGGAGTTATCGCCGTGGAACGCGCCGCCGGTCTTTGGGCAGGAGAGCTTTGGAGACGGTGCCGGAGAAACGTTGGGATTTATCAGTGAAAAACTGATTCCTTTGACGACAGAACAATATGCATCCGGGAGTAATTTACCTGTGATCTTGGGCGGATATTCTCTGGCGGGATTATTTGCATTGTGGAGTGCCTGTCAGACAGAGGAGTTTTCTATGGTAGCTGCGGTATCGCCGTCCGTATGGTTTCCGGGGTGGAGTGCTTATGCGCAGGAGCATAAGCTTAAAGCGGAGAGGGTTTATTTAAGTCTTGGCAGAAAAGAAGAAAAAACAAGAAACAAGATCATGGCAACGGTGGGTGATTGTATCCGGGAGCAACACAAAGGACTGATAGAAGATGGTGTTGTGTCTGTTCTGGAATGGAATGAAGGAAATCATTTTCAGAAATCAGATCTTCGGTGTGCTAAGGGATTTGTATGGTGTGTCCGAAATATAGTACACATATAAAATATTAGAAATCAATCATACAATTGGAAGGGTACAAATGAAAGAAAATAAGATAAAATGGATCCTGCCGTTTCTTGTGTTTATAATCGGTATGGGTATATTGGTAGGAACGGTAGATCATCTGAAAGCAAATGCCAAGAAACAGAACAGGGAGATGGCAGGCCTGAATGCGATGACGTATGCAGAGCGTGTTAAGAAAGACATGACGAAAGGAATTGGTGTCACTGATACGTTAAAACAGATTCTGGTCAGTGAACACGGAAAGATCAGTAGATTTTCTCAGGTTGCAGAGAATATGATGACAAATTCCATTCAGAGTATTCAGCTTGCTCCGGAGGGAATCGTAACTGAAATCTATCCGGAAAAGGGAAACGAAGCAGGCAAGATTGACCTGATCCATGACAAAGACCGGGGAGAAGTATCCCGCTATGCAAGAGATAATGGAGTGTTTACGATGCAGGGACCTTTCGAATTAAAACAGGGAGGTCGTGGAATTGCCGTGCGAAATCCGGTATATTTGGAAAATGATGATGGGGAGGAAGTTTTCTGGGGATTTACGATTGTGATCATTCGTGTACCGGATATTTTTGCAGATACCGTGAAAGCACTTTCTGATTTTGGATATGATTACCGGCTTTCCAAAAACGTTTCCCGACGGGAGGAGACCTATGAGGTGATTTCCAGATCCAAAGGAAAGCTGACGGACCCGGTTTCTTATGTTTTTGAGATGGCCGGAGATCGGTGGAAGCTGGAGGTTATGCCACGGCAGGGATGGTTCGGTTCCCGTAGTCTGTACATGGTTTCTTTGGGAGGTCTGCTGATTGTAGTGCTTCTCACAGGTCTTACCGGAGCACTTCTGGTTTTTGATGAGCATCGTCGGAGATTTAAAAGGCTTGCTGTTACCGATGCCCTGACGGGGATTTATAATCGTCATGGATTTGATGAGAAGGTAGAACAATATCTGAAACAGCATCCGGAAAAGCCGTGCGTGGGAGTGCAGTTTGATATAGATGATTTTAAGCTGATCAATGATATGTATGGACATGCTTCCGGGAATAGAGCGTTGCAGATCCTTGCACAGAAGATGCAGCAATATTTTGGAGAAAAAGCGGTGGTGGGACGTAACGGCGGAGATGAATTTTGTATTTTTCTTCCGGATTGCACCTGTGGAAAGGTGAAGCATTGGCTGGAGGAGTTTACGAAAAGCAAGAGAGCATTTTGTTATGACGGGGAAGAAAAGGAGTTTCATATTTCGCTGGGATATGCAGAATATCCATTGCAGGGGGATGACTATGACCACCTGATGCGTTGTGCGGACGCTGCCCTTTATGAGGTGAAGCTGCGTGGAAAAAATGGGTGCATGGTATATCAGAAGGGATTTCATTCAGAGGTCAGAACACGGCTTGGATTTGCCTTGACGGATGTCTCTGAAAATCTTCCGGGAGCATTTATAATCTACCGGGCAGATAAAACGGAGGACGAAATTTTATTTGCAAACCGTGAGATGATCCGTTTGACAGGATGCCAGAGCATGGATGAGCTGCTGGAATATACGCAGAGCAGTTTTCGGAATCTGATCCGGGAGGATGAGCAGGAAACGGTGGAGCATAATATCTGGGAACAGATAGAAAGTGGTCATAGAAATGACTATGTACATTTTCATCTGAAAAAAGAAGACGGAAGTCTTCTGGAGGTGCTTGACCATGGACGGATTGTGGAAAATGGCCGTTACGGTAAGGTGTTTTATGTGTTGATCGTAGATTACATGTCTATGAGAAAGCATTTTAATGTGTGATAAAGAAAGAGGCTGACAGACGTCATAAGCTGGAGTTGGAAGTAGAAAAAATAGAGAAAATCAGGTTTCACAGACCGGATTAGACAGATTGGAAAATTTGTGGTATGATGTTTTCTGGTTTTTGCCAAAATGCGGATACAAGGTTAAAAAACAAAACCATTTTAATGAAGAAAGGTTCGATTTTATGAGAAAAATAAGCGGTATTTTAATGGCAGCACTTCTGGGAGCATTATGCCTGACAGGATGCGGTGGAAATGACAAGACAGCTGATGCAGACAAAAATGTATCTTCTGCAGCGGTTTCTTCTCCGGCAGCAGACGAAAGTACAACGGTAGAACCGGAGCAGACAGATGATACCGATCTGCTTTCCGGAAAGCATCATGTCAAGATCAAAGTAAAGGATTATGGGACGATCTCTGTGGAGCTTGATGCTGATGTGGCACCGATCACGGTGACGAACTTTGTAGATCTTGCAAAGGATGGCTTCTATGATGGTCTGACATTCCATCGTATTATTTCAGGATTTATGATACAGGGAGGTGATCCTCTGGGAAATGGTACCGGTGGTTCTGAGAAGACGATTAAAGGCGAGTTTGCAGAGAATGGTGTAGAGAATAGCATTTCTCATGTTCGTGGTACGATTTCCATGGCAAGATCGCAGGATTATGACAGTGCCAGCTCACAGTTTTTCATTATGCACAAGGATAATCCGGGACTAGATGGCCAGTATGCGGCATTTGGTACCGTAACAAAGGGGATGGAGATTGTGGATAAGATCTGCGAGGATACCCAGGTGGAAGATGAAAATGGCACCGTTGCTGCCGAGAATCAGCCGGTGATTAAGAGCATAAAAGTGATTGACTGATAAGATTTGGCAGTTTATGTGAACTGATCCGGCAGACAATAAAATATTTGCGTATATGATACCGGTTTTTGGGAGTTTTATAGAAAATTCGTAATGCAGACGCTGCATAGAGAAAAGACTTCCGCAGACCGGTATTTTATTGTATAATTATTTCGTTGGTATGAGAATATATTAAAGGAGAGAACGCTTTTGAACAGACGGAAAAGATGGAACTGTTTTGCTTTGGCAGTGATATTGCTGTTACAGACATGCTGTGGTGAATGGATGCCACAGTCAGAAAGGAATATAGCGGCGGAATTTGGAATGAATGTAAAAAGGGCATATGCATCAGATCAGTTACCGACCGATAAAAGCAGAAAAACTGTGAAAGGTATAGAAAATATATCAGAAAATATGGGCAGCACAGTGCTTCCGTCACAGCCGGTTACACCATCTGCAACAGCTGTGGCACAGACAGCGACCCCTCCGGCAGTGGAGTCCCCATCACCGGCACCGTCACAGACGGCAGTCACATCAGAGCCTCAGCCGACAGAGGTTGTGGATCTGCGTCCGGAGGCGGTAAAGAATCTGTATTTTTGCGGCAGAGGGAGACATAAAGTGATGCTTTCGTGGGAGACATCCGGGAAGGCTTCCTATTATCTTGTATACCGCAGAACGGCAGGAACCGGAAAATATACACAGCGTGCCCGTGTACAGACGATAAAATATCTGGATCATTCTTTAAAATATGGGAAAAAGTATCAGTATAAGGTGATCGCTGTGAATGATGTCGATGGGATTCGAAAGTCTCAGGCTGTGACAGGGGTATACAGCAATCAGACGATTGTAAGCACCGGACATCAGAAATACAGCTATAAAGAGATGAAGGGAGATATCCGGAGTCTCCGGAAAAAATATCACGGTATTGTGAAGGCTGATATTATCGGAAAGAGTGAGGATGGCAGAAATATTTATGATGTTGTCATCGGAAATGAAAAGGCTTCCAAAACTCTGCTTGTGGTTGCAAACCTTCATGCGAGAGAATATATGACCTCCCAGCTTTGTATGGATCAGATTGAATATTATCTGGAGAATTACTACAAAAACAGGGATGGAGGTGCTTGGAAAAAGACCTTTGACCGGATAGCCGTTCATTATATCCCAATGGCAAATCCGGATGGAACTACGATTTCCCAATATGGAATTGAGAGTATCCGGAGTGCCTCTCTGCGCAAAAAGCTTTATAAAATGAACCGGGGAGCAAATACAAAAATCTGGAAGTCCAATGCGAGAGGTGTAGATCTGAACCGAAATTATCCGGTACGGTTCCGTCATCAGGGAAAAAGAGGCAACATGGGTTACAGTGGACCAAAAGCCTGCAGCGAGAGTGAGACCCGTGCGATCAAGGGACTCACAGACAGACTGAAATCCCGTCATAATCTGCAGGGGGTAGTCAGTTATCATGCCATGGGTTCTATTATCTTTGGAGGAAGCGGTCTGGGAGGAAAGCTTCAAAAGAATACCGACAGGCTTTATTATCAGACACGCAGACTCACAGGATATGCCAGTGCAGTAAGCTATCATTCCTCCTCAGGAGGAGACGGAAATTATCTGACTTATATTCAAAATATAAAACGTGTACCGGGAATTACACTGGAGATTGGAAGGATAACCTGTCCGGGACCGGCCTGGGAGTATCCTTCTATATGGAAGAGAAACAAATTGGTTGTGATCAATGCAGCAAAGCTGTTTAAATAGAAAGTCTCAAGTATCATTTTAACCGGGAACCAATATACGAAAGCGGAGGAATCAGCGATGGAGAGAAATGGAGAAAATTTAAAGATTGATTTTCACGGAAATAAACTGGAGCTGGCATTGGACGAGATTAAGTACTTTGAGGGAAGAGCCATGCGGATCTTTGTAACGATGATGGATGAACATCAGATCAGCTTTGACGGCAATCTGGATGAACTTTGGGAAATGCTGGATGGCACACATTTTATCCGGTGCCATCCAAACTATCTGGTGTCATGTAAGGCAATCTCGGCAGTTTATCCGGCACATATCCTTCTGGATAACCGTCTGATCGCCATCAGTCCGTATTATCATGAGATGATCTGCAGCAAGGTAGATGAACTCCAGATGTGGCTGCGTCAGAGAAGAGCGAAGGAGGAGTGGGGAATTCTGCAGGGAATTTCCGGTACCTACGAGGGAACTCTGATCCCAATCCGCAGGGATGAGGATGTTGTGATCGGCAGGGATCCGGAGGAAGCCGATGTCATCTTTGAAACACCGGAGATCAGCCGGAAGCATTGTTCCATCAGTTATCTGGGGCCGGAAGAGGGCTTTCTGATCGCAGATTTTTCCACCAACGGTACTTATGTTCTCGGAGGAGACGAGCTTCCGGCGGGACAGCCGGTACAGGTTCCCGTGGGAAGCCGTATCTCTCTTTCAAATGGAAAAGCAGTATTTGTTCTGGTTTGATCCGGCATCTGTGACCGAAGAAACTGTTATTGATAAAAAACAGCATTATCAGTAGGTGAAAAAAGTGTAAATATTTTGTTAAGTTCGCACTTTTCCGACAAAAATGAACCTCCCATTCTTTACATTTGATTTTTTAAGTGATAAAATGTTATCAGAAACTATATTAAGGAGGATTCTATACAAATGGCAAGAGCTAAACAATCTATGGATGGAAATACCGCCGCAGCTCATGTAGCGTATGCCTACACAGAAGTAGCAGGTATCTATCCTATCACACCTTCCAGCCCTATGGCTGATTCCGTTGACCAGTGGTCAGCAGCAGGACAGAAAAATATCTTCGGTAATACCGTAAAGGTTGTAGAGATGGAGTCCGAGGCAGGTGCAGCAGGTACCGTACACGGTTCCCTTGCAGCAGGTGCACTGACTACTACATTTACAGCATCCCAGGGTCTTCTGCTGATGATCCCTAATATGTATAAGATTGCCGGTGAGCAGTTACCATGTGTATTTGATGTATCTGCACGTACAGTATCTACACATGCACTGAATATCTTTGGTGATCACAGTGACGTTTACGCTTGTCGTCAGACCGGTTTTGCTATGCTGGCTGAGACAAACCCACAGGAAGTTATGGATTTAAGCCCGGTTGCACATCTTGCAGCGCTTGAGGGTAAGGTTCCGTTTATTAACTTCTTCGATGGTTTCCGTACTTCCCATGAGATTCAGAAGATCGAGAAGTGGGACTATGAGGATCTGAAGGAAATGTGTCCGATGGACGCTGTTGAGGAGTTCCGTGCACACGCATTGAATCCTGAGCATCCGGCAGCTCGTGGTTCTCATGAGAACGGTGATGTATTCTTCCAGCATCGTGAGGCTTGTAACAAGGCTTATGATGAGCTTCCTGCAGTAGTAGAGAAGTACATGGGCAAGATCAATGAGAAGCTTGGTACAGATTATGGTCTTTTCAATTATTATGGTGCTCCTGATGCAGATCGTGTTATCATCGCAATGGGTTCTATCTGTGATGTTGCAGAGGAGGTAATTGATTATCTTACAAAGGCCGGAGAGAAAGTCGGACTCATTAAGGTTCGCCTGTATCGTCCATGGTCTGCAGAGGCTCTTCTGAAGGTAATTCCTAAGACAGCTAAGAAGATCGCTGTTCTTGATCGTACAAAGGAGCCAGGTTCTCTTGGTGATCCTTTATTCCTTGACGTTGCCGCTACTCTTCGTGAGGCTGGTATGAACGATGTTGTTCTGACTGGTGGTCGTTATGGTCTTGGTTCTAAGGATACTCCTCCTTCATCTGTATTTGCTGTTTACACAGAGCTGAAAAAAGATGCTCCTAAGCCACGTTTCACGATCGGTATCGTGGATGATGTTACAAATCTCAGTCTTCCTGAGGTTAAGCCGGCTCCTATCACTTCTGCACCAGGTACAAAAGAGTGCAAGTTCTGGGGTCTTGGTGGAGATGGTACTGTAGGTGCCAACAAGAACTCTACAAAGATCATCGGTGATCACACAGACAAGTATATTCAGGCATACTTCCAGTATGATTCCAAGAAGACCGGTGGTGTTACTATTTCCCACCTTCGTTTTGGTGACAACCCGATCAAGAGCCCATATTACATCAACCAGGCTGACTTCGTAGCTTGTCATAATCCTGCATATGTAATCCAGGGTATGAAGATGGTTCAGGATGTTAAGCCGGGCGGAGTATTTATGATCAACTGCCAGTGGTCAGATGAAGAGCTTGATAAGCATCTGAACGCTGAGGCAAAGAAATATATCGCTGACAACAACATTCAGCTTTACACCATCAACGCAATCGATAAGGCTATCGAGATCGGTATGGGTAAGCGTACCAACACAATCCTTCAGTCAGCATTCTTCAAACTGGCTGACGTAATGCCTATTGATGATGCGGTTGAGTTTATGAAGCAGGCAGCTAAGAAGTCTTATTCTAAGAAGGGTGATGCTGTCGTAGAGATGAACTACAAGGCAATTGATGCCGGACTTGATGCAGTTCATAAGGTAGAGATTCCGGATTCATGGAAGAATCCTGCACCGGATGCTCCTGCTAAGGATTTAGAGGGACGTCCAGAGGTTGTTAAGCTTGTGAAGAATCTTCTTGAGCCAATCTCTAAGATGGATGGTGACAGCCTCCCTGTATCTGCATTCGTTGAGAATCCGGATGGTCAGTTCGAGACGGGTGCTTCTGCATATGAGAAGCGTGGTACAGCCGTTACTGTTCCTGTATGGGATCCAAACACATGTATCCAGTGTAACAACTGTGCATTTGTATGTTCTCACGCAACAATCCGTCCATTCCTTCTGTCAGAGGATGAGGTTAAGGCTGCTCCGGAGCAGATCAAGCTTTCTGATACAAAGCCAAAGGCTGGCGAGTACAAGTTCGTAATGAGCGTATCTCCACTGGATTGTATGGGATGTGGTGAGTGTATCACTGTATGTCCTAAGGCAGCAGATGGTGCGATCAAGATGGTACCACAGGAGTCTCAGGCAGATCAGCAGCCGGTATTTGATTATCTGGTAGCAAACGTTGGTAAGAAAGACAGCGGATTTGCTGATACTACTCCTAAGGGAAGCCAGTTCAACCAGCCACTCCTTGAGTTCTCAGGAAGTTGTGCAGGTTGTGCAGAGACATCTTATGCACGTCTCGTAACACAGCTGTTTGGTGAGCAGATGTACATCTCCAATGCAACAGGATGTTCTTCTATCTGGGGTAACCCGGCTGCAACTTCACCATATACAGTAAACAAGGACAGCAAGAAGGGACCTGCTTGGTCTAACTCTCTGTTCGAGGATAACGCAGAGCATGGTCTTGGTATGTATGTAGGTCAGAAGTATCTTCGTGATCAGGCAATCGAGACATTGAAGGAAATCGCAGCATCTGATGAGGCATCTGCTGATGTAAAGGCTGCAATCGATAAATACCTTGAGACAAAGGATGATACAAAGGCAAACGTAGAGCCTACAAAGGCACTGATCGCTGAGCTGGAGAAATGCGGATGCGAGAAGTCCAAGGCAGTACTTGCTAAGAAGGATTACCTTTCTAAGAAGTCTGTATGGATCTTCGGTGGTGACGGATGGGCATACGATATCGGATTTGGTGGTCTTGACCACGTACTTGCATCCGGTGAGAATGTCAATGTAATGGTATTCGATACAGAGATGTATTCTAATACAGGTGGACAGGCATCTAAGGCTTCCAACATCGGTGAGGTTTGTCAGTTCGCTGCTGCTGGTAAGGAGATTGGCAAGAAGTCTCTGGCAGAGATCGCTATGAGCTATGGCTATGTATATGTAGCACAGATCGCTCTTGGTGCAAACCCTGCACAGGCTGTTAAGGCAATCGCTGAGGCTGAGGCATACAACGGACCATCCCTGATCATCGGTTATGCTCCATGTGAGCTTCACGGAATCGCTAAGGGTGGTATGAACCACTGCCAGGATGAGATGAAGAAGGCTGTTAAGGCTGGTTACTGGAATCTCTTCTCATTCAACCCTGCTTTGAAGGCAGAGGGCAAGAATCCATTCAGCTTCACATCTGAGAAGGGTGTAAACTTCGATGATTATCAGGCATTCCTGAACAACGAGGCTCGTTACACTCGTCTGATCAAGCCATTCCCAGAGAGAGCTGAGAGACTGTTCAAGGAGTCTGAGGATGCTGCAAAGGCTCGTTATGAGCATCTGCAGAAGCTGGTAGAGCTTTACAAATAAAGTTTTATCGGATCAGGCTTGTCGAATGACAGGATTTTGATGAAATAAGTAACTACGAGGAGGTTGTTGCATTTATGCAGCAGCCTCCTTTTTGGTGTATAGGAAAATGCTCGTAGCGTAGAGGGAAGCCAACGAGAATTGCGAAGCAATTCTTGGAGGGCAAAACGCTGGTTTTGCCCTTTTTTGTACAGACAGAAAATTTTTGGATGATTCAGGAATGGAGAACGTAATATGTGGGAAAATAATATATTAATAACAGAGATGATGAAGTATTATACCGGAGATCCCAAAAGGATTCAGCATTTTATTAAGGTGTATCAGTTTGCAAAGATGATCGGAGAATTGGAAAAGCTGCCGGAGGAGGTGCAGTATATTCTGGAAACGGCTGCGATCGTTCACGATATCGGGATCAAGCCGGCAGAGGAAAAATACGGAAGCTGTGGCGGAAAGCTTCAGGAGCAGGAAGGCCCGGCAGCGGCAGAAGAAATGCTGCAAAGACTTGGCTATCGTCCGGAGGTGATCGACAGAGTATGTTATCTGGTGGGACATCATCATACCTATGATCATATTGACGGCAGCGATTACCGGATTCTCGTGGAGGCCGATTTTCTTGTTAATCTTTATGAGGACGGCGTATCAGAGGAGGCCGTGAAAAACGCATATGACAAAATTTTCCGGACGGAGGCCAGACGTAGAATGTGCCGCCTCATGTTTTTTGTATAAACACTCCGGAGGAGATGATTTTATTAAAAATTGTCTTGTCATATACGCTGAAAATAAACAAAATCATGAAAATGGGTTTTCAAATGTGTGATTTTGTGATAAATTGATTGTCGGAGCATTATCGAAAGATAACAGATAGATTTTGTCAGATATTTAGTTATAAGAAGTCTGGCAGACAGATTACGAGAATGAGAATAAAGGAGTCGAAAAATGATTAAGGTAGTTAAGTTTGGTGGAAGCTCTCTGGCAAGTGCATCACAGTTTTCAAAGGTAGGCAAGATTATTAATGCAGATCCGGAGAGAAAATTTGTTGTTCCAAGTGCACCGGGAAAGCGGAATGACAAGGATACCAAGGTTACGGATATGCTGTATGCCTGTTATGCACTGGCGAAGGAGGAGAAAAGCTTTAGCAGTGCATTAAAGAAGATCAAGGAGCGATATGAGTCTATTATCAATGGTCTGCATATGAAGCTTTCGCTGGATGAGGAGTTTAAGACCATCGAGAAGAATTTTGCGGAAAAGGCCGGAGAGGATTACGCAGCATCCCGTGGAGAGTACCTTAATGGTATTATCATGGCGAATTATCTGGGATATGAATTTGTAGACCCGGCAGATGCGATCCGGTTTGACGAGGATGGCAGCTTTATGCCGGAGGAGACAGATAAGCTGCTCAAGAAACGTCTGAAGGGTGTAGAGAGAGCTGTTGTGCCGGGATTTTACGGAGCAAAGGCAGATGGTACGATCAAGACATTCTCCAGAGGTGGTTCTGATATCACAGGTTCTATCGTATCCAGAGCAGTACATGCCACAAGCTACGAGAACTGGACAGATGTTTCCGGTTTCCTGATCGCAGATCCGCGTATTATCGATAATCCGGAGCCGATCAAGATCATTACTTACCGCGAGCTTCGTGAGCTTTCTTATATGGGTGCAAGCGTACTTCATGAGGATGCCGTTTTCCCTGTTCGTCAGGCGGGTATCCCGATCAATATCAGAAATACAAACGCACCGGAGGATGAGGGAACATGGATCGTAGAGAGCACATGTCATCATTCAGCATATACGATTACCGGTATTGCAGGTAAGAAGGGATTTGTTGCAGTCAACGTCGAGAAGGATATGATGAACTCTGAGGTGGGTTTTGGCCGTAAGGTATTAACTGCTTTTGAGGAGAATGGTATTAACTTTGAGCATATGCCATCCGGTATTGATACAATGACAGTATTTGTCCATGAGCCGGAGTTTGAGCAGAAGGAGCAGAAGGTAATTTCTGCAATTCACCGTCTGGCACATCCGGATACCATTGATCTGGAGGCTGATCTGGCATTGATCGCAGTGGTTGGCCGTGGCATGAAGTCGAACCGTGGTACAGCAGGACGTATTTTCTCTGCACTGGCACATGCCAATATCAATGTGAAGATGATCGATCAGGGTTCTTCCGAGTTAAACATTATCATCGGTGTCAGCAACGAAGACTTTGATGATGCCATCAAGGCAATTTATGATATTTTTGTAACAACACAGCTGTAAACAATAATTGGATCATAAAGGAGAGGAGGATTATTATGGCAGTCGTTCATGTAACAACAGATAATTTTGAACAGGAAGTAATGCAGTCAGAGAAACCGGTACTTATTGATTTCTGGGCAGGATGGTGTGGTCCTTGTATGATGCTTGGTCCGGTGGTTGAGGAACTGGCAGAAGAGGTTACGGATGTAAAGATCTGTAAAGTCAATGTGGATGAGCAGATGGATCTTGCGCAGCAGTTTAAGGTGGTAAGTATTCCGATGCTGATCCTCATCAAGAATGGCCAGGTTGTGGCAAAGGATATCGGAGTGAAAAGCAAAGAAGAGCTTTTGGAGTTTATGCATCAGTAAAATAACAGAATGAGAATACAGAAAGCAGGCAGAATATGCCTGCTTTCTTGCTAACATTCAGGTGCGGAAAAGTAAGAGGATTTCGGGAAAATCCGGATATAGGAGGGCTTATGGCAGATAAAATATATGATGTTGTGATCGTAGGAGCCGGCACAGCGGGGCTGTCCGCAGCTATTTATGCTTTACGGGCAGGAAAGAGCGTGCTGGTCCTGGAGGAAAAAATGTATGGAGGCCAGATTGTGGTCACGCCGGAGATTGAAAATTATCCGGGCATCGCTAAAATATCCGGTTTTGAATTTGCACAGGGTCTGTATCAACAGGCAAAGAATCTGGGAATGGAATATCAGACCGGCAGGGTATTAAAGCTGCGAAAGAAAGAAAACTGTCACAGAGGGGATCTGGAAGCGGCAGAATTCACAGGAGAACATTCCTGCAGACCTCTTTTTCAGGTGAGCGCAGAAAAGGGAGATCAACAGGAAACTTATCAGGCACAGAGTGTAATCCTGGCAACAGGAGCGAAAAACCGTCCTCTGGGACTGGAGGATGAACAGAAGATGGTGGGGCATGGGATATCCTATTGTGCCACATGTGATGGTATGTTTTTCAGGGGAAAGTCTGTGGCTGTGGCAGGAGGCGGCAATACGGCATTGGAGGATGCTTTATTTCTGGCACAATATTGTGAAAAGGTCTATCTGATCCATCGCCGGGAAGAATTCCGGGGAGAACCGGATAAATTAAAAAATCTGGAGCAGAAAGAAAATGTAGAAATTCTTCGTTCCTGTGTGGTGACACATATGGAAAAGGACGAGGACGGCAACCTGAAACAGCTTTATATATGGAATAAACAGCAGGAAAAAGAACAGAAAATATCTGTGGCAGGACTTTTTGTGGCAGTAGGACAGATGCCGGATAATCAGGAATTTGCAGATTTGGCGGCTCTGGACGAAAAGGGGTATATTCATGCCGGAGAGGACTGCAAGACCGGTACAGAAGGTTTGTTTGTAGCCGGAGACTGCCGGACCAAGACAGTACGTCAGTTGACCACTGCTGCAGCAGACGGTGCGGTAGCGGCACTGGCAGCATGTGAATATCTGGGATGATGGAAGTAATTAAAATTTAAGTGATATCGCTTTGCCTTTGTCTTTGGCGTTTTTCACAGGGACAGATCTGCTCAGGCTTCATGGGTATGCTGATTCCGATATTTCAGAGGGGGCATTCCCATCAGCTGTTTAAATTTGCCGGAGAAATAATTGCCGTCCGGATAACCGCTTCGGATGGCAATCTCCGTTACCGGAAGATCAGTGCTGCGAAGAAGCCTGGCGGCAGAACGGATGCGAAGGGTGTGGAGATATTTCAGGGGGCTGGTGCCGTAAATATCGTGGAATACCCGGCGGAAATGACGGGAGGACATACCGGACATGGAGGCAAGATCCTCAATAGAGATATCTTCACGGAAATGGTACTCCATATATGCTGCTGTATTGGCAAGGGACACGGTATTGTCATTTGGTTCCCGGCGGTCATCGCTGGCGATCCGGGCCAGAGAGGTGATCATCTGAAGAAAAAGCCCGCTTGTCATGCTTTGAAAACCGGCTGGGTGAGAAACATATTCATGGTGGATCCGGGTGATCATATGGTCAAATTCCTCAAAGCGTTCCGGAGAGAGATGGAGACGTGACTGGAAACCGTTCTGCTGTGTCAGGGCAGGCTCAATCACGAAGAGGGAGTGGTAACCGGGCAGGGACTTGATATCGCTGAAGTCCCGCAGAAAGTAATCCGGTTGAAACATAATATTGCAGATCCGGAAATGATGAGGATCCTTATAACTGTGAGATGTATTTTCATTGATGACAAATACATCTCCTTTTTTGATGGAGTATTCTTCCTCGTTGACAATGTGGGTGGCGTAACCGCCCAGCACAAAAACAAGCTCCGAGAAATCTGCGTGGGAATGGAGAAACATATTTTCATCATGATGACCGTACTGAATAAAAAAAGGAAAATCCTTCTGTGTAGTAAAATAGTGAAGGTGCATTTCAGAATTCATAATTTGTATTCTCCTGTTCTGACATTTTGTATGATGACATTAATTTAAGGAATTATAATATAAATTTTAGTGATTTTAATATAATCCAGTCATGTCCGAAATGTCAAGATTAGTGTCCGTATTATTCTTGCGGACAGAGGGTTGATTTCGTATGATTATATTACAGCATAAGAAATGTGTGAAAGTGGAAAACCTTGAAAACAATGTGAGACAGGAGTTTTTTCGACATATATGTGAAACGTAAATAATCAAGGTTAAATTATCAAAAGAAAAAGGAGGACAAAAATGGCAAATCCGTATTTACCAAGTTGGGAGTATATCCCGGATGGAGAACCGAGAGTATTTGGGGACAGAATTTATGTATATGGCTCCCACGACAGAGTGGATTCTGATGAATTTTGTGATTATAAACTGAAGGTGTGGTCAGCACCTGTGAATGAACCGGGCAAGTGGGTGTGTCATGGAGACGCATTTCATACAAAGGCCGACAGAGATCACGCTTCGGATATCGACTGGTCCGAGAAATGTCTCTATGCGCCGGATGTAGTTGAAAAGGATGGCAAGTATTATCTTTACGCATACGTTCTGGATTCCAAGGGATGCGTGGCGGTCAGTGATAAACCGGAGGGACCGTTTGAGCTGGTATCCCGTTATGAATATAATATTCCGGATCATTATGATAATGGTACTTTTATTGATCCCGGTGTGCTGGTAGATGATGATGGCAGAGTCTATGTATATTGCGGTTATCTGGGTTCCTATATGTGTGAGATTAACGGAGACAATATGTATCAGGTGATCGACGGAACTTATCAGGAGAATATCATTCCAACAGATGAACCATGGAATTTCTTTGAAGCCTGCTCTCCGAGAAAGGTGGGAGATACCTATTATCTGATCTATTCGCCAAAGAGAGGATGCCAGCTTGCGTATGCCACATCTGATTCTCCGACAGGACCATTTACCTATCGGGGTTATATTGTGGATAACGGCATTGATTTTCCGGGAGGAAATAACCATGGATCGATCTGTAAGATTGGCGATCAGTGGTATATTTTTTATCATCGTATGACTAACGGAACGATCATGTCCCGCAGAGGCTGTGTAGAAAAGATTGAGATTCTGCCGGATGGAACGATTCCGCCGGTAGAGATGACTTCTCTGGGCTTTGAGGATTCCCTGAATCCGTATGAGCTGACACCGGCTGATACAGCATGTGTACTGAAGGGCAGTGAGCAGCTGATGATCACCGAGATGGATGCATTTACCAGAGTGATCACCAATATTACCGAGGGATGCGTGATGGGCTGGAAGTATTTTGATTTTGGCAACGACTTTACTAATGGAACCATGACATTATCCTTAAAGCTGCAGCCGAGGGGATGCAGTGGCAGAATTCACGTATATCTTGATGATCCGGTGGATGGAGAAAAGATCGGAACGATTGAATTCGGCACAGGAGATCATGTGGCAGAAGGTGTGATGCGCATGGTAACAGGCAGACATGCGGTATATTTTGTGGCAGAGGATGCACATAGCGGATGGGCAAAGAACAGTTTTACAGGTAGACAGCTCCTGGATCTGGAAGCATTTGTATTTCGTAAATAGAAAAAAACACAAGAGTCTTGAAAAAAACATTCGCAGAGAGTAAAGTAGTGATAACCATGAAAGGTATTAAAAGGAAAAGAAGTGGTACAGAGAAAGGCAGATAAACTCTCTGAAAAGACCACAGTTCAAGTAAAATAAAGGGAGATTTAAAACTATGAAGATCAGTAATCCGGTACTCCGGGGCTTTTACCCGGATCCAAGTGTATGCAGGGCAAATGACAAGTATTATATGGTATGCAGCTCTTTTGAGTATTTTCCGGGAGTTCCTCTGTTTGAGAGTGAGGATCTGGTGCATTGGACACAGATCGGTCACTGTCTTACCAGAAGCACGCAGGTAGACTTAGAGCGCATCAACAGCTCCGGTGGAGTGTTTGCGCCGACGATCCGTTATCATGAAGGACGTTTTTACATGGTGACCACAAATGATACCTACCACAAAAATTTCTATGTATATACAGATGATATCTATGGGGAGTGGTCTGAGCCTATATTTGTGGATCAGGGAGGAATCGATCCGTCTCTGTTCTTTGAGGATGGCAAGGCATATTTTATGAGTAACGGCAGTGACGAGGATGGCAATGGATGTATTTTCCAGTGCGAGATCAATATTGCAACAGGAGAGCGCCTGACCGAAAGCAAACCGATCTGGAAAGGAAATGGCGGCCGTTATCTGGAATCACCGCATCTGTACCATATTGGGGACTGGTATTATATTACAGCTGCAGAGGGAGGTACAGAATATGGTCATATGATCACCTATGCGAGGGGAAAGAGTCCATATGGACCATTTGAATCATATCCGCTGAATCCGGTTGTGACAAACCGTGATCTTGGCGGTCACCAGAGCCGCATTCAGGGAATTGGTCATGGCGATCTGGTACAGACAGAGGATGGTACGACATTTATCGTATGTCTCGGCTTCCGCCAGGAGGGAATGTGGATGCCGTTCCACCATCTGGGGCGAGAGGTATTTCTGGTACCGGTACAGTGGCAGCAGGACGGATGGTTTACTGCCGGTGTGAACGGTAAGGTGGAGGCTGAGATGGAAATGAATCTCAATGCTTCCGGCGAGGATACCTGCTATGATGTTTCTTTTGAGAAGCTGGGAGCAGACAGTCTCAGATGGTGTCATCTGAGAGCATATGATCAGGCGAATTATCAGTTTACAGAGCAGGGGGCGAAACTTCGGGGCAATCATTTCACGTTGGATGATGTGGATGCGCCAACCTTCCTCGGTGTACGCCAGTCTGAATTTGATACAACATTGGATGTGACGGTAGGAGGAAATTCTCAGGAGGCAGGAGTAACCTTCTATCTGTGTGAGGATCATCATTATGATCTGTATCTGGCACAGGCAGATGGGGTCTGCAGGGCTGAGCTTCGTCTGACCACAGGAGATGCACAGTGTGTAAAGACATCTGTTCCTCTGGAGCAGGGACAGCAGGAGGTCAAGCTTCATGTGGAGTCTGACAGTGAATTTTATACCTTCTTTGCTGAAATTGCCGGGGAGAAAAAAGAGCTTGGAAAGGCAAGAACAAAATACCTGTCTTCCGAGGTGGCAGGTGGCTTTACCGGAACAGTCATGGCAATGTATGCCGTAAATCCGGAGGAGAAGGAAGATGCCTGGGGTGAGTTTACCGGCTTAAAATGGACTATGAAAAAGTGGGTAGATAATGCGTAAGTGAGGAGCTTTGTACCGAAGACATACGATATAAAATAAGATGCAGAGGTGAGGATTTCAATGAACCGTGATGAGGAATTTCTGGCAAAAAGGATTATAGATCTGGCGGATCAGTCATATCGGACCGGATTATATACTTATACCGGTTTTTTGAACCAGCAGGAGCAGGCAGTTTACGATAGTGTACGAAAGGATGCAGCTCCTGTGACAGCCACACTGTTTGGCGGTGTGGAGGGGTGTGAACGGCAGGTCCTCCGTTTTGGAGATGAGGAAAGCCTGGGATATGATGCGGGATTTCCAATCTGCTGCATTGAAATCCGGCCATTGATCGAGAAGTTTTCCGATGCACTGACCCACCGGGATTATCTGGGAGCACTGATGCATCTGGGAATAGACCGCAGCACCCTTGGAGATATTATGATACGGGACAAAACGGCATATCTGTTTTGTCTGGACAAAATGGCATCGTTTATCGTAGATAATCTGGATCAGGTGAAGCATACCCATGTGAAATGCCGTTTACTGGAGGAGATGCCGGAGGCGGTCCGTCCGCAGCTTCAGGCAGTGAAGCTGATCGTTCCGAGTATGCGGCTGGATGTGGTGATCGCAAAGCTATATCATTTGTCGCGGAGTCAAAGCATTGCACTTTTCCGCGAAAAGAAAATCTTTGTAAATGGAAGAGGACAGGAAAATAACAGTGGGATTCTGAAGGAAACAGATGTTGTTTCTGTGCGGGGGCATGGAAAATTTATCTGTGATGGAATTTCAGGAGAAACCAAAAAAGGAAACCTGAATATTCAGGTTTCCAAATATGTTTGACAGATCCTGTTTCCGGGGAGTGGAATAGGCTTCCTGCGGCTGCGGATCTTGTGATTTATGACTCTTTGGGTGGAACTGCAAAATAGCGGTTCCACTTTTTATCATTTTGATATTCTAACATACGGTCATATTGCGCATACATTTTCTGGACTCCGTTTTCCAGCAGATAGTAATGATTAATGTATGGAAACAGCAGGATCAGCAGTGGGATCAGCAAGATTGCCAGCCAGATATTGGAGCTGGAAACAAGACCAATCACAACGGAGGTGGTCATCAGGGCAAACAGCACTGTGACGATCAGATGGATCAGCCGTTCATGCTGAAAAAAACGGATCTGTGTCAGATGGTTTTCGATGGCTTTGGTCCAGTCGGTGTCATCGGGAGGTGCCTGAAGCAATTCATCAATCTGCTGCATATAGGTCAAAATGCGTCGTTTCATAAAATCAGTCCTTTCGTAAATCTTTTGGTAGAATTATATCACGAATTCGTGTATATTTATAGGTGATGGAAAAATAACAATGAAGAAATGAGGAAAAAAGATGGATAAAATTAAAAAAGTTAAATTGACTCCGGCGGCCTGTGGTCTGGATCTGGGAGATGGAAGTGAGAGAGCAGAGTATGTAAATCAGGATTATATTTTAAATACTCTGGGAAGACCTCACAGAAATATTGGTATCATGTATACTTATTATCCAAAGGACAAGGAATGGCCGGAGCGGATCAGTGTGGCATGTAAAGATATGGAGATTCATTTTCAGTGGGATTATCCGTATGATGATTATTTTCCATATCGTGGAGGTCTCGATGGGGACACGAAGGGAGAGCCGTTCCAGCAGATGAGGGATATCCGCCGCCATGGACAGGATGTTGCTCTGACGTTGACCATTGACTGTTCTCTGGAGGATGAATATCTCCGTCAGATCGCAAAGGAGCTGAAGCCCTTTGGCAGAATGCGTCTGCGTATCAACCATGAGTGTGCCGGTGACTGGTTTACCCACAATCAGCGTTTTTCCTACAAGGAGATCGGAGAGTTTTTTGTACGCTTTGCAAAGATCGTGAAGGAAGAGGCACCGCAGATCTCGCTGGTATTTTGTGGTGGAGCTGTAGGAGATCTGGAGGCTGAGGATGCGCCGGTACAGTATGAGGAGGAGTTTAAGGAAGCCTTTGATATTGCAGATATCTGGTCCAATGACTGTTATCTGGCTCTTCATTACGGATGGCCTTTTGATGTATGCGAAAAAGGCGGGGACAGCTATGCAATGACACCGGTAGATCTGTTCTTTGAGCGTCTGGATAAAACTTCTAAGAGAATGACAAAGGTAAATCATGGGGAGTGCAAGCCATTTGTGATCTCTGAGTTTAATACAGACGGTGATGTGACCGGACCGATGCATCAGGGAGATTCCATTAAGCGTTTTGTAGAGAAATTAAAGTCCGAAAATGCGGACTGGTTCGATGGATTTTCTATGTACCAATTCAGGGACAGAGGACGTCTTGGACTGGAGATTGAGGATCCGAATAATTCTGCAGTGGGTATTCCGCAGCCAATCCTCAAGGATTACAAGGATATTCTGAAGGATCCGTTCTTCCTGCCGGGACTGGAGGAGACAGAAGATACAGCATTGCCGGTAACACTTCGCTGGGGAGGTGCAGAGGATGCGGAGGGAATTGCAATTCCGATCACCTTTGAGAAGACACCGGAGTTTTGCGAGATTACCTTTGAGGAAGATCTGAACCTTATGATGGAATTAAATGGACGCTGGTTCTATAAAGCACCGGGCACGAAGACAGTTGATATGATGTCTGCATTTTTTGAAACACCGGTTGAGCCGGGTACGGAGATGACTCTGAAAATTTTTGCACCTCCGGCGACAGGAGAGAACGATCCGTCTCAGGGAGAGGATTGGGCAGTAAATTATTATACGACTATGACAAAAATGCCACAGCTTCGTATCCGTTATGAGGAGATTCAGGAGGTACTGTAATGGAACACGCAATCGTAACTCTCAAAAAGGGAGAAGGACGTACGATCAAGGCGGGAGGAGCCTGGATCTATGACAATGAGATTGCCAGTGTCGTGGGAAGCTTTGCCGACGGAGATGTAGTTCTGATCCATGATTTTGACGGATATCCTATGGGAAAGGGCTATATCAACCGTCACTCCAAGATACGGGTTCGGATGCTCACGCGTCATCAGGAGCAGGAGATCGATGATGATTTCTGGAGAATGCGCCTGCAGGCGGCATGGGATTACCGGAAGGCTACGGTAGATACTTCAAGCTGCCGGCTCGTCTTTGGTGAGGCGGATTTTCTGCCGGGACTGGTGATTGACAAATTCAGTGATGTTCTGGTAGTAGAATCCCTGGCTTTGGGAATTGACCGTTACAAGGAGCATCTCGTAGAGATTTTGAAGGAAATTCTTGCAGCTGACGGTGTCACGATCCGTGGTGTTTACGAACGCAGCGATGCCAGAGAACGGCTGAAGGAAGGGATGGAGCGTGTCAAAGGTTTTCTGGGACAGGAGTTTGATACCAATGTGGAGATCGTAGAAAACGGTGTCCACTATATGGTGGATGTAAAAGAAGGACAAAAAACAGGTTTTTTTCTGGACCAGAAATATAACCGTCAGTCGATCCGTTCCATCTGTAAGGGAGCAAAGGTGCTGGACTGCTTTACCCATACCGGCTCTTTTGCTTTGAATGCCGGACAGGCGGGGGCTGCCAGTGTATTAGGACTGGATGCTTCGGAGCCTGGCGTAGAGCAGGCAAAAAAGAATGCAGCATTAAATGGTCTGTCCCATATTGTGGACTTTGAATGTGCAGATGTTTTTGAAAAGCTTCCGAAAATGGAGGCGGCAGGAGAAAAGTTTGATGTGATCATACTGGATCCGCCGGCGTTCACGAAGTCACGTAATTCTGTAAAAAACGCCGTAAAGGGATACCGGGAGATCAACCTTCGTGCTATGAAGCTCATTAAGGATGGTGGTTATCTTGCCACATGCTCCTGTTCTCATTTTATGACATATGAGCTTTTTACAAAAACGATTGGACAGGCGGCAGCAAATGTACACAAGAGACTGCGTCAGGTATCCTTCGCAACACAGGCACCGGATCATCCAATCCTGTGGGCTGCCGATACATCATATTATCTGAAGTTTTATATCTTCCAGGTATGTGATGAAAAATAAAATCATAAAATGTAAGGAATTAGAATTATTATGAGAGATCCTGAAAAGGTAAAAAAAGAAATGGAAGAAAAAGACCGGAAAATCCTGGAGACAGCTTTCCGTATCTTTGTAGAAAAAAAGATTGAACCTGTCAGTATGGGGGAAATCGCAAAAGAAGCTGGAGTAGGCCGGGCAACGGTATTTCGTCATTATCAGAATAAGCTGGAGCTGGTGATCGCAGTCTGTACGGCACAGTGGCAGGCATATTTTGACAAACTGGATGAGGAAAGACCGCTTTCATCCATCGCTGATGTTCCTGCGATTGAACGATTTATCTTTACGCTGGACAGTTATATTGACATGTATCAGAATCATAAAGATCTTTTGCAGTATAATGACAATTTTAATCACTATGTGACCCATGAGGGAACGGGCAGTGAGCAGTTAAGGGCGTTTCATGCTTCTCTGCATTCAGCCAATACGAGATTTCATCTGATGTATGAAAAGGCGAAGGAGGACAAGACATTCCGGACAGATATTCCGGAAGAAGAGTTTTTTCGTGTGACTCTTCATTCCATGATGGCAACATGTGCTCATTATGCAGGGGGATTTATCTGGGGGGCGGAGGACAATAAGGACTATACGCCGGAGCTTTTGCTTCAGAAGGAAATGATATTGAATTATGTGACAACATCAAAATGATCAAAAATGATCTGAAAATTTTTCTTGACAAAATATCATCAAAATGATATAAATAATTTAGATAGTATGTTACTTGATTCGAAACGAACCCAAGGCATTAACTAGACATAAATTTTATAGGATATTTATGTGAGTTAGTGCCTTTTTTTGTTTCCATTTTTATCCCCGTTCCTGCGTAGATTCCGGAAAACGGTGGTATAGAATTTCAGAAAAAGTGGAAAATAAAAAGGATATGCGAAAGAGCAGACGTTCCGCATAAATATCACCAAGAAAGGAAGGATGAATTATGAAAGACAAAATTTTTGAAGTCTTACAGAGAATCGGAAGAAGCTTTATGCTTCCTATCGCAATCCTGCCTGTTGCCGGATTGCTTCTGGGACTTGGTAGTTCGTTTACCAATGAAACTACCATTGCAACGTATCATTTAGGAAAAATTCTTGGAGACGGAACAATTCTCCATGCACTTCTGGTCATTATGAACAAAGTGGGAAGTGCCGTATTTGATAACCTGCCGTTACTTTTTGCAGTAGGTGTTGCGATTGGAATGGCAAAGAAGGAAAAGGAGGTTGCTGCTCTTTCTGCCGTGATCGCTTATTTTGTAATGAACATTTCCATCAGCGGTATGCTGGAGATCAATGGAAAGATTCTGGAGGATGGAAGCATTGCGAAGGATGTGCTCAGTGGAACCATCGCTTCGGTCTGCGGTATCAATACCCTTCAGATGGGTGTGTTTGGTGGTATTATCGTAGGTCTTGGTGTAGCGGCACTTCATAACCGGTTCCATAAGATCCAGTTGCCAAATGCGTTGTCATTCTTTGCAGGATCTCGGTTTGTACCGATTATTTCCACGATTGTATATATGTTTGTGGGGATTCTGCTTTACTTTGTATGGCCGGTGGTCCAGAATGGAATTTATGCCTTGGGTGGTCTGGTGACCGGCAGCGGTTATCTGGGAACCCTGATCTTTGGTATTGTGAAGAGAGCATTGATCCCATTTGGTCTTCATCACGTATTTTATATGCCGTTCTGGCAGACAGCAGTGGGTGGTACTATGGAAGTGGCAGGACAGACGATCCAGGGCGGTCAGAATATCTTTTTTGCCCAGCTTGCGGATGCGTCCCATGTAGCACATTTCAGTGCAGATGCTACCAGATATTTCTCCGGTGAGTTTATCTTTATGATTTTTGGTCTCCCCGGTGCAGCGTTGGCGATGTATCGTACTGCCAAGCCGGAAAAGAAAAAACAGGCAGGAGGACTTCTTTTCTCTGCAGCATTAACTTCTATGCTGACAGGTATTACAGAACCGATCGAGTTTTCGTTCCTGTTTGTGGCACCGATCCTGTTTGTGGTACAGGTAATCCTGGCAGGTGCGGCCTATATGATCGCCCATATTTTAAACATCGCGGTAGGTCTTACCTTCTCCGGCGGTTTTCTGGATCTGTTCCTGTTTGGTATTCTTCAGGGCAATGACAAGACAAGCTGGCTGCGTATTATACCGGTTGGTATTATCTATTTCCTCCTGTATTACTTTATCTTCTACTTCCTGATCAAAAAGCTTGATCTGAAAACACCGGGAAGAGAGGATGATGACCAGCAGGTGAAGCTTTATACAAAGGCAGATGTTAATGCAAGAAAGTCTCAAAAAGGGGACAGTGAAAATGTGGCAGATGATCCTCTCAGTGCAGATATTACAAGAGGCCTTGGAGGAAAGAAAAATATTGATGGTGTAGACTGTTGTGCCACAAGACTCCGCTGTACCGTTTATAATGCGGATCTCGTAGACGATGCTCTGTTGAAATCAACCGGAGCCAGTGGTGTGATCCACAAGGGAAATGGTGTACAGGTGGTATATGGTCCGAACGTCACCGTGATCAAGTCAAATTTGGAAGATTATCTTGAAACTGCACCGGATATCGAATATACTAAAGATAGTATTGGTTCTGTGGAGGAGACGGAAGCACCACAGGAGGAGAAGACGGAACAGAAGGTTACAAAGACAATTGTGATATCAAGCCCGATTACCGGTGTGGCAGCAGATCTGTCAACGGCGCCGGATGAGGCATTTGCCGGAAGAATGATGGGAGACGGAGCGGTTGTGACACCGACGGATGCCATCGTGAAGGCACCGGAGGATGGAGAAGTTGTATTTGTATTTGATACAAAGCACGCCATTGGGTTTATGACAGATTCCGGGCTCAGCATGCTGCTGCATATCGGTATTGATACCGTACAGTTAAATGGAAAAGGTTTTGAAGTATTTGTGGAAAACGGACAGAAGGTGAAAAAGGGAGATCCGATGATGAAGCTGGATCTGGAGTATCTGAAAGAGCATGCGCCATCTGTCACTTCACCGGTATTATGTACGGAGTTAGAGGATAACCAGAAGGTCCGACTTTTAAAGGACGGAGAGATCAAAGCAGGAGAAGAGCTGTTTGCTGTTGATTTCTACGAATAAGCAGAAAATGTGAGGATCGGACATGTACAGAATTGGTAAGGTATTAAATCATAATGCAGTGCTCGCGGTAAATGGAGAGGATGGAAAACAGTATCTTCTGATGGGAAAGGGAATCGGTTTTGGCAAAAAGGTCAGTGAAAGGGTAGAGCCCGGAGAGGACAGCCGGATCTATACACTGCAGTCATGTGAGGAGCGTGGCAGCGCGGATGAGATTGTAAAGACGATAGATCCGGAGTTCCTGGAAATTTCTAATCTGGTGTTAGATGAAGCAGAAAAGGTATTTGGGCATATTGACCGCAATATCCTGTTTCCTTTGGCAGACCATCTCTATTATGCGGTGGAGCGGATCAAAAAGCATGAGCAGATCAGCAATCCGCTGACCGAGGATATCCGTATTCTTTTCCATATGGAGTATAAGGCTGCAAGCTGTGTGGTGCCGGTCCTGGAACAAAAATTTGGAATTACCATCGGAGATGATGAGGTAGGATATATTGCACTTCACGTACATTCTGCTATCGATGATGATAAGGTATCTGATGCCATGAAAACGGCCCGTGCTGTGCGGGAATGCATAGAGATCGTAGAAAATGCCATGGGGAAACGGATTGATGTAATGACATTATCCTATAACCGGCTGATGAATCATGTGCGCTATATGATCGTGCGGGCGTTAAGTGGCGAGAAGTTGAAAATGAGTTTAAATGATTATATGAGTGTCAAATACCCGGAAGAGTTTGCCATGGCAGAAAAGATCTGTGAGCAGATCGGAAAGACCATTGGCTGTACCATGAAGGATGCGGAAACCGGGTATCTGGCAATGCATATCTGTCGTGTGACAAGCGGTGAGCTGGATAGCGACGAGGAATAAGCAATCGGGATTACAAAAATATAAAAGTATCAAATATGAAATAAAAAATGTAAAATTAAATCACTTTAGAAATAAAGTGGATCAATAAAATAAAAAAGAAATGGAGGAATTCATTATGAAATCATTCAATTATGTTATTACGGACGAGGTAGGTATTCACGCAAGACCGGCAGGACTGCTGGTAAAGGAAGCAAAAAAATATGAGTCAACCGTTACGATCGTAAAAGGAGACCGCAAGGCAGACGCAAGAAAGCTGATGATGCTTATGTCTCTCGGTGTAAAGTGCGGTGAGGAGATCACTGTAGAGGCAGAGGGTCCGGATGAGGATGCTGCTGCGGCAGGAATGGAGAAGTTTTTTGAGGAGACACTGTAATTCGATTGCATATCCGGTCACAGGACAAAATGATAGAAAGCATGATGATCTCATGCGGAAATGGAGGCTGTGGTGGAAATATACGAGGGAAAGCCGATCTTTAAAGGGATCGCAATAGGAAAAATCTTTTATTATCAAAAGGGAAAGCAGCAGGTCAAAAGAGAAAAAATTCAGGACGTGGCTGCAGAGATCGCAAGATACGAGGCTGCCAATGAGAAGGCGTCAGAGCAGCTTCAGGCACTGTACGAAAAAGCGGTCAAAGAGGTTGGAGAAGCCAATGCGGCTGTCTTCGAGGTACACATGATGATGCTGGAGGATGACGATTATGTTTCCTCCATTACCAATATGATCGAGACACAGAATGTCAATGCAGAGTTTGCCGTGGCAACAACAGGAGATAATTTTGCAGAGATGTTCTCACAGATGGATGATGAATACTTTAAGGCAAGAGCAGCAGATGTCAAGGATATCACGGAGCGTCTGATCTCTGTTTTAAGCGAACAGGAATCTGCCGGAGAGATCGGAGCAGAGCCGGTGATCGTTGTGGCAGATGATCTGGCACCAAGCGAGACGGTTCAGATGGACAAGGACAAACTGTTAGCATTTATAACCCGCTATGGTTCTGCTAATTCCCATACAGCAATTCTGGCGAGGACCATGAATATACCGGCACTCATCGGAGTGGACATTAAGGAAGAATGGAATGGCCACATGGCGATCGTGGATGGACGTGAGGGAAAACTGTACATCGATCCGGAGGAAGAGGTTCTGACAAAGCTTCAGGAGGCACAGAAGAAGGAGCAGGAGGCAAGAGAACTTCTGTCCATGCTCAAGGGGAAGGAGGATGTCACAGCAGACGGAAAGCATATTAAGCTGTATGCCAATATTGCCGGTGTAGGTGATGTTGCAAATGTGCTTGCCAATGATGCGGCCGGAATCGGTCTGTTCCGCAGTGAGTTCCTTTATCTGGAGGCAGAGGATTATCCGGATGAGGAGACGCAGTTTCTGGCATACAAGCGTGTCGCAGAAAATATGGCAGGCAAAAAGGTTGTGGTGCGTACTCTGGATATTGGAGCAGATAAGCAGGTGGATTATTTTAATCTGGATAAAGAGGAAAATCCGGCTATGGGATACCGTGCGATCCGTATCTGTCTTGACCGCCCGGAGATCTTTCGTACCCAGCTTCGTGCATTGATCCGGGCCAGTGCCTATGGCGAGATTGCCATTATGTATCCGATGATCATTTCTGTAGAGGAAGTGTTGAAGATCAAGGCGATTGTGGAGGAGGTCAAGAAAGAGCTTGACGAGCAGGGTATCCGTTATGGCAATTTTGAACAGGGAATTATGATCGAGACACCGGCGGCTGTGATGATGAGTGAAGAGCTGGCAAAGGAAGTAGACTTTTTCAGCATCGGTACTAATGATCTGACGCAGTATACCCTGGCGATGGATCGTCAGAATATGAAGTTAGACACAATGTATGATCCGCATCATCCGGCGATCCTGCGGATGATCCGGATGACTATTGAAAATGGTCATAAGGGCGGCTGCTGGGTCGGCATCTGCGGCGAGCTTGGAGCAGATACCACATTAACGGAAACTTTCCTGAAAATGGGAATTGACGAGCTTTCGGTATCGCCATCCTTTGTACTTCCGGTACGAAAGATCATACGGGAAACGAAAGTGAAATGATCATTCCCTTCGTCCGTAGATTTCCCGGTATTGCCGCAGAGTGTATCCGGTGTGTTTTTTAAAATGGGTTCCTAAATGGCTTTGCGATGAAAATCCCAGATAGGTGGCGATTTCAATATAGGAATAATCGGAATAATTGGGAGAGGTAGTTGGGATTACAGTCTGCTTCGGCAGCCAGATCTTTCAGAGTGATCCGGTCATGTAAATGAGAAAAGATAAAATCCTTGCATTTATTAATGCGGGGATTTTTCTGTTTTTTGGAAACGCATTTCTGCTGCTCTTTGATATCATGAACCATTTCTGCATATTGAAACTCTGCTTTGTGGGCAAGAGGGGGGATCAGGGCAATGTCTCTGCACTCATAAATGGCATTTTGATCCGGAACGACGCAGTAAATGTCTTTTTGGTGGATAGATTTCAGACACGGAAAAAACGCAACGGAATATGTTAAATCAAAGAACGGGACCATGGAGTGAACCGGTATATCTGCATTCTTCGGATTTTGATGCTTCGATTCTTATGACGACGATGGACGTGAATACATTGTATCTCTGGACTGGGAGACAAGGGAGGGCGATGAGAAGCCAATCGTTACTTCTAATCCGATAGAGTCCAACGAAAGACATGATCCGGATCATTTAAAGCCGAAGTATTTTAACCCGGATATGGTACTGCAAAAGGCCGGCCATGGAAGTTATGTGGAGACACAGCTTGGAGAGGTTTATCTGGTACATCTTTGTTCCCGGCCGTTCCGCCCGGAGCTTCGCTGCACGCTGGGAAGAGAGACTGCCATCCAGAAAATGAAATGGACGGAAGACGGATGGCTTCGCATGGCAGATGGAAGCAATATTGCCAAGGAATACTGTGAGGAAAGTGCATTGCCGGAATACAAGGTGTCCCAAATACCGGACTTTGATGATTTTGATGGAGAGGAGCTGGGGAACTTTTATTATGCGCCCCGCATTATGCCGCAAAGCTTTGCGGATATTCACGCCAGAAAGGGATATGTCCGATTAAGGGGACAGGAGTCAAGAACCTCTCTGAATAAGGTGAGTATTCTGGCAAGAAAGCTTACAAGTGTTTATGCAACGATAACAACGAAGATGGAATTTGTGCCGGAGGTACATCAGCATTCGGCAGGACTCATCATTTATTATGACAATATGAATTATATTAATCTGCGGAAATATTACAGTGAAACTCTGGGACAGAGTGCGATATCCATTATCGCTCTGGAAAATGGTGTAAAAACGGAGTTTGTCAATACGAGACAGGCAGTGGATAATGTGCCGATCTATTTCCGGCTGGAGATCAGAGGGAAGCATTCACAGTTTTACTGGGGGTATGACGGGGAGCATTATGAAAAGATCGGTATCCCGTTTGATACTACAAAGTTTTCCGATGAGTATTGTAAATACGGAGAATTTACGGGAACCATGGTGGGTATTACCTGTGCGGATCGTGTAAAGCATAAGCATTATGCCGACTTTGATTTCTTTGAATATGTGGCAAAGGAAGACTATCCGGTGGAGTAGAAAAGGATGAACGGATCAGAAAATTCAATATATAAAAACAAAGCAGAATAAAAGTATTTCCCTTTATGAAATTTGGTGGAAAAGCCGGATTTCATAAGGGGATTTTTATTTACTCAAACTTTTTGAACTACTTACTAAAAAAACAAAATATTATAAGTTAGTTATTGCGTTTTTTTTTTAGATAATAGATAATATTAGTATGATTGGAAGATTTAAATTATTACAAAAGGGGAAAATATAAAAAAGGGGAAGAAACCATTATGAACACATCAGAAATTGTCGCCAAAAGCGTAAGCATATTGAGAAGCTATTATCAAAATGATATTCAGCCATTTATTGATGCCATGCATCCGGACATTTACTGGTATGGTCCATGTGAGGGACAGATCATTCATACAAAAGAAGCATTGGAAAAGGCTTTTATGCAGGAACAAAACGGTCTGACTTTTGAGCTTTATGATCTGAAATCGGAGCTTTTGTGGAAGGACAAGGATAGCTGCGAGGTGGTGCTGACATTTTTGGTGGATACCTATTATCCGGATCAGAAGGTCATACGCTGTGATCAGAGAGTGCTTCTTAGCTGGAGGCAGGTTTGGCGGAAGGATGCAGAGGGCAGAAGGTATCAGGTGCCGATGGTCCGGACTTGCTTTATTGCTAACGCCATCCCAATGGATCTGCGAGATACTATTTATCCGGTTCATTTTACGGAGACACCTCTGGCAGAGAAATTTTCTGTAAATCCATCCATAAAGCATGTGACATTCAAGGGAAAGGACAGCAGTCTGCTTTACCTGGCGGAGAATGAAATTGTTTTTGTCAGGAGTATTGGTCATTATACACAGATTCATTGTATTCATGATAATTTTGAAAGTTCGGAGGGCATTACTGCTATTCATAATAAATATCCTGAGTTGTTTGTGCGTGTGCATAAAAGCTATCTGTTGAATCCGTGGTTGGTGAAATCTATGAAACGGTTTGAGGCAGTAATGGTAGATGGAAGCAGAGTACCGATCTCCACCAGAAAATATATTGAGATCAAAAAGAGTATTTCAGACGAAGTATAATTAACTTAATTTGAGCAATTAACTTTAGAAACAATTTATAAATATTGTCAGAAGAGGTCCTTGACTTAAAGCCAGCTTTAAGTGTTATAATTGCGTTGATGTAGTGGTCAATGCAATTTTTGTGTTTTGAGAGTAGAAGTGGGGATGTCTGCTTTACTTTTCAAAAATATAGATATATCAGGAGGTAAAATATGTATTTAGAGCAGATCAATGGACCAGAAGACGTAAAGAAATTATCAGGAGAACAGCTGACAAAGCTGGCTGCAGAGATGAGACAGGTTTTGTTAAAGAGGGCAAGTATTCATGGCGGTCATTTCGGACCAAACTTTGGTATGGTGGAGGTGACGATTGCGCTCCATTATGTATTTGAATCCCCTAAGGATAAGATCGTGTATGATGTATCCCATCAGACATATCCACATAAGATGCTTACAGGCAGAAAGGATGCTTACCTGTATGAGGAGCATTATGATGATGTGACCGGATACAGTAGTCCGCAGGAGAGTGAGCATGATCATTTTACGGTAGGACATACTTCTACCTCGGTCAGTCTGGCATGCGGTTTGGCAAAAGGACGCGACCTTAACGGTGGCGGGGGAAATGTGATCGCTGTGATCGGTGATGGTTCCCTCAGTGGCGGAGAAGCTTTGGAGGGACTTGATTTTGCTGCAGAGCTGGAAAGCAATCTGATCATTGTAGTAAATGACAATGATATGTCCATTGCAGAAAACCACGGTGGTCTGTACAGCAATTTAAAACTGCTTCGCGAGACAAAGGGAGAGGCAGAGTGCAATTTGTTCCGTGCGATGGGACTGGATTATGTTTATGTGGATGAAGGAAACAATATTGACGTTCTGATCAAGGCGTTCCAGAGTGTCAAGGACAGTACAAAGCCGGTGGTTGTTCATATTAAAACCCAGAAGGGGAAGGGCTATGCTCCGGCAGAGAAGGACAAAGAAAGCTGGCATTATAATGCCCCGTTTAATATTGAGACAGGGGAACCCTTAGGAGTGCCTCAGGGAGAGGATTATTCTGATATTACGGCAAAGTTTCTGTTGGAAAAGATGAAAAAGGATCCTTCTGTGGTAGCAATCACTTCTGCAACACCGACGGTACTTGGATTTACGAAGGACAAGAGAGAGGAAGCCGGAAAGCAGTTTGTTGATGTGGGAATTGCAGAGGAGACAGCCGTAGCACTGGCATCCGGTATTGCGGCGAATGGTGGAAAGCCGGTATGGGGCGTATACAGCACCTTTGTACAGAGAACCTACGATCAGATCGCACAGGATCTTTGTATTAACAATAACGCAGCAACCATCGTTACCTTCTGTGGCACGGTTTATGGTATGAATGATGTGACACATCTGGGCTTATATGATATTCCGATGATGGCAAATATTCCGAACCTCGTTTATCTGGCACCGGCTACAAAGGAAGAATATCTTGCAATGCTCGACTGGAGTCTGGAGCAGACAGACCATCCGGTAGCAATTCGTCTGCCGGGTGGTCCGGTGATCTCGGATGGCCGGAAGGTGACAAAGGATTTTTCTGATCTGAATCAATATGAGATCACACAGAAGGGAAGCAGGGTTGCCGTAGTTGGTCTTGGTACATTTTATTCTCTGGGGCAGAGTGTTGCGAAGGAGCTGGAGGAAAAGACCGGTACAAAAGCAACGGTGATCAATCCGTATTATATTACCGGAATCGATCAGGAAATGCTGGAGGATCTGAAAAAGGATCACGATATTGTGATCACGCTGGAGGATGGTATCCTGGACGGCGGCTTTGGCGAGAAGATTACCCGTTTCTATGGAGACAGTGAGATGAAGGTATTGAATTACGGTCTGAAGAAGGAATTTTTGGACCGCTATGATGCAGCAGAGGTTTTGAAGGATAACCGTCTGACCAAAGAGCAGATTACAGAGGATGTTATGAAGCTTATGTAATATCCTTAGTGATCTCAAAGAAAGCAACGGCACTGGCAGCTGCTACATTAAGAGAATCAACGCCATGGGACATTGGGATCATAACTGTGTGGTCGCAGGTATCAATGGTTTTCTGTGCCAGTCCCTCTCCTTCGGTGCCTAAGATGATCGCTAGCTTCTCGGCGTTTGCCAGCGCAGGGTCCGTAATAGACAGGGATTGATCACGGAGAGCCATGGCAACGGTAAGAAATCCAAGCTTTTTCAGTTGTTCAATATAGGATTCTGGATGAGGATCGTCTTTTCCGGAGGGGACACCAGAAACCGGACCGGAGGTCAGATAAGTCCATGGAATTTGAAATACCGTTCCCATACTGACACGGGCGGCACGGCGGTAAAAGGGATCGCTGCAGGCCGGGGTCAGTAAAATGGCATCCATGTGGAGTGCTGCTGCAGACCGGATGATCGCACCGACGTTGGTGGGATTCACTACATTCTCCAAAACGGCGATCCGTCTGGCATTCCGGCAAAGCTCCCTGACAGATTTCAGGGCAGGACGATGCATAGCACAAAGCGCCCCTCTGGTCAGGGCAAAGCCCGTAAGCTGTGTCAGCACCTCATAGGGTGCAGTATAGACCGGAAGCTCTGGAAAGCGGGAGAGAATCCCGGACAATTGTGTATCGATATGCTTTGTTTCTGTAAGGATGGAAATGGGCTCGCAGCCCATATTTAGAGCCCGCTCGATCACCTTGGGACTTTCTGCGATAAAAATACCGCCCTTTGGTTCATAGTAATGTAAGAGCTGCGTTTCAGAGCATCGGGCATAAATATCAAACTCCGGTGCCTGAAAATCGGTGATAGTGATAATCTCTGCCATGGAAGCCTCCTGTAAAACAAATGTATAGTTACAATGATAATACAATGGCAGATAAAAGTCTATTTGTGTTTATCTTAAAAAAGGCCTGACAAATAAACGAGCGTTTACTAGAATGAAAATGTAAACGCTCGTTTATTTTTTGAGGAGGGGATATTATGAAAGATAATATTGTGATTCGATCAGAAGAAAAAGGGGAGTATCGCAAAGTAGAAAATATGGTAAGAGAAAGCTTCTGGAATGTATATCGTCCGGGATGTATGGAGCATTATGTACTGCACCAGCTCCGAAAGGATGCTGCGTTTGTGCCGGAGCTTGATCTTGTGATGGAGCAGAACGGAGAACTCATCGGACAGAATATGTTTATGAGAGCATGGATCGCAGCCGATGATGGAAGAGAGATCCCCATCATGACAATGGGACCCATCTGTATTGCACCGCAATGGAAAAGGAAAGGATATGGAAAGATTTTGTTGGATTATTCTCTGGAAAAAGCGAAGGAGCTTGGATGCGGAGCCTTGTGCTTTGAAGGGAACATAGACTTTTACGGGAAAAGCGGATTTCGGGAGGCAAGTGAATTCGGGATCCGTTATCACAGCCTTCCGGAGGGGGAGGATGCGTCATTTTTTTTGTGTAAAGAGCTGATACCGGGATACCTGGATGGAATTACCGGAGAATATACCACACCGGAGGGATATTTTGTCGATGAAAAGGAGGCAGAAGAATTTGACAGACAATTTCCGAGGAAGGAAAAGAAAAAGCTTCCGGGGCAGATTTTGGGGTAAATAAAGCAGAGATTGTTGGAAGACAGGAAAGTGAATCATAATGGGAGGTGTGTTATGGGAAATACAAAGGAAGAAATCTTAACTGTGGCACTTCATTTGTTTGCGAGGGATGGATATGAAGCAGTATCGGTCAGCCGGATCGCCGGAGAATTGGGCATGACAAAGGGTGCTTTGTATCGTCATTATCAAAATAAGCGGGATATCTTTGAACATATTGTAAAACGTATGGAACAAGGAGATAGTGAACAGGCAGAAAAAAACAATGTACCGGAAGAAGAAATGGAAAAGAATCCGGAAAAATATCAGGAAACAACCCTGAAAGATTTTTTGGAATATAGTAAGTCTATGTTCACATATTGGACAGAGGATGATTTTGCCTCTTCATTTCGTAAAATGCTTACCTTAGAGCAGTTTCGAAACGAGGAAATGCAGGGATTGTATCAACAGTATCTTGCATCCGGACCGGTGGAATATGTGAAAGATTTATTTCGAAATATGGACATTGTGGATGCTGATTATAAAGCCGTTCGATTCTATGCAATCATGTATCTGTATTACAGTATTTATGATGGGGCGCAGGACAAGGAAAAAGTAATCAGGCAATTGGAAACGGCATTAAATGAAATGATCAAAGAATTTTAACAGAATGAGGGAGGACAACAGTGTGATCGGGCGGTATGCTCCATTTGACGGGATGATTGATCATCGGATAAAAGAGGAGGAAATATAAAATGAAAGCCATGGAAAAAGACTGGTATAAAAAAATATGGACGCTTGATATCCAAAATATGTCCTGGGTGGAGGATACAAAACATCAGGTGGATTTTTTGATCGATAAGCTGGAATTAAAAGGGAATGAAAGAATTCTTGATCTTGCATGTGGATTTGGTCGGCATTCTCTGGAGTTTGCAAGACGTGGTTACGAGGTGACCGGTGTGGATATTATACCGGCATATATCAGGTATGCAGCCAAGCAGGCAGGAAAAGAGAAGTTAAACGCAGCATTTATATGCAGAGATATCCGTGATTCAAGCCGGAAATGCATGAGGGAAATACGATCCGGTTATATACCTTAAACGAAATAACGGAAATATTTTCCGGATTAGGATTATGTGTTGAAGACAGTTTTGCTGATTTCAGCGGAAGCACCTCCTCGGAAAATGAGATTCAGTTAATGGTATGTTCGGTGAAAAAGTGGTATTGAGTAGAATAATTGAAATAGTAAATGAGTCAGACGCCAAGACGCAGAGCTGATCCGGAAGAGAAAATGGATTGGTTCTGCTTTTCTCTTTTTTGGAGAAATATAGTATAAAATGTTATTGACTTTGCATAATTGACGTTATATAATTCGCATCACATAAAAATATGATTGTGGATTAACCATGCAGGTGATCCATATATCAGGTCGCAACTATGGATACCATAGCAAAAGCGAATGCCTTGCAGAAAATAATGGGACAAGATGGATATGTTAAGGGCGAAGGTCCATTAAAACACTAATGCGTAAATTGAAAGGAGACTAGCTATGGAAAATCAAACAAAAACAAAACTTACATTAAATCCGGAAGAAGAGAAACAGTCAAATATCTTACTAGAGGGCGTTCCTGTGAGGCAGACAGTTCAACCTATTGTACAGACACAGACTGAATATAATGCAGAAAATGTATGGAATAGTTGATGAGATAGAGAAGGAATATTAAAAAATGTATTTGATTAAGACGATAAAAGGTGACATAACAAAAGTAACAGATGTGCAGGCAATCGTAAATGCGGCTAACAATTCACTTCTTGGTGGAGGTGGTGTAGATGGTGCAATTCATAGAGCAGCAGGACCGGAGCTTCTGGCGGAGTGCAGGACACTTCACGGATGTGAGACTGGAGAAGCAAAGATAACAAAAGGCTATAGTCTGCCATGTGATTATGTGATACATACTGTAGGACCGATATGGAATGGTGGAAGGAATAGAGAAGAGGAACTTCTTGCTAACTGCTATTTTAATTCCATGAAGCTGGCAATGGATAATGGAATCAGGTCTATTGCATTTCCTTCTATATCAACGGGAGTATATAGTTTTCCGGTTGAGTTAGCAGCAAAGATTGCAGTACATACAGTAAATAGGTTCTTGCAGGATAATCCGGATTGTTTTGATCTGGTGGAGTGGGTGCTATTTGATACTCATACTGAATCAGTGTATGAAGCTGAGGTTGATAAATTATACGATTAATAAAACGACAAAAGGGAGCTTTTATGTACGCTGAAAAAACAGATTATGATGATATTGAAATGTCGAGCAGGTTACGGAATATTCTCAGAAGAAATGGATTTGAGTCATTGGAAGGATTGAGAGAATATCCAAAGGAGCATTTTATAAAATTTCGTAATATGTATAATGGCTCAGTTGTCAAGACAAAAATTTAATATTTTTATAATGAACTGATATGTTGACGGGTTACATGAGAGAATGCAATGTAGCGTCTCCCGGACTTTGAGACCGTTTCAATTATATTGGCTCCTTTTCTGCGGCTCCAAGTCTTGACACCTCTTTGTTGAAGCTGACAAAGCATAGTAGAAAGCCGAAACTTATATTGCTATGTAGTGGTACCAGTGATTCTACCGTGGGAGATATTCCGGAGGGCTATCATAATATATTAACGGAGAACCGGGAGGATCATATTTGGTATCTGTATACGGATGGTAGTCACAGCTATGAGGTATGGCTCAGTGGTCTGATAAACCTTTTACTGAGGATGTAACATCTATCTCATCGATTTTCTTCTATCTCAGGCTGGAAATTACGGATATCCTGTGCAATCTCGCCACTTAACAGAAGCATACAGATGAGGTTTGGAATTGCCATAAGTGCATTGGCAATATCCGAGAAATTCCAGACAAGGCTCAGTGTCTGTGTACAGCCAAGATATGCAACCAGGGAAAAGATCACTCTGTATACCATGTTGTATCGATGTGTGCCAAGAAGGTATTCAAATGCTTTCTCTCCGTGATATTCCCAGCCGAGAATCGTGGAAAACGCAAACAGGGTAATCCCGATTGTTACGAGCCAGCCGCCGCCGGAACCAAGCACTGTCTGGAAAGCTGCGATCGTAACATCAGAGCCGGTCAGAAGCTCGCCGTTTGCGTCTGTCATACCAAGCACACCGGAAGAAGCGATTGCCAGTCCGGTGATGGTGCAGACGACGATGGTATCCCAGAAGGTTCCTGTCATGTTGATATATCCCTGACGTACCGGATTGTCGGTCGTGGCAGCCGCAGCGGTAATGGCAGCAGAACCCATACCTGCTTCGTTGGAAAATACACCGCGGGCAACACCGTATCTCATGGCATTCATCATAGAGGCGACGATCGTTCCACAAAGTCCGCCACCTGCTGCCTTCACAGAAAATGCCATTTTAAAGATCATGGAAATACCAGCCGGAAGGTTCGAAATATTACCTAAGATCACAATCATTCCACAGATTACATAGAAAATTGCCATGACCGGAACAACAACAGACGATACTTTTGAGATTGATTTGATTCCCCCCACAATGATCAGAAGGGAGAGAATTGTGATGACAATTCCTGTAATCCCGACCGGCACATGAAATGTGGTCTTTAATGCTCCGGAAATGGAATTTCCCTGTGTCATATTTCCGATACCAAAGGATGCGATCACGGCAAATAAAGCAAAAAGCCATGCAAGAACAGCTCCGAGTGTTTTGTTTTTCAGACCCTTTTTCATGGTATACATTGGGCCGCCGCTCATTTCGCCCTTTTCGTTTACTTCACGGTATTTGATGGCAAGCATACATTCGCTGAACTTGGAGGTCAGTCCGAATGCAGCGGAGATCCACATCCATACGAGGGCTCCGGGACCGCCGGAAACCATGGCGGTCGCAACACCGACAATATTTCCGGTACCGATCGTTGCCGCCAATGCGGTTGTCAGTGCAGAGAACGGGGAAACATCTCCTTCTCCACGGTTTTTTGTACGTGCCTCCTTGCTCAGGGTGCTCTTTAAGGCGTATCCTAAGTTTCTCCATGTTAAAAAACGTGTCCGGAAGGTCAGGAAAATTCCTGTTCCCACAAGGAGAACCAGCATCACCGGTCCCCAGACAAAATCATCCACCTTTGAAATAATCTCTGCAAATCTTTCCATACATCTGCCCTCGCCTTTCTTAAATATGTAGTAGATCCGAAATACAAAAAGAGCGACGTTTGAACCACATCGCTCTTAAATATTATGAAACATTTATTAAATTATGCATATAGTAAACTGTTTTGCGGAAAATGTCAAGTCCCCTTGTAACCTGATTTTTCATTTTCTTGACACACCATTCAATCTATGGTAGTCTTTGATGCAGAAAAGGGAATGAAGTTCTCCCCCGATTTGATTCGAAACCGCTTTATAAGCTGATGACTTCTGTGCTTCACAGGGGTTACCAGCTTTTTTTGTATGAAAAATCACATGGAAACAGGAGGAATTATATGTTGTTACGGGCATATCAAACAGGGAAAAATATCATACGTTCCATAGCAGCATCACTTTTGATCGGAGTGATCGTTGGGGCGATTGATGCCGTATTTGGAAGAGGACTTTTGGCAATCTCGGATTTCCGGACGGAACATTTTACATACCTGATCCCGTTTTTACCGATAGCGGGACTTCTGATCGTATGGATGTATCATCATTTCAGTGAGATAAGCACAAAGGGAATGACACTTGTCCTTGAAATGGGACAGGGAAAGCGAAAGGAAATTCCGATGTTGTTAGCACCTCTTGTGCTGGTTGGAACATGGATCACTCATCTGTTTGGGGGGAGTGCCGGCAGAGAGGGAGTAGCCGTTCAAATTGGAGCCGTTGTTTCCAGTCAGATCGAGCAGCGGTTTCATCTGTGCGGTGATAAAAAGAAAATGCTGATCACCGGTATGGCAGCAGGCTTTGGCGGTTTGTTTCAGACGCCTCTGGCAGCAGCCTTTTTTGCAATAGAAGTGATCACGGCAGGCAAAATGGAATATGGAGCACTCTTGAATTCAATGGTGGCAGCCTATACCGCTTCTTATACTTCGCATTTTCTGGGACTTGCGAAGTTTGCCGTGCCGATTCAATCCGCCTTAAATATGTCGCAGCCCTGTGTGCTTGGTCCGGTAATTATTTTCGGTGTGATCTTTGGATTGACAGGACGATTTTTTGCCGTATTATTAAAGTATGCCAAAGAGAAAATGAGTCGTTTTTTTCGAAATCCATATGTGCGGATCGGACTGGTGTCAATTCCTCTGGCGATTATTTTAACCCTTCTTTATCAGGGGAGATACAGTGGTCTTGGCACTAATCTGATCGCAGCCGCATTTGAAGGGCAGACAATCTTTGCATATGACTGTCTGCTTAAAATATTATTGACAATTTTGACACTTTCCATTGGATTTCAGGGAGGCGAGGTGACCCCGCTTTTTTCCATTGGAGCTTCGCTTGGCGTAATTGTTGGGAAAGTTTTTGGGCTGCCGCCGGAGGTATGTGCTGCATTGGGATATGCGGCCGTTTTTGGCAGTGCAACCAATACGCTGATAGCACCGGTGCTGATCGGTCTGGAGGTGTTTGGAACGGACAATGCAGTGGTGCTTGTGCTGGTGTGCACCGTGGCCTATCTTGTGAATGGAAACCGGTCTATTTATACGGCACAGCAGCTGGAATGGTGAACAGATCAATAAAAAAATGCTATATTTGTAAAGCTATAAATATTGAAATGAGGTTCGTGTGATGAAAACAAGAGAAGAAGCATTGAAATATGGATTATCCCTGCCGGATACTTATCAGAATGCACCTTTTCATGATGATAACTGGCAGCTTGTCCGGGTAAAGGAAAGCAAAAAAGTTTTTTTGTGGACGTATGAGAGGGAAGGATATATTAACCTGAATGTAAAGACAGATCCGGAATGGAGAGATTTCTGGAGAAGTGCTTATGATGCTGTGATTCCGGGCTGGCATCAGAACAAGGAGCATTGGAATACGATCATACTGGATGGGAGCATTCCGGATCAGGACGTCAAACGGATGATCCGGGAAAGCTATGATCTGGTGTCAGACAGTCCTTCCAAACGGATCTATGAGGCGGTAAAACGGATACCAAGGGGAAAGGTAGCAACATACAGTCAGGTGGCAGCCATGGCGGGCAATCCGAGAATGTGTCGTGCCGTGGGAAATGCGCTGCATCACAATCCCGATCCGGCAGGAATTCCATGCTACCGGGTAGTCAATGCCAAGGGAGAATTATCGGGGGCTTTCGCATTTGGCGGGGCAAATGAACAGGAGAAACGTCTGGAAGCAGACGGTATCCGGGTGGTAAATGGAAAAGTCGATCTGAAAGAATATGGCTATCAGGAAAAGTAAACCGGAATATAACACAATAGCAGATTATATTCCATCAATCCGGCAGACTTGGGATCAGCTCTACATAGACCTGATCAAAGGACTTCCTTAACTCCTCCCGGATTTCATTGCGAAGCTGCAGCAGGATCTTTGTATTGATCAGATTGTTGTGGCTTGTCATATAGATTTCCACCCAGGTTTTGCGGCCGGTCTGGATCACATCAAGAAATTCGATGTCATAATGAACTTTATCCATATGATGCTCTGCCACATGGCGGATCGTGTCCATAATTTCCTCCTCCGGTGCAAATAACACCAGACTTTTGAGATTGGAGATGATCATTTTGACCGGTTCCACCAGAAGAAGACAGGCCATAATAATGGCAACCACCGGATCAATATATGCGGCGAGCCGGGCATAGTCTGTGCGGTGAAGGATCATCTGTACAAAAAAGGCGATAGAAACACCGAGACTGGAGATCACATCCAGCTTCCAGATATATATTTCCGCCTTGATGGTCAGGGAAGCATAACGCCGGCTGAAATAGTGAAGCAGCAGATAAATGATCAGACACCCCAGACAGACAGCAAGCTCAAAGAAAGCGATCCGGCCGCCATCGACCTGACGGCCGCCGTGCATCATGACAAGAATATTATCCCAGATCAGACGGACAGTGATTGCCAGCAGGACACAGTATTTAATTACTACAAAAAGAGATTCCACCTGGGAAAATCCATAAGGTCTTTTTTCGGTGACGGGTTTGTAGAGAAGAGGAACCAGCAGCAGAAAGGGACCGATCATGATCAGATCCGTTACATCAAAGATGCAGTCCATCAACAGGGAATGGGATTTCGTCAGATATGCCATGATTCCCTCGGACAGCATAAAAAGGATACTGCCGATCAGGGAAATATTCATAATCCTTTTTTCGTTTTTCATTTTACTCTCGTTTTTCACTTTTTTACCAGCCTCTCGCATGTTTTATTTTATTCTGATTTGCGTTTTATTTTTATGTTTTTCTTTTACAGATGTTTTTCATATTTACCGCCGATACCAATGCCGTCCTTTTCTACGATAAATGCGTGTTCGTCAATCTGGCGAAGTTCCCGGCGCAGATGGGCACATTCATATTTGGACAGGATTGCCATCACCATGAAGGTTTTGCCCTCAGTATAACCGCCCCTTGCTTCCCACCAGGTCGCATCCCGGTTAAAAGCATTTACAATATAGTCCATAATCTTTATCGGATTGTTTTTGGTAAAGATCAGAACTTCGGTATTAATATTCTGGGTGTGTGCTTTGTCGGTCATAAGCGTGCTGACTGCCGAGTAAATAATACAGTAAATGGCGGTCTGTACACCAAACAGGACAGCACAGATTGCATAAATGACAGCATTGACACAAAGAGAAATACGTCCTACACTGAAATTTTTAAAATGTTTCGTAAAGTACATTCCGATAATATCAAGACCACCGCTGGAGCCGCCTGCCCGCAGAGCAATACCGATACCGGAGCCGGCGATGATGCCGCCGATCATACTGGCTGTCAGGGTGTCTCCAACTAATGGAGTAGAGGGAATCGGCAGAAAGCTCAGGAAGATCGTCTGGCTGATGACACAGATCAGGGTACGGGCAAAAAAGGACTTGCTCACATAATACCAGGCAATAAAGCAGAGCGGGATATTGAGCAGCATATTGATGATGCCGGCAATATCGGTGGTGCCGGAAAATACATGAAGATATTTTACAAGAAGAGTACGGATCAGCTGGCTGATGCCGAGCATTCCGCCGTTGTACAGGTCTGCCGGAACGATAAAGAAATTAATGCCGGCGGAAAAGATCAGCATTCCGGTAACTGCCATTGCTAATTTACCCAAAAAATCTTTTTGCTTCTGTTTCATAGATATCTCCTCCTTGTTCGGGGACTATCCTGTTGATAAGGGATTCGTTCCTGCGTTATGGGTTTATTATAACCGATATAGTTCCTGTTGAAAACCTTTCTTTGTTTTGGTAAAATATTAAACAGACTTGCAAGAAACTGGAAAACGTGAAAATGTCTGCATTCCGGTGCACCGAATGTGGACAGGATAATGAGATGGAAACGGCACGTTTTATGTGTAAAATCATACGTAAATATCTTATAAAATATTATACAAATGAGTGCACGGAAAGAGGAGAGACATGGGCGGATTTTTTGGAGTAGCGTCAAAGCAGGACTGCGTATTTGATCTTTTTTTTGGAATTGACTATCATTCCCATCTGGGAACAAGACGAGGAGGAATGGCGGTATATAAGGATGGTACCTTTAATCGTTCAATCCACAATATTGAGAATGCACCATTCCGGACAAAGTTTGACAAAGATGTACAGGAAATGAAGGGAGAGATGGGTATTGGCTGCATTTCGGATTTTGAGCCACAGCCGTTGATCATTCGTTCCCATCATGGTACTTATGCAATTACCACAGTCAGCAAGATCAATAATCAGAATGAACTGACACAGAACCTGTTTGAGCAGGGACAGGCTCATTTCCTGGAGATGAGTGGTGGAGATATCAATGCGACAGAGCTTGTGGCGGCACTGATCAACCAAAAGGAGAATCTGATCGAGGGAATCCGGTATGCGCTGGAGCAGGTAGATGGTTCCCTGTCTCTTTTGCTGATGACACCGGCAGGCATTTATGCAGCCAGAGATAAGTACGGCAGAACACCGATCATTATTGGAAAGAATGAGCAGGGCTTCTGCGCGACATTTGAGAGCTTCGCATACAAAAATCTCGGATATGAGGATTATAAGGAGCTGGGACCGGGAGAGATTGATGTTATAACATCGGAGCAGTGTCTGACACTGGTACATCCCGGCAAGGAGATGAAAATCTGTACCTTCCTCTGGGTATATTACGGCTATCCGGCAAGCTCCTATGAGGGAATCAGTGTTGAGCGGATGCGTTACAACTGTGGAGCCAAAATGGCAGCCAGAGATAATGTAAAGCCGGATATTGTTGCGGGTGTTCCGGACTCCGGTGTAGCGCATGCCATCGGTTATGCCAATGCCTCCGGGATTCCGTTTTCCAGACCGTTTATTAAATATACACCGACCTGGCCACGTTCCTTTATGCCAACGATCCAGAGCCGTCGTAATCTGATCGCCAAGATGAAGCTGTTAGCAGTACAGGATCTGATCAAGGACAAAAGTCTGCTGCTGATTGATGATTCCATTGTCCGTGGCACACAGCTTCGTGAGACAACAGAGTTTCTGTATCAGAGTGGAGCAAAAGAGGTACATATCCGTCCGGCATGTCCGCCACTGGTATATGGATGTAAATATCTGAATTTCTCCCGTTCCTCCTCTGAGATGGACCTCATCACCAGACGCATGATCGAGAGACTGGAGGGCACTGAGGTGACAGACGAGATCCTGCAGGAATATACCGATCCGGAGTCTCCAAAGTATGAGCAGATGGTTGAGGAGATCCGCAAAGAACTTAACTTTACATCACTTCGTTTTAATCGTCTGGACGATATGCTGGATGCAGTGGAAATTGACCGCTGCAAGCTTTGTACTTACTGCTGGGACGGCAAGGAATAAGATACAAAGCAGTTTAACCACAAATGTGCCCATGAAATTATAGATAAAAGAATGCAATAAAATAAACAGGATGACAAAAAGTTTCATTAGCATAAATGAAACGTGAATAAATTTCATCTTTAGAATTAAAAAAACTCTTGACAACAAAAAAACAAAGTGGTATCTTTTTTCTCGAACAAAAACAAATTCGATGAACAGAACAGGGTTTTCTTGATCGGAACGCATTGCAGAGAGCTGTCGGCAGGTGTGAGACAGTATGCAGATAAGAGAGCTATCCTCTGTGAGAAGTGCACTGAAATGGCAGAGCGATTTGCGACGGTAGGTGTCACCGGGATTCTCCCGTTATAGAGAAGCTTATTGAGGGGCTATCATTGACTGATACGCTGGGAGATAAGGCAGAGAGGTCGCGTGAAGCGGCAAATAAAGTGGTACCGCGGAAGAATATCAGCTTTCGTCTTTAAATAAAATGTTAGAAGCATTTTGTTTGGGACGGAAGCTTTTTTAATTTTGAGAAAACGGAATATTAACTCTAAATTAAAATATTTCGTGGCCAGACAGCACAGGAACACATCAAAGGAGGAATTCAAATGAATGGATTAGTAATCGTATTGATCAGTATTGTTGCTCTTGGTGCGGGTTATCTTTTCTATGGAAGATGGCTTGCCAGAAAATGGGGGCTGGACGAGAAGGCAAAGACGCCGGCTTATCAGTTTGAGGATGGAGAGGATTATGTACCATCTTCTAAATTTACCGTATTTTCCCATCAGTTTTCATCCATCGCCGGAGCTGGCCCTGTCACGGGACCGATTCTTGCATCTGTATTTGGATGGGTGCCGGTTTTGTTATGGCTGATCATCGGTGGACTTTTCTTCGGAGCTGTTCAGGATTTCGGTTCCCTGTATGCTTCCGTTAAGAACGAAGGAAAGTCTATGGGCATGATCATTGAGAAATATATTGGTAAGGCAGGAAGAAAGCTGTTTATGCTGTTCTGCTGGTTATTCACTCTGCTGGTAATCGCAGCATTTACCGATATGGTTGCAGGTACCTTCGTTGGTAAGGGACTGGAGGACAGCTCCGTTGCTTATGCAAACTCTGCAGCCGCTTCTATTTCTATGCTGTTTATTCTGGTGGCAGTCGTATTTGGACTGATCCAGAAAAAGGTTGGAAAGATGAACGAGATTGTGAAAGCAATCGTAGCGATCGCCCTTCTGGTTGTTATGTTTGCAATTGGTATGCACCTTCCAATCTATCAGACAAAGTCAGCATGGATCTATATCATCATGATTTATCTGTTCTTAGCATCCGTTATGCCAATGTGGCTTCTGATGCAGCCTAGAGATTATATGACAACCTTTATGCTGTTAGGTATGATCATCGGTGCAGTTGTTGGTGTTCTTTTTGCACATCCAACCATGAAGCTGAATGCATACAATGGATTTAATGTTGGCGGGAGCAGTCTTTTCCCAACACTGTTTGTAACTATCGCCTGTGGTGCAGTATCCGGTTTCCACAGCCTTGTTTCTTCCGGTACATCATCAAAGACAGTCAGCAATGAAAAGGATATGCCAATGATCGGTTATGGTGCTATGATCGTGGAATCTCTTCTGGGTGTTGTAGCCCTGGTTGTTGTAGGTGCCGTTGCTGTCAATGGTACAAAGCCGGATGGTACACCATTTGCAATTTTCTCAGCCGGTGTTGCAGGCTTCCTTGAGAAAATGGGAGTACCGGTACAGCTTGCAACTGTATTTATGACAATGTGTGTCTCTGCTCTGGCACTGACTTCTCTGGACTCTGTTGCCCGTATCGGTAGAATGTCCTTCCAGGAGCTGTTCCTTGGAGATACTACAGATACCGCAAAGATGACTCCGGCACAGAAGGTTTTGACCAATAAATATTTTGCAACAGTTGTAACATTATTCTTTGGTTATCTGCTGACACTGGGTGGTTACAACAACGTATGGCCGCTGTTTGGTTCTGCAAACCAGCTTCTTGCCGCACTGGTACTGATCGCGCTTTCCGTATTCTTAAAGACGACAGGAAGAACAGGCTGGACACTTTATGTTCCAATGTTTGTAATGCTTGCCGTTACCTTTACCGCACTGGTTCAGAAGACCATTGCTCTGGTAGCCAATATCTCTGCCGGTCAGGCAACCTTCCTGGTAGATGGTCTTCAGCTTATCGTAGCAATCCTGTTAATGGTACTTGGTGTCCTTGTGGCATTCAGCTGTTTTAGAAAGCTTAGTGAGATTCATTCAAAGCAGGATGCAGCAGAGTAAACTGATTTTTGTGAAATATAATGAGTCCTTCATCCCGCATTTTTCCAAGCTCTTTGGAGAGGGCACTTCGGTCCAGATTCAGATAATCGGCCATCTGCTGGCGGTTAAACGGAATCTGGAAACTGGAGCTGCCGGTCTTTCCGGCCTGGGAGGAAAGGTAAGTCAGTAGCCGCTCCCGTATGGTTTTCGGACTGGTACAAAAAATGCGGTGGGAGAGGGTAAGATTTTTTCGTATCGAAATGCTGAGCATATTGCTCAGCATTTTTTGATGCCAGGAATATCCGGACAGAGTGGGATCATGGAGAAACTCCATATCCATAAAAAGAATACGACAGTCGCTGGCAGCTGCCACATCCACCATCATAGGCTCATGACAGAGGGAATAGGTTTCGGCAAAAACTCCGCCGGCCTCCACATTACTCAAAAGACTGGTATTTCCCCAGAAATCCGTGGTTTCAATGTGAACACTGCCGGAAAGGACGATACCTGTCTCGGTGACAAGATCTCCGAAATGAAAAATTATGGTATTTTTTTTGATATTTTTTTCGTGGATCCGTGTATGCATTTTTAAAGCTTCCAGTTCTTCTTCGGAAAGACTGCCAAAGATAGGATGTATCATATTTTTCATAAGGTTATTTCCTTTCTGGATCTGAAATGATCCGGTATGGCATATGCCGGAGGATGATATTGTTCATTAGGATTCTCTGGTGGTGTTGCGGTAACTGGTGGGTGTGGAACCTGTGTATCGTTTAAATTCTTTACAGAAATAGTTCAGATTATGAAATCCCACATGCTCGCAGATCTCAGATACAGTCAGGGAAGAATGAGCCAGAAGTTCGCAGGCGTGGCGGAGGCGTACCTGGGTTATAAATGCCATAGGACGGGTGTTTAAGCATTCCCGGAACATACGGCACAGATGCTGCGGCGAGACGTGAAGCTGCTCGCAGAGCATAGACTGTGTGATCTCTGAGGCAAAATGATGTTCAATATATTCAATCAGTGGTGTCAGTCTGCGGCGGTATTGTGCCGATTTCGGTGAGGAATGTTTCTTATATTGGCGGTAAAATTCAAATATAAATTCATAGGTATAGGAAGCAGAGAAAAAGATGCTCTCTTTCGTATTGATCTGGAATGCCATATGGATCTTGTTGTGTATCTCATCAAGGGCTCCCAGATTAGTGATAGGAAAAATCCGGCATCGGTCAAAGCCAAACTCTTTTAAAAGTGCAAGTGTACCGTCTCCGAAGGGGACAAACCAGCGGACATCCCAGATATCTTTTGTGACAGCCTCGTAATAATGAGGCACATTTGCCGGAAGAAAAACAATGGAGTGTTCCGGAATGCTCCAGGTTTTTCCCTCTGTAATAAGTTTTCCTTTTCCTTTATTACTGTATAAAAACTGGGGGTAGGGATATCCATTTTCCCGGGGCGTAGGATATTGCCAGAGATGCATTCCCACGCTGATCGTATAAAAAGGTAAGTGCTCTACCGGTGTGATATCAGGATAGCAGATAAACCACATAATTGTTTCCTCCTAAAAGAATGTTCATTTTGTTCAATTTTGATAATATCATTAATTGTACTGAATATCAAATGTATGTAAGATTGATATATATCGAAGGAAAAAATTGTGAAATGTTGAATGGTAACCGGATATCAGAAGAAAACCATGAAGCTGAAGTTTTAGGAGATTTTTGACACATCCTTCATTTCCATATATAATGGAGAGAAAGCACATTTCAGATGGAGAAAGATGAAAAGGGATGAACGGCAGCCGAAGGTATTTGGATGACCGTAGGTGCTTTGGAATGGAGGAGACAAGACAATATGAAACAGGTTATTTTGACCGGAGACCGTCCGACGGGGCGTCTTCATGTAGGACATTATGTAGGTTCCCTGAAGGAGCGTGTAAGATTACAGAATTCAGGAGACTTTGATGAGATTTATATCATGATCGCAGACGCACAGGCACTTACCGACAATGCAGAGCATCCGGAAAAGGTGCGGAGCAATATTATGCAGGTTGCGCTGGACTATCTGGCATGTGGACTGGATCCGGAGAAGTCAACGATCTTTATTCAGTCGATGGTACCGGAACTGACCGAGCTGACCTTTTATTATATGAATCTGGTAACAGTGGCGAGAGTACAGAGAAATCCAACGGTAAAGGCGGAGATTAAATTCAGAAATTTTGAGGCAAGTATTCCGGTAGGATTTTTCTGTTATCCGATCAGCCAGGCTGCAGATATTACAGCATTCCGTGCAACGGTTGTTCCGGCAGGAGAGGATCAGATGCCGATGATTGAGCAGTGTAAGGAGATCGTGCACAAGTTTAATTCTGTGTATGGCGAAACGCTTACCGATCCGAAGATTGTTCTTCCGGACAATTCCGCATGCCTGCGTCTGCCGGGTATTGATGGCAAGGCAAAGATGAGCAAATCTCTCGGCAACTGTATTTATCTGTCGGAGGAGCCGGAGGACATCAAGAAAAAGGTAATGTCCATGTATACCGATCCAAATCATATCCGTGTGGAGGATCCGGGTCAGATTGAAGGCAATACAGTATTTACTTATCTGGATGCATTTTGCAAGCCGGAGTATTTTGAGGAATTCCTTCCGGATTATAAGAGCCTTGATGAGTTGAAGGAACACTACAGCCGTGGTGGTCTGGGAGATGTTAAGGTCAAGAAATTCTTGAATAATGTGATGCAGACAGAGCTGGCACCAATCCGTGAACGCCGCCAGATGTGGGAGAAACGTCTGCCGGATGTTTATGATATCCTCAAAGAGGGAAGTAAAAAGGCAGAGGCGGTTGCAGCACAGACGCTTGCAGATGTACGTCATGCAATGCGGATTGACTATTTTGTAGATGATAATTTATTGAAATAAAAACACGAACTCCTGTTGGTAAAAATCAAACTATTATCAATAGGAGTTTTTTTATTACAATTCAGAGGAAATCCTACGGTAGAGGTGTATCTGGTGGACGGTACCGTAGCAAGGGGAACAGCCCAAAGTGGTGCATCAACAGGAGAATTTGAGGCACTGGAGCTTCGGGATGGTGATGCGTCACGTTATCTGGGAAAGGGTTCATCACAGGAAAAAGTGAAAAAAACGGAAAGATTTTATAACCTTGCTTGTATTATAATAATAAATGTCAAAAAATGACAAGAGATAAAACTGAAGTTGGTGGATTATGAAAGTAAATGGGAGAGAACGCTGTATAGGCTGTATGAAGCTGCTGGATGCAGATGGAAAATGTCCACATTGTGGATTTTTACAGGCTGGTTATGAGCCGATCCCGCGCTGTCTGCGGCCGGGTACATATCTGAAGGATCGATATATGCTTGGACGTGTACTGGGAGAGGGGAGCTTTGGTATCAGCTATATTGCATGGGATTGTCTGCTGGATACTGTAGTGGCGATCAAAGAATATTTTCCGGCCAGTCTCGTCAGCAGACATGTCAGTGAAGACGGAGATCGCAATGTATACATCTACGAGAAGGCAGAAAAGCAGAAATATCAGGAAAGTCTGGAAAAATATCTTGGAGAGGCCAAGAGTTTGTCTGCATTTTATGATCTGGATGGTATTGTATCCGTAAGGGATTTTTTTTATGAGAATAATACGGCGTATATCATTATGGGGTATGTGGATGGCGTCAGTGTCAAGGAATATGTAGAAAAAAACGGTCCGATTGAAGGAGAGAAGCTCTTAAATATGCTGGAGCCGGTGATCTGTTCCCTGATGAAGGTTCATCAGACCGGGGTTTTACACAGGGATATCAGTCCGGACAATATTCTGCTGACACGGGATGAACGTCTTGTTCTGATTGATTTTGGAGCAGCCCGCAGAGAAAATATCAATATGACCAGAAGCATGACTGTGGTGTTTAAGCGGGGATTTTCACCGGAGGAACAGTACCGGACCAGAGGCAGGCAGGGAGCCTGGACGGACGTGTATGCACTATGTGCAACGGTTTATTACGCATTGACCGGAAAAACTCCGGATGAATCCATTCAGAGAATGCTGGAGGATGATATGCCATCTCTGATGGATATGTCGGAGCTGTCATTGGGCCTGCCACAGAAGAAAGCGTTGATGAAGGGGCTTACTGTGGATTTTCATCACCGTTATCAGACCATGGGAGAATTATATCGGGGGTTGTATCAGGAGGAAGAGAAACGATTTCTCTTTGGCCGTTACTGGAAGGTGGCCGGAGTCACTGCAGGCATCGTGATTCTGGCTGTGGCGGCAGGCTTTCCGGGGTCAGGGGGACGCAGTACCAAAATAATGCCGGCTGCTTCACCGGCTGTGGTACAGACAGCAGAAGCGTCTGTTACAGCGGTTCCTTTTACCACCGGCATTCAGGAATATAAAATGGCCAGCTTTACCGGAATGAAAAAGAAAGCGGCCGCCGGGAAGCTGAAACGGCAGGACAAATCAATTTCGATCCAATGGATCTATAAATACAGCGATAAGGTGAAAAAGGGAAAAATCATTTCGCAGAGTATTGCAAAAGGGACGAAATATTCTGAGGGAACGTATCAGAAAATAGTATTTACTGTCAGCAAAGGTAAAAAGAAGGTTTCCGTGTCGGCAAAGACCAAAGCTACGGCACAGATAAGAACAAGTGCCCCGACACAGGCAGCACCCCGTAAAAATACTACGACCTCATCCAAAAAGCAGACGGGAAAGAGCGGTATCGAGTTTGAGGGAGCGATTCCGTAAAGATAAAACAATATGAATAATAGGAGAAAACAATGGGAACGCATAGAAAAACATTTACTATGGCTTTATTAAATATAAAACGAGAGAAGCAGTTTCAGGATTTTACGGACTTTATTATGGAAAAGCTGAATATTGCGGGGGATGGTGAAATTACAGACGATATGCGCAAAAGTGCATACCGGGCGTTTCGGACCCGGACCGGCAAAGAAGATTTTGCAACGCTTCCAACCATACGAAAATGGTTTGGAATTGGCGGTACGGCAGTACCGGACCGGGAGCAGGTATATCAGATCTGTATGGCTATGGGACTGTCTATGGAGGATTGTCAGGAATATCTTGTTTATGGAATCCATGAGCCGGCATTTCAGGTAAACGATTACCGGGAAGTGATATTGGTTTATGGTCTCGAAAATAAAAAGAATTATCAGGAATGTCAGGAGATGATCCGGGATTTCGAAGAGAGATTAAGCCATGTTATGACATTTGAACAAACCTGCGGTACACAGACATTGATGGGAGAATTTCAAGGGAGAAAAAATCTGCCCTGGGAAGAATTCCGGGAATGGATGATGGAGAATGCAGCCAGTTTTAAAGGCTACAGCAAGACAACACTGGATTATTTCCGAAAATACAAAAAGCTTATTTTGCAGTACGCCAAAAAGGATGCCCAGGAGGAACTGGAACGTCTGTTATCGGAAACAGATTATGCAGTATGGTGTCAGAGAAGACTGCTAAATCCACAGCATTATCAGAAGAATGTCCGTAAGTATGTGAATGCGCAGTCCAAGGGAAAGAAAAGAAACCTGTCGGATGGCTTAAAGGCGAGTATTACCGAGCTTTGTTCCCTGGCATATACGGAGAAGGAATCCAATGCCAGACTTTTGTCTGAGGTGTTTCAGACTGAGGGAGAGGGAGCTGAGGAGGCTCCGGAGTTTCAGTCGGTGAATTCCATGACGGAGAAGCATTTGTCGGATCTTTTAAATGTGCCGCTTCATAAAGAACGCTTTTTTCGGACCCGACAGGCAGAACTGACTCTTTCTAATCTGGCTGATGAAGATAAGTGTCCGGAGTGGATCATACAGCTGCAGCGGGAATATGGACGGAGACCGCAGGAGCTTCGTACGGCAGGGGAGGCAAAGAGGTGGCTTACACAATACCGGCGGGAAAATAAACGTCGTTGTCTTCAGATACAGCGAGAGGATATTCTGCCGTTAATTATGTATGTGGCACAGCACAGATATCTGGATATGATTGGCCAGGATATGTCTGCTTACAAGCAGAAGGATGCATTGGAGATGTTTAAGGTGCTGGCGGATTCTACCCTTGCGGCGTGTAATATGGGCCGCCTGAATCAAAACTATGAGCTGGATGCGGTGTTATGTGCCTGCTATCAACAGGAAGAGATGTTTGGTTATGCGGAGCTGCTGGAGTTAAGCAATTAGACGGCTTATTTTTTCAACAAGAGTGTGGATGGCAGCAGGTCATTGACAAAGTTTTAATTATGTGTATAATTTTAGCAGAAATTCTGGAAGAAATTTATAGAAAATGTATTCCATGACATATTATGAAAGGAAAAAAATCATGAACGCAAGTGTAGCAATTCAGGTATTACCAAATGTAACAGATGATGAGGAAGTGATCCGTATTGTAGATGAGGTGATCGCTTATATTAAAAGCTTTGGGCTTTCCACATCTGTGGGTCCTTTTGAGACAACTATAGAAGGAGATTATGATCAGCTCATGGAGATCGTAGCGGGATGTCAGAAGGTTGCGATTGCAGCCGGTGGATGTGATCAGATATCTACTTATGTCAAAATTGTATACAAACCGGAGGGTGAGGTACTGAGTATTGAAAAGAAAGTTACAAAGCATCACTAATGCACTAATTCCGGCATCAGCAGTGATTCTGCTGCTGATCATCTGGCAGGTATTATGTCTGGCGGGGGTACTTCCGGGATATATGCTTCCGTCGCCGTGGCAGGTAGTTCAGGCATTTGTAAAGGATTTTCCATTGATGGCGGGGCATATGTGGACCACGCTTTTTGAGGCGTTTGCCGGGCTGGGGATAGGAATTGTCATGGGATTTGTTGTGGCATTTTTGATGCAGCGGTTTCACGCACTTTATCGGGCATTTTATCCGATCCTGGTGATCACACAGACGATCCCGACGCTGGCAATCGCACCACTTCTGGTGCTGTGGCTGGGATATAACACAGCGCCAAAGATTACTCTGGTTGTGATCATGACATTTTTCCCGATCACTGTGGGATTGTTAGATGGCTTTAAGGAGGCAGATCCTGATGCGGTACGTCTGCTGCAGGCGATGGGAGCATCCAAAACACAGATATTTTTCCATATTATGCTGCCATCCGGACTGGGGCATTTTTTTGCCGGTCTGAGAATGTCTGTTTCCTATGCTGTGGTGGGGGCAGTAGTGGCGGAATGGCTGGGCGGTTTTTCCGGTCTCGGTGTCTATATGACAAGGGTAAAAAAGTCTTATGCCTATGACAGAATGTTTGCAGTCATCTTTTTGATCACGGCTATCAGTATCCTGTTGATGAAGCTTGTGGATATAGTTCAGTATTTTGTGATGCCCTGGAAAAGGGATGACAGATCAAAAACGAAAATGGAGGAATATAAATGAAAAAGTTTATGGCGGTCATGTTGTCAGCATGTATGGCCTTTTCTCTTTGTGCCTGCGGAAATACCGCTACAGAGAGAAATTCTGATGCAACAGCCGAAAAATCAACAAAGAATTCAAAGAAGATAACTATGGTCCTGGACTGGACTCCCAATACCAATCACACAGGTATTTATGTAGCACAGGAAAAGGGATATTTTAAAGAGGCCGGACTGGATGTATCGGTAATACAGCCGCCGGATAATGGAGCAACGGATCTTGTGGCATCCGGTGGAGCGGAGTTTGGAATTGATTTTCAGGATACTCTCGCTGCAGCTTTCAGCAGTGACAGTCCATTGCCGGTGACTGCGGTGGCTGCAATTTTACAGCATAATACTTCCGGATTAATCTCATTAAAAAAGAAGGGGATTGACAGTCCGGGGAAGCTGGAGGGGCATTCCTATGCAACGTGGGATTCTCCGATTGAACAGGCGGTTCTGAAAAATGTGGTAGAAAAGGATGGGGGAGATTTCAGCAGGGTGAAATTAATCTCCACTTATGTTGAGGATATTGTAGCGGCACTTCATGCGGATATTGAATCGGTGTGGATTTATTACGGCTGGGATGGTGTGAAATGCGATATGGAAGGTCTTTCCACAAATTTCCTGCCATTTGCGGATATGAATCCAACCTTCGATTATTATAGTCCGGTGATCATTGGCAACAATGATTATATGAAGAAAAATCCGGATACCACAAAGGCATTTTTATCTGCGGTCAAAAAGGGGTATGAATATGCGGCCGGGAATCCGTCAGATGCAGCAGATATTTTGCTGAAGGCAGTACCGGAGCTGGATGAGAAGCTGGTACAGAAAAGTCAGGAATATCTGAGTAAACAGTATATTGCCGATGCGGCACAGTGGGGCGAGATCGATGCGAACCGCTGGAATGGTTTTTATCAGTGGCTCAATGAAAATAAGCTGGTGGATAATGCATTGGATGAAAATGCCGGATTTACTATGGATTATTTGAAGTAGCCGGCAATTTTGTGTCTGCAGCCCCCTATATGCGGGCTGGGAAAGGGATGTAGAAGTAAGATGAGGCTTGTTGTGGAAAATGTGTCGAAATCTTTTGGAGACAAAAAAGTACTGGAATCCGTTTCATTGACGCTGGAGGAAGGAGAGATCGTCTGTATTCTGGGTGCCAGCGGAGTTGGAAAAAGTACATTGTTCCACATTATTTCGGGGCTGTTGATGCCCGATGAGGGCAGAGTGCTTCTGGACGGAGAGGATGTGACTGGAAAGCCGGGGAAGATCAGCTATATGCTGCAGAAGGATATGATGCTTCCGTACAAAACTGTTTTGGATAATGTGGCACTTCCGTTGATAATCAAAAAAACGTCAGGGGAGGGGAAGATTTGGCCCTGGAGACGCATAAGAACAGCGAGAGAGAAAGCAGCAGCTTATTTTGAGGAGTTTGGTCTTTCCGGATATGAAAAGAAATATCCGGCTCAGCTGTCGGGAGGCATGCGTCAGAGAGCCGCGTTGTTGCGGACGTATCTGTTTTCACAGGAGGTTGCGCTGCTGGATGAGCCCTTTAGTGCACTGGATACTATTACCAAGGGGAAAATGCACCAGTGGTATTTATCAATTATGGAAGAAATCCATATGTCAACGCTGTTCATTACCCATGATATGGATGAGGCAATTATATTGTCTGACCGGATCTATATTCTGGGAGGGACACCGGCTGTGATACAGGATGAGATCACAGTGTCAGGAAAGAAGCCGGGAGCAGAGGAGTTTAAGATCTCTCCGGAATTTTTGGAATATAAAAAAAGAATTCTGGAATATATACAATAAAATGTGAATGAATAAAGGCTGAGAGAGTTGCAGAGTGAATGAAAGTTCACCGGGACTGTCTCAGTCTTTTGGATTATGGATTTATTTGCAATGGCTATACCTGAGCCTTGTGGTTATTATATAATGCCTTTTCTATCTCCGGCCGGATCGTCAGGAATGCTGCAAGCACCTCCGGATCAAAATGGGAGCCGCTGGATTCCTCCAGAATACGAAATGCCTGATCGGCAGAATAGGCTTCCTTGTAGATCCGCTTGCTTGTGAGGGCATCAAAGACATCCACGATTGCCATGATCCGGGCACACAGAGGAATTTCTTCGCCACACAGATGGCATGGATAACCGCTGCCATCCCATTTCTCGTGATGGAATAATGCCATATCGTGTGCAATCTGGAGATAATCATTATCCTCGATGTTGGTCAGGGTATCCCGGATAATCTCACTGCCTTCCAGGGCGTGGCACTTAATCTTTTCGAACTCGTCATTGTCCAGTCTCCCCGGTTTATTCAGAATGACATCGGATACCTTGATCTTGCCAATGTCATGAAGAGGTGCTGCTTTACACATTAACGTCTGATATTTTTTGGTCAACAGCTCGGAATATTTTGGCATGGTTGCCATGTACTGCACAAGGATACGGAGATATTCGCTGGTCCGTTTAATATGTTGTCCGGTGCAGGTATCACGGGATTCCACCAGATCCGCGAAGCTTACGATAATTTTATTTTGTACATCACGAAGCTTTTTGTTGGATGCCTGCAGGTTGTTCTTTTGCAGATACATTCCAATACAGTTGTTCAGATTGGAAACAAAACGCTGCATACGGTGCAGTCCATAGCCATATCCCTGATATCTGCTGCGGTCGGCAAAGATTGCTGTGTATCCGTAAACCTCCTGCTGGTGATGCAGACAGGATATTACAAGAGGAGCGGGCTGGGCAAAAAAGGCGGACCAGTCAGGAATCAGTTCTCCCGACTGGATTGGGAGACTTTTATTATAATTCAGATCATCAAAACAGAATTTGGCATCCACGACCGGGGTAAACACCAAATCGTCAGAAGGTTCCAGATGATCCTGTATATCAAAATCCGCATTGGTGCAGATATATCCGTCAAATGGGATATAGTAACGTGAGATGGTATGCAGATCAGTGATGCTTTTCAGATTGGTCATTTTGGCGTTCATATTATTCATCGAACGATTGTAATTGACGGAATCATTCATCTGGGCATACAGTGTATTGATGGAACGGTTGATGTTCAGCATCCTGCACTGACGGCAGCCACAGGATTCGGAAGGATCAAAAGTGTATGGAAAGGTATAGTGTGTCTCGTGGGTGGAAGCCTGCAGGATTTGTTCCAGGATCTCTCCCACATATCTGGCAAAAGCATCCATATCCCTGCGGCAGGTGGTGATACGGGGATAGTTGCATTTCTCCTGCTCAATCCCATCAAATCCCGTTACGGTGACCTGCTCCGGAATGGCGATATTGTTTTCAGATAAAATATCACATACGGTGATGGCCATGCTGTCGTTAATACAGACAATGGCTTCCGGAAGTTCCGCCTGTTGAAGAAATGTTTCCATTACCTTCCGGGTCGGCTGGGCATAAAAATTACCATAGCCCAGTTGGCTCTCATCAAAAGGAATGTTATGATCTGCCAGTATTTCCCGGAAGATCTGTACTCTGTGCTCGGAGATTGGATTGTCTTTGATGCCCGCAATACAATTGATCCGGGTAAAATGGTGATCTTCCACCAGATGAAGCACCAGCCGTTCGAAGGCATCACTTTCATCAAAGCTGATCTGGATCGTACCCTCCGGCCGGGTATCACTGTCGATCAGAAGAACCGGTGTTCCGTTCTGTCTGGCGCGGTTAATGATCTGATTCTGGATCTCGTCGTTTTTAATGGTTCTTGACATTATTAAAACAGCATCGATATAATCGTGATTTAATAATTGAAACAAATGGGCTTCCCCTTCGTCGAAAGCGTTTTTGAGAAAGAAATCGGTGCAGCTGTCAAAAATGATCATACGCCATCCGATTTCAGAGAGTGCCTCGTTTAACGGGTATAATATACTTTGGATATCATCGTTCTGCATTTCGGCAACACAAACGGCTGCTATTTTCTTGTTCTGGATCATGATTGGGGCTCCCTTCAAAATTATCGTTATTAGTTTATCATATTTCAATGGAAACAGACATACCCGGAGACGTGATTTTATGTAAAAAATTTCCTTCTTTTTTTATCTAAATTGTACAAGAAAGAGTTGAAATCGGAAAATCTACATGTTATGATGAAATATGGTTAAAGTCTCTGAAAATGTGATCATGAAGGGAAATGGGATTCGTATGGTAAACGAGGAAAAGCTTCGGATTATGGTAAATCTGGCAAGGTATGAGCAGGAGCCGCTGCACACGGAGCTGAAGGAAGCAGGCTATTACAGAATAGATTATATACGTTCTCATTTACTGGTGACTCTTTGGAGCTATTCTGTTGCATATGTGCTGGTGTTGTTTTTGATTGCATTGTACCATTTTGAATATCTTTTATCTAAAGTCAGATTACCTGAAATAGGCAGTCTTGCAGCGGGAGCACTTGCTGTTTATCTGTTGATCCTGTTAGGCTGTGCCTTTTTTACGGTAATTATTTATTCGGCCAAATACCATCGCATTCAGAATAAACGCAGAGCATATCTGGCAGAGCTTAAAAAAATGGAATTATTTTATGAACAGAGCAGGGAGGTAAGCGGAGAATGACGCATTTATTGGTGATTAGAGAACGGCTGATCCGGTTTTATCAGGATCACGCCCGGATAGTGAATGCGCTTTTTCGACTGCTCCTTTCTTTTATTACATTTTTTTCGATCAATCAGCTGGTGGGGTACAATCCGGTTTTAAAATCATGGTATGTGATTGTGGCGTTTTCGGTAGTGAATACGGTGCTGCCGATGTCGGTGCTATTGTTTCTTGCCGCTGCATATACTGTTTTTCATGTGTATTATGTATCCGTTTCCCTTGCATTAGTCATTCTGCTGATCTTTCTGATTGCATATCTGATCTATCTGCGCTTTTTACCGGAACACGGTTATGTGATCCTGGCAGTTCCGATTTTGTATGGACTACATCTGCCATATCTGGTGCCAATCCTTCTGGGGCTGATCGGTGCACCGGTGGCTGTGATCCCTATGAGCTGCGGGGTGGTCTGTTATTATACGATCAAGTGTATTACCACGGTGATCGGTACCGCTACCGAGGAAAGTATGGTATTATTTAATCAGGCGTTCCAGATGATATTTTCCAATAAAGAGATGTATCTTGTTATTGCGGTTTTTGCCATCGTGATGGTTATCGTAAATATGATCTGCAGCCAGGAGTTTCATTATGTCTATGAAACAGCAATTGTTGCGGGAGTGATCGTTAATATCCTGCTGATCCTGGTGCTGAGTTTTCCGTTCAATATACAGGTACATGTCGTATATCTTCTGGTACAATCTGTCATCTGCGGAATACTTGCGTGGCTGATACAGTTCTTTCAGCTTGTGTTAAATTATTCGGCTGTGGAGTATCTTCAGTTTGAAGATGATGAATACTGTTATTATGTCAAGGCTGTGCCGAAAATGAACATTGCAGTAGGAGAAAAGAGAGTCAAACGATTTAATGCCCACTTGCTGGGAGAAGGACGTTTTGGCGTTTCATCAAAGAAAGCAGAGAGTGAGTCCGGGCAGATCCGATCGGAACAAACGGCGAAGACCGGATCAGGTGAAGAAAAATAAAAATAACAGGATAAACGGGATTAGGAGGAAGTATGAACTCTATTGTTGCATCCTTAAAGGAATATATACATGTGATCAATTTACCCAAGGTATCAGTGATAGATATTTTGGAGATTGTGATACTGGCATTTGTGATCTATCATGTAGCATTGTGGATTAAAAATACAAGAGCATGGATGCTGTTAAAGGGAATTATTGTTCTTTTGGCGTGTTATGTGATCGCATACATTCTGCGGATGAATGTTATTGTCTGGATCTTTGAGAGGACGATCTCCATTGGTATTACGGCACTGATGATCGTATTCCAGCCAGAGCTTCGCCGGGCGTTGGAAGAACTTGGACAGAAAAAGATCGTTTCTACATTGATTCCATTTGATGATACCCGAAATCAAAATGAGCGTTTTTCAGAGCGCAGTATTAATGAGATCGTGAAGGCAACGGTAGAAATGGCCAAGGCGAAGACGGGAGCCCTGATCATAATGGAAAAGGACATTGATCTGTCCGAATACGAAAGGACAGGAATTGAACTGGATTCCACCATTAGCAGTCAGCTTCTGGTTAATATTTTTGAGCATAATACCCCTCTTCACGATGGAGCCGTGATCATTCGGGGGGACAGGATCGTGTCGGCGACCTGTTATCTGCCTTTGTCCGACAATATGGGGTTGTCAAAGGAGCTTGGAACCAGACATCGTGCCGGTGTGGGAATCAGCGAGGTGACGGACAGCCTGACGATCATTGTTTCCGAGGAGACAGGCAGGATTTCTGTTGCAGTGGGAGGAAAGCTTTTGCGGAATATTGACGGAGATCTGCTGCGAAAGAAGTTGACAGAAATGCAGGGGAAATCAGGAGATGATACAGAAAAGAAACGCTGGAAGGGGCTGCGCCGTACAGATAGCGGCAGGGCAGAGTAACCGGCGGGGATGATACATGTAGCTTTGTGGCGGAAGGACAGATACCACACAGTTGGAAAGGCATGGTTAGAGATATGGATAACAAGCAGGAGAAAAGCATACGGCATAACAATTCCGGGGATACAGGACATAAGGATTTTGTACAGAAATATATCATCAATAATATAGGAATTAAGCTGCTTGCCCTTGCTACGGCGATTGTGGTCTGGGTGGCAATCGTAAATATTGAAGATCCTTATAAGGAACGGATCTTTAATGTAGAGGTTGAAACCATCAATGAGGATGCACTTTCCTCTGTCAATAAGGTATATGAAATTATTGAGGGAAGCACGGCACAAGTCCGGGTAAAGGGCAAAAAAAGCATTGTAGACAGACTGAAAGCCGACGATATCCGTGCTACGGCGGATCTCTCTGATCTGTCGGCAGTTAATGCGGTGGCCATTGTGCCGGAATTAAAGAAAACAGTATCTGACGAGCCGGTATTGGAGTGTAATAGTGTGTTGAAGGTCTCTCTGGAGGATAAGGCCAGCAAACAGATCAAGGTTACAGTAGTAACGAACGGTACGCCACAGGCCGGATACAGTGTGGGGGAATGTCTGGCAAGTCCCAACATGCTGGAGGTGACAGGTGGTAAGGGTGTGATCGACAAGATTGATTCTGTTCGTGTAACGGTCAATGTCAGCGGAATCGGTGAGAACTTAAAAAAGAGAGTTACCCCGGTTGCATATGATGCGGATGGAAAGGTGATCGAGTCCAGTACCCTGAATTATGGAGTGCGTAAGGTCCGGGTGAATGTCCAGGTATTAAAGACCAAGACAATACCTGTCAATATAAAGATAACCGGAAAACCGGCATCGGGATATGAGTTTGTGGATGCGGAGTGCCAGCCGGAGACCATACAGGTGGCAGGTGGTAAAAAGGATCTTGCCAATATCAGCGAGGTCAATGTGCCGGTGGATATTACCGGAATGCAGAGTACCACAGGTTCTGTGGAACAAAATATCAGCATTCAGGATTACCTGCCGGATGGTGTGTCTGTGCTGGCCGATTATGCACAGGTGTCTCTGCGGATCGGCATTGAAAAGCTGATGAGCAAAAAAATATCCATTCCGGTGAAGGATATTAAATTCGCTTCCCTGTCGGATCATCTGGCAGCACGTATTGTTGGGGACAGAGATGTGGTCAGCATAACGATCCAGGGAATCTCTTCTGTTCTGGATGAGATTACTGTGGATGATTACAGTGCCTATGTCGATTGCGAAGGACTGCGTCGTGGAAAGCACCGTCTGAAGGTTCATCTGGATCTGAGGGATAGCAGTGCGATTGTAAAGACGGAGTATGTGACGGTAAAGATTGAAAAGGATGATAATGCTGAAGACAAGTCAGACAGCAGCGCAACGGAGGAACCCGGGGCAACAGAAGCTCCGACGCAGACACCGGCGGATAAAACGGATGAGGGAGATAAGGAATGAAGATCATCACCACGGAAGCATTTGTAAAAAACTGGAAATCGTGGGTTCTTGAAAGAAAGGGCAGCCATATGGCTGTCCTTTTGTGCTGCAATGACATATATTTCACGGAAGAGACCTGGCATCAGAAGTTTTTGACAGAATTGCGTCTATATTGTCAGGTAGATCGTATCCCGTGGCAGAAAAATGGGAATGTGGCGGAACGGCTGCGGCAGATCAGACCAGAATATGTGATTGCCATTGGAAATATCAGGATGCTGCAGGAGGTCTGCTGGAATAGAAATCAGGATATTTCCGGCACCGGGGAATATGAAAAAAGACCTCCGGTGGTATTCCTTTCGACAGAGATCATGTGGGAGCAGATGATAAAAAGGGAACTTTTGTGGATTCGTGACCGTGACGGTGTGACATTATATCTGGGAAGAGCCGGATGGCAGGAGGAAGATCTGGTTGTGATACCGCCTGTGCATGGAACGGAGCAGAAGAGAATCTTCACGGCGTTATCCCGGAATGTGACGGAGCTTAAAAAATGCGTGCCGGGAAGCAGAGAGGAGAGAAGAGACAGCCGTTATCTGTGGGAGGAGCTGGCAGAACCATTATGGCTGCGCTATGGAATGCCATTGTGGATGGGAATATTACTGGCGGTACGTTATGTGGATCTATTGACAGAGACAAAGACGGCGAAAAAGCTGGAACAAATACTTGAGAGGAGAAAAGACAGACCGGAGGAGATGCTCTGGATTCCGGCAGAGGACATAGAATTGCTGGTGAATATGGCAATGGCGGGAATAGAAATGCTGCCACAACAGGAACATCTGTCATGGCAGCAGATCAAAGAATTTTATATGAAATTAAGCCGTTCTGTTTAGTTGTTCTGAGCATTTTTCTTGCTGCGGAAACGAAGAGTGGAATCCAGAATCTTCTTACGGATACGGAGGCTGGTTGGAGTGATCTCCAAAAGCTCATCGGTATCAATGAACTCCAGAGCCTCTTCCAGGCTCAGCTTCTTTGGTGGTACAAGCTTTAAGGCATCATCTGCAGAAGAAGATCGTGTGTTGGTGAGATGCTTTGTCTTGCAGACGTTTAACTCAATATCCTCTGCTTTACCATTTTGTCCAATGACCATACCACTGTAAACCTTCTCGCCGGGTCCCACAAAGAGAGTACCACGATCCTGGGCGTTAAACAGACCATAAGCAACAGTCTCGCCGGACTCAAAAGCAATCAGGGATCCCTGTTTTCTATAATTCATATCGCCCTTATATGGACCATACTCTTCGAATGTTGTATTGATAATACCGTTTCCCTTAGTATCTGTCATAAATTCTCCACGATAGCCGATCAGACCTCTGGATGGAATTAAAAATTCCAGTCTGGTATATCCGCCGCCGATGGAACCCATTCCCTGAAGCTCACCTTTACGGTTGCTGAGCTTTTCGATGACGCTTCCGGAGAATTCATCCGGTACATCGATAAATGCACGCTCCATTGGCTCCAGCTTTTTGCCGCGCTCATCCGTGTGATAGAGAACCTCTGCTTTGCTTACGGCAAATTCATAGCCTTCACGGCGCATGTTTTCGATCAGGACAGAGAGATGAAGCTCTCCACGGCCGGATACCTTGAAGCTGTCCATATTATCTGTCTCCTCCACACGAAGGCTGACATCAGAGTTCAACTCGCTGAACAGACGGTCACGCAGATGGCGTGAGGTAACATATTTTCCTTCCTGACCGGCCAGTGGGCTATCGTTTACCATAAAATGCATGGCGATGGTTGGCTCGGAGATCTTCTGGAATGGAATAGCAACCGGATTCTCCGGAGAGCAGATGGTATCTCCGATATGGATATCTGAAATACCGGAAATCGCAACGATGGAACCGATGGTCGCTTCCGGCACCTCTACCTTCTGAAGTCCGTCAAACTCGTAAAGCTTTGTGATGCGGACTCTCTGGGATTTGGAGTCATCATGATGGTTGACAATAACGACATCCTGATTTACTTTTACGGAGCCGTTATCAATCTTGCCGATACCAATACGTCCTACATACTCATTGTAATCAATGGTACTGATCAGTACCTGTGTTCCGGCATCCGGATCGCCCTCCGGAGCAGGAATATAATCAAGGATCGTATCAAACAAAGGAACCATATCTTTGCCCGGTTCATCCGCACTGTAGGAAGCGATACCTTCCTTGGCGGAAGCATAGATAAATGGGCAGTCAAGCTGCTCCTCATTGGCATCCAGATCAATAAAAAGCTCCAGAACCTCGTCTACAACTTCCTCCGGACGTGCCTCCGGACGATCGATCTTGTTGATACATACAATAACCGGAAGCTCTAATTCCAGAGCCTTCTTTAATACAAACTTTGTCTGTGGCATAGCACCCTCAAAGGCATCTACTACCAGAACAACTCCGTTTACCATTTTTAAGACACGCTCTACCTCGCCGCCGAAATCAGCGTGTCCCGGTGTGTCGATAATATTGATCTTAGTATCCTTATAAGTAATGGCTGTATTTTTGGATAAAATTGTAATTCCACGTTCCCGTTCGATATCGCCGGAATCCATGACACGTTCGGCCACCTCCTGGTTGGAGCGGAATACACCACTCTGCTTTAAAAGCTCGTCCACCAGCGTAGTTTTACCATGGTCAACGTGTGCAATAATTGCAATATTTCTGACGTCTTCACGTTTCTGCATCATAATTGTTCAAGTCCTTTCTCAATATGCGGCGATATCTCATCGCTTTTCTCTTTTTTGCAAAATAAATCACCAATACATTAGTATACCGATTGTCACGTCATTATACAAGTAAGAAAAAGTCACAAAAAAATGATGAAGTTTTGCACGAGTTCTGATAAGATTGTAGAAGGAATATGTATTTTTGGGCGAATTGGGTAGGACATTTGTGTCTGGTGATAGCAGACGTCGTGATTTGTCGTCCGGAAGCCCGTTTAAAAACAGGAAAAATGTGGCATAATAGTTCTAGCACCGAAAGGAGCCAAATATACATTTATTAATGAAGTTACAATGCATACGGGACGGGAGACCCGTAAAAGGAAAAGGGAGGAAAAAATATGTTGGATAAGGTTTTTACAAATAACCAGGTGACAATTGCAGGAAGGGTGGTAGGTGAATTTGGGTACAGTCATACGGTATACGGAGAGGACTTCTATACGGTAGATATCGAAGTGAGCCGTCTGAGCAATTCCAATGACATCATTCCGGTTATGGTTTCGGAGAGGATATTGGATGTCCGTGCAGATTACCGTGGGTATGTGCTGCGTGCCAATGGCCAGTTCCGTTCCTATAACCGTCATGAAGAAACAAGAAATCGTCTTGTGTTGTCTGTGTTTGCAAGAGAAGTAGAGATTGTGGAGCCGGAGGAGGAAGAACAGGATCCTAACCATATCTTTCTGGATGGTTATGTCTGTAAAAAGCCGGTATACCGGAAAACGCCGTTGGGGCGTGAGATCGCAGATGTACTACTGGCAGTGAACAGACCGTACGGCAAATCAGATTATATTCCATGTATCTGCTGGGGCAGAAATGCCAGATATGCCGATCAGTTTGAGGTAGGAGCACATGTACAGATCTGGGGCAGAATTCAGAGCAGGGAGTACCAGAAGAAGATCAGCGAAGAAGAATATGAAAAGAGAGTCGCTTATGAGGTTTCTGTCAGCAAGCTGGAATATCAGTCTGATGAGGAGGAAATGTAAAAGAGTGGATTTTTCATTATAAATATGATAGAATGACTGGAGTTAAGGAGTAAATTCTTTGTCTCCGGTCATTTTTTTCGTTTCATAGGGCGTGAACAGACCGGATAAATATACGAAGAAAGTACAGAGGTGAATTATGGACAGGCGTATTGTTCAGGTTTTTTACGGACCGGGAAAGGGAAAGACATCAGCGGCTGTGGGGCAGTGCATCCGTGCCGCAAGTCTTGGTCAGTCTGTGATCATTATCCAGTTCCTGAAGGGAAATGATGCGGAGGAGTTTAATTTTTTGGAGAAGCTGGAGCCGGATATCAAGCTGTTCCGTTTTGAAAAGGAAAAAGAATCATTTTCAGAGCTTCTCGCTTCCCAGAAAAAGGAAGAGACACAGAATATTTTAAATGGTGTAAATTTCGCAAGAAAGGTGATCGATACCGGCGGCTGCGATGTTTTGGTACTGGATGAGATTCTGGGACTGATCGATCTGGAGATCATTACAGTAGAGGATATCATTCATCTGATCGAATTGCGGGATGATTATACCAGACTGGTACTCACCGGACAGAATCTGCCGGAGGAGCTTGTGGAATATATGGATGTGATCTCCAAAATTGAGCTGGAGAAGGATATCACAGTTAATTAAGCAGATATACAGCAGGAAAGTGATCAGGTCTGCAGTATAAAGTGTGCATATATTATGAAAGGCGGGATTGTTCAAATGACAGATATTATTATGGTAGGCTGTAATGGCCGTATGGGACAGATGATTTCAGGACTGGTAAAGGAGGATGCAGATTGCCGGATCGTGGCAGGTATTGACATTGTGGACAATAGAGACAACGGCTATCCGGTGTTTACCGATATTGATGCGTGTGATGTAAAGGCAGATGTTATCATTGATTTTTCTTCTGCCAATGGCTTTGAGAAGCGTATGGATTACGCCGCAAGGACACAGACTCCGATCGTGCAGTGTTCTACCGGTATGAGTGAGGAGCAGCTTTCATATCTGCGCCAGACCGGAGAGAAGGTTGCTGTACTGAAATCAGCCAATATGTCTCTGGGAATCAATCTTTTAATGAAGCTTTTGAAGGAGGCGGCACAGAAGCTTTGTGAAGAGGGTTTTGACGTGGAGATCGTGGAGCAGCATCACAACAAAAAGCTTGATGCGCCATCCGGCACGGCTCTTGCACTGGCAGACTCTGTTAATGAGGCAATGGATAACCGGTTTGAGTATGTTTATGACCGTTCTCAGGTGAGAAAGCAGAGAGACAAAAAGGAGCTTGGTATTTCTGCTGTTCGCGGTGGCACGATTGTGGGAGATCATGAAGTGATCTTTGCCGGTACCGATGAGGTGATCACTTTTAAGCATACGGCATATTCCCGTGCTGTTTTTGCAAAGGGCTCTATCGCCGCTGCAAAGTTCCTGAAGGGAAAGGCTGCAGGCATGTATGATATGGCGGATGTTCTTCTGTAATCGTTTGTGACGGTGGAGAAGATGGCAGAATTGTAATTGCCTGTGCAGATTTTTTCAGGCAGCAGGCTGTCTGGAAATGAGGATTGATATGGATATTACAACGTGCGTTGATGTGATCATCGGAGTTTGTATGCTGGTGTCCGTTCTCGTAGGATATCATAGAGGATTTTTAGTGACCATTGCCCGGATCGTGGCAATGGTTGCTGCATATATAGGGGCAGTTCTGGCGGCCGGAACGCTAAAAAAGATGCTGGCAGAGGCTGTATTTGTGCCTGTACTTGAGAAGCAGATGGGAAGCGGTGCGTTGGCGCTGGCGCAGTTTGCGGGACAGGCTTTGGAACCGGCAGCAGAGGGCATTGCTTACTCCATCGTGTTTTTTGTGGTGTTTGCGGTGTTACAGTTTGTACTGCTGCATAGTATCCGGGCATTAAAGCTGGTGGATCATATTCCGGTACTTGGCACCATGAATAAGCTGGCAGGGGGGATTCTGGGATTTTTCTGGGTATTTATCCTGTGTATGCTGTTTGGAAATGTCTTTTTTACTTATGTACCGGGGGAGCTTCGCTCACAGTGGGGCTTTACGGATCAGAAAGTAAAACAGACGGTTCTGCTCAGTGCGTTTGTGCCGGATCAGACAGAAAAGCGGCATAATAAAGTGTCGGATCAATGATCACAAAAAGGGGTAAATGTAGATATGAATAAAGTGAATTATCAGAGAGAGCTGGATCAGATCATTGATCATCTCCAAAAGGAAGAAAAGGTGCCAAAGCTATTAATGCACAGCTGCTGTGCACCCTGCAGCAGTTATTGTCTTTCCTATCTGGCAGAGTATTTTCATATTACAATCTATTATTATAATCCTAATATTACAGAACAGGCAGAGTATCAGAAGAGGGTAAAGGAGCAGCAGAGACTTCTTGGTGAGCTTCCGGTAAAGTATCCCATTGCGTTTGTGGAAGGGGCATATGAGCCGGAGGTGTTTCTTGCTATGGCAAAGGGCATGGAGCAGCTTCCGGAGGGGGGCGAACGCTGCTTTGCCTGCTATGAGCTGCGGCAGAGAAAGGCGGCAGAGTATGCAAAGGAGCATCACTTTGACTACTTTACCACCACACTTTCTGTCAGTCCCCACAAGAATGCAGCAAAGCTCAATGAAATCGGTCTGCGTCTGGCACAGGAATATGGTATTCCTTATCTGGTGTCGGATTTTAAGAAAAAGGGCGGTTATCTCAAGTCAATTGAGTTGTCGGCTGAGTATCAGCTGTACCGGCAGGATTACTGTGGCTGTGTTTACAGCAAGGCGGCGAGAGAACGGGAAAAGCAGCAGAAGGCATTGGAGTCTTGATGGATGGGCGTGGGAGATATGAAATGTGGAGTTTGAGGGATAGATAACAAGTATATCAGAAGTGCTGTGGAGTTTGAGGGATAGATAACAAATATATCAGAAGAGCCATGGAGGTTTGAAATATGGATGAAAAATATATGAGAAGAGCCATCGAACTGGCCCGCAAGGGAGAGGGACATGTCAATCCCAATCCTCTGGTGGGGGCCGTGATCGTCAGAGATGAAGAAATCCTGGCGGAAGGGTATCATGCCCGTTACGGTGATCTGCATGCAGAACGGAGTGCTTTTGCCAATCTGAAAACAGATGCCACAGGAGCGGAAATGTATGTGACTCTGGAGCCATGCTGTCATTACGGTAAGCAGCCTCCATGTACCCAGGCGATCATAGAGCACGGTATCCGCAAGGTTTATGTGGGCTCCGATGATCCCAATGCACTGGTGGCAGGAAAGGGAATCCGCCAGCTTCAGGACGCGGGGATTACCGTGGAAACCCATGTGCTGAAAGAGGAGTGCGATGCCCTGAATGATGTGTTTTTTCATTATATTACGACCCACACGCCATATGTGGTCATGAAATACGCCATGACTATGGACGGCAAGATCGCCTGTCATACAGGTGCCAGTAAATGGGTGACCGGAGAAGAGGCAAGAGCCCATGTACAGCGCATGCGCAATAAATACACCGGTATTATGGTGGGAGTGCAGACGGTGCTTGCAGATGATCCGCTGCTGACCTGCCGTATTCCGGAAGGGAGAAATCCTATCCGGATCATTTGTGACAGCAGTCTCAGGACGCCTCTTGACAGTCAGATCGTTCGGACGGCAGAAGAAGTAGAAACCATTCTTGCAACAGTGAAGGAGGATCCGGAGCGGATCGCTGCCTATGAGGAAAAGGGAGTGCAGGTGCTTGTGACAAGGCAGAAGGATGGCAGAGTGGATCTTGCGGATCTGATGGAAAAACTGGGAGAACGAAAAATCGACAGCATCCTTCTGGAAGGAGGCGGTACATTAAATTACAGCGCCCTGCAGGCAGGGATCGTGCAGCATGTGCAGGCTTATATTGCGCCGAAGCTGTTTGGAGGGGGGGAGGGATTCACTCCGGTGAGAGGCATAGGCGTGGATGATCCGGCTCAGGCATGGATCCTGACAAACCGCAAAGTAACATCTCTCGGTGAAGATCTTCTGATGGAGGCAGATGTTATATAATTGTGTTGCCGGTGTTACGCCGGAAGAGATCATTCCGGTACACAGTGTGAAGCTCCCGATATTTTTCTTGCAAACCGTAAGCGGCTGTGCTATGATAAGGAACGTAAAGTAAACTTCGGGGCAGCGTGAAATTCGCGACCGACGGTATTTGTGTACAGAAGCTGTTTTTTTGACACATCAGCCCGTGAGTCATTTTTGTGACATGACTTGGTGAGATTCCAAGGCCGACAGTACAGTCTGGATGAGAGAAGTATTGATACATGATTTTTTGATGTCCCCGTTTTTGGCGGGGACTTTTTTCTTTCTTATAGAATACCCGAAGGTATCAGGAAAGGAGGAAAAGGTGTTTACAGGTATTATTGAAGAAGTGGGAACCATTGATTCTATTGCAGCAGGAGGTGAATCGGCGGTACTCACGGTGGCAGCTCATAAGGTACTGCAGGGAACGCAGATCGGCGACAGTATTGCAGTCAATGGTGTCTGTCTGACGGTAACCTCCATGCAAGGGGGAAAATTTCAGGCAGATGTGATGGCGGAAACATTGCGGAGAAGCTCGCTGGGATCTCTTCACAGAGGCAGTCAGGTGAATCTGGAGCGTGCAATGGCAGCCGATGGCAGATTTGGCGGTCATATTGTGGCGGGTCATATTGATGGCACCGGAACGATCCTTTCTACAAGAAAGGAAGGCAATGCCATGTGGGTGGAGATTGGGGCTCCGGAAGGAATACTGCGTTATATTATTGAAAAGGGCTCTATTGCCATTGACGGGATCAGCCTGACAGTGGCACTTCTCACAGACAAGAGCTTTTCCGTGTCAGTGATTCCTCATACAGGGGAGGAAACTACGCTGTTACACAAAAAGAAAGGCGATATTGTCAATCTGGAGAATGACCCGGTAGGAAAATATGTCGAGCGTTTTCTGACGATTCCTGCGGAGAAAACCAACGATACAACGCAGGAAAAGGGCATTACCCTGGAAATGCTTACAAAATATGGGTTCTAATGACAAATAGAAAGGCAAGAGGATTATGGAAACAAAGTTTAATACCATTGAAGAAGTGTTGGAAGATCTTCGTCAGGGAAAGATTGTTGTGATGATGGATGACGAGGATCGGGAAAATGAAGGGGATGTGATCTGTGCGGCAGAGTTTGCTACACTGGAAAATGTAAATTTTATGGCAAGTTATGCTAAGGGATTGATCTGTATGCCGATGTCGGAGGAGTATACCAATAAGCTGAATCTTCCGCAGATGTGTGCAGAAAATACAGACAATCATTGTACGGCATTTACAGTATCCATTGATTACAAGGATACTACTACAGGTATTTCTGCTTATGAGCGGGGGATCACGGCAAGAATGGTGGCAGACGACAATGCAAAGCCATCGGATTTTCGTCGTCCGGGCCATATGTTCCCACTTCTGGCAAAGAAGGGCGGTGTGCTGGAGCGTAACGGACATACGGAGGCAACCGTGGATCTTTGCAGACTGGCAGGCTTAAAGCCGGTGGGACTGTGCTGTGAGATTATGAAAGAGGATGGCACGATGGCAAGAACGCCGGATATTCTTGAGTTCGCAAAGGAGCATCAGTTAAAATGCGGCAGGATCGCAGATCTGATCCGGTACCGCAAGGAGCATGAGGTGCTGGTGGAGTGTGTGGCAAAGGCAAAGATGCCGACACGATATGGCCAGTTTACTATTTATGGTTATGTGAATAAACTCAATGGCGAGCATCATGTGGCGCTTGTCATGGGAGATATTACAGATGGCGAGCCGGTTCTGTGCCGTGTTCATTCCGAGTGTTTGACAGGAGATGCCCTTGGTTCGGCACGTTGTGACTGTGGCCAGCAGTACGATGCGGCAATGAAGATGATCGCCAAGGAGGGAAGAGGTGTTCTGCTTTATATGCGCCAGGAGGGAAGAGGCATTGGACTGATCAATAAGATCCGTGCTTATGAGCTGCAGGATCACGGACGCGATACAGTAGAAGCCAACCTGGAGCTGGGCTTCCCGGAGGATGCAAGAGATTATACAATAGGTACGCAGATTTTGGTGGATTTAGGAATTCATCAGCTTCGTCTGATGACAAATAATCCGGCGAAGGTATATGGCCTGGCCGGATATGATCTGGAGATTGTAGAGCGTGTGCCGATCGAGATGGAGCCTGGCAAATATGACAGCTTCTATCTGAAAACCAAAAAAGAAAAAATGGGACACATTTTGAAACTGTAGATGACTCAAACTTCCCACATCCAGTACGATGTGGGAAGTTTGAGTGAACGATATATATCATAGAAAAGGAGAATTATCATGAAAGTATTAGAGGGAAAAGTAGTATCAGAAGGAGCAAAAATTGGTATTGTAGCAGCACGTTTTAATGAATTTATCGTATCCAAACTGATTGCCGGAGCAAGGGATGGTCTGGTTCGTCACAATGTTGAGGATGATGATATTACATTGGCATGGGTGCCGGGAGCATTTGAGATTCCGGTCATGGCAAAGAAGATGGCAGAATCCGGTAAATATGATGCCGTAATCTGTCTTGGTGCCGTGATCCGTGGTGCCACAAGTCATTATGATTATGTCTGTGCAGAGGTATCCAAGGGGATTGCAAGTGTTTCTCTGGAGACCGGTATTCCGGTAATGTTTGGCGTTGTGACAACAGACAATATCGAGCAGGCCATTGAGCGTGCAGGTACAAAGGCAGGTAACAAGGGCTATGACTGTGCTCTCGGAGCGATTGAAATGATCAATCTGGCAAAGCAGATGTAAGGAGGAAACCATGTTTCAGCAGTTTTATCCCAGGGAAGAATATGATTCCACTTATGAGATTCCCTTTGAAATGTATTATCAAAAGGGATATCGGGGGGTTTTGTTTGATGTGGACAACACATTAGTAGAGCATGATCAGCCGGCAACAGCCCGTGCAGTAGAATTATTTGAGCATCTGCGGGAATTGGGCTTTCAGACCTGTGTGATTTCGAATAACAAGGATTACCGTGTGAAGCCCTTTGCGGATACGGTGAAAACTCCCTATGTGTTTAAAGCAGGAAAGCCGTCTCCGAGAGGATATCAGGAGGGGATGAAACGTATGCAGACTACGCCGGAAACAACGCTGTTTGTAGGAGATCAGATTTTTACGGATGTGTGGGGGGCAAATCGTGCCGGAGTTTATTCGATTCTGGTCAAACAGATTGCCAGACATGAGGAGATTCAGATCGTCTTGAAGCGTAAGCTGGAAAAAATCGTGCTAAGAAGTTATCGGAAACAAAAATAGGGAACCAGGAGGGAATGGATATGAAGCGGCTTCCGGGAGTTTTTCAGGCCAGGAAAAAGAACGGGGATATCTATTTTCGTTCCTCTGTGACATTTCGGGGAAAACATATCAGTCTCGGCAGCTTCGCTACGCAGGAGGAAGCGCACCGGACGTATACAATTGCGGCGAATCTTCTGAAATCAGAAATTCGTTTTTTGCCGGATGATTATCGTCCATGTGAGCTCCCCTTTTCCAAGTGGGTGGTTTTAAATAATTTCAAAAATAATGGACTTTATATCAAAACGCCTATTTATTTACAGGCAAATTATTTTGAATATTATCTTTCCAGAGAGGATGTCCTTCTTTTTGATGCGGATGATCTGTTTTATTATTCCCATCATTCGATCATGCGCCGGGGGGGTCATCTTTTTGTGGCAGATTATGGAATGCAGGTCAATATCGCATCCCGTTATGGGATCAAAAACTTTGCCGTGGAGAACCGGGATTATCGTTTTGTGAACGGCAATGATCACGATTACCGTTATGCTAATATTGAGATTCTGAATGCCTATCATGGAGTAACACGTCAGCCGGATGTGTATGCGGCGGTGTATGTGGCAAAGATTCATATTAATGGAGATCATATTATCGGTAGATATCCTACGGATACAGAGGCGGCTATTGCTTACAACAAAGCGGCGGATCTGCTGCAGGAAGCAGGAATCGGGATTCAGTATGCTTCCAATTATCTATCGGAGCTGTCGTCGGAGGAATATCACAGGATATATCGTGAAATATCTTTCGAGCCGCGTTTTTCCGGTTATATATCAGGATTGCAGTCGATATGAATAAAAATGCTTTCGGACAATTTATGGATTTTCCGGAGGCATTTTTATTTTGAGGGATTTTTTACAGAGCTGTAAGGAACAGGATCTTTGCAGAATTGTGTTTTTTGTCGAACAATGCCCGAATTTTTTTAGAAAAATCTGGAAATGAGTGTATAAAATTCATCAAATGTTACAAAAATATAAACTAATACGAATAAAAGATAAAATGTGAAAATATAATTTGTAATGTTTTTGTAACAAAATTCAAAATGGTTCATAAAATAAAGTATAAAAATGATAATGTCTCTGAGAGGCATTGTTGATATGAACCGGGAAAGGTTTGGTGAAGAATACCATGAGGAAAATAAAAGTTGTACGGGGAGTAGTGGTGATTGCAATCAGTGCAGGTCTTTCACTGTGGAATATGCAGTCTCAGGAAGTTGTTGCCCTGGCTCCGGTAAGCGAGCAGAGCGTCCTGCCGTCCCGGGTGCAACGGTGGCAGGACAGTCTGTCGGTGGCAGATACTGCGACAATGACATGTAAAATAAAAAAACTTGATCAGGTAAGATCGGTACGTGTGAAGGAGCATCAGTTAGAAGTAAAACGGATGAGAGAAGAGAGAGCAAGAAAGCAGAGAATGCTGGAAATACAAAAATGCTGTGGAGTCCGTATCAGCGAAAGTGACAGGACAGTTCTGGAAAAAATCGTTCAGGCGGAAGCGGGCAATCAGGATCATCAGGGCAAACTTCTGGTGGCAAATGTCATTTTAAACCGGGTGCGAAGCGGAAAATTTCCGTCCACTATACGGGAAGTGGTATTTGCTCCAAGACAGTTTTCGCCGATTTCGGATGGAAGTTATTCCAGAGCGGAAGCATCCGAGGATACCAGGAAGGCGGTGGATGAGGCACTGCATGGAGTGGATGGTTCCCGGGGAGCCTTGTATTTTATGGATCGGCGCTATGCCGATGGCGGCAATGTAAGCTGGTTTGACCGGAGTCTCACGAGATTGTTCCAGCATCAGGGGCATGAATTTTTTAAATAACAAAGATACCGGATGACAGCCTTGCAGCGTGGGATTTCGTCTCACGCTGTGAGTTGTGTCTTGAAATAAGGTCATTGATATGGTAAAATTTCTTCCAAAAGTATAGCGATGAAGCAATCTGTGACATCAACTGGTGGCGGATATCTTTTGAACCCGGCATTATTGCACCAGATCGCAGATCAGAATGGAGGAAAGACATGGAACCAATGTATAGAAGTACCAGAAGCGAAGGAAAGACAGTTACAGCATCTCAGGCTATTTTAAAGGGACTGGCAGAGGATGGAGGACTTTTTGTGCCAACAAGCATTCCGTCACTGGATAAGTCCTTTGCAGATATTGCAAAGCTGAATTATCAGGAGACTGCTTATGAGGTGATGAAAAAGTTCTTTACCGATTTTACAGAGGAGGAGCTGAAAAACTGTATTACAAAAGCTTACGATGACAAGTTTGATACAAAGGAGATCGCCCCTTTAGTAGAGAAGGATGGTACATATTATCTGGAGCTGTTCCATGGTGCAACCATCGCATTTAAGGACATGGCATTATCCATCCTGCCGCATCTTTTAACTACATCTGCCAAAAAGAATCACATCACCAATGAGATCGTGATCCTTACAGCAACATCCGGAGATACCGGAAAGGCAGCTTTGGCAGGTTTTGCGGATGTAGAGGGTACAAGCATTATTGTATTTTATCCAAAGAACGGTGTCAGCCGGATCCAGGAGCGTCAGATGGTAACACAGAAAGGGAAAAATACAAAGGTTGTTGGTATTACCGGTAACTTTGATGATGCCCAGAGCGGCGTAAAGGCTATGTTCAATAACAAGGAGCTTGCAAAGACCATGGCAGAGAAGGGATACCAGTTCTCTTCTGCCAATTCCATCAACATTGGACGTCTTGTGCCACAGGTTGTTTATTATGTATATTCTTATACACGTCTTTTGGGACAGGGTGTGGTTAAGGAAGGCGAGCCGGTGAACTTTGTAGTGCCTACCGGTAACTTCGGAAATATCCTTGCTGCATATTATGCCAAAAATATGGGAGTGCCGGTTGGGAAGCTGATCTGTGCTTCCAATGAAAATAAAGTCCTGTTTGATTTCTTTGAGACAGGTGTTTACGACAAGAACCGTGACTTTATCCTCACGACATCCCCATCTATGGATATTCTGATCTCCAGCAATCTGGAGAGACTGATCTTTAAGATCGCCGGAGAAAATGCAAAGGCAACGGCTGATATGATGAACTCTCTTGCTACCGATGGTAAATATGAGGTGACAGATGAGATGAAGGCACAGCTGAAGGACTTTGTCGGCGGCTGGGCAAGCGAAGAGGAATGTGCCGCAGAGATCAAGCGTGTTTATGACAAGACAGGTTATGTTATGGATACACATACTGCCGTTGCATCTGCTGTATATCATGCATATAAGGAAAAGACAGGTGATACGGCCAAAACAATTATTGCATCGACGGCAAGTCCTTATAAATTTGGAACAAGCGTTATGAGTGCCATTGATGAGAAGTACAAAGGAATGGATGATTTTGCGCTGATCGATGAGCTGGAAAAGGTATCCGGTACCAAGGTTCCAAAGGCAGTTGAGGAGATCAGGAGTGCACCGGTTCTTCACGATACTGTCTGTGAGACAGAAGATATGCAGAAGACCGTAGAGGGAATTCTCGGTCTGTAAAAGGGATAAAACCGGATCAGAGTATATAATTTATCTGTAATTTCCGGAAAAATGAGATAAAATCAAAAAAATGCCCGTTGACCCCTTGTCAACGGGCATTTTTTATGATAATCTACTCTAGTGTGTTTGCGGCTGGTTTGTCCGTAACGCATAAAAACAAGTAAACACATATGCGGATCACGCATTGGTGCCGTGCTCGCGGTCATGTGCCGGAATGGTTCCGGGAAGCATATGGAAGACATTAACCAATTGGAGGTAAACAAAATGAGCGTAATTTCAATGAAACAGTTACTGGAAGCAGGTGTACACTTCGGACATCAGACAAGAAGATGGAACCCGAAAATGGCTGAGTACATTTACACAGAGCGTAATGGTATCTACATTATCGATCTGCAGAAGTCTGTAGGAATGGTTGACACAGCTTACAATGCAGTAAAGGATATCGTTGCAAACGGTGGTGACATTCTTTTTGTAGGTACAAAGAAGCAGGCTCAGGATTCTATTAAGACTGAGGCAGAGCGTTGCGGTATGTACTATGTAAACGAGAGATGGCTCGGTGGTATGCTGACAAACTTCAAGACAATCCAGACTCGTATTAAGAGACTCAAAGAGATCGAGGCTATGTCTGAGGATGGTACATTTGATGTACTTCCTAAGAAGGAAGTAATCGGTCTGAAGAAAGAGTGGGAGAAGCTTGAGAAGAACCTTGGCGGTATCAAGGAGATGAAGAAGATCCCTGACGCTATCTTCGTTGTAGATCCTAAGAAGGAGAGAATCTGTATCCAGGAAGCACATACATTAGGTATTCCACTTATCGGTATCGCTGATACAAACTGTGATCCGGAAGAGTTAGATTATGTAATCCCAGGTAATGATGATGCGATCAGAGCCGTTAAGCTTATCGTTTCTACAATGGCTGACGCCGTTATCGAGGCAAATCAGGGTGAGTCAATGAGCGAGGATGTTCCGGCAGAGGATGCAGAATAATCAAAAATCATAAATGGAGGAAATCACAATGGCAATTACAGCTTCACAGGTAAAAGAGCTTAGAGAGATGACTGGTGCAGGTATGATGGACTGTAAAAAGGCATTAACTGCAACAGAGGGAGATATGGATCAGGCAGTAGAGTGGTTGAGAGAGAATGGTCTTGCAAAGGCTGCTAAGAAGTCCGGACGTATTGCAGCAGAAGGTATTGTTGCTGTTGACGTTGCTGAGGATGGCAAGGTTGCTTCTATCGTAGAGGTAAACAGTGAGACTGATTTCGTTGCAAAGAACGAGAAGTTCCAGGCATATGTTGCCGAGGTAGCTGCTCAGGCAAAGAATTCCAGCGCTGCAAGTCTGGAAGATTTTATGGCTGAGAAGTGGGCAGCAGAGGATGCTGGCACAGTTGAGGAGAAACTCAAGGCTATGATCGCCGTAATCGGTGAGAACATGAATATCCGTCGTTTCGAGAAGGTGACAACAGATGGTCTTGTTGTTCCTTATATCCATGGTGGCGGAAAGATCGGCGTACTTGTTGTTGCTGATACTGATTCTGACAGCGATGCAGTTAAGGAGTGCCTGAAGAACGTAGCAATGCAGGTTGCAGCTCTTCGTCCGCAGTATGTATCTACGGATGATGTAGATTCTGACTACAAGGAGCATGAGAAGTCAATCCTTCTTGCTCAGGCAAAGAACGATCCTAAGAATGCAAATAAGCCGGATGAGATCATTGAGAAGATGATCACAGGCCGTCTGAATAAAGAGCTCAAGGAAGTTTGTCTTCTGGAGCAGGAGTACTTCAAGGGCGAGAACAAAGAGTCTGTTGGCAAGTATGTAGAGTCTGTTGCTAAGGCAGAGGGATGCAAGCTTGTTGTAACGAAGTTCATCCGTTTTGAGACCGGTGAGGGAATCGAGAAGAAGGAAGAGGATTTCGCAGCAGAGGTTGCTGCTCAGATGCGGTAATCAGTATTACAATATTATAGAAATTATAAAGTTCCATAGGCACTTATGGTTATAGTGCTTATGGAACTTTTTTAGTGTATAGGAAAATGCTCGTAGCGTAGAGGGGAGCCAACGAGCATTGCGAAGCAATTCTTGGAGGGCAAAACGCTGGTTTTGCCCTTTTTTATAATTCTCTATTTCAGCCATCTATCATTCGGTACGTTCCTTGCCCCAGAAGAACAGTGCCACGGTTCCCGGACCGGTATGGCTTCCAATCGTAGTACCGATATAGTTGATCACTACATGACCCTTTAAGTGAGGAAATGCGGCTTCGATCTTATCGGCAACTGCCTTTGCGTCATCATAGCATTCAGACTGGGAAATAAAACATTTATCAGCGTAATCCAGACCATTCTCTGCATTTTCTTTCATACAATCGACAATGGCATTGATCACCTTTTTTTTCGTGCGGATCTTGTAGCGGGGAATCAGATGACCGGTATTATTTACGTTTAACAATGGGCAGATACCAAGAACAGTACCTATGGCACCGGATGTCTTAGAAATCCGGCCTCCCTTTACATAGAAGGAAAGATCCGTGGAAAAGAACCAGTGCTGGGCATTTAACCGGTGATCCAGAGCATATTGGCGAACCTCTTCGATATCCTTTCCTTCGTCCCGCAGATCTGCAAGCTTATCCATCAGCAGACCATAACCGGAGGAAGCGGCCAGAGAATCTACAATATAGATCCTGCGGTCCGGAAATTCTTCCCGGAGAGTATCTGCCGCAATATTAGCGGAGTTGATCGTCCCGGAAATGCCGGAGGACAATGTCAGATGAAGAATATCAAGTCCCTGTTCCAAAAATTTACGAAAATAGGCTTCGTATTCCTCAGCATTTACCTGGGATGTCTTTGTGCTGGAACCGGTTGCCATACGGTGATAAAAATCCTTGAAATCCATAGACTGTCCCAGATCGTCAGAATAACTCACACCGTCCAGCTCGTAATGGAAACAGATGTAAGAAATCCCGCGTGATTCAAATTGCTCCTTTGACAGATCGGCCGTGGAGCAACAGCTCAAAATATATTTGTTCATAAATATCCTCCTTATATAATAAGAACATTATCTGCATAATTATATAAATTGTACCATATAATCTGGCGAGATACAAATAACTTCTATGTATTCTTTGATAGGGGAATCTTATAAAGGAAGGCATTGACAGAAACCTTGTGCGTGATATACTTCAAAGGGCTTAAAAACGCTATGCAATATGCAATAGGAAGAAAAGAGGTTGTTATCATTGAAACAAAAGAAGTCACGGCTTGCAGAGGTCTTGCCGGAGCGTCAGATGTCGGAGGCGTTTATCAATTCATTTTTTCTGGCATTATCCGGAGGTTTTCAGGATGCGTATACTTATAACTGCAGAGATGAAGTGTTTTCCAATGCACAGACAGGAAATGTGGTACTGATGAGCCAGCATTTTATGGAAGGAAGGTGGCAGGAGGGGCTTCGCTATCTGTTGCCGCTTTTATCCTTTGCTATGGGAGTTTTTCTGGCGGAAAATGTACAGTATCGTTTCCGTAATGCAAAAAAGATTCACTGGCGTCAGGGAATTCTTCTGGCTGAGATTGTTATTTTGGCATTGGTGGGATTTATTCCCCGGACATACAATATGACAGCAACGATTCTTGTATCCTTTGCATGTGCAATGCAGGTACAGTCGTTCCGCAAGGTGGGAGGTTATTCTTATGCCAGTACTATGTGTATCGGTAATCTCCGCAGCGGTATGGCGGCATTGTCTTTCTATGTAAGAGAACACCGCCGGGAACAGCTTCGCCAGATGGGGTATTATTTCGGAGTGATCGGTACATTTGCTGTAGGAGCAGGCATTGGAGGTATCTGTTCTCATTTATATGGGATTCACGTTATCTGGATATCCTGTCTGCTTTTATTGGTAAGTTTTATAGTAATGTCTTTGGAAAAACTCAAATGATTGTGCAGACTTATCGTAATAAATGGGAAATCCTGTAAATTGTGTCATGTAAATGTCATATGTCACGATAACGCATGTGCAGTTTGTCTATTTTTGAGATAATTTAGGAATATTTATAGATGAATTTCACAAAAGTAATGAAATCTATTGAGCGACCTTGACATTTAAATTTTTATCTACTAAAATAAACTTCGAAAATTGTTATTACAAACAACGAAATGCCTATCATTTAAAATACCGTATGGAGAAGAGATATGATATGTATCCGGTCTCAGACTGGTATACTGAGGGTGAGGGGCATCAAAATGTTAGGAGGAAAAAAGATGAGAAGTAAGACAATCAAAAAAATCATTGCAGCAGCAGTAGTTGCAGCAATGGGAATCACATCAATCGTTCCTGCAGCACCAGCTCAGGCAGCTGCTAAGACAAAGAAGCTCACAGTAAAGACAAAGAAAATCACTCTTTACAAGGGCGCAGCAGCAGGATATGGCTCAATGAAGCTGAAGGTAACTGTAAAGCCTAAGAAAGCTAAGGTTACATACAAGATCAACAAGAAGAAGATCGCTTCTGTTTCTAAGAAGGGCGTTGTAAAGGCTAAGAAGCCAGGTAAGGCTAAGATTACAGTTAAGTCCGGCAGCAAGAAAGTTGTTGTTAAGGTAGTAGTTAAGAAGATCAAGAAGAAAGTAACAAAGGTTACTGCACCAAAGAACGTAACAGTTAAGGTTGGTGCTAAGCAGAAGATTAAGACATCTGTAAAGCCTAAGAAGGCAACTCTTAAGAAGCTTACATTTAAGTCAAGCGCTAAGAAGATCGCAAAGGTAAACGCTAAGGGTGTTATCACAGGCGTTAAGGCTGGTAAGGCTAAGATCACAGTTAAGGCTGTTGATGGAAGCAAGAAGAAAGCTACAGTATCTGTAGTTGTTACAGCCGGAGCTGTTGCAACATCTCCAGCAATTACAACTGGTCCTGCTGTTACAGCAAAGGTAGCTCCAAGTGCAACAGTAGCACCTACAACAAATGTACCTGCAACAAATGCACCTGCAACAACAGCACCAGCAGAGACAAAAGCTCCTACAACAACAGCACCAGCAGAGACAACAGCTCCTGCTCTGAAACCTGTTGAGGTACCGGAACTTGCTGATGGTGAGTCTTACAAGGTTACATTTGGTAAGGATACACTGAATGTTTCTAAGGATGATATTGAGGCAGTAGCTTCTGCTTTCAATCAGAAGGCTGACAAGATCAAGGCTAACCTTGCAAAGGATCTTGCAGAGAAAGCTAACAATTTTATTGCTAAGGCATATGATTCTAAGACTGCTTCTGTAGCAGTTAAGGGTCTGACATACAGCAAAGAGGCTGGTTCTGACACAGTATATGTTGAGAAGAACGGTAAGAAGGTAGCGGTTAAGACAACTGTTAAAGATGACGTTGTTTCCGTAGCTGCAACTGGTGACAAGAACTTCTCACTGGATGTTAAGGGATCTGCTAAGGAATGCACAGTAAGCAATGTTGTAATCGGTGGTGAGAAATTCGAGGGAACATTCGCTGTAGCAACTGAGATTTCTGATGACAACACTGTAACAATTACAGTAGCTGATACCGCTAAGCTTGTTGTTGATAAGAACGGTAACATTAAGGAACTGAGTGTTGCTGAGAAATATGCTAAGGATTTGAAGATTAGTAAATAATTCCCAAGCGTAATAAGAAAGAAAACACAGACAGGATCGTTGCGTTTGTAACGATCCTGTTTTCTTGAAAAAATGATTGTAAATACTTCGAAATGGAGATATAATTGATGAATGTAGGGAAAAAGATATTGTGTGGTATGATAACCCTGTGTTTGATCGGTCAGAGCTTGGGTGGAATTAATGTTGCAGCTGCAAAGTCAAATGCGGTAAAGTTGAATATAACGAAAAAAAAGATTTCTGTCGGAAGCAGTTTTCAGCTTAAGGTAAAGGGAAAGGTTTCGCGAAAGACAGTTGTGACATGGAAGAGCAGCAATAAAAAGATTGCAGTCGTTTCCCAAAAAGGAAAAGTGACGGGAAAAAAGGCCGGAAAAACTCAAATTACCGTTACGGTTGGTGGAAACAATAAAAAAGCGGTTTGTAAGGTGACCGTTCAAAAGAAAAAAAATTCTTCCTCAAAACCGGTAACTACATTGACACCTGATTCGAATGTTGTTCCATCGTCACCTGTACCGGGAGTGGCAGATAATCCAACAGTGTCACAGGCACCCGCATCTACAGCATCACCGGAAGCAAGTGCGAAGACAGCGGATTCTTCGGTACTGGTAGTATCGGAAAGTCTTGTGGAGCTTGATGGCGAAATCATGACAGCATATCTTGTCAATAAAAATTACAGCGGGAATATTTCAGTGAGTCTGAATGGAAAAAATTATACACACAGTGATAAGATAAGTGGTAAGGATCTTTTGGTAATGCTGGCATTAACATACACTCCAAATGAGCCTAAGGTGAATCATGAGGGGACAATCAGTTTGTACCGTGGTGAAGAGGATGAGTACTGGACTGTGGAGGATATGGAATTAAATAAGAAATATTATTTAAAAGCAATCCGGACAAACACGCTGGATCCATCCTGGGCAGATTGCGGTGTGATCTATGTCAAAGGTGATGTACGCACAGAAGTGGGATTTCAGACAAATACACAATAGGAAAGGGAAGTTATGAAGCATAAGATTACTGGATTAATAATTGGATTAGCGGCATTTGCTCTTACAGCAGTGACAGTGCACGCTGGAGAGATCAATGCCAATGAGCAGAGTGTGATATCTGCTGTGTCACAGTCATTTTCTTATAATGGTGCCACATATGTGGTTAAGAGCAGTTATATTGCTCAGGGAAAAGCTAAGCTGGCAGAGGATGAAGTGGATCTCTCGGCTTCGCAGGCGCAGGGGTATATTTCACAGTTTCATGGAAGTTATCAGGAACTGGTAGAGGAAGGCTATTGTGATCTGATTTCCGGGACACCATCGAATGACAGTGAAGATGCAGAGCCACAGCATTCCAAGAAAACTTCAGAGGCCAATAAGCTATTGTTGAAGAGTATTTTAGGAAAGCCGGGCAGCGCAGAGAAGAATCAGAAAAAGCAGGAAACGGATGAGTTTGATAGTCAGGCAACTCCAATCGTGACGGAGACTCCGGCAGGAGTGGACGATACCTGGGACAAAGAGCAGGATCTCGGCAACTCTATTACTTTTGAAAAGACAGATAAGTCCCATGCAAAAAATGGAGAGGTGACAATCTCCGGAAACGGAACAAAATTTTCCATAGATAATAAGAGTGATGATCAGAAAAGCTCTGATACTAAAGTACAGAAGGCAAGCGATAATTTTATCAGCCAGATCGTACATATTTCCTTATGGAAGATTATATTCTGGGTTGTATTGGGCTTAACGGTTGCAGCGATTGCAGCAGTTTTATACTATGTGATCAAAGTCAAAGGCCATCATAGAAAGAAGAGAGGCCTGCGCCGGGGAATTGCGATTGGTGTTGGTGTGTGTGCCAGTGGCTGGGCATTTCTTTTGATGCTTGCACTGGGATTATATTTTGGTATATATAATAACAATTCGATCCAGCGTCAGATGATGGAAAGTGATTACTTCCTGGGTGTGACACAGATGATCCGTGAAACGGCACAGGAACAGCTGGAAGATGCGGGATATGATGGAAAGATTGCAACGGAGGTTTTCTCACTTTCCAGTGTTTATATCGAGGAAAAGCAGTATATCAATAAAGTGCTGGCCGGTCAGGAAGATGCACAGATTTCTACAGAGGGCATTCAGGATGCATTAAATACAGAGGTGATCGGAAAGGATGCAGCAACCAATGAGAAGATGGTCGAAGAGTTAAAAGAGACTTATACAGATATGCTTCAGTTTAATTTGGGTAAAGTGATCTATCAGAGCAGACAGTCATTTACAGGCTGGTTCTATCTGACAACGATAGTCAGTATTATTATGCTTCTGGTATTATTCATTCTGACTTGTCGTTTATATGGCTATCCGCATAAGTCGGCACGCGTTATGTGTATTGCGATATTGGTATCGTCATGTCTGATCAGTGGTGGTGCTGTAGCAGCAAGGGCATTGAAGATTACCAGCAAAATCATGGCAACGCCGGTATATTATCTGCAGTTTTTGCAGAAGTATGCAGCCTGGAGCATCAATGTGTTGATGTATGTGGGATGTCTTGGCATTCTTGTGGCAATCGCACTTGTGATCTGGAAACGTTATCTGCATACTATTTATGCAGAGTAAGGAGGACAAAGGATGGAAACCGGGTTTTATGACATTCATACGCATATCTTACCAGGAGTAGACGACGGTTCCAAAAGTCCGGAAGAATCAAAGCAGATGCTTCAGATGGCATACGATCAGGGTGTACGTCATATTGTGGCAACTCCGCATTTTTCTGTAAATGGAAAGAATCACCCGGTAGAGGAGCTGCAGGATAAATTAAAGCTTCTTCGCCAGATGGCGGCAGAAATTGATCCTTCCTTTACGGTGGATTTGGGAAATGAACTGTTAAATGGTCCGGGGATCATAGAAGAGCTGAAGAGCGGACAAGCATTAACCATGGCGGGGACGCGTTATATTTTGGTGGAATTTTTGCCATCAGATAAGTATCATGTATTATATCAGTCTCTTCATGAGTATATTATGGCCGGGTATATTCCTATCGTTGCCCATATGGAAAGATATGAAGCGTTATATAAGAATTATGACCATATCGAGGAACTGGCAAAGATGGGATGCTATTTTCAGATGAATACGGAAAGTATCGTTGGAGGCTTTTTGCAGCGCCGGGCAGCATATCACAGACGTCTGATACTGGATGGATATATTCAGTTTATGGGGAGTGACTGTCACGGAACGGATCATCGTAAACCATTAATGAAAGATGCACTGCGATATTTTGGACAGAATCCGGAAGCAGAACGCAGACTGGAAAGGGTTCTGGTAAAATATCCTGTAACAATGCTGGATGATAAGTATATTGATTAATCGGGAGATTAGAAAGATAAGAGGGAATCTATGGAAAAACAGCAAGACGAAGAAATCGAAATTGATTTATTGGAACTTTTTGGAGTGGTACGTGCCAGATGGTTCAGTATTTTAATGACTGGAATTATTCTGGCTGCGGTAGCAGGAATTGGAACTTTGTTTCTGGTGACGCCAAAGTATCAGTCCACATCAAAGCTTTATATTGTAGGTCAGACATCTGCACTGACATCGTTATCAGATCTGCAGGCAGGATCCCAGTTGACACAGGATTATATGATTCTGGTACAGAGCCGTCCGGTGTTGGAAACGGTAATCGACAATCTGAGACTTGATATGGAATACGAGTCATTAAAAGAGATGGTTGCATTAAATAACCAGTCCGATACCCGTATTCTGGATATTACAGTGACGGCAGATGATCCGTATATGGCAAAGGAGATCGTAGATGAGGTCAGTCAGGTCTCTGTGTCCAGAATTGCATCTATTATGAATGTAGATGAGCCGACAACTGTAGAGTATGGTCATCTGGAAAACAGCCCAAGCAGCCCGAATGCAAAGAAAAACATAGCAATCGGAGGTTTGTTGGGGCTGGTAGCCAGTGCGGCAGTCATTATTATTCTGTATCTGCTGAACGATACCATCTGCAGTGAGGATGATGTACAGAAATATCTTGGCCTGAACACTCTTGGTTTGATCCCAATTGAGGAAGGTGCCATGGAGCAGATGATGAAGGATAAAAGAAAGCGTAAAGGCCATTCCGGTGGATTATGGAATCGTTTACTCTTAGGAAATCGTTCCAGGAAAGGAAATGGGTGAGAAGAATGGCAAAAGTTTTATTTGAGGGTCGGAAAGAGTTAGATTATCGTGTGAACGAGGCGTATAAGTCGCTTCGGACAAATGTGCAGTTCAGCGGCACAGATGTTCAGGTAATTGATTTTACCAGTTGTACTCCGAATGAAGGAAAAAGTAGTGTCAGCTTCAATCTGGCAGTTTCCTTTGCGGATAGTGGCAAGCGTGTTGTGATGATTGATGCGGATATGAGAAAGTCCGTTCTGGCAGGCCGATACAAGGTTGGTGGAGTAGAGGCTGGTCTGGCACATTATTTGTCTGGACAAAAGACATTGGATGAAGTATGTTTAAAAACAGATATTGAGGGGATGGATATTATCTTTTCCGGTCCGTTTGTACCAAATCCGGCAGAGCTTTTGGAGAGTCAGAATTTTCATGATCTGGTGCAGTATTGTAGAGAACATTATGATTATGTGCTGATTGATACACCGCCGTTAGGATCTGTTATTGACAGTGCAATCGTGGCAAAGGAATGCGATGGGGCGATCATTGTTATTGAGGCGGATGCTGTCAGCTATCGTTTTGTACAGAATGTAAAGAACCAGCTTGCAAAGAGCGATGTAAAGATCCTTGGAACAGTATTAAATAAGGTGCCAATGGGCAATGGTAAATACGGCTATGGAAAGTATGGCAAGTACGGTTACGGCAAATATGGTAAGTATGGTGAGTATGGAGACTATGGCGCATATGGTCATGATGGCGACAAGTAATTAGTATATAAAAGCGTAAGATAGGGTTTGATTCAAAGGATATAGTAACAGAAATGTTGCGGCAGTCGTAGTAATGTATAAGATCATGGGAGGTAGATTATTGTACGTTAGAAGAGAAAAAAGCTGGTTAAAGCATATTGATTTTGCAGTTTTAGATATTTTCTGTATTATAGTGACATTTTATATTGGCTATATATTCAGACATGGTATTGGCAGTGATTTTACAACATATTACTGGAGACTTCTTTGTATTCTGGTCGTACTGGATATCAGCGTTTCTTTGATCCGGTCCAGTCATAAGTCGATTGTTCGTCGAAGTTATCTGCGGGAAATGCTGGACACGGTGACACATTGTGTTACTGTGGACGGTCTGGCTTTGTTCTTTTTGTTTTTGGTACAGGAAACAGGCATTTATTCCAGAGAGTCTTTGTTGATTTATTTCGTGCTGCATAATATTGCAACATATGTGGCACGTTGCCTGCATAAGCATGCGCTTCGTAAGAAAATGACGAGCAATCCCGATGTGGAACAGATGCTGATCCTGACAAACCGGGAAGGCGCAGAACAATGCGTGAGGGAGCTTTCTCAGGATGAATATCGTAATTATCAGGTTGTAGGTGTTGTACTTATGGATGATATTTATGAAGAAGAAAACACCCCGCAAGAGAGTGAGTTGAATCCTGCCGTAAAAGAAGCGGCAGCCACGGAGGAGATTGCCGGTGTACCGGTTGTATCAAATTATAACGGTGTACGGGACTATCTGATGGAGCATGTTGTGGACAGTGTATTTTTGAATCTGCAGCTTGACAGTAAAAAAAGTCGCAGGTTAAACAACGAGTTGATCCGTGCCGGAGTGACAGTACATATCAACCTGGTACGCGTGCCGGATGATATTCCCAACAGAACTGTGGAGCGTCTTGGCAATTATACGGTTCTGACAACGGGACTTCGCCTGGCAAGTGCCCGCCAGATTATGATGAAACGGCTGCTTGATATAGCCGGAGGACTGGTGGGAAGTCTGCTCACTGCTCTGGTAAGTGTGTTTATCGGGCCGTTCATTTATTTCCAGTCACCGGGACCGATTTATTTTAAACAGAAGCGTGTCGGTAAAAACGGCAGAACATTTGAAATCTATAAGTTCCGCTCTATGTATATGGATGCAGAGGAGCGAAAAAAAGAACTGATGCAGCAAAACGAGATGGATGGTCTTATGTTTAAAATGAAGGATGATCCGCGTATTATCCCAATTGGCCACTTCATACGCAAATATTCCATTGATGAGCTTCCACAGTTCTTTAATGTACTGAAGGGAGATATGAGTATTGTCGGGACAAGACCGCCGACAGTAGATGAATATGAGCAGTATCAGGTACATCATCGTGGAAGACTTGCATCAAAGCCGGGAATTACCGGATTATGGCAGGTCAGTGGGCGTAATCAGATTACCGATTTTGAAGAGATAGTGGAACTTGACACAGATTATATTATGAGATGGTCTGTGGTAGAAGACATTCGTATTATATTAAAAACAGTGCGCCTGGTCATTCATGGGGATGGCGAGTGATCAGATTGTTTATTGTAATGTAGTATGGTTGGACATATTAAGGTTATTGTATATGAAAAGTGAGTTTTTGAGGTGAGTCGCTGCAAAAACTCACTTTTTTCAAAATAAGAAATTATGGACCGGCGGAAAGGAGAAAGGATCATGGGAGCAAAAATATTATTTGTTGAAGATGATGAAGCATTGGCAATGGGAACCTCGTATGTATTGGAAAGTGAAGGGATGCAGGTGATCCGGGTGGACGATTGCCAATCCGCCAAAAGACTCTGGAGTGGAAAGGAGGATCAGGTATTTGATCTGGTACTTCTGGATGTGATGCTGCCGGATGGAGACGGATTTGCCCTGTGTCAATGGTTGAAATCGGAGCAGGAGGATATTCCGGTTATATTTTTGACTGCATTGGAGGATGAGGGGAATGTGGTGCATGGTCTGCAGTATGGGGATGATTATGTAACGAAGCCTTTTCGGACGAAAGAGCTTGTGGCACGCATTTTGGCGAATATCAGAAAATATAAGATACCGGACACGGGAATAAGAAATGGAATGACAGCATCGGAGGAAGGTGTATATCAAAATGGAGAGCTTTGTCTGAATGAAAAGGAAATGCTGGTATATCGAAATAAAGAAAGAATCGAACTGACCAGAAGCGAATACCGGCTTTTTCAGATACTGATCCATCATGCCGGACAGATATTGACAAGAGAACAGCTGATGGAACAATTGTGGTCTGTTGATGAAGCTTTTGTTGACGATAATACATTATCTGTCTATATGAGACGTCTCCGCCAAAAGCTTGGCTGCGATGAAGAAAAATCTTATATCTCTACGATCCGGGGAGTGGGGTATCGGATGGAGCTGGCAGGTCGTGAGAGGGAGGGGAGAATATAATGTTTCAGGAAAGCTGTGTAAAAGGATATTTATGGAAAAGCCTTGTACTGACGGGGGGAAGCGGGTTTGTTTTTTTTCTGCTTGGCAGATTCCTTTGCGGATTTTCTGTGGATATCAGTGGGATTACGGCGGTATCGGCCGGTCTGATCTGTTTGTGGCTGTATGGGGGCTTGTCTTTGAAAAGATTATGCGGTCAGGTGGATCAGGTGGGAGATATTTTTGATGAAATCCTGGCAGAAAGCTCTATGGAGGAAACAAGGAGAAGAACAGAAGATGTCTGGAAAAAACGACTTCCTCATCCACTGGATGAAGGAGCAGTCGGAAGATTGGAAAGTCATATTCTGAAAAGTGCGTATGTGCTGGGACAGCGGGAAAGTGGTCATGTGAAGGAGCAGAATTATCTCAAGGAAATGATGACAGATATTTCTCACCAGATCAAGACACCACTTGCTTCTTTGCAGGTTTTTCTGGAGATTTTTGAGCGTAACCTGACACAGGAGAAGCTTCAGATCATGGTGACACAGGCGCAGGATCAAGTTGAGAGGATTCATTGGCTGGTCATGGGACTTTTGAAGCTGACACAGCTGGAATCGGGGATGCTTCCAATTGAAAAGTCTTCCAATGATCTTGGAGTGATGCTGCGGGAATGTGCAGAGAGAGTGATCACCGGTTTTCCGGAAAAACAAATACACATAAAATTTCAGGGACCGGAGCATTGTAGTTTCTTATGTGAGAAGGAATGGCTCACGGAGGCATTTCAAAATCTGATCAAAAATTGCTGTGAGTTTAGTCCTGCGGGAGGAGAAATAATGATCTGCTGGACCAAAACGCAAATGGCACTGACGGTACAGATTATGGACCGGGGACCGGGAATATCAATGGAAGAGCTGCCAAAGATCTTTAACCGGTTTTATCAGGTAAAGGGAAGCAAAGAGCAGCATCAGGAGCATAAGGGGGTGGGGATCGGTTTATCCCTGGCAAAGGAAATTATTGAGAGGCAGAAGGGATCACTGGTGGCTTACAGCAGTACAGAACCACCTACCTTTACGCGGTTTGAGGCTGTTTTTATGATTTAAAATATAATGAATGAATCTTACAAAACTGTAAGATTCCATTCATGGGAATGTAAGAAGGTTCTGATAAGATAATTATATGGTAACAGATATATTATATCTGATAGAAAGGATGATAGGATATATGGCTTTTTTGGAAGTAAAGAATCTTACCAGAATTTATGGGAAAAAAGAAAATCAGTTAACGGCGCTGGATCATGTAAGCTTTTCGGTGGAACGGGGAGAATTTGTAGCAGTGACGGGGGCAAGCGGGTCGGGGAAATCAACCCTTCTTCATCTGCTGGGAACTATGGATGATGCCCAGGATGGTTCCGTAAAGCTGGAGGGAGAAGATGTTCTGGGAATGAAGGAAAAACAGAAAGCAGTTTTCCGGCGTCGAAGAATTGGGTTTGTTTTTCAGGAATATAATCTGGTGCCGGTTTTGAATGTAGAAGAAAACATTCAGATTCCGGTACGACTGGACGGAAAACAGATGGACCGGGAATATCTGGCAAAGCTTTTGAAAATTTTGGGACTGGAGGAAAGAAAATATCATTTGCCGGAGGAATTGTCCGGGGGACAAAAGCAGCGTGTGGCAATTGGCAGAGCACTGGCAAACCATCCCAGTCTGCTTCTGGCAGATGAACCTACCGGTAATCTGGATCATCAGAATGGACTGGAGGTGATGTCCCTGTTAAAGAATGCGGTGGAACAGTTTTCGCTGACGCTGATCGTGGTAACTCATGATCCTGGAATTGCATCTATGGCGGACCGTGTGATCACGTTGTCGGATGGTGTGATCATTTCGGATGCAAAGGTAAAGCATGCCTTATCCTCTGAAATTGTACGAAATGAAACAGAGGGGATGAGCCAGACTGCACCGGATCAAGAGGAGGTGTAGAGGATGAAACAGTTGGGATATTATTTTATGCTGGTGCTTCGATACCGCAAAAAACATCTTCTGGAAACCATATATTCCCTTCTGGCCATCACGATATCTGTTATTCTGTGTTATTGCAGTATTACAGTTGGTTTTACCTTGATGAATTATGGATATGAGGCGGTTATGATTGAACAGCATGGATGCGAGATGGAGATGGATGGATTTCCGGTCGGGGCAGCTTCGATTGATGGGGAGGATGAGTGGAAGCCGGAGGATTACCGCAGGATGAAAAAGAAGCTGGATGCACTTCCGGAGGTACGGGAAACTTATCTGAAGAAAGGGTATTCCGAGTATACCGATGACGATGGAAATGATAAAAAAGAGCTGTATTATCAACTTTATGTGGGAGCAAAGGACACTTCAGATCTGAACGGATGTGCGAAGCAGATTGAGAAGGATACCGGATATGCAGTGAGGGTTAACTCAGAAATCGCAACACATCTGGGACAGGGCACAGAGGAGGATTCTATGGCAAGATCTGCCGGAAATGCTATTGTGGCAATGATCGGTGCTCTGTTTGCTTCTTTTGTAATGCTGGTGATCCGAAATACTATGATGCTGCCGGTACTGGAGCGGATGAAGGAGTATGGTGTGCTTCGGTGTGTTGGAATGTCGAAGAGACAGCTTTCCTTTATGTTGGCGGTGGAAGGAGTTTTATTGACGCTGCTTAGTACCGTTTTGGGGACAGCAATCGGATTTGCTCTCCTGCGAAGCTGTCAGGGATGGATCAATGACTGCCTGATGCTTCGTGTTCCGGTACGTTTTCATTTCTATCCTCTGGCGGTATTGTATAGTTGTCTGCTTTGTATCGGAGTGACACTTCTTGCACTGATGGAGCCGGCAAGACAGGCAGGAAACCGATCAGTACAGGAGACCCTTCGCGGAGGTGTTTATGGAATACGAACGGGCAACGGAAAGAAAAAGAGCGGGCGTCATACTATCAGTCATTTGTTTGGAAGAATATTTGGCGTAGAATGGGAATATGCAGCCCGGAATATGACACGAAATCCGGGAAACCAGATTTATATGTTTATTGGTCTTTTTATCAGCATGGTTTTATTTTCCGTTGTTTTCAGCAGCGTGGAGACGACCTACTCCACTTATGAAAACAGTATGCAGGGGACGCATGTAGAATATACGGAAGCCATTGAAATTACCGGGGACTGTTCTGTGGCAGAAAAAAAGAAGATCTGCCAGGATGTATCAAAGCTGAAGGGAGTAAAAAAAACGGGGCTTTACCGGCCGGGTATTCTTCATATGCCGGATTACGGACAGAAAAAGCACTTTAAAAATGCAGAGGATGCGGATAGCTGGTATAGTTATGTGACAGCAATAGGATATGACCGGGATCATCTGGATGGATTAAAGGGGCAGATTGTATCAGGAGCCATTGATTATGACAAGATGGTAAAAGAAAATGGAATTGTATTATGTGATTATAAATATAATCCAAAGGATGAAGACGGGAACGTGGTTCGTGAGGATGTACGGTTAACGGATTATAAAGTCGGGGATACATTTCCTGTATTGACAAATGAAGCGGGGAACCGGGTGGCCGGACAGTTGAGAATGATTTCAGGGAAACTGGGAAAGGAACCGACACTTTCCGATAATGCATGGCTAAATAAAAAATCACGGGAATATCGTAAATATGAAAAAAATTTAGAACGATACTGGAAAAAAGCAGGAAAATTGATAGAGAAAAATGGCTATCCTCTGCAGAAGTATAAGAAGATGATCAAAGCCTGGGGAAATGATTATGTTGTGGGGATATACAATATGAAAATGACGCTGGAGCAGATCGAGGTGGATCGTGGTAATGTTGTCCGGCTTCCGATTCAGGCAATCATTATGGAGGACACATATAATTCGGCATATCTGACGGAGCAATGGCTCCAGGGGGGAAACAGCGTGGGAGTGCTTATGGCAGATAAGACGTATGATCTGTACAGCACAGGCAAAAGTTCATATTTTTCTATGAATAGTACAGGTGATGGTGTAGTATTTGTCGGGATTGAGAGGGATATCAGGCAGGCCGGAAAGGATCTGGCTGCTTATATCAAAGAATTGAATAATAAGTCGATCGACAAAAAATATGTATTGGTATCGGATGCCAACGGGAGCGGAGACTTGGACTGGTATCAGGAAGACAAAGGAAATACCAATCGGGAGATGGAACTGCTTGAGAAAGGAGGCGCAGGAATCGGGGCATTTATTTTATTTGTATGTCTGCTGCAGATATTTAATGTGACAGCAGCGGGAATGACCATGCGGCGGGAAGAATTTTATCTCTTGTCTGTAGCCGGAATGTCGAAAGGGCAGATGCGGAAAATGCTGATCCTGGAGAAGGCAATCACCTGTTTCTTTGGAATCCTGACAGGAGTTTGTGCCGGTTATGGTCTGAGCTATTTGTTCCTTGAGACATTCCTGAACCAGGATGGCGGATTTGCCGATGGAACCGGAGGAATTTGTTTTAGCTGGCCGGCAGGGAAGATTTTGATCACGGCAGGGATCGTTTATATATTGTGTCTGTTAAGCAGTCTGGGAAAACAAAGAAAAGAAGGTTAGAAATGGAAGTGGGAGAAGAAAGAATTTAAGATACAGAACAAAAAAGGGCAAAACCAGCGTTTTGCCCTCCAAGAATTGCTTCGCAATGCTCGTAATAGCTGCTATTTCACAGGAGAAAGAATGTTATTCCGGAAGGCACAGGATCCGGATGCGGTCACGGGCAGTTTTTGATACATGCCAGCGTGTAAAATATGCCTGTCCCTCCTGTTGGTATGTTTCCGGAAGTTTATTTTCTGTACGCCAGAGATAACGGCAGATCCGCTGATAATGCAGTGGAAGCCAGTCAGCGGTCTGCTCCCCTGACTCCAGTGGAATAAATACCTCATGAATGTCAGCCTCTTTTTCCTGTTGATTGATCTGAAGGAACACCGTCAGAATACAGAATAATTCATTGTCCTGATTTTGGGACAGATTTTCCTGTGTAAAGTGAAGCGCTTCTTCATATCGTTTCTCCTGAATCAGCGAGAGAAGGGTATCCACTGCAGTGTTTTTCCCGGCAGCCATCTGAGGAGACGTTTCAGCCTGTGTGGCGATGAAACGGGTACAGGCATCGATTTCCACCTGATTATCCGGACAATATTCTTCCAGATAGGTCTTACGGTAGGTGTGATAATCCTTCAGATTTTGGGCACCGCTGTCATGGAGAACCCACGGAGTCTCCTGATAAGGGACAGCAATACGGTATCCGGCCCGGAGAAATTCCCGGCATTGTGCCAGATCATAAAAGTCCCAGCCGGTAAACAGATCGGAACGCCATAGAAAATCCTGATCTGTCATCATAAGCAGTCCGTCAATGGCTTCCACTGTGGTGAAATCCCGTCCCTCCGGGATGGGAATATCGAAATACTCATCTGATGTGGTGATCAAGTGGGAACGGAGGGCACCGGTTCTCATAGGATTTGACCAGATGCAGCCGTTTTTGTGAAGCTGTTTTGTTCCTACCATGCCGATCATACCGATCTGTGGATATTCCCGGAAGATCGCAATGGTATCCAGAAGAAAGTGCCTGTTGAGGATCAGTGCGTCCTGATGAAGATACACTTTATATTTGGCATCCGTTTGCAGCATACCAGCATTGTAACCTTCCGCCATGGAATTTGCACCACGGATCGGGAGAACATTTACCACAAAGCCATCTGGTATTTCCAGCTGGTTAATATAGATCTCGCATTCATGAAATGCCGATTCACTGTCCGTGCATACGATAAAACTGACTTTTTGTGCATTCATATAGGCATCTTCCTTTCTATAATATATTATTTCTTTTTCTTCTTTTTATTGTTTTTACTGTTATTATTGTTTTCATTTTTCTCTTTGGCAGTGGAGGTTTTCGTTGTTGTAGTACTGCTTTTTGTGGCAGTTTCTGTTTTTTCGTCTGGGGTAGTTTTCTTAATGAAAACAAATTCCATATCCTTTCGGATCTTGTGGTTAATACCAAGTCCGATACCGATCAGTGTATAGAAGATCGGGGAAAGCGCCACGCAGGAATCATTGGTAAGAGAGAGGATCAGGTAGCCGATCACGGCAGCGAAGATACCAACACCTAAATATGTCATATATTCTGAATAATGACATCTCCAGTAGATTCGCAGAGAATCGATCAGATACCAGCCGAAGAAGACTAACAGGGCAATCAGAGAAGGAACACCGGTCTGTACACCCACCTGTAAATACATACAGTGAGGTTTGGTGATCAGTTCGTTGGTATGACCGGAATTGTACATTCCTACCAGATCATTATTTGGAAAAGCAATGATAAATGTATCCGGACCACTTCCCAGGAAGAAATATTTCTTCAGCAGAGGAATGGTTCTGTCCCAGATATAACCACGCATGTTGGCGAGTTTATAATGTTTATCCAGATATGGAATGCTTTCGGTAATCTTGGCAAGCTTCATCATAGCATTATTGCCGCCGCGGCAGTAGTAGCCCTTCTGGCCCTCGGTATTCATAAGATTGGAGAAGGCCCACTGATATCCGTCAATCGTCAGGAGAAATCCCTGAAAGGAATCATCACGGGATACACAAAAGGTAAAAGGAAAACGCGGATCGGAGATGCTATATGTTACCCCGTCCTCTGTCAAAGCAAAAGGAACATCTTTTTTATTGCCGTCCTTCAGCTCAAAATAATCGGCTCCATCAGAGTTCTGGAGCATTTTGATCACAAGAGTATCATCCTTTGTGACTTTGCCGTTTTCTGCAGTATTCCGCTCGGCAGACTGATATACGACAGTGACATCATTATCATTTGTCTGGATGTCCTTTAACGGATAATATTCTGCCTCGGAGGTAAACATCCCCTGTAAACGGTTGATCAGAACATTATCGTTCATATTGTTGATAAACAGGAATGCGGCAACAACCAGAATGATTCCGCCAACGCCGATCTTCCAGTTCTTAATGAATACTTTCCGCATACATAAGAGCATAACAAAAAGTGAAACAACAAGTGCAACGATACCGGCACGGGACTGGGATCCAAAGAGGATCAGAAGCATTGCGATGATCAGAAGAGCACTTGCAATTCTCTGCCAGATCTTTTTGACGGCAAAAAGAAGCGTCAGCAGTACCGGAACGGTAAGGGCAACATAAAAACCTACATAGTTAGGATTGTAAAGTGTCATATAAGGACGACCGGGCTCGAAATTGAATACCAGCTCTTCGGTATAGGTCGATGGCTTGATCAGGCTCTGGCCGAAGCCGGTCTGGAAGAAATCATGACGGAATACCTGGGAAAGTCCCAGAAATGCCATGATGGCAATGCCGATCATAAACCAGTTCATGGTACGTTTCAGAGCGGATTCATTCTGCATAATAAAGAAGCTGTAATAAACCATCAGACCATAGCCGACGAGAACCCATACGGATTCAAACTGCTCGAAGATACCGGAGAAGGAAAAGCCGGAGTATTTCGAAGCAATAGCTGACAGAAGAGCCAGTCCACAGTAAACGGCCATAGGGATCAGGGATTTGATCCAGATGGGATCCTTTTCAGCGGAAAAGAATAAATATGCCATGCAAAACAGCACATATACACAGGCAATAATAATCCAGACCATTTTAAAATATAAGAAAAAGTCTGTAAAATCTGTGTATGTGGTGTACCATTCAAACTGACCGAGATTGGTATTATATTGGTGCATCATCGTGATTAAAGGGATGATTGCAAGAAAAGCAATGATTGGAAGCAGTAGTCCAAGAGGATATTTTTGTTCCTTTTGGGGCTGTTTTCGTTTGTTTTTGTTATAAGACATAATTTCCTCCAGATAAATTCAATTTATTGCGATTACTCACAGAATAATTATATACGTTTTGGAGGGATTTCTCAACCAAAAAAGAGAAAAGAATGGTAGTTACTTCTTATATTAAAGTTATTTGCTCTTTCAAATTATTTTAATATGTGTTATGATATCGGCAATGGTTTAGAAAAAGGAGCTCACAGGAAGGAGCTTCGGAGTGAGGATAGATATGGATAATTATAATGGAGAAAAGGAAATGCCGGATCGGTATTCGTTGCGGGGAAAGGTATTTCATCGTCTGCGGGAGGATATTTTGTCCGGAAAATATGCACAAAATGATGAGCTTCGGGAGGCTGCGATCAGTAAATCCATGGGAGTTTCCAGAACACCTGTGAGAGAGGCACTTCGTCAGCTGGAGCTGGAGGGTCTTGTGACCATTATTCCCAACAAGGGAGCTTATGTGGATGGAATCACGGCCAAGGATATTTTTGATATATATGAGATACGATCTTATCTGGAGGGACTTTGCGCAAAATGGGCATGCCGCAATATTACAGAGGAACAGTTAGATGATCTGGATGAGATCACATATCTTAGTGATTTTCATATTCAGAGGGAGCACTGGGAGCAGATTTTTGAGCTGGATAACCGATTTCATCTGTTGTTATATAAGGCATGTGGCAGCACTGTTCTGGAACACATTTTATCGGACTATCATCATTATGTGGAGCGTGTACGGAAAAACACGCTGTCTTCCCAGGGACGTGCCGGCAAGGCTGCCCAGGAGCATAAAGCAATTCTGAATGCCGTCCGGGAAAAAAATGAAGAGCTGGCAGAAAAGCTGGCAAATGAGCATATTTATAAATCCCTTGAAAATATTAAAAAGCAGGGAATGGAAAATCTGATGAAATAAGAGGGCAGACGCAGAGGCTGCCAATGGAAATTATAGGGGATAAAGCAGGGGAAAGAGTAAACATGGAAAGAGAAACGAAAAACTACGATCCATATAAACGTACAATACTGTTTTTTGCATCACTTGTAAATATTATATTGATGACGTTAATCTTTGCATATGCATGGTATGGCTATTATGCATCGACGATGTTTCAGATCACATTCTATCGGAAAGGACATTATGCACTGCTTGCATTATATGCGCTGCTGATGTTTTTCTTTTCCACGATGTATGGGGGCTTAAAGATCGGTCAGCTCCGCAGGATTGAAGTGATGCTGTCGCAGTATCTGAGTCTGGTTTTTACCAATATTGTGGCTTATTTTATCATCTGTCTGCTGGCATTTGGTATCGTAAGTCCGACATATCTGTTTTTAGTTCTGCTGACAGAGATGGTGGTTTCCACCATTTGGAATGTCATTATTATCCATTTTTACAACCGGATCTTTCAGCCATGGAAGATCCTGCTGATCTATGGAGAACGTCCGGCTGCAGATCTGGTTTATAAGGTAGAGGCCAGAAGAGACAAGTATGCGATATATGATGCCATCAATATTGATGAGGGAATCGACGCCATCGCAGAAAAAATGAAATCTTTTCAGGCAGTGATCATTGGAGATATTTCTGCTATCAAGAGAAATGATATTTTAAAATACTGCTATGCACATAAGGTGCGTGCCTATGTTATTCCGAAGGTGTCTGATATTATCCTGATGGGAGCAGACCGGATTCATGTGTTTGATACCCCGTTTCTGTTGTCGAAGGGATATACTCTGAGCTTTGACCAGCGTCTGGCCAAAAGAGCTCTGGATCTGATGATTGCAGTTCCACTGACGGTGATCTTGTCGCCGGTGATGCTTTTGACGGCACTGGCGATCAGGCTGTATGACAGGGGACCGGTGTTTTATAAGCAGGTGCGCTGTACCAAATACAACCGGGAGTTTGAAATTATCAAATTCCGCAGTATGATCGTGAATGCAGAGAGTGATGGTGTTGCCAAGCTTGCTTCAGAAAATGACAGCAGGATTACCCCGATCGGTCATTTTATCCGTGCAACGAGAATTGATGAGCTGCCACAGCTGCTTAATATTATCCGGGGAGATATGTCTTTTGTAGGACCGCGTCCGGAGAGACCGGAGATTATACGGGAGTATTGTGAGGATATGCCGGAGTTTAATTTCAGGACAAGAGTAAAGGCAGGTCTGACAGGGTTTGCCCAGGTATATGGAAAGTACAATACCACACCATATGATAAGTTAAAGCTTGATTTATTTTATATAGAAAATTATTCTTTCTGGATGGATCTGAAGCTGATCCTGATGACGGTCAAAACGGTTTTGAAAAAGGATGCCACGGAGGGGGTTGCCGAGGGACAGGTAACGGCGCAGAAGGAAGACTCCGGGCAGGATCAGGAGTCAGTGGAGGAGATTGTAAAGGAGATTGTCAGAAAATAGTGGAGGCTGATCATGAAGGCGTTAATTGTCACAAGAGTCAGCGGATTTCTTCCGCAGTTTGAGGCGAATAATGTGAAAATATTACAGGAAATGGGCTTTGAGGTTCATTATGCTGCTAATTTTAATACCGTAGTTTATGGAAAAGATAATCACCGTCTGGACGGAATGGGACTTATTTGTCATCAGATCGATTTTGAGAGATCCCCCTTTTCAAACGGCGTCAGGAAAGCATATCATCAGTTGAAGGAGCTTATGGAGCAGGAAGCTTTTGACCTGATTCATTGTCATATGCCCATGAGTGGTGTAGTTACCAGAATGGCTGCGCAGGCAGTGAGGAAAAAATCAGGGAGGAAGGTTCCTGTTCTTTATACAGCCCATGGTCTTCACTTTTATGAGGGAGCACCTTTAAAGAACTGGATCTATTATCCGGTGGAACGGTATTTGTCCCGTTTTACGGACAGACTTATTTTGATCAATGAAGAAGATTATCAAAGGGCGCAGAAGTTTCCGGTCAGAGGATCGGTGGAGCGGATTATGGGAATCGGTATGCGTCTGGAAAAGTTTCGTTCCTGGTGCAAGACGGATTATTCTCTGGGAAAGTCGGAAGCGAAGCGGGATATTTATGAAAAGTATGGGATTCCGGATAATTATGGTATTTTAATCAGTGTGGGAGAGATTACCCAAAGGAAAAATCATATTGTTATGATTGACGCCATGAAAGAGCTGTTAGATCTGCCTTTGGTTTATATTATTTGCGGTTCCGGTCCGGAGGAGGACAAATTAAAAGCGTATGTACATGAGCTGGGGCTGGAGAGCCGGGTGAAGTTTGCGGGGTATGTGGAACAGGTTCCGGCAATGCTCTGTCAGGCGGACTGCTTCGTATTTCCATCCTTTCAGGAAGGACTTCCTGTGGCGGTGATGGAGGCTATGGCAGTGGGGCTGCCGGTAATTGCTACAAGGATCCGGGGGATTACGGATCTGCTAGAGCATACAAAGGGTGGTTATCTGGCAGATGACTGGGAGCCGGAAAGCTACGGAGTAAAGGTGCGTCGCATGTTTTCCGAAAGAGGTGGAAAGAGCGGGATTTCCCGGCAACAGCGGCGTCAGGAGATGGGACAGTGGAACAGGCAAAGGGTACAGAAGTTTGCGCTGCCGGTGGTAGAGGATAAGATGCGCAGGATTTATCAGTCCGTTATGGAGGAAATTAATGAAAACGTTACAGATACTCATGTCAACTTATAATGGAGCAAAATATATCAGGGAGCAGATGGATTCTCTGTTGGATCAAAATTGTGAGAAGCTGGGAAAGGCCGCTTTTCGCATTGTGATCCGTGATGATGGTTCCTCGGATGGAACGCAGGATATTTTGGAAGAGTATGCCGGGAGATATCCGGAGAAGGTTTTCTGGTATCAGGGAGAAAACCATGGTGTGATCCGCAGCTTTTTTGAACTGCTTCAAAGAGTGGATACATCCGATTATTATGCGTTTTGTGATCAGGATGATTACTGGATGGAGGATAAGATGACCCGTGCGGTTGAGATCATTGATGCCATGAGGAAAGATGTCCCGGTTTTGTATTGCTGCAGGCCAAAGCTGGTAGACCAGAATCTGCAGCCGCTGGAATCGGAGATCAAGCGCCCGCCAATGCGGCCGGGATTCCGGAATGCCATGATTGAAAATATTGTGACCGGCTGTACGGCAGTGTTTGATCAGTCGCTTCGGGAGATGGTAGTAAAAGAGCTGCCGCAATTTACGGTGATGCACGATTGGTGGCTGTATCTGATCGCTACATGCTTTGGCGAGATTTATTATGACGAGACCCCATATATCTGTTATCGCCAGCATCAGGGAAATGTTTTGGGAACAAAGACAAGAAAAATGGATGAATGGAAAATGCGGCTTAAAAGGTTTCGCAGAAATCGTGGCAATATCAGTCATCAGCTGGAGGAATTTATACGGATTTTTGGTGACATGGGCGCAGAGAATGAAAATATGCGGCTGGCAGAGAGATTTCTGAAGGTACGGAAATCCTTTTGGGCAAGAAAGCGTTTCCTGAGAGATACAGAGCTTTATCGCCAGCGCAGGGAGGATGACAGAATATTTCATATTATATTGCTGCTGGGAAATTATTAGTGAATGAGATCAAGGGGGAGGAAAGGATCTGCTCATGAACATATGGAAAAAACTAGGTGGTTTCTGTAAGGATTATGGAATATGGTATACTGCCAGAAAAGTTGTGTACCGCTGCTATATCAAGTATTATCTGGGGAGAAAATACTGTCCACTTACCATATCGGAGACGGATAGACGGACACAGGAGCAGTGGAAGCCTGACAGGAAAATTAAGATCAGTATCGTTGTTCCCCTGTATAATACGAGAGAGGATTTCTTTCGGCAGATGCTGGATTCTGTTAGAAACCAGACCTATGGAAACTGGGAGCTTTGTCTGGCAGATGCCAGCGATCATGAGGAGTGCAGCCGGATGCTGCAGCAGCTTGCACAGGAGGCTCAAAAGGAAGACGGCAGAATCCGTTATCAGCGGCTTATGATCAATGAGGGAATTTCAGAAAATACCAACCGTGCGATAGAGATGAGCACAGGAGAATATATTGCACTGCTGGATCATGATGATATTCTTCATCCATCGGCATTGTATGATGTGATGCAGGCGATCAATTATCATCAGGGGGAATTTATTTATACGGATGAGCTGTCTTTTGACGGAACACCGGATCGGGTGCAAAATATTCATTTTAAGCCGGACTTTTCGCCGGAGAGTTTTCGGAGCAATAATTATATTTGTCATTTCTCTGTTTTTTCCCGTCGCCTTCTGGAAAAAGCAGGAGGCTTTCGAAAGGAATATGACGGGAGTCAGGATTATGATATGCTGCTTCGCCTGACGGATGAGGCAGATAATATCTATCATGTGCCGAAGGTGCGGTATTACTGGAGGATTCATGAGGGATCGGTGGCCTCTTCCACGGCAGCAAAGCCATATACTGTTGAGGCGGGAAGGAGAGCGTTAGAGGCGCATCTCCTGCGTAGAAAGATTCCTGGCAAAGTCAGCAGTGCGGAAGGATATGGACCCTTTTACCGGTTGCATTATGAAATACCGGAAACGACAAAGGTTCTCGTTATGGCAGAAACGGAGGTGATCGCCCGAGATCTGGAACACAGCTTAAAAGAGCTGCCTTATGAGATTGAGATTCGTGCGGTCAATCAGCCGCGTTTTGAGGTAGATGAAAAAAGATTTGATGTGATCGTGCTGGTAAGAGAAGGTTATCAGCCGGAGCAGGCGGGAGCAGAATGGATGCAGGAGCTTTTGTCCTGTCTTGTCCCGAGGGAGAATATGGTGGCAGCTCCGATAGTCTATGATAACCGGGGAAGAGTTTATCATGCCGGATATGGTTACAGCGCAGCCAGACCGGAGCAGATCTACAGCCTGTACCGGGGGGTACCCCGCAGGGATCCGTCTTATATGAACCGCCTGGCATTTCGGCAGAATGTTTCTCTGGCAGGAGGAGCTGTTCTGGCTGTGAAGGAAGAGGTATACAGTGACTGGGTAGAGGAAAATCTGGAAGTTGGAACCAAGAAGTGGAATGGCTGGGGAGCATTTTCGGATCAAACCTGGTTTTCTCTGTGCCTGAAGGCAAAAAAGAGATGGGGAGACTGTATTTATACACCGTATGTTTCTTTTGTCAAAAAGCCGGGAATGATGGATAGGAAAAGAACAACTGTACAGCAGCGGGAACAATGGAGGATGTTTTTTGCTATGTGGGACCGGATGTTTAAAAAAGAAGATCCTCACGGTAATCCGGGAATGGAAGTGTTTGGAAAGTTTTATTTCTTAGGAAACAATCGCAATACTTTACATCTGTAATTAAGTGCGCTAGAATATAATGTGGCGGAAGGGAGAATGAAATGAAGTATGATTATCTGATAGTTGGGGCAGGTCTGTTTGGTGCTGTATTTGCCAGAGAAATGACAAATATGGGGAGAAAGTGCCTTGTGATCGACAAAAGGAAACATATCGCAGGAAATATTTATACAGAAGAGATAGACGGGATTTATGTACATCGTTATGGTGCTCACATTTTTCATACATCGGATAAAAAGATTTGGGAGTATGTGAATCGTTATACAGAGTTCAACCAGTATATCAATTCTCCGGTGGCAGTTTATGGGGATGAGCTTTATAATCTTCCATTTAATATGAATACCTTCAGCAAAATGTGGGGGATCAAGACGCCGGCAGAGGCGAAGGAGATCATAGAACGTCAGATCCGGAAGGCGGGAATCAAAGAACCGGCCAATCTGGAGGAGCAGGCAATCCGTCTGGTGGGAACCGATGTATATGAAAAGCTGATCAAGGGGTATACCCAGAAGCAGTGGGGCAGGAAGTGTACCGAGCTTCCGGCGTTTATTATTAAACGGCTTCCTCTGCGGTTTACCTATGACAATAATTATTTTAATGATCGTTATCAGGGAATTCCGGTAGATGGCTATACAAAAATGGTAGAGAAAATGCTGGAAGGGATTGAGGTGCGTCTGGAGACAGATTATTTTCAGGTGCGCAATGAGATTGATGCGGATACAACGGTATATACGGGACCGATTGATGAATATTTTGGTTACACTCTGGGACATTTGCAGTATCGTTCTCTTCGTTTTGAGACCGAGAAGTTAGACTGTGAGAATTATCAGGGGAATGCAGTTGTAAATTATACGGCAGCAGATGTTCCATATACCAGAATCATCGAACATAAACATTTTACTTTTGGAAAGCAGCCGGTAACGGTGATCACCAGAGAGTATTCCTCTGAATGGAAACCGGGGGAGGAACCGTATTATCCGGTGAATGATTCCAAAAACACGGAGTTATATCGTAAGTATCAGGAGCTTGCAGAGCAGGAGCAGGGCCTGATCTTTGGGGGAAGATTAGGACAATATCAGTATTTTGATATGGATAAGGTGATTGCATCTGCTTTGTCTTGCGTGGAGTCACAGAAGAAATAAAGGGGGATCTGTGGCTGGAGAAGAGAGATAACAAAAGAGATGGGGCGATAGCGGATCAGAGAAAGGCAGGGAATGATAATGAAATCCGTTATGAAGCGTATGATGGTAATGGTAGTGATCGTAGCAGTTCTGGTTGTCCAGATGCCGGGAGAAGCGACCGCAGCGGCAAGACCGATGGAAATGGCATTAAACTACACGACAGTGCTGGTGAAACTCCATGGAAAACAGACATTAAAGGTTTCATCTATTGCACCGGGAGGAGCGAGTAAAGCGGTTAAGTATGAGATTGCCAATCGGAAAATTGCTTCTGTGACCAAAAAAGGAGTGGTAAAAGGAAAGAAGACTGGTGTCACAACAATCCGTGTGACCTCGAAAAAAAATAAATCATTAAAAAAATTAGTTAAGGTGATCGTAGCGCAGTTTGTACCAACAAAGGTGAAAATGTCAACGGTTTCTGTCAAAATGAAAGTGGATCAGAAAAAATCGTTAAAAGCAACAGTCACACCGAAAAAGGTGCTTTCTTCTAATAAAAAAGGAGTCTGGATCAGCTCAGATACGGACATTGTATCGGTGTCCTCCAAAGGAGTGATGACAGCCAGGCAGGAAGGACAGGCTGTTGTTACATTTACAACGATCAATGGAAAAAAGGCAGTCTGTACAGTGACGGTAAGCAGGGATTCAGTTGTCCGGCCGGTACCGGAACCAACGCAGCCGTCTGTTACATCCGGAGGAGCGATAGCGATTCCTGTTTCCGGATCTGCCATTGGTGTGGATGTTGCAAGTGGCAGCACATTTATATTGTAATATGTTTTAGCACTCTTTTTTAAAGAGTGCTAAATTTGTCTTGACATTTTTTTAAAATCGTAATAAGATATCTACCAGAATGGTTGTTAGCAGTCGATACGAGTGATTGCTAATTATTCCGCTGGCAGATATTTTTTTAGTATATGTATAATAAAGTGAATTTAGGAGGTTGTTATTATGCAGATGGAAAAGGGTAGTTTATCAATTGAATCAGAGAATATGTTCCCGATCATTAAGAAATGGCTGTATTCGGATCATGATATTTTTGTACGTGAGTTGGTATCCAATGGTTGTGATGCTATCACGAAGTTAAAGAAGCTGGAAGTCATGGGAGAATATGATTTTCCGGAGGATTATAAGGCAAGCATTCAGGTCGAGGTCAGCCCGGAGCATAAGACATTGTCTTTCACTGATACCGGTATCGGTATGACAGAGGCCGAGGTCAAGGAATATATTAATCAGGTGGCATTTTCCGGTGCAACAGATTTCCTGGAGAAATATAAGGACAAGACGAACGAAGATCAGATCATTGGTCATTTTGGTCTTGGTTTTTATTCTGCATTTATGGTGGCGGATAAGGTGACGATCGATACCCTGTCTTGGCAGAAGGATGCTGCTCCGGTTCACTGGGAGTCAGAGGGCGGTATCAATTTCGAGATGTCTGACGGAGACAAGAAAGAGGTTGGCACAAAGATTACTCTGTATCTGTCAGAGGACAGTGTAGAGTTTGCAAATGAATACCGCATCAAAGAGATTATTGAGAAGTATTGTTCCTTTATGCCGGTAAATATCTACCTGTCAAAGGAAGGTGCAGAGCAGGAATATGAGACGATTGATGCCGCTGATATCCGCGAGGATGATGTTGTCGTAGAAAAATTTACGGAGGAAGCTAAGACAGAGGAGAAGGAGAACGAAAACGGAGAGAAAGAGACCGTAGAAATTTCTCCTGCTAAGGAAAAGGCGAAGATCAATAAGAGACCGGTATCCCTGAGTGATACCACACCTCTCTGGATGAAGCATCCAAATGAATGCACCGATGAGGAATATAAGAGCTTCTACCGCAAGGTATTTAATGATTACAAGGAGCCTCTTTTCTGGATTCATCTGAATATGGATTATCCGTTTAACTTAAAGGGTATCCTTTATTTCCCGAAGGTAAATACCCAGTATGACAATTTAGAGGGTGTTATTAAGCTGTACAACAATCAGGTATTTATCGCAGATAATATTAAGGAAGTCATTCCGGAATTCCTGATGCTTCTGAAGGGTGTGATCGATTGTCCGGATCTGCCACTGAACGTATCAAGAAGTGCACTTCAGAATGATGGCTTTGTCAAAAAGATTTCCGATTATATTACCAAAAAGGTAGCAGACAAGCTGTCCGGTATGTACAAGGTTGATCGTGAGAATTATGAGAAATACTGGGATGATATCAGTCCGTTTATCAAATTTGGCTGCCTGAAGGATCAGAAGTTCCAGGAGAAGATGAAGGATTTCATTATCTTTAAGAATCTGGATGACAAGTATATCACTTTGCCGGAGTATGTAGAGAATATGAAAGGCAAAGAGGATAGTGAGCAGCCGGAGGTTGTTGACGCAGAGGATGTTGCAAAGGAGGAGGCAGGAGAAGAGACTGCCGGGAAGGAAGAGGAGCCGACGACAGTTTATTATGTCACCGATATCCAGCAGCAGAGCCAGTATATCAACCTCTTTAAGGAGCAAGGAATGGATGCTCTCATTCTGGCACATACCATTGATCAGCCGTTTATCACACAGCTGGAGCAGAGTGAGGACGTCAAGGTACATTTCCAGAGAATTGACTCCGATCTTTCAGATTCTATGAAGGAAGAGGGAGACGAGGAGACATTAAAGAAGCAGACCGAGACGCTCGGCGATGTATTTAAAAAGGCTCTTGGCAAGGATCAGCTGGAGGTACAGGTACAGAATCTCAAGAATGAGAATATCTCCTCCATGATCACTCTGTCAGAGGAAACCCGCCGTATGCAGGATATGATGAAGATGTACAGTGCCGGCGGTATGGGAATGGATACAAGTATGTTTGGCGGTGGAGAGACTTTGATCCTCAATGCAAACAATGCTTTAGTGAAGTATATTCTTGACAATACCGAAGGAGAGCATGTGGATATGTTCTGTAAGCAGCTGTATGATCTGGCGATGCTTGCCAATAAGCCACTTTCTGCTGAGGAGATGACACAGTTTGTTGCCAGAAGCAATGAGATTATGCTTTTATTGACGCAGGAGTAATCGCTGTAATAGTGTTATCTTATGCGATAAGTTGTTTAAAAATAAGGATGAGTATCTGAAATATCAGAAAAATTGCCGGTTTTCGGAGACGGATGAAGTTTGTCTCAGGGGACCGGCTTTTTGATGCTGTGATCAGAATCAGTCTGCGTTAATGAAGAAAAATATCATTAAAAGAATGGCATGAAAATATGCACAAATGCTTTGAAAATATCGTGTAGATATTCGACATTTTTTCTTTAATAAAATTATTGACCGGTGGTCATTTTTGTGATATTATACCCTATAGATTAAGAAAATGACTATTGGTCATTTTTTAAAATTAAAGAGAAAGGAAGGAATGACATGAAGAAACTTGCAGAATTTATCACCAAGCATAAAAATATTATTATCCTGCTTGCCGTGATACTGTTGATTCCAAGTGGAATCGGTTATGTTTCTACGAGAGTGAATTATGATATTCTGAGTTATCTGCCGGATAGTCTTGAGACGGTCAAGGGACAGGATGTCATGGTGGATGAATTTGGAATGGGAGCGTTTTCCATGATCGTTGTGGAGGATATGTCCATGAAGGATGCGGCAGATCTGGAAAAGAAGATCGAGACCATTAATCATGTGGAGGATGTTCTCTGGTATGATGATGCGCTGGATATTTCGGTTCCGACGAAGATGATGCCGAAGAAGTTGAGGGACGCATTCTTTAACGGAGATGCCACTATGATGATCGCGCTGTTTGACAATACGACATCAGCCGATGATACTATGGATGCCATTGCCGATATCCGGAAGACAGTTGGAAAGAAAGCGTTTGCCGCCGGAATGTCCGGAGTTGTAACGGATATTAAAGACCTTGCATTAAAGGAGATGCCGGTTTATGTAATGATCGCCGGAGCTTTGGTTCTTTTAGTGCTTTTGATCACGATGGAGTCTTTTGTAACTCCATTCATTTTCCTGGTGAATATCGGTATGGCGATCGTATATAACCTGGGCAGTAACTTTATGCTGGGAGAGATATCGTATATCACCCAGGCCCTGGCCGCGGTGCTGCAGCTGGCGGTGACCATGGATTATTCCATCTTCCTGCTGGAGAGCTACGAGGCCAATAAGGAGAGATTCCCGGGAGATAACAAGCGTGCGATGAAGCATGCCATTACCAATACATTTGTATCTATATCAAGTAGTTCCCTGACAACGATTGCCGGTTTCCTGGCACTGTGTAGTATGACTTTCCGACTTGGTACCAACATCGGCATCGTAATGTCAAAGGGTGTTATCATTGGTGTTATCGCCTGTGTAACAGTGCTTCCGGCATTGATCCTGACCTTTGATAAAGCAATTGATAAAACTTCTCATAAATCTCTCTTGCCAAATCTGGACGGTCTGTCTAAGATAGTTGTGAAGTATCATTGGGTTGCGCTGGCATTATTCGTGCTTTTGATCGCACCGGCAGCTTATGGTAATGCAAATTACAAGATTTATTACAATATTGATTCTTCATTACCAAAGACCATCCCAAGTGCTATTGCAAATGATAAACTCTCCGAGGAGTTTGATATGAGTAATATGCATATCGTTCTGATGAAAAACGGAGATCTGTCTGCAAAGGACAAAAAGAATATGAGCAATAAGATCGAGAAGGTTGATGGTGTAAAATGGGTGATCGGTCTCAGCTCCCTGCTTGGACCGAATATGCCGGAGAGTATGATTCCGGACAGTCTGCGGGATATCTTACAGACAAAGGATTATGAGCTGATGTTTATATGCTCCGATTACAAATCGGCGACGGATGAGGTCAATGCACAGATCACCGATATCAATAAGATTGTAAAGAGCTATCAGAAGGGGGCCATGGTTATTGGTGAGGCGCCGCTGATGAAGGATCTGCAGGATGTTACCGATGTGGATCTGAAGAATGTAAATACCATTTCCATTGCAGCAATCTTCCTGATCATCCTGATCACATTTAAATCAATCTCCATACCGATCATACTGGTATCTGTGATTGAGTTTGCGATTGCCTGCAATATGTCGGTTCCATATTATACCAATACGTCGTTAGCGTTTGTGACGAGTATCGTGATCGGAACCATACAGCTTGGTGCTACCGTGGATTATGCGATCCTGATGACCAGCCGTTATCACAAGGAGAGGATCAACGGTGCAAGCAAGGCTGAAGCCGTCACTATTGCACACAAGACATCCGTTAAATCGATTTTAACCAGTGGTTTTGGATTCTTCGCCGCAACCTTTGGCGTAAGTCTTTATTCCCAGATCGATATGATCAAGTCTATTGTAACACTTCTTGCCAGAGGAGCTGTGATCAGTATGGTAGTTGTTATCTGTATCCTGCCGGCAATGCTGTGGCTGTTTGACGGAGTGATCGTACGGACTTCATGGGATATGCGTAAAGCCGGTATTATTCAGAGAGATAAAGAAGCGAAAAAGGCAAAGTTATCATAGATTAGCAGAAAGGCAGTATAAAGCGAATGCAATTCGCTTTGCAAATTTGTGCCTGCGGCTCAAAGTTTGCGGGCTGAGAAAAGAATGGAGGACTATTACTATGAGAAAGAATATGAAACGAATCCTGGCATTAGGATTAACGGGGGTTTTGACAGCCGGTCTTCTTACCGGCAGTGTAGAATATGCCGGTCACACATTTGCAGTAGATGCTATGGCTGCCAGTGTATCAAGTGAAAAGGTGAAAACAAATGAGTCCGGTGGACTGGATAAGGATGAGGTATCAAAGCAGGAGACAGTATATGTCAATACAGATGCCGCAGGAAGTGTAAAGGATGTGGTTGTATCTGACTGGTTGAAAAATTCAGGTATCAATGGCAGCGTGAAGGACGTGTCAGACCTGACAGATATCGAAAACGTAAAGGGCGATGAGAAATTTGAGCAGAACGGCGACAAGCTTACCTGGAATACAGGGGATCAGGATATTTATTATCAGGGCAAGACTGATAAAGACCTTCCGGTCAGCATGACGATCACCTATAAACTGGATGGTAAGGAGACAGCACCAAAGGATCTGATTGGAAAGAGCGGTAAGCTTGAGATGACCATTAAGTATACAAATCATTCCAAACAGACAGTTTCCCTGGCTGGTAAGCAGACAGAACTCTACACCCCATTTATGATGGTAACAGGAATGATCCTTCCGGTAGATAATTTTGAAAATGTTACGATCGATAACGGTACTCTGGTGTCGGAGGGGGACAATGATGTAGTTGTTGCCTATGGTTTTCCGGGGCTGGCAGAAAGCCTTGATCTTGATAATCTTGATTTTGGTGATGATATGGATATTGATACCTCCAAGATCAGTGACAAGATCACAGACACGGTAACCATCAAGGCGGATGTGAAAGATTTTGAGATGAATTCCACTTATACTGTAGCAACCAATCAGCTTTTTAATGAGCTTGATTTTGATAAGATTGACGATATGGATGAGCTCACCGATAAGATTGATGATCTGACGGATGCATCCTCACAGCTTGTAAACGGAACTGAGAAGCTTCATGAGGGAACCGAGAAGTTAAGTGACAATTTTTCCGAGTATGCAGATGCTGTCGAGAGTGCAAAGGACGGAGTTTCCACATTAAAGGATGGTACCGGCACATTAAAGACAGGAATTATAAGCTATACAAAGGGTACCGATAAGCTTTTGAAAGGTGTTACCACTTATGTAAATGGCGCTAAGACATTGTCAAAGGGTGTGCAGGCATACACCTCCGGTACCAGTCAGCTGGTAGATGCAATCAATCAGCTCCGTACCGCTACAAAGGATCTGCCGGCACAGTATGAGCAGCTTGGCAGTGGTGTTGACACATATGTTGCCTCTGTGAATAAGCTTCTTGCAAAAGAAAATATGAATCAGATGACCACAGGAACCAAGAGTCTGAAGGATGGCATCGGACAGCTTGACGATGGTCTTACAGCAGCACAGGCAGGAGTTACACAGATCAATGCGGCAGCATCGCAGCTGAAACAGACAGCCGAGCTGGAAGCTTGTGTGAATGGACTGCAGGCATTGGTACAGCAGTATCAGCCGGGGGCAGAGGCAGGAAATGCTGACGCAAAACAGGCAGTTGCAGCATTACAGGGTGCGATCCGGTATATTCAGGGCGGTGAGCAGGTGGCAGCCGCAGTGGATGCCGCTACAAACGGCAAGGCAGATGGAGATGCCGACAAGAATGGTGCAGCAGATCTCGCAGCAGCGCTTGCAACTATGAAGGCAGCAACAGACAAGACATCTACAGGAACAAACCTTTATACAGGAGCCGCTTCTCTGGAAACAGCAGCAGGTACTATGTCCGGATATGCAGCACAGCTTCGTGACAGCTCCAAGGCGCTGACTGATGGAAATGCACAGATGAAAGCAGGTGTAACACAGCTTTCTGAGAGCATTGGCAAGATGAATACAGCAGCCGGTACACTGACTGGCAACAATAAAGCGTTGAATGATGGAGCAGCAGGTCTGATCAAGAATGCATCCACGATCACTAAGGGAGCAAAGAAACTTACCGGTAACAGCAATAAGCTTCGCAAGGGAGTGGTTACTCTGGATCAGGGAACAGGCAAGCTGTTTGCAGGTATGACAAAGCTGGTCAATGCAACCGGTAAGGTCTCTGATGGAATTGACAGCCTCAATGATGGTGCTTCTATCTTAGAGGATGGAATGAAAGAGTTTGATAAGGATGGTATCAATAAGATTGCGGATGCCGTAACGGAGATGCTTGACAGTGCGGATAATCTCAATGACAGACTTTCCAAGATCAGCAGCATTTCCGGTGATTATACAAGCTTCAGTGGAAATGCCGATGGTATGGACGGCAGTGTGAAGTTCATTATGGCAACAGAAGAACTGACGTCAGATGAGGATTAATGAGATAAGAGGCTTTTAAGGATCATCCGGAGCTTAAGTTCCGGATGATCCTATAGAAATGGGGATTTATATGGGCGAGCGTGTCGAAGAAAAAAAGAAGCAGAAGCAGGAAGCACTCCTGATGTCGGCATTCGAGCTTTTCACCTCCAAGGGGATCAATAACACTTCCATATCCGATATTGCGAAACAGGCAAAGATGGCGAAGGGGACTTTTTATCTGTACTTTAAGGATAAGTATGATATCAGAGACAGATTGATTGCCAATAAGGCAAGCCGTCTTTTTGAAAGGGCAGAGGAGGCGATGAGGAAGGAAGAATTCTCCACTCTGGAAGAAAAAGTAGTCTTTCTTGTAAATCATGTAGTGGATCAGCTTAATGAAAATAAAGCACTGATGCGTTTTATTTCTAAAAATCTCAGTTGGGCTGTATTTTCTCATATCCGTATCAGTAATATGGGAAATATTAAGTGTATGGATATCTTTGATGAGATTTTGGGAGAGTCCAATCGGAAATTCCGTCAGAAGGAGCTGATGATCTACATGATCGTGGAGCTGGTTAGTGCATCCTGTTATAGTGTGATCCTTTATGGAACGCCATGCAGCCTGGAGGAATTAAAAGCAGAGCTTGACAAAACGATATGTGGACTGCTGAAGCAGTTTGAAGTAGAATAAAAGAAAAGATCTCCCGATAACGGAGGTCTTTTTCTTTTGGGGAAGAAAGGATGCAGCTTGCGTTTTGGGGAGAAATATGGCATCATAAACGTAATGAGACGGGGAAGACTTTAAGTATAAAGACGGAAAAGAGGAGAAAACATTGAATGAGGGGCTTCAGGAATATGCACAGCGTTTAAGGGTGTCCGGACAGCTGGATGCATCTGCATATGGGGAGATGATCCGTTTCCGTGATGCTGAGCTGATGGGGCTGGTGTGTAAATATGCCATGCAGACACGGATGGAGCGGGCTGCGGAAAGCATACAGTGGCTTGGGACCATTGATATATCCTCTTATTGCAAAAATGATTGTTATTATTGTGGTTTGCGCAGGGATAATCGTTTTGCGGAGCGTTATCGTATGGATCTGGATGAGATCCTTTCATGCTGCGAGGCCGGTTTGCAGCATGGAATCACAAACTATCTGATCCAGGGAGGAGAGGATTTGTGGTATACCACAGAACGGATTACGGAAATGATCCGGGGAATGAAAAAGCTGTCAAAGGACATCACAATCTTTTTGTCTCTGGGAGAGAAGTCAAGAGCAGTGTATCAGACATGGAAACAAGCCGGGGCAGAGGGATATCTGTTATGTTATCAGACATCAGACGACCGCTTTTACCACAAACTTCATCCGAACAAAATGTCGCTTCTTCGCAAAAAACAATGTCTGTGGGAATTGAAAGAGCTTGGGTATCTGGTGGGAACCGGATTTATGATCGGTACTCCCTATCAGCGGATCACGGATCTGGCAGATGAGTTTGCATTTTTGAGACAGCTTGCACCAGATATGATGATGGTGGAAACCTTTTTGGCATCGGATGGAACCCCTTTTGAAAAAGAGAGAAACGGGGTGCTGGATCTGACGTACTTTGTGATGGCATTATTGCGTTTGTCTTTTCCGAAGCTGTATATGCCGGTGACTCAGACAGTGGAATTTTTTGATCGGGATGGCATGCGACAGGGGGTGAGAGCCGGTGCGGATATTGTTCTGGTTGACTTGACACCGGAGCAGTGGAGGAAGCAGTATCATTGCTATCAAAGAGCCGTACGGAGGGGGAAAATCGGTCTGGAGAACATGGCAGATTTCAAGAGGAGTTTACAGGAGGCAGATTATGAGATTGCTGGTATACACGAACGCATCTGCAGACGATAAAGGAATCAGACAAAGGCTTCAGAGAGAAAATGTAGCGATTGTGACGGATGAAACGGTATGTGACGCAGCGTTGATTTGTCTTGACGGGCAGGAGGACATGTTTGAGACTTTGTCGAATGTTTGCCGTCGGAGTACATATCCGGTGATCGCATTGGGATATCAGGAGCCTGCTAATGATTATGAGGAAGTGAGATGCCTGGAAATGGGAGCGGATGATTATGTCAGAGCAGGAACATCTGTAGCGGTGCTGATCCTGCGTCTGCAGAGAATGCTCCGTTTATATGCAGGCGTTTCCGGTGCGTTTCATTACTGGCGGGGTTTTTTGGATCTGGAGGACCGGCAGGATTATGAGTGGCAGGGAGAGACTTTGGGGCTGACCGGTAAGGAGTATTATTTGTTTCGTCTCCTTTTACAGAATAAAGAACAGATGGTATTGTCAGAGAAGATGATGGAGGAGATCTGGCAGAGAAAGGATGGGACGGAGAAGGATGTTCTCAATACCATGATACGAAAGCTGCGGAAAAAATTGACCGGGATACCATTCCGGATTGAAAATTGTTATGGCAGAGGTTATGCCTTGAAATATGATGGCAGTAATTGTAATGTTTGAGACAATAAATGGATATTTATTGCGTATATTGTTGTATATACTATAGAAAATCCAAACAGAAACTCCGTTAAAAATATATATACAGCGGCACATACTGCCGGGAAAGGTATGGTGTATTTATGAAGTTTACAAAGATGCATGGATGTGGTAATGATTATGTATATGTGAATTGTATGGAAAAGATGATAGAGGATCCGGCAAAGGTATCAAAATTTGTGAGTGATCGTCATTTTGGCGTGGGATCGGATGGGTTGATCCTGATCTGTCCTTCGACTCAGGCAGATTTCCGGATGGCAATGTACAACGCAGATGGTTCTGAGGGAGAAATGTGTGGAAACGGAATCCGATGTGTGGCAAAGTATGTTTATGATTATGGTCTCACAGACAAAACCAGTATTTCCGTAGAGACAAAGGGCGGGATGAAATATCTGGATCTGACGGTAGAAGAGGGAAAGGTCCGTATGGTAAAGGTTAATATGGGTTCTCCAATCTTAAATCCGGCACAGATTCCGATTCTTTCGGAGAAGGAGCAGTTTATTGACGAACCGGTAGAGGTGGATGGAGTTGTTTACAGGATGACAGGAGTGTCTATGGGCAATCCCCATGTCGTCATATTTGTAGATGATACCTCGTCGTTGGACCTGGAAAAGATCGGACCTTCCTTTGAAAATCATAAACTGTTTCCGAAACGGATCAATACCGAGTTTGTTCAGGTATTAAATGATCATGAGATCAATATGAGAGTCTGGGAACGGGGATCAGGAGAGACGCTGGCCTGTGGTACGGGCACGTGCGCCTCTGCGGTAGCATGTGTTCTGAACGGCAAAACAAAGGAGCATCTGACGGTTCATCTTCTCGGAGGGGATCTGGAGATTTTTTATGACCGGGCGAATGACACAGTGTGGATGACAGGACCGGCTAGTGTTGTTTATGACGGAGAACTCAGTGAAGAGTCTATGGAAATGATCAAATAGTGAGATAGAAAGGAAGAGGATATCATGCAGTTAAAAACATTGTTGGAGGATATGGAATATCAGGTGGTTCAGGGACATATTGACCAGGAGATATCTGCATTGATCTATGATTCCCGCAAAGCGGCACCGGGAGCTGTCTTTGTATGTATCTGCGGAGCCGTGCGGGACGGTCATGATTTTGCAAAAGAGGTCACAGAAAAAGGATGTCCTGTTTTGATCGTTCAGAAGGATGTGGAGGTGTCAGCAGATGTGACAGTGATCCGCGTGGAGGATACCAGACTGGCACTGGCGCAGGCGTCTGCGGCATTTTTCGGTCATCCGGCAAAGGAGCTCACCACGATTGGTATTACCGGAACCAAGGGGAAAACAACAGCAACCTATATGGTTCGTTCCATATTGGAGCATTCCGGCTACAAGACGGGACTCATTGGAACGATTGAAACCATTATCGGAGAAGAAAAAATTCCGTCTGCCAATACGACGCCGGAGTCCTATGTGGTGCAGGAATCCTTCCGTAAGATGGTAGATGCCGGCTGCAAATGTGTGGTTATGGAGGTATCCTCACAGGGTCTGATGCTTCACCGTGTCAGCGGCTTTGTTTTTGATTATGGAATCTTTACCAATCTGGAGCCGGATCATATCGGACCGAATGAGCATAAGGATCTGGCAGATTATATTCATTGCAAGAGCCTGTTATTCAGACAGTGCCGTCAGGGTATTTTTAATGCAGATGATTCTCATCTGGAGGAAATTCTGCAGGGGCATACCTGTGAGGTGGAGACTTATGGATTTTCGGAAAATGCCGATCTGCGTGCTTCTAATGTGCATCTGATGGATAAGGGAGGCACTCTGGGAGTTGCATATCATATGAGCGGTAAGCTGGATATGGATGTGGAAATTGATATTCCGGGCAAGTTTAGTGTTTATAATTCCATGACAGCCATTGCAATCTGTCGTCACTTTGGGGTGAAAGAGGAGACGATTCTGGATTCGCTGTCAAAGATCCGTGTCAAAGGACGTGTGGAGATCGTACCGGTTTCCTCAAAATTTACGCTGATGATCGATTATGCGCATAATGCTATGAGTCTGGAGAGTCTTCTCTCAACATTAAAGGAATATCATCCAAAGCGTCTCGTATGTCTGTTTGGATGTGGTGGAAACCGTTCCAGAGACAGACGTTTCCAGATGGGAGAAGTATCCTCGAAACTTGCAGATCTGACCATTGTTACCTCGGATAATCCAAGAAATGAGGAGCCGCAGGCGATTCTGGATGATATCGTAACAGGGGTTCAAAAGGCAGATGGAGAATATGTCACGATCATTGACCGGGCAGAGGCAATCCGTTATGCCATTGAGAATGCAAAAGAGGGTGACGTGATCGTACTGGCAGGCAAGGGACACGAGGACTATCAGGAGATTAAAGGACAAAAGCATCATATGGATGAGCGTGAGCTGGTTGCGGATGTGGTGAAGGATGGTCGTTTTATAAAGTAATAACCGAGTAGTGCGAAATGGGGAAACATATGATATTTGCAGATGTAATCGTAGACATATCCGTAAAAAGCCTGGACCGGCCATTTCAGTATATTGTGCCGGAGGAGATGCATGAGGATGCGGTGATCGGAGCCATGGTGATCATTCCCTTTGGAAGCGGAAACAGAGAGTTGAAGGGATATATCATTGGTTTGTCCGGTGAGGCCAAGTTTGATGTTCACAAGACAAAGGAAATAAAGGAAATTGTGAAGCAGGGAGTGGTTGCAGAATCACACCTGCTTTCCCTTGCTTATTGGATCAAAGAAAATTACGGTTCTACGATGAATGATGCCATTAAGGCGGTGCTTCCGGTGCGGCGGGAAATCAAAAAGAAGATCACCAGGATGGTCTATCCCTGCGTGGTACGAAGCGAGCTGGAGCAGATTTTACAGGAATATGCCAGAAAGCATTATAAGGCAAAGGTAAGGGTGCTGCAGGCGATTCTTGATCAGGAGGATTATGAAGAAGGCATTTCTTACGAGGTGCTCCAGAGAGATCATAAAGCAACTCCTGCGGTACTTCGAAGTTTGCAGGAGCAGGAGGTCGTCAGGATATCGGAAAACCGTCAGTACCGGAATCCGGTGCATCAGTCGGGAATATCAGACCGGCCGCCGGTACTGAATCAGGAACAGCAGGTGATTGTTGATGCCATAACGGCAGATTATCTGGCAGGAGTCCGCAAAACCTATTTGATCCATGGCGTGACCGGCAGTGGCAAGACAGAGGTTTATATGAGGATCATTGAGCAGGTGATCGCACAGGGACAACAGGTGATCATGCTGATCCCGGAGATTGCTCTGACCTTTCAGACGGTAAGCCGTTTTTACCGCCGGTTTGGTGAACGGGTTTCGGTTATGCATTCCCGGTTATCCCAGGGGGAAAAATTTGATCAGTTTGAACGGGCAAAGGCGGGGGAGATTGATATTATGATCGGACCCCGTTCTGCTCTGTTTACGCCATTTGAACGACTGGGACTGATCGTGATGGACGAGGAGCATGAGACAAGCTATCAGAGTGAAATGCCACCAAAGTATCATGCCAGAGAGGTGGCGGTCCACCGGGCGGCCATGACGGGGGCCAGCGTGATCCTTGGTTCGGCAACGCCGTCTCTGGAGTCTTATTATAGGGCACAGAAGGGCAGATACCGGTTATTTACACTGACTCACCGGGCCGGAGGAGCTGTACTTCCGAGAATATGGGTGACGGATCTGCGGGAGGAGCTGGAACGGAAAAACCGTTCTATTTTTGGAGAAAAACTGACAGAACTGATGGAGGATCGTTTGCAAAAACGGGAGCAGATCATTTTGTTTTTGAACCGGCGCGGTTATGCGGGATCAGTGTCCTGCAGAAAATGCGGTGAGGTGTTAAAATGTCCCCATTGTTCCGTCTCTTTGACTGCACACATGCGGTATGGCCGGCTGGATCAGCTGGTATGCCATTATTGTGGGTATCAGACACCAATGCCGGCACTTTGCCCGAATTGTCAGTCTAAATATATTGGAACCTTTGGAATCGGAACACAGAAAGTAGAGCAGATGGTACGGGAGCGCTTCCCGGAGGCCGGGGTGCTTCGGATGGATGCGGACACCACTACGGGAAAGGAAGGACATGAGAAGATTCTTCAGGACTTTGCATCAGGGAGTGCTGATATTCTGATCGGTACTCAGATGATCGTGAAGGGACACGATTTTCCAAATGTGACTCTGGTTGGTATTCTGGCTGCCGATCTGTCCCTGAATGTAGGTGATTTCCGGGCTGCGGAGAGAACATACCAGCTCCTTGCCCAGGCGGCAGGCAGGGCCGGGCGTGGAGATAAGCCGGGGGATGTGGTGCTTCAGACGTATCAGCCGGAGCATTACAGTATTGTGGCTGCAGCAAAGCAGGATTATATGGGATTTTATCAGCAGGAGCTGATTCAGAGACAAATCTTGCAATATCCGCCGGTTTCTAATATACTAGGAGTATTGGTGCTTTCTGAGGATCTGCGCCATGTCAGAGAGCTTTCGGAGGGACTGGCAGAGCAAATGAGACAATATGAACAGGTAGTGGTCCTGGGACCGGCTCCGGCGGCGCTGGCAAAAGCAAAGGATGTGCATCGGTATATTATTTATGCCAAATGCAGGGATTACCGGGTGCTTCGCCAGATCAAAAATATGCTGGAGCAATATATGAAAGCGCAGGAAAGATACCGGGACTGCAGACTGCAGTTTGATTTTAATCTATAAAGATGGAGACAGGAGTCTCCCAGAAAGGAAGGTAGCATTATGGCACTTCGTACAATACGCACTATTGGAGATGAATTATTATATCAGAAATCCAGGGAGGTTAAAAAGATGACTCCCAGGACACAGACTCTGATCGAGGATATGCTGGAGACCATGTATGATGCACAGGGAGTTGGTCTGGCGGCACCGCAGGTTGGTGTACTGAAACGGATCGTTGTAATCGATGTTTCTCCGGAGGGAGATCAGCCGATCATTCTGATCAATCCGGAGATTATTGAAAAGTCAGGAGAACAGACAGGTTATGAGGGATGCTTAAGTGTACCGGGCAAGACAGGAATCGTGACCCGCGCCAATTATTGCAAGGTTAAAGCACTGAATGAAAACATGGAAGAGATCGTGGTAGAAGGCGAGGAGCTTCTGGCGAGAGCATTTCAGCATGAAATCGCTCATCTGGATGGACAGTTATATGTTTCTCTGGTAGAGGGGGAGCTGATGAATAATTCCGATCTGGAGGAGCAGGACTAGAACAGGCGAGTTTTTATGTAATAAGTTGCTCAGAAATGGAGATTAATATGAGAGTTGTATTTATGGGAACCCCCGATTTTGCAGTGCCTACATTACAGGTGCTGCTTGACAGCAGACATGACGTGGTTGGCGTTGTGACACAGCCGGACCGTCCGAAGGGACGGAGCGGAAAGCTGCAGCCTTCCCCGGTCAAGGAAAAGGCAATGGAGGCCGGCGTGCCGGTATTACAGCCGGAAAAGGTCAAGGATCCGGCATTTTTTCCGGAGCTTGAAGCATTACAGCCGGATGTGATCGTCGTGGTTGCTTTTGGACAGATCCTTCCGGAGACTGTTTTAAACCTGCCGAAATACGGTTGTATGAATGTGCATGCATCCCTTCTGCCAAAGCTTCGGGGAGCAGCACCAATCCAGTGGTCGGTAATTGATGGAGATTCGGAGAGCGGTGTTACCATTATGCAGATGGACAAGGGACTGGATACAGGAGATATTCTTCTGGTGGAGAAATACCGGCTTGCTCCCAAGGAGACGGGGGGAAGTCTGTTTGATAAGCTGTCGGAGCTGGGTGGTCCGCTGCTCTTAAAGGCTCTTGATCTGGCGGAAAAGGGAGAATTGTCGCCGGTTCCGCAGAAGCATGAGAAGCATACCTATGCCAAAATGCTTACAAAGGCTTTGGGAGAGATTGATTTTACCCAGAGCGCAGAGGTCATCGAGCGTCTTATCCGTGGACTGAATCCATGGCCAAGTGCATATACCCATCTGGCCGGAAAGATGCTTAAGATCTGGGATGCCGATGTAGTTCCTTCCGAGACAAAGGGGGAGCCGGGCCGGATCGTTCAGGTGGAAAAGGACAGTTTTATGGTACAGACCGGAAAAGATCTTTTAAAGATCAATTCCCTGCAGTTAGAGGGAAAAAAGCGGATGGATGCCGAGTCATTTCTGAGGGGATATACTTTAGAAGTGGGAAGTACACTTTCCTGAAGCTAAGTGAATTGCCATATTTCATTATATACTACAGTCATAAATTCAAAAGAACAAAGATCATATTGCACAAGGAATATTGTGGTATGGATAGCATATTTCATTGATGGAGGAAGAAAGACAGAATGCCCCAGGACAATAAAAGAAATAATACGGGAAGACCGGCAGCGGGAAAAACAGTTTATAATACAATAGCAAAAAGTACCCGTCAGCTTGCGTTGGAAGCAATGGTTTCGATTATGGAAAACGGAGAATATTGTGATAAAGTGCTTCACAGTATTTTAGAAAAATATCCTTTGGAGCAGCGTGACAGGGCGTTCTTGATGCGCCTTGTGGAGGGAACCGTTGAACGCTGTATTGAGCTTGATTATGTGATCGACCGGTATTCTAAACTGCCTGTGGCAAAGCAGAAGCCTATGGTAAGGGAGATCCTGCGGCTGGCGGTATACCAGATCATGTATATGGATCAGGTGCCGGACAGTGCGGCGTGTAACGAAGCGGTCAAGCTTGCCTGTACCAATCATCTGATTCCGCTGAAGGGTTTTGTAAATGGAGTTCTGCGAAATGTGGTGCGTTTTTATGAGGATACGCCATATCCGAAGGCGAAGGATGAGGTGCGTCATCTGTCGGTATGGTATTCCATGCCGGAATGGATCGTAACCCGTTTTATTGATCAATATGGCTTTGAAAAGACGGAAGCAATCCTGCAGAATTTCCTGCAGGAGGATCGGGGAATTAGTCTGCGCTGCAATCTGTCCAGGGCATCCAAGGACGAGATTACCACATCTCTTCAGAATCAGGGGGTAAAGGTGGAGTCCGGTAAATTATTTCCGGTGTCACTTCATATAAAAAATTACGGCAGACTAGGTGATCTGGAGGCATTTAAAAACGGCTGGGTTCAGGTACAGGATGAAAGCTCATTGATCGTAGGCGCTGCTGCACCTGTAGATGAATCAAGTGTGGTGATCGACGTATGTGCTGCGCCGGGAGGAAAATCCATTCATCTGGCGGACAAAATGAACGGAGAGGGGCTGATCCGTGCCTGTGATCTGACAAAGGATAAGGTATCACTGATCCGGCAGAATCTGATCCGGACAGGTTTTCACAATGTGAAATTAAAAAAGCATGATGCCATGGAGTTTTTGCCGGAATGGGAAAAAACTGCAGATGTCGTGATAGCAGATCTTCCATGCTCCGGTCTGGGCGTGATCGGACATAAGGCGGATATAAAATATAAAACAAAACTACAGGATATTAAAACTCTGGCACAACAGCAGAAAAAAATTCTTCAAACCGTGTATCGCTATGTCAAGCCGGGGGGAATATTATTGTACAGTACCTGTACCATTGCACCGGAAGAAAATGAACAGCAGGCAGAATGGATCAGGCAGAACCTGCCGTTTGAGCCGGTATCTTTGGAGGATATCGTGCCTGCAGCGGCAAAGTGTGAAACAGCAGGGAACGGATATATCCAGATTCTGCCGGATCTGGCCGGAGGAGATGGATTTTTCCTGGCTGCATTCCGCAGAAAGGAGCTTGGTGATAATGGAAAAGACGGATATTAAAAGTATGGATCTGCAGGAGCTTCAGGTGTTTGTTGAAACATTGGGAGAAAAGAAGTTCCGTGCAAAACAGCTTTATCTGTGGATGCATCAGAAGCTGGTGCGGGATTTTGGAGAAATGACAAATCTGTCAAAAGCCTTTCGGGAAAAACTTCAGAGGGAGTGCTCGTTGGGAGGTGTTACCATACGCCGGGAACAGATATCAAAAAAGGATGGGACAAGGAAGTATCTTATGGAGCTTTCTGATGGTAATATGGTGGAGACAGTGCTTATGAGATATCATCATGGCAACAGTGTCTGTGTGTCATCCCAGGTGGGGTGCCGGATGGGCTGCCGTTTCTGCGCCTCTACGGTGGGAGGATTAACAAGGAGCCTGGCTGCTTCTGAAATATTAGATCAGATCTATGAGATTCAGAGACATATCGGGGAGAGAGTTTCCAACGTGATCATTATGGGAATCGGGGAGCCCCTGGACAATTATGAAAATGTGATCCGCTTTATCCGGATGCTGTCCGATGAAAACGGTCTTCATATCAGTCAGAGGAATATTACTTTATCGACCTGTGGTCTTGTTCCGAAGATCTACGATCTGATGAAAGAGGAGCTGACCATTACGCTGGCGATCTCTCTTCATGCACCTAATGATGAGATCCGCCGACAGATGATGCCGGTGGCAGACCGTTTTTCAATGAATGAAATTCTGGAGGCGTGTCGTGCATATATCGAGGAGACCGGGAGACGCGTCACATTTGAGTATACTATGGTGCAGGGAACCAATGACAGCAGAGAAAATGCACAGGAGCTGTCTTCACGTCTTAAGGGAATGTTGTGTCATGTCAATCTGATTCCTTTAAATGCGGTAGAGGGCAGAATGGGAAGCCGGTCTGTTCCTGAAAATATCAGACAGTTTCAGACGGAACTGGAAAAGCATCATATTAACGTGACAATACGCCGGGAAATGGGAAGCGATATTGATGCGGCTTGTGGACAACTGAGAAATAAAAATCAGAAATAACGGTGCTTCCTTGATTTTGCTTGCCTTTTTATGGACACTATAGTAAAATGTATTGTGTATTATAATGAGTATATGCAGAAGAAATAAATATTCAGACATTATTTGCAGTCTGGAATCATTTACGAAATAAAGACAAAGGAGGGAAACTACATGAAGTCATATTCAAAAACGGATGTCGGCATTAAGCGCACCATGAATCAGGACAGCTTGTTTTGCAGTGACAACCCAGTGGGTAGTTTCCGAAATCTGTTTATTGTGGCGGATGGAATGGGCGGCCATAAAGCAGGAGACCGTGCCTCACGGTTATGCATTGAAAATATGGTTTATCAGATCAGAGAAAGTGCCAGCAAGACGCCGGTAACGATTTTTGAGGAAGCCATCACATATGCAAATCGTGCCGTTTATGAATCGGCACAGGAGGATAGCGAATATGAAGGCATGGGAACCACGATGGTGGCATGTACATTACAGGAGGAGACTCTTTATGTTGCCAACATTGGCGATTCCCGTTTATATTTATTGAGGGATGAATTACAGCAGATTACGACAGATCATTCTCTGGTAGAGGAAATGGTAAAGATCGGAAATATAACAGAAAGTGAAGCGAGGGTTCATCCGCAAAAAAATATTATTACCCGTGCGCTGGGAATTGACGAGATGGTTCAGGCAGATTATTTTGAACTGCAGGTGCAGGAGGGCGATGTGATCCTGCTTTGCAGCGATGGATTGACGAATATGGTAGAGGATGAAGAAATTGAGTATATCATTCATCACGCAGGATCTCTGGAGGAAGCCGGAGACAAATTGATTGATCAGGCAAATTATAATGGCGGCAGTGACAATATCACAGCCGTACTTGTTCAGGTATAGATTGGAGGAAAAGCATGATAGGTCCGGGTATGATGATTAGTGATCGTTATGAGATTATAGATAAAGTTGGCTCAGGTGGAATGGCAGATGTGTACAAAGCAAAGGATCACCGGTTAAACCGTTTTGTAGCTATTAAGGTACTGCGTCAGGAATACAGCAGTGATGCAAAGTTTGTGGCAAAATTCCGTGCGGAAGCACAGTCAGTAGCAGGTTTGTCACATCCGAATATAGTAAATGTATATGATGTTGACGAGGATGAAAATTATAATTATATCGTGATGGAGCTGGTTGAAGGAATTACCTTGAAAAAATTCATCGAAAAAAAGGGAAAGCTTGATGTCAATGAGGCTGTGGGAATCGCGGTTCAGATCGCACAGGGTATGGAAGCGGCTCATGACAACCATATTATTCACCGCGATATTAAGCCACAGAATATCATTATATCCAAAGAGGGCAAGGTAAAGGTTACGGATTTTGGAATTGCCAAGGCAGCCACATCCAATACGATCACTTCCAATGCCATGGGTTCGGTACATTATATCAGTCCGGAGCAGGCGAGGGGTGGTTATAGTGATGAGAAAAGTGATATCTATTCTCTGGGTGTTACAATGTATGAAATGCTTTCCGGTAATGTTCCGTTTGAGGGAGACAGTACGGTAGCAGTAGCTCTGTCTCACATCCAGGAGGAGGCGGTTCCGCTTCATGAGCTGGATCCGGAGATCCCGATGAGTCTGTCAAAGATTGTCCGAAAGTGTATGCAGAAGAAGCCGGAGCTGCGATATCTGAATGCAGCTGCCTTGATCGCCGATTTAAAGCGGGCTGTCAACGAGCCGGACGGAGAATATGTAAAGCTGGAGTCTATGGTAGTAGATCCTTCTCCAACCAAAAAAATATCAGATATTGAATTAAATGCGATCAAAGAAGCTTCCAGAACAGTGGATCCTGTCCGGGAGGATGCTTATGATGCAGAAGAGCCATATTATGAGGATGATGCGATTGATCCGAAGCTGGAAAAGATATTAAAGATCTGCAGCGCTGTTGTCGCAGTGATCATTATTATTGGAGTAGTGCTTATCATTGGTAAATTTGCCGGATGGTGGGGACATTCCGGCAAATCGAAGGATGTGGCATCCGCAACGGCAACACCGACAGCAACTGCAGCAGCGGCCGAGGATGGTCAGGTGCCGGTACCGGGGATTGTCGGAAAGACTTTGGAGGATGCAGAACAGCTGCTGACGGACAATAAGCTTCATTGGCAGTTAAAGCCGGTGGAGGCCGATGAAGATCCGAATGTTGTTACGGATCAGGAGCCGGCAGAGGGCGAGATGGTTGATGAGGGTGCCCGTGTTACGATTTATTACAGTCAGGGATCAGGTGTTGCGATCCCGGATGTATCCAATAAGACAGAAGCTGATGCAAAAACTATGATTGAAGCAGCCAAACTGAAGGTAGGCTCTGTGTCAGAGGAGTATAACAATACTGTTGCAAAGGGCAATGTAATCAGCACGGATCCAGTGATCGGTTCCAGTGTAGATGAGGGAACCAGTGTAAATCTTGTGATCAGTCTGGGGGCTGAGGGGGATCAGGCCGTAGTTCCAAATCTGGTGGGCAAGAAAGAATCCGTGGCACAGGAGAGATTGACAGCCGCAGGTTTAAAATCAAAAGTAACATATATTTATTCAGATAAGACAAAAGGAACTGTTATCAGTCAGACACAGAAATCCGGTTCCAAGGTAGAGAAGGGCAGTATTGTTCAGTATTCTGTCAGTCTGGGATCAAAGGCAGTTGAGCCGACGGCAACGCCGAAAACGGAGGAGACATCTTACAGCTATGAGGGAAGTGTTACCGTAAGTGATAATCCATTCAGTAGTCCTGATGAGGATCCGGCGATGATCAAGGTGGTTCTGACACAGGATGGAAAATCACAGGCAGTATGGAGTGGAACACTGCAATATGATGATTTTCCGAAAGAATTTCCAATTAAGGGCTGGAGCGAAAACAGTGGGACTATTACAGTAAGTAAGGATGGACAGACGATAGGAACGTATTCTGTTGACTTCCAGAAAATAGCAAAATGATGACTGGAAAAATTATTCGTGGAGTAGGCGGCTTTTATTATATTCATCCCGAATCAGCAGAGAAGGATATGCTGGTTGAGTGTAAGGCGAAGGGGATATTTCGTAACCGGAACGTTAAACCATTAGTTGGGGACAATGTAGAGTTTGAAATGCTGGATGAGGAGAAAAAACTGGGGAATATTCAGGAGATATTGCCCAGAAAAAATGCATTGATACGTCCGGCTTCCGCAAATGTGGACCAGGCTGTTGTTGTGTTTGCACTGTCCTTTCCGAAACCCAACCTGAATTTGCTGGATCGATTTCTGTTAATGATGCAGACACAGGATATTCCGGTAACCATCTGCTTTAATAAATGTGATGATCAGAAAGAAGAGGAGATACAGGCGATTGTATCGCAATATCGTTCCTGTGGAGCTGAGGTACTGGTGACAAGTACCGTAAATGGGACAGGAATGGATCATCTGCGGAAAGTATTGGAGGGAAAAACCACTGTAATGGCAGGACCCTCCGGTGTTGGAAAGTCATCTGTTATGAATCTGCTTTTTCCGGAAGCGCAGATGGAGACAGGGGAGATCAGCCGGAAGATCAAAAGAGGACGTCATACGACCCGCCATACAGAGCTGTTCTGCATTGGGAATCAGACCTATATTATGGACACACCGGGCTTTACTTCTCTGCGTCTGCCGGATGTAGAAAAGGAAGATTTAAGACATTATTATCCTGAGTTTGAAGAAGCATCCAATGCCTGTCGTTTTCTGGGATGTGTTCATATTAATGAGCCGGATTGTGGTGTGAAAGATGCGTTAGAAAAACAGGAGATTCCATCAGCAAGATACGAAAATTATAAACAATTTTATGAGGAATTGCGTCAGCAAAAAAAATATTAAACAGATTCCAAGAAAGGCATGGTATCGCTATGAGTGAATTAGCACCGTCAATATTGTCAGCCGATTTTACGCATTTGGGTGAGCAGCTGCATACCCTGGAGAAAAGTGGTACAAAAGTTCTTCATATTGATGTGATGGATGGGGCATTTGTACCGTCGATTTCTTTTGGTATGCCTGTGATACGTTCTATACGTAAGGATTGTGGTATGTTTTTTGATGTACATTTGATGATACAGGAGCCGGTAAGATATATCAGGGAGTTTGTGGAAGCCGGTGCTGACAGTATTACTGTCCATGTGGAGGCTTGCAGTGATATACAAAAGACCATTGATGAAATGAAACAGTATCGGATCAAGGTAGCTTTGAGTGTAAATCCGGCAACGGGGGTAGATGCAGTTCTGCCTTATCTTGATCAGATTGATATGGTTCTTGTAATGGGGGTAGAACCGGGATTTGGTGGTCAGAAATTGATACCGCAGACATTAGAGAAGGTGAAGGAGCTGGATCGGCTTCGGAAGGAAAAAGGATTATCTTATCAGATTGAGCTGGATGGAGGGGTGAACCGGGAAAATCTGACAAAGATCATAGAACATGGAACGGATATTGCCGTGGCGGGAACAGCAGTTTTTCGTGGAAACATCAGAGAAAATGTAAGGGATTTACAGGAGGTGATCGCCGGTGCTTCTTGAGAATATTGCACTTGGCAAAACAATGGAGATTTATGTGGACCGGGACGGATATCGGTATCGTCTGGTCAGCAAGGTCGAAAAAACGGGAGTGAAAAAAATCTGTCTGACAGCGATTATGGCTGGTGGCAGAGCCTTTAAATTTCGTCCGGAGGATAAAATACGTCTGGTATACCGCAGCGAGGACCAGATGTGGGAGTGGCTTAATGTAAAGGCGGGACTGGCAATGCTGGATGATGAACCTGTTCATTACTTTGAGATTGTGAATAAGGGACAGTCATTTAACCGCAGGCAGGCATACCGGGTGAACATTGATGCCGATGTGGAAATTGGATTTTATCAGGTTCCGGGCAACAGACAGAGACTGTCTTATGTGCCCCTCGTAAAAGAGGAGTATGAGGCATTTGTCGATGGAAACGGCGTTGAACTGGAGCGGGAAGAGGATGACCGATCCGGTAAGGTGTTTATAGAAAAAAGATTGCGAATGGTTCCCATGAAGGAAGCGGAGGAGAGAAAGATCCGAGGCTTTGTTCATGATATCAGTGAAACCGGGATGGGATTTTACAGCAATGAGCTTTTGGAAATTGAAAACAGTTTTTACACAAGGATCCCTTCAGATTATGGTCCATTGCAGGTTCGATGCAGCATTGTACGAGTGGATGATCATCCAAAAGGAAACCGCAGATTCCGTTATTATTATGGCTGTATTTATGAAGAATCTGATCAGAAGCTGATTCGTTATATTTATGATGTACAACGCAGACAGATTCAGAAACAGAGAGATCGCAGGGAATTTGAGGCTTCTGTAAGAGAAATCAGGAGAGAACGGAATAAATAATATGTTGGGAAAAGTTTTATTGATTACCGGAGGAGAAGTGGACCTGGAATTTGTCCGGAAATATATTGATTCGATCAGCTATGATACGGTGATCTGTGCAGATTCCGGATTAAATACGGCATATCGTCTGAAACTCCCTGTGCACTATTTTATGGGGGATTTTGACAGTGTGACCCCACAAATTCTGGAATCTTACCGGAATGGAACAGTGGCCGGATCGGAAGCCTGTGAATGGGTGCGTTATCCTAAAGAAAAGGATTATGTTGACACACAGCTTGTGATAGAATGGATTTTGGAAAAAGGAGCATTAGAGATTCATATTCTGGGAGCAACCGGAGGAAGACTTGATCATTTTCTGGCCAATGTAAATATTCTGATGCTTCCGTTAAAAAAAGGAGTTCCGGCGTATATTGCAGATCCACAGAACAGGATCCGGCTGATGGATCAAACCCTGCAGATCCGGCGTGAGGATTTTTATGGAAAGTATTTATCTCTGCTTCCTCTTACCACACAGGTCACAGGCGTTACATTACAGGGGCTGAAGTATCTTATAGAGGATTATACTTTAGAGGTGGGGATTGCCCGTGCAATCAGCAATGAGATGGATGAAAGCTCAGATGCTGCCCGGATACAGATTCAATCAGGTGTCCTCATCGTTGTCGAATCAAAAGACAGATCATAATAAGACAATAAAACAGATATAATAAAAAAGGGCAAAACCAGCGTTTTGCCCTCCAAGAATTGCTTCGCAATTCTCGTTGGCTTCCCTCTACGCTACAAGCATTTTCCTATACACTAATAAAAGGAGGAACGGCATCAGCCGATTCCTCCTAAAATAATGCCTAAAATTAAGACAAGAAGACAGATTGGACAGTAGATATATTTACAGACCGGAAGAAACTTTCCGGTAAACCGTTTTGTTCTTCCGGTATTAACCTGGGTTTCTACATATTTCTGGCCACATACCCAGAAGAACATAACTCCTGCCAGGCCGGCACCGAGAGGACAGATATAGATCGACAAAAGATCCATCCATCCGGATACAATGCCCTGAATACAGAGGGAAATCGCCAAGGCGATAATAGCAATGATTCCACAGGATACCATGCGGTCTAAATGAAATAATTCCTGTACTGTTGCGATCGGTGCCTCATAGAGGTTAATCAGAGAGGAGAGACCGGCAAAAAAGACTGCCACAAAAAATATAATGGCGATCAGATATCCTCCCGGCATAGATTTGAATAATGCAGGAAGATAAATAAACATCAGTCCGGGACCTCCCTGGTTGAGACGGGCACCGGTAGTTGCCATAGCAGGGATGATCACGAGAGCGGCCAGGAGGGCTGCAAGGGTGTCAAATAAAGCAACTCTTCCGGCTGCTGCAGGGATATCTTCCTCGTCGGACAGATAAGATCCATAGATCAGAGTACCGTTTCCTGCAACGGATAGAGAAAAGAATGCCTGTCCCAGTGCAAAGATCCAGGTTTTTGGATCGGCAAGGGCCTTTGGTTCAATCTGAAAAATGTATTTATAGCCATTTATAGCACCCGGCTGGAAGGCTACATAAATTCCCAGAATTACAAAGAGACAGAAAAAAACGGGCATCATGATCTTATTGGCAAGTTCAATGCCAAGATTGACTCCGAATACAAGAATGACGAAACCGATGCCAAGAGCGATGATCTGCCACAGGTTATTGCCGAAGGAAGTTGCCATACTGCCAAATTCCGTTCCAAAGCCATCGGCATCTGCCGGGGCAAGAGTTGATCCGGTAAAAGATCCAATCATATATTTCAGGATCCAGCCCATAACAACCGTATAACCAATCGCCATGGCAAGGGAGCCGAGGACGGGAATATATCCGAGGATACGACCAATCTTTTTATGGCCCCGCATTTCGCAGGCTGTGCCAAAGGCGTCCACGGGACCGGACTTCGTAGCGCGTCCAAAGCTCATTTCTCCAATTACACCGGTAAAACCGATCAAAGCTACAAATATAAAATAGGGAAGCAGATAAGAGCCGCCGCCATACATAGAAACTCTGGTGGGGAACATCCAAAGATTCCCCATACCGACAGCCGATCCGATACAGGCAAGGATAAATCCCCATCTATTATTAAAAGATTCTCTTTTTTTCATCATTTGTTCCTCCGGATTACAATGATCTAAATTATAGGTATTATGTCAAAAAGACACATATCCAATAGTACACCATTCAGCAGATAAAGTAAAATGAAAGTTATAAATTAAAGATACCAGAAGCACTGATCCGGTGGAAGAATGAAGGCACTTTGATCCCGCCGGTTAAATTCATCCCACAGCTGGAGCAGGAGGAAAATATCTGTCAGCTGGATTATTATGTTTTATCAAGGCAAATAAAAGGACATGACAATGCTGTGGAGCTATTGCAGGGATGCTGACGTCCTTCCGTGTCAATTTCATCACTGTCAGGGTAGATCAGCTCAGAAATAGGAACAAATTCATATCCTTTGTCCCGAAGAGTGGTGATCAGTGTTTCCAAGGCATCTGCCGTATATTTTGCACCATTATGACACAGGATAATGGAACCGTTGCCAAGATGCTTGTGTTCGCAGACTGTTTTGATAATGGAATCCACACCGTAATCCTTCCAGTCTAAGCTGTCTACATCCCATTGTATGGCGTTGTAGCCGCATTCCTTTGCAGTGGTTACAAGGGTATCATTATAATCACCATAAGGGGGACGAAACAAAGTCATTTCCTTTCCAGTCAATTCTTTCACTTTATTATGAACAGACATAAGCTCTTCTTTACATTCTTCTGCAGACAACTGGGACATCTGTTTGTGATTCTGGCTGTGATTTCCCAGATCATGTCCTCTTTTGGCAATCATCTTTACATCGTCAGGATAGGATTCTACCCAGCCTCCTGTCATAAAAAAGGTAACATGTACCTTATATTTGTCCAGAATATCCATAATCTTCTGGGTGTCTTCATTGCCCCAGGCAGCGTCAAAGGACAGAGAAATTTTCTTTTCCGGGGTATCGACACAGTATATAGGAAGTTTTTTGGGACTTTTTGAATATGTATTTGAAGACGGAGCAGCGCTGCCGGAAGGGGAAATGTCCGCCTGTGTTGCAACGGAATCCTTTTCTAGACGATTCTGTCCATAGGAAATGGAAATCCCTGAAATTAAAATAACAGACAGAATAAAAAGTCCACATTGAAGGAAGGAACCAAAATCTGAATGGAATTTGAAGTGCTTCATGACAAGTCCTTTCGAAAAGCTGTAAACAGCGTTGAAATATACTTATTTACAGGGTATGAAGTGATTTGATTGTCCTATGCCGAAATGGCAGATTTAGGGAAAAATAAAAAAAATTAAAAAAATTTCAAAAAAGGTGTTGACATATGACGATAAGCGTGGTAAATTATATATCGTTGTCGCGCAAGACAAGCGATCAACAAAACAAGCGGGAACGCTTGAGAGAAGCTTGATAATTGAACAGTAAAACAACCCTGAAAATTCTAAATAAAAGATGTAGATTACATCTTAAAAAAGATATTTCAGAAGACAAAAAGATTT
>NZ_JACRSX010000003.1 GCF_014384985.1 Jutongia huaianensis
GGCATTTTATATTTTAATGTAGCCTTTCATTCCATCATTGTCATATAGCATTCTTGTTTATGCTTTAGAGACTTTGTTAGAGAACTTTGATGAGTATAAATATTGGCATAAAAGGCATATAGAAATGCTGTTAATGATAAAGAATTGCAGAGTGAAATTTTGAAAGAAATTGAACTGATAAAAATATAGTCAGGAGGTTTGGCGATTGAAGGAAGAGATTCTAGAAGAATTAAATATTAAAGAAAATCATGAGCGAGAATGTAAGCTGGCAACCGGTGGACTTCCTGAGAGCATATGGGAGACTTACTCTTCTTTTGCAAATACAAATGGTGGCACGATTCTGCTTGGTATTAAGGAACACAGAGATTCTTTTACCGTTGAAGGATTGACAGACAAGCAGATTGTTAAATATCAGAAAGACTTTTGGAGTACATTGAATGACAGGAATAAGGTATCAAAGAACATCTTACTGAATCATCATGTCAGACCTGTGGTTGTTGGAGAAAAGAAAATATTAAGAATTGATGTTCCAGCAGCAGATAGGCACGATAAGCCGGTATACATTGGGACAGACCCGATGAAGGGGACTTACAAGAGAGATTATGAAGGAGATTTCCTTTGTACCGAAGAGGCGGTCCGGGCAATGTTTGCAGATCAGAGAGATGTATCTGGGGATGTGGAAGTGCTGGAAGAGTTTGGATTGGATGCGCTGAATCAGGATACGATAAAAGGCTATAGAATTATTTTTGAACAGCTTCACAGTGGACATCCGTGGAATGCTTTGGAAAATGATGAGTTCCTTATGAAGCTAAGGGCAGCATCGAAGAATAAAAATGGTACATTATCTCCAACGATAGCAGGACTATTATTTTTTGGAGAGGCTTATCATATTACGGAGGTTTTTCCAAACTATTTTCTGGATTATCGCGAGGAATGTGATGATAAAGCGGTGCGCTGGTTATTCCGGACACATTCTAATGAAGGGGATTGGAGCGGTAATATATACGACTTTTTCTGCAAGGTACGTACCAGAATGGATGATGATGTAGCGGTTCCGTTTGCAAATAGACGAAATGGATATCGGGTAGACAGAGTGGATGTGCATGATGCATTGGAAGAAGCATTGGCGAATGCGTTGGCACATGCAAATTATTATGGTAGACGAGGAATTCTTGTTGTGAAGAAAGGAAAAGAAATTATTATTTCCAATCCCGGTACTATCAGAGTGACAAAAGAAGAATTTTATGCAGGTGGTAATAGTGATCCGCGAAATCCAAATATTTTAAAGATGTTTGGTTTTGTAAATGTCGGTGAACGTGCAGGAAGTGGTGTCGATAAGATTATGACAGCATGGGCTGAACAAAACTGGAAGAAACCAGTATTTGATTTCTCAGAGCGCAATGACAGAGTAACATTAAAGCTCGAAGTCGGACAAGTGGTATATATTCCGGGAGCTGTTGATATCAGAAATGAAAATACAAATCAGGCAAAAGCAATGGCTGTGTCGAAAGAAGATAAAATACTTGAGTATATCAGGCAGAATGGAAGTATTTCTTCTCAAAAAGCTGCTGATGTAGGTGGCTATAAGTCAAAGACAGGAGCAAGAAAATTGCTTGATAAGATGATAGAAAAAGGATTGATTATGAAGATTGGAAATGGACCGGCAACTAAATATGTGATTTAGTGATTATATTACTGCTTATCGAACACTATCGGACACTTTTGCGGAATATCGGATACAAAGTGTTCGATAAGTGACCGGTAGTGATTTTTTATCGGACTCTTAAAAGCCATAGGCTGAATAAAAATAATTTGTGCAGACCGTCTGCACAAATTCATATAGAACCTGAAAAGATAGACTTGTTGGCAAAGATATAATAAAATTAACCCAGGAGGTGTGAACAGTGAGATTAAATAATATTAAGATTAAAAATTTTAGATGCTTTGAAAAAGTAAGCATTGATTTTGACAAACATATAACATTGATTGTAGGTAAAAACGGAGCCGGAAAGACAGCGCTATTGGATGCTGTGGCTGTTTCAATCAGTTCATTTTTGCTAGGAATTGATGGAGCAGTAAGCCGCAGTATATTAAAAGATGATGCAAGGTATGAGTTTCATGACTTAAATGGAACGATTGATCCTCAGCATCAATTTCCGGTCAGTATTGAAAGTGTAGGAGACTGCCTGGGTGAGAAGGATAAGCAGTGGCTCCGGTCGTTAAATTCTGAGAACGGCAAGACAACGATAAAGGATGCAAGCCAGATAACGGATATTGCGAAGAAAACGAAAAATAGAATTATGAAAGGGGATAAAACTTTAATATTGCCGTTGATATCTTATTATGGTACCGGACGGTTATATGCACAGAAGAAGGAGAAGAGAAATTTACAGTCATTAACAGAGTTCAAGAGGCAGGTGGGATATGTAGATTGCATGGCAGCAGAATCAAATGAAAAATTGATGCTGAACTGGTTTCAGATCCAGACGATGAAAAGTCTTCAAGAGCAGCAGAAAACAGGAATGATAGAAAGACCATTGCTTTTGAAGACAGTTGAAAAAGCTATATGTAAAAGTTATGAGAGAATCAGTGGATCAAAAAATGCCGGTATTTTCTTTGATCTTGATACGCATAGATTAATGTTGGAATTTGAAACGGATGACGGTGGTGCACAAAAATTTGCAATGAATGAAATGAGTGATGGATACAAGAATACCCTTAGTATGATTGGAGATATTGCTTATCGTATGGCTGTTTTAAATCCAACTCTAGGTGATCAAGTATTGAGAGAGACACCGGGAATTGTTTTGATTGACGAAATAGATTTACATTTGCATCCTAAGTGGCAGCAGAGCATTTTAAATGACCTTAATGAGATTTTTCCTAAGATCCAGTTTATTGTCAGTTCTCATGCACCGGCAGTAATTAATTCTGTGCCAAAAGAGCAGATTCGTATTCTGGATAATGGCAAAATCTATATGCCTGTAGCACAGACTTATGGAAGAGATGCTAACTCTATTTTAAGAGAGGTTATGCAGGTATCTGACAGACCGGTTGCTGTAAAACAGCGTATGGATTTATTCTATGCGTATATGGATGAAAAGAAGTATCAAGAGGCAGACAAGGTGTTAAAAGAAATCGAAAACATTGTTGGGGCAACGGATCCGGATGTTGCGGCTGCGAGAACTTCTCTGGATCTGGAGATGATATTGGGGGAATAGAGTATGATTGTTGTAAAAAGAGGAAAAGAACCTAACAGCCTTTTGGAATTTCGTAAAAAAAATCCGGATGCGGATTATGAGGATATGCCATCAAGTGTGCGTGCAGATGTTAGAGAGCAGATGTGGAATGAACAAAAACATCTTTGTGCATATTGTATGAGGAGAATAGACAGTCCGAGTGTTGTAAGAATAGAACATTGTCGACCGAGACATCCGAAAGATGAGATCGTACATGATAAAAAGGCAACGCTGGATTTTAAATGGATGCTGGGTGTCTGCTATGGGAATAGTTTAGTAAAAGGTGTAAAAACTGAGGATACGACCTGTGATGCTCATAGAAAAAACAAAGAACTTACCATAAATCCATTTGATGAGGTGTCAGTCAGAAAAATAAAGTATAAAGCAGACGGAAGTATTTATTCTGAGGATGAGGAGATAAACAAAGATGTGACAGATACCTTGAACTTAAATTGTACAGCTATTTCTCTTCCGCAGACACGAAAAAAAGTATTATCGGAAGCCCAGAAGAGAATCGTGCAGAAATGTGCAGGTAAGTCACAGGATGCCTATGTGCATGAATTAGAGCGTACATATACGAGCTTGGTTCAGGAGAGGAATTTAACACCATATTGTGGGATTATTATTTCCTGGCTTGAAGGTAAATTAAAGAAATGATAAATTGTGCAGACGGTCTGCACAATTTATATAAAATGATGGTGGATACAAAATGAACAATAGAATGGATTTAAATCATATAAACTAAAAAATACTCTTTGACATCCCTCTCTATACGATATATAATAAAGAGAATGCGTTGATACAATAGGAACGATGAATTATCATGGCGAATAGGAGGATGCAGCGTGGCAAAGTATACCAGAGATGACATATTAGACATGATTGAAGAGGAGGACATCGAGTTTATCCGTCTTCAATTTACAGACATCGCAGGAAATCTGAAGAATATGGCAACCACTGTTGACCAGATTGACAAGATCCTGGATGGCAGATGCCAGTTTGATTGCGCAGCGATCGATGGTTTTGATGGCGATATGGAGGAATTATTCTTAATTCCCGACTTAGATACGTTTGTTATTTTTCCATGGCGTCCACAGCATGGAAAGGTAGCCCGTTTTATCTGTGACATTGTGAAACCCGATGGAACGCCTTTTGACGGTGACAGCCGTTATATTTTAAAAAGAATAATTGCTGAGGCAAAGGACATGGGATACGATTTTGACGTTGCCCTTAAGAATGAGTTTTTCTTATTTGACCTTGGCGAAAACGGAGAGCCGACCCAGAATTCCAGCGAGAAGGGCGGCTATTTTGATGTTGGGCCGGCAGATTGCGGAGAAAACGCCAGACGTGATATGGTACTTTATCTGGCAGATATGGGGATTTCTACGGAGTCTTCTTATCATTCCGATGAGGCGGCACAGCATGTATTGGATATGACTTATACCAATGCACTGACGATGGCAGACAATATTATGACCTCCCGGCTGGTGATCCGGACTGTGGCAAAACGTCATGGTCTTCATGCGACCTTTATGCCAAAGCCTAAGAAGGATTCGAAGGGATCCGGAGCACATTATACATTTTCTTTATCAAAAAATGGTAAAAATATCTTTACCGATGCTGATGATTCTGCAGGAGTAAGCAAGGAGGGATATGCATTTATGGCAGGTATCCTGGAGCATATTGCAGATATGTCTCTGGTTACCAATCCTCTGGTCAATTCCTACAAGCGTCTGGTGCCGGGATTTCTGGCACCTCTGCGGGTGAGCTGGTCTGTGCACAATTCCAGCCCGCTGATCCGTCTGACCTCGGTTGGCGGAGACGGCGGCAGGATCATTCTCCGGAGTCCGGATGGCGCAGCAAATCCATATCTGGTGCTTGCAGCGTGTCTGGCAGCAGGAATGGATGGTATCAAAAGAAATCTGCAGCCGCCGGTATGTATGGATAAAATGTCAAAGGAGGAACTGGCCAAGCGAGAGAAGCTTCCACGGACGCTTTACGAAGCGGTGAAACGTTTTGAAAATGATGCGTTTCTGCGGGATGTGCTGGGGGCGCATGTATCGAATTATCTGATCTCTACAAAGGATGCAGAGTGGGAAGAATATTGCAGACAGGTAACGAGATGGGAAACAGACCGTTATCTTGGGACAGTATAGGAGCACCGCTGATCAGTAACCGATACACAGGAGGTTTTTATGGCAGATATTATCATTGCATTTCCGAAACTGGACGATGCAAAAAATCTTAAAAAACTTCTGCTTCGAAACGGGTATGATGTCAGTCTGGTATGTGACAACGGGGCACAGATTGTCAGTGCAGTCAATGAGTTGGACGGCGGTGTGGTGATATGCGGATACCGGTTCCGCGATATGCACTTTTCGGAGGTTCTCGATTACCTGCCCAAAGGCTTTCAAATGCTTTTGATGGCATCTCCGGCCAAGCTGGAGGACAGTGATATCAGTGAGGTTGTGTCGCTGCCCATGCCTCTCAAGGTTCAGGATCTGCTGAATACTCTGGAAATGATGATGGTGCAGTACTGGCGTTGGAAGAAAAAGCAGAAGAATAAGCCGAAAGTACGGTCAGAAGGTGAAAAAAGAACGATACGAAAAGCAAAAGAGCTATTGATGGAGAGAAACCAGATGACAGAAGAGGAAGCACACAGATACATACAAAAAATAAGCATGGATAGTGCAACAAATTTAGTTGAAACTGCTGAAATGTTACTAGAACTAAATGGAAAGGAATGGGAAATTTAGATGAAAGCGTTTCTTATTTTAGAGGATGGAACAGTATTTGAGGGCAAGAGTGTTGGGGCGCAGAAGGAAGTGATCAGTGAGATCGTATTTAATACGTCAATGACCGGATATCTGGAGGTTCTGACAGATCCAAGTTATGCGGGACAGGCAGTTACTATGACATATCCGCTGATCGGCAATTACGGTATTGCCTATGACGATATGGAGTCTCGAAAGGGATGGCCGGACGGTTTTATCACCAGAGAAATTTCCCGTTTGCCAAGCAATTTCCGATGTGAGGATACTTTACAGAAGTTTTTGGAAGATCAGGATATTCCGGGCATCTACGGTATTGATACCAGAGCACTTACCAAGATCCTCCGGGAAAAGGGTACTATGAATGGAATGATCACAACAAATGAAAATTATAATCTGGACGAGATTCTTCCAAAGTTAAAGGAGTATAACGTGACCGGTGTGGTACAGAAAGTGTCACGGAGCCAGAAGGAGTCTTTCAAGCCGGGTGATCTAGGCTCTGAAAAGACAGAGACAAGCTTTAAGGTGGCTGTGATCGATGTGGGAACCAAAAATAATATTATCCGCTGTCTGTTAAACAGAGGCTGCGAGGTTGATGTATATCCTTGTGATTTCAAGGCGGAGGATGTGATCGCAGCAAAGCCGGACGGTATTATGATCACAAATGGACCGGGAGATCCGGCAGAGTGTGTGGAGATCATTGAGGAGATCCGCAAGCTGTCTGAGTCAGGTATTCCAATCTTTGCAATCTGTCTGGGGCATCAGCTGATGGCACTGGCCCACGGCTTTAAGACATATAAGATGAAATATGGTCATCGTGGTGCAAACCATCCGGTAATGGATCTTCATACCAGAAGGGTTTATATTTCTTCCCAGAACCACGGTTATGTGGTGGATGGCGGGAGCCTGGATGACACAAAGGCGAAGCCATGGTTTATCAATGTTAATGACAAGACCATCGAGGGTCTGGAATATATTGGAAAGCCGGTGAAGACCGTGCAGTTCCATCCGGAGGCAAATGCAGGTCCAAAGGATTCAGAGGTACTGTTTGAGGAGTTTATCAAAATGATGGGAGGTAATCAGTAATGCCAAAATTAGAGGGAATTAAACGTGTATTGGTAATTGGTTCCGGTCCGATCGTTATCGGACAGGCAGCCGAGTTTGACTATGCGGGAACACAGGCATGCCGTTCTCTGAAGGAAGAGGGAATGGAGGTTATCCTTGTCAACTCCAATCCTGCAACGATCATGACGGATAAAGATATTGCGGATAAGGTATATATTGAGCCATTGACGGTTGGAGTACTTCAGCACATCATTGAGGTGGAAAAACCGGACAGTCTTCTTCCGAACATGGGTGGACAGGCTGGTCTGAACCTTGGTATGGAGCTTGCGGAGTCTGGATTTTTGGATAGTCATAATGTAAGGCTTCTTGGAACAACAGCGGAAACGATTCGTAATGCAGAGGGACGTCAGGAGTTTAAGGATCTGATGGAGCGGATCGGAGAGCCATGTGCTCCTTCTGAGCTGGTAGAAAATATTGAAGATGGTGTGGTCTTTGCAGAAAAGATCGGCTATCCGGTAGTTCTGCGTCCGGCTTATACCCTTGGTGGTTCCGGCGGTGGAATTGCCCATGATCAGGAAGAGCTGGAGGAGATTCTTTCCAATGGTCTTCGTCTTTCCCGTGTAGGTCAGGTTCTTGTGGAGAGATGTATTGCCGGATGGAAAGAGATCGAGTATGAGGTAATGCGCGACAGCAACGGAAATTGCATTACCGTATGTAATATGGAAAATCTGGATCCGGTTGGTGTTCATACCGGTGACAGTATTGTTGTGGCACCATCCCAGACCTTGTCCGATAAGGAGTACCAGATGCTTCGTTCTTCTGCATTGAAGATTATCAGCGAGCTTGGAGTGACCGGCGGATGTAACGTACAGTTTGCACTTCATCCGACATCCTTTGAATACTGTGTGATCGAGGTAAACCCTCGTGTGAGCCGTTCGTCTGCACTGGCTTCCAAGGCTACCGGATATCCGATCGCCAAGGTGGCAGCAAAGATTGCACTGGGATATACTCTGGATGAGATTCCAAATGCCGTTACCGGCAAGACCTATGCAAGCTTTGAGCCGGCATTGGATTACTGTGTTGTTAAGATACCAAGACTTCCGTTTGATAAATTTATCAATGCAAAGCGTACTCTGACCACGCAGATGAAGGCAACCGGTGAGGTTATGAGTATCTGTACTAATTTTGAGGGCGGTCTGATGAAAGCGATCCGTTCTCTGGCACAGCATGTCGATTGTCTGGAAACCGGCGACTACGATGGAATGTCTGATGAGGATGTACTGGATAAGCTGGATATCGTCGATGACCGTCGTATCTATCTGATCGCAGAGATCCTTCGCCGAGGCATTGCCTCCTATGACAAGATTCATGAGATCACTAAGATTGATAAATGGTTTATTGATAAGATCGCCATTCTGGTGGAGATGGAAAAGAAGCTCAAGGACTGCAATGGCAACATTGACAAAGAGCTTATGAAGGAAGCGAAGAGAATGGAATTTCCGGACAACGTGATTGCACGCTGGACCGGCAAGACGGAGGAAGAGGTAAAGCAGCTTCGCTATGAGTATGGAATTACAGCTGCTTTCAAAATGGTAGATACCTGTGCCGCAGAGTTTGCGTCAGAGACACCTTATTATTATGGATGTTTTGATGGAACCAATGAGGTGGAAGAGACAAGTGGCCGCAAAAAGATCATGGTACTGGGTTCCGGTCCGATCCGTATTGGACAGGGTATCGAGTTTGACTACTGCTCTGTGCACAGTGTATGGGCACTGAAGCAGGAGGGCTATGAGACTATTATTGTAAATAACAACCCGGAAACGGTAAGTACAGACTTTGATATTGCCGATAAGCTGTATTTTGAGCCGTTGACACCGGAGGATGTAGAGAATATCGTTCGTCTGGAGAAGCCGGACGGGGCTGTGGTTCAGTTTGGTGGACAGACAGCCATTAACCTGACAGAATCCCTGATCAAGATGGGCGTGAAGATTCTTGGTACAAGTGCTGAGAACGTTGATGCTGCCGAGGATCGTGAGCTGTTTGACGAGATCCTGGAGGAATGCTGTATTCCAAGGGCAAAGGGAGACACCGTATTTACTACGGAGGAAGCATTAAAGGTTGCCAACGAGCTTGGTTATCCGGTACTGATCCGTCCTTCTTATGTGCTGGGTGGACAGGGAATGCAGATTGCTGTCCGAGACCAGGATATTGTAGAGTTTATGGCGGTCATTAACCGTTATCATCAGGAGCATCCGATCCTGATCGATAAATACCTGATGGGTAAGGAGATTGAGGTGGATGCCGTATGTGATGGTGAGGATATTCTGATCCCAGGTATTATGGAGCATATTGAGAGAGCCGGTATCCATTCCGGTGACAGTATTTCCGTATATCCGGCACAGACAATCTCCGACAAGATCAAGCGTGTTCTGGTGGATTATACTGGCAAGCTGGCACGTTCCCTTCACGTCATTGGTCTGATCAACATTCAGTTTATCGTATATCAGGATGAGGTTTATGTGATCGAGGTAAATCCTCGTTCCAGCCGTACCGTACCTTATATCAGTAAAGTAACAGGTATCCCGATTGTTGATCTGGCTTCCCGTGTAATCCTTGGAGCAAAGATCCGGGATCTGGGCTTTGAGCCGGGTCTTGCACCGGATGCAGGATATCTGGCCATCAAGATGCCGGTATTCTCTTTTGAGAAGCTTCGTGGAGCAGAGATTTCTCTGGGACCGGAGATGAAGTCTACCGGTGAGTGTCTTGGTATCGCCAAGACTTTCGATGAGGCACTGTATAAGGCATTTTTAGGTGCCGGAGTCAATCTTCCAAAGCATAAGAAGATGATCATTTCCGTAAAGGATTCCGATAAGCTGGAGGCCGTTGGTGTAGCAAAGCGTTTCAAGGCGCTTGGTTATGAAATCTTTGCAACAAGAAATACCTCCCGTGTATTAAATGAGAACGGGGTACTGGCGATTCCGGTCAACCGCATCAATGAGGAGGCACCGACTCTGATGGATCTGCTTCTGGAGCATCAGATCGATCTGGTTATTGATACACCGACCCACGGCGACAAGATGAAAGATGGTTTCCTGATCCGCCGTACCGCCATTGAGACAGGTGTCAATGTATTAACTTCTCTGGACACCGCCAATGCACTTCTCACCAGCCTGGAGAATGCAGATAAGCAGCATCTTTCTATTGTGGATGTGGCAACGATCTCTAAGAGTGGTTCTTATGCGCAGTAGAAAATAAAAGAGTAATAAGATAAAAACTAACAGGAAGCATATCCGTTTCAGGGATGTGCTTCCTGTTTTTATGATTGGCAGAAAATAATTAAATTTGATTAATCCGCTGTGATCAGAGTACCGGTCTTTCCCGTAACGCCGTCCAAAGCTGTATCCAGATCGGTAATTACGGACTTGTGGGCAGGAGAGGAGGATGCGAAGGAAACAGCAGCTTCAATCTTAGGAAGCATAGCACCTGTGGTAAACTGGCCATCCTCGATATATTTGGTGGCTTCCTCAACCGACAGATAATCTAACGGTGTTTCCTGTGGCGTGTTGAAGTTTAATGCAACTTTTTCTACGCCGGTGAGCAGAAGCAGCATATCTGCCTGAATTCCCTCTGCGAGGCAGGCACTGGTCAGATCCTTCTCAATGACTGCACTGGCACCCTTCAGACGGGTCCCCTGCTGCAGAACCGGAATTCCGCCGCCACCGCAGGCAATGACAACCTGATCGGCGTCCAGAAGAGCTTTGATGGCATCCAGTTCGTAAATCTCCATTGGACGAGGAGCAGCAATGATACGGCGATAGCCCTTGTCTCCATCCTTAATGACATGGTTGTTTTTCTTTTGCTCGGCTTTTGCCTCTTCCTCTGTCATATAACGTCCGATAACTTTGGAAGGCTGGCTGAATGCAGCGTCAAACGGATCGACGCGAACCTGTGTGATCAAGGTGGTGACAGGCTTGTAGATACCGCGGTTTAAAAGCTCTGTACGGAGCTCGTTCTGCAGATCGTAGCCGATATAACCCTGGCTCATGGCACTGCAGATGGACATTGGTGCAACTGTGTTGTCCGGTTCCAGAAGAGAATATTCTGTCATGGCAGCGTGGATCATACCAACCTGTGGTCCGTTACTGTGTGTGATCACAACCTGATATTTGGCTTCGATCAGATCAGCGATTGCAGCAGCCGCTTTTTTTACGGCAGCCTTCTGTTCCGGAAAAGTGCTGCCGAGGGCATTGTGACCCAGAGCAACAACGATTTTTTTATTATTCATGTTGGATACCTCCGTAAGTATTATTTGATAACTCCAAAATTCAGATGCTTTTCATCTAATGATAAACAGATATATGTACGAACCAAAACATCTGCATTGATAACTTTAAGTATACCATAAACAAAACTATAACACAAGAAAAGGGCAAAACCAGCGTTTTGCCCTCCAAGAATTGCTTCGCAATTCTCATTGGCTTTCTAATGCATTACGAGCATTTTTCGATACACCAGAAAAAGAGACGATTGCCATACGGTCAACCGTCCCTTCTCTGATTCATTTATAAATTGGGAATATTATAATATGAAAGCAAGTTTATTCTTATGTAGGTAAAGTGAGGAGTTTATACCTCAAACAGCAGATCGCCGTAGGTAGGTACCGGCCAGAATGTCTTGTCAACGATCATTTCCAGCTCATCGATCGGAGCACGGAGTGTCTCCATATCAGCAAATACAACCTTACGGAAGAACAGCGCCTGTTCTTTGCCTTCTTCCTTGGTGTCTGCCTCAGCAACAGCAGCCTCAAGGGCAGTCAGTGCCTTTTGTGCAGAAGCCAGAAGAGAAGATGTTTTTGTTAAGAGCTCTGTCTGGACAGATACATCAGCAGTTGGGCATGCAGCCTGAACCTTTGTGATAGAATCTGCAAGGCTTGTGGTGTATTTAATAATAGATGGGATAAACTGCTTGCCGGCCATGTCAATCATTGTCTTTGCCTCAATGTTGATAGTCTTAGAGTAGTTCTCATAGTTGATCTCAACACGGGACTCAAGTTCCGCTTTTGTCATAACATTCTGTCTTTCGAAAAGCTTTACGCTCTTCTCGGATGCAAGATAAGGAATTGCCTCAACCATAGACTTGATGTTTGGAAGACCACGTTTCTCTGCTTCCTCAACCCAATCATCAGAATATCCATCACCATTGAAGATAATCCTCTGGTGCTCTGTTACAGTCTTCTTGATCAGGGCGTCAACAGCAGTATCGAAATCCTCTGCTTGCTCCAGTTCGTCAGCAAAATCCTGAAGAACATCCGCAACCATAGCATTTAATGTAAAGTTTGGTCCGGCGATGGACATAGAAGAACCAAGCATACGGAACTCAAACTTATTACCGGTGAAAGCAAACGGTGATGTACGGTTTCTGTCGGTAGCATCCTTCTTCAATACCGGAAGTACATGTACACCGGTATCCAGCTTCTCACCCTGAATTGAGGAAGAAACATCACCTCTGACAATCTGCTCAATGATATCCTCTAACTGCTCGCCGAGGAAGATGGAGATAATAGCAGGCGGTGCCTCGTTTGCACCAAGTCTGTGGTCATTTCCCGGACTGGAAGCGGACAGACGAAGAAGCTCTGCATTATCATCAACTGCCTTGATTACAGCGGCAAGTGTCAGAAGGAACAGTTTGTTTTCATGTGGCTTTTTACCGGGATCCAGAAGGTTGATACCGGTATCGGTTACGATAGACCAGTTATCATGCTTACCGGAACCGTTTACACCGGCGAATGGCTTCTCGTGAAGGAGGCACTCCAGGTTATGTCTCTTGGCAACCTTCTTCATAATCTCCATAACCAGCTGGTTATGATCCGTAGAGATATTAGCGGTTGTAAAGATCGGAGCCATCTCATGCTGGGCAGGCGCAACCTCGTTATGCTGCGTCTTAGAGAGAATACCGAGCTTCCAAAGTTCAATGTTAAGGTCTTTCATAAAGGAAGCAATACGCTCTTTGATGGTGCCAAAGTAATGATCATCTAATTCCTGACCCTTTGGTGCCGGTGCGCCAAAAAGAGTACGACCGGTAAAGATCAGATCCTTACGCTGTAAATATTTGTCACGGTCAACCAGAAAATATTCCTGCTCAGGTCCTACGGAGCAGGAAACCTTTTTGACATCGTCATATCCAAAAAGCTTTACAATACGGACAGCCTGTTTGCTGAGGGCTTCCATAGAACGAAGGAGAGGAGTTTTCTTATCCAGCGCCTCACCTGTGTATGAACAAAATGCAGTAGGGATGCAGAGTGTAACTCCGGCAGCATCCTCACGCAGAAATGCAGGAGATGTACAATCCCATGCTGTATATCCTCTTGCCTCAAAGGTAGCACGAAGACCACCGGAAGGGAAAGAAGATGCATCCGGCTCCCCCTTGATCAACTCCTTACCAGAGAATTCCAGAACCGGTTTGCTGTCAGATGCAGGACTTAAGAAAGAATCATGCTTTTCTGCAGTAATACCTGTCATCGGCTGGAACCAGTGGGTATAATGAGTAGCGCCGTGCTCCAGTGCCCATTCCTTCATGGCGTGTGCCACAACATTTGCGATATCCTGATTCAGGTCTTCGCCGTTCTCCAGGGTTTTCTTCCATGATTTGTAAACATCCTTAGGCAGCTTTTCTTTCATTACCTCATCGTTGAACACGTCTTTTCCGAAAACCTGCTCAATTACGTTTTGTTCCATAATTCCTACCATCCTTTCATCGTCAACTGACTGTTTATTTTATGAGGCGGTCTTCCTTGTGCCAGTCCCTGATGTCCATGACCGTCTCATGAGAGTCGGGCGAAACAGAAGCTTATGTCAGTCTGATTAGTAAAAAAGGGCGCACTCATTACAAGTAATGAGAACACCCTTGTTCCGTTCGTTATCCAACTGTTAGGTACTATAACATACTTTTATTTGTTTGAAAACCCCTTTTTTTATTTTTTTTAAATTATTGACAAAATCTCCCAATAGGTATACGCTAAGAAACGCTGTCTTTATGGGCGGTATTTCTAATATTAAGTATATTTTTAGAACAAAAGAGAAAGAGGTGTTTTGTTGTGAAATATTTGCGACAGTTTTCTATTATTCTGCTGATCTCCCTGATTGGGGAAGTGTTACATAACCTGATCCCATTGCCGGTTCCGGCAAGCATTTATGGCCTGGCAATCCTATTTACGGCTTTGGCCGGTGGAATTCTGTCTCTGGATAAGGTGAAGGAGACGGGATACTTTTTAATAGAAGTAATGCCACTGATGTTTATTCCGGCAGCTGTGGGTTTGTTAGGAGCGTATCATGTACTGATGCCGATACTGCTTCCTTATGCGGTGATCACTTTGCTGAGCACGCTTCTGGTAATGTTCGTGGCAGGCAGGGTCACACAGTTTATGACAGAGGAGGATGTGCAGAATGAGTGAGTTTATGCAGAATTCCGTGTTTTGGGGTGTTGCTTTGAGCTTTGTGGCATATGGTATCGGTATGCTGCTGCAGAAGAAATTCCGGCTGGCCATTTTTAATCCTCTTTTGATCTCCGTGATCCTGATCATGCTCTTTTTAAATATCTCCAAGACAGATTATAAGGTTTATCAGGAGGGAGCGGATGTGATCAGTTATTTTCTGACACCGGCGACAGTTTGTCTGGCTATTCCTCTTTACGAGCAGATGGAGCTGTTAAAGAAGAATTTTAAGGCAATCATGGTCGGAATCTTATCCGGTGTTTTGACAAGCCTTGTCAGTGTTCTTGCTATGTCAGTCTTTTTCGGACTGAACCATAAGGAATACACGACGCTCCTGCCAAAGTCCATTACCACTGCCATTGGAATGGGTGTTTCTGAGGAATTAGGCGGTTATGTGACACTGACTGTGGCAATCATTATTATAACGGGTATTCTGGGAAGTATTCTGGCGGAAGCTGCATGTAAAGTATTTCATATTACAGAGCCGATCGCTAAGGGAGTCGCAATCGGCACGGCCTCTCATGCCATTGGTACATCAAAGGCAATGGAAATGGGCGAAACAGAGGGGGCAATCTCCGGCTTATCCATTGCAGTGGCAGGGCTGTTGACGGTAGCCGGGGCATCGATCTTTGCATGCTTTTTGTAATAAACGGTATATGATGGTGCCGGGACAGAAACAGGGAATCTTCTCCGGACGGCTATTGCTTTTTGCAAGGGAATCGTTTATCATTAAACAGAGTGTGTTTTATCGTAAGACTATGAGAATATTCTATCTGCAGCGGCTGTCTGCGGATGTTTAGAAAGGCATGGACATTTCTATGGAGAAGAAGCAGAAGGACGATGTGTTGGAAACGGAGATTGAGGAGATCTTTCATCCGGATTTTATTGAAAAAAAGCCAAAAAGTAAAAAAAGATTTCGGGGATTACTGGGTCATTGGTTTGGCCTGCTTTTAGTGATCATCATATCGATCATCATTTTTTACTGCTTGACGAATCTTTCCTATATATGGAAGGCGGCAGCAGCATTGGTGAAGCTTTTGATGCCTGTGATTTATGGACTTGTGATCGCATATCTGCTAAATCCGCTGATGGTATTTTACAGCAACTGCTTTTATAAACTCTTCGGACGCAAGATCCCGGAGGAGGATGAGCGGAGACAGCGGCGCTACCGGAAGTTTACCAAGGCTGTCAGCATTGTCCTGGCGATGATCACCGGTTTTCTGATCATTACCGTACTTTTGTGGCTGTTGATACCACAGGTGGTCAACAGCATTGTTACGTTGGTGAACACTCTGCCGGATCAGGCACAGGATTATTATCATAAGGTAAGCAAGTGGGTCATGGATAACCCCTACCTGGCCAATCAGTTTCAGGATGCCCTGCTTCATGTGACGGATAGTCTGGATGAATGGATTCAAAAGGATCTGTTTCCTTGGCTGCAGACAGGGCTTTTACCAAATGTAAACTCTTTGGCCTCCATGTTTGCCAGTGGTGTATTCAGTGTGCTGGGAGTATTATATAATCTGATGATCGGCTGTATTGTGGCAGTTTATCTGCTGCTTGGCAAGGATAGATTTCTGGCACAGGCAAAAAAGCTGATCTATGCGGTCTTTGGCAAGAAACAGGCAGATGTAATCCTTCATTACGGACGCATGACAAACGATACATTTAGCGGATTCATCGTTGGTAAGATCGTGGATTCTGCGATCATTGGCGTATTGTGTTTTATTGTGATGTGGATTCTGAAGCTTCCATACCCGCTGCTGATCAGCGTGATCGTTGGTGTGACTAATGTGATCCCTGTATTTGGTCCTTATATTGGAGCAGTGCCAAGTGCACTTCTGATCCTTTTGGTCAATCCGGTCCAGTGTGTTTATTTTGTTATCTTTATTATTATCCTCCAGCAGTTGGATGGTAATGTAATAGGACCGGCAATTTTGGGAGAATCAACGGGTCTGACGGCATTCTGGGTGCTGTTTGCCATCCTGCTGTTTGGAGGGCTGTGGGGCATTGCAGGTATGATCGTCGGTGTGCCGTTATTTGCGATGATCTACCGGCTGTTAAAGGATTATCTGGAGCTGCGTCTGTATCATAAAAGCCTTAGTATGGAGACGGATATGTATAAGGATCTGAAGAGGATCCGGACAGATGTGAATGGAGATAAGCATTACGTTTTATATACAAAGCAGGAAAAGAGAAATGCTAACCTGCGCCGGGATGCAGAAAATAAGATTTCTCTATTGCAGCTTCTGACACAGAAACCCATTGAAGCACCGGCGGCAGAAGGTAAGACTATGACCGGAGATTCGGAAAGCGGGGAAGAGCCGGATCGGAAGGCGGAGGAGCAATTTTCGAACGGGGAACTGTCGGAAACGGATAAGACAGAAAAACAGGCAGAGAATTCTGAAACAGGCAAGTAGACGAAATGATATAAAAAGGAGAAAGTAGGATTATCATGATTAAAAGTATGACGGGTTTTGGCCGGAGTGAGACCATTACGGAGGAGTATAAAATATCAGTAGAGATGAAAGCGGTCAATCACAGATATTGTGATATTGGGATCAAGATGCCCAAGAAATTTAACGCCTTTGAAAATGTCGTGCGTTCGACAGTAAAGGAGTTTGCGGCCAGAGGAAAGATCGACATTTATATTTCCTATGAGGATTATGCCGGAAAGAAAACAAAGGTAGATTACCATGATACAGTGGCACAGGGATATATGGACGCCATTGAAAAGGCCGCTCAGACCTTTGGACTGGAAAAGGGAATTACTGCGGCGTCATTGATCCGGATGCCGGATGTCATTGCTCTGGACGAAGCTGAGGATGATGAGGAAACGTTACTCCCTGTACTGGAGCAGACATTGCGTCAGGCGGCGGCTCATTTCGTGGAAGCGAGAGAGAAGGAAGGGGAGCATCTGTTTCTTGATCTGAATGAAAAGCTGGACGGCATTGAAAAGATGGTATGTGACGTGGAAAAACGTTCTCCGGAGATGATGGAAGAATACCGCAGCAGGATCACCGAAAAGGTGGAGGAGCTTCTGGGAGATAAAAATATTGATGAACGTGTGCTTGCCACAGAGCTGACTATTTATGCTGATAAGGTCTGCGTGGATGAGGAGACAGTACGTCTGCACAGCCATATCAAGAATATGAGAGATACTTTAAAATTGGGAGACAATATTGGACGGAAGCTGGATTTTATCGCACAGGAGATGAACCGGGAGTCAAACACCATACTCTCCAAGGCAAATGACAGGGCATTATCCAATATTGCGATTGATCTCAAGACAGAGATCGAGAAGGTCAGAGAGCAGATTCAGAATATAGAATAACAGAGCAGACAGGAAGGGACATTATTATGCTGGTTAATGTCGGTTATGGAAATGTGGTCAATATGAATAAGGTCATTGGCATTGTACGGGCCGATGCGGCACCGATCAAGCGTATGATACAAAATGCGAAGGATGCCGGACTGGCAGTGGATGCCACATGCGGGCGGAAGACCAAATGTATTCTGGTAATGGACAGCGGGCATCTGGTGCTGTCAGCACTTTTGCCGGAAACCATCGAGAGCAGAGTTCATTCGCCGCAGGAAGGGGAACTGCGGAATATGGAAATGGAGGAATAAAAATGTCAGATAAAGGAGTTCTTACTGTAATTTCAGGATTTTCAGGAGCCGGAAAGGGAACCGTTGTAAAACAGCTTCTGGATAAATATGACTATGGTTTATCAATCTCAGCAACAACCCGTTCTCCGAGAGAGGGGGAGCAGGATGGCAGAGAATATTTCTTTAAGACGAAGGAAGAATTTGAGCAGATGATCGCAGAGCATCAGCTGATCGAATATGCCCGGTATGTGGGAAATTATTACGGGACACCCAAGGAATATGTGGTACAGCAGTTAGAGCAGGGAAAAGATGTGATCCTTGAGATTGAAATGCAGGGAGCCCTTCATGTAAGGGAAATCCTGCCAGAGGTAAATCTGATCTTTCTGACGCCGCCATCGGTGGACGTGTTAGAGCAGAGACTCCGTGGCAGAGGAACTGAGACAGAAGAAGTAATCCGTGACCGCATGGCGAGAGCAAAGGAAGAGTGCAGCTATATGGAGAAATATGATTATATCGTAGTGAATGACGATCTGGACGAGTGTGTGGAAAATGTACATAGACTGATCCGTTCTCTCCATTACAAAAGAGAACAGCAGGAGAAATTTATCAAAAAAATAAAACAGGAGTTTGAAAAAAGATAGTTGATAAATTTATCTTTTTGCGATATTCTATAAGCTAGCATAATGAATATAAACTAAATTTTGAAAGGGGAATATTATGTTACATCCATCTTATACAGACTTAATGAAATTAGTAAACAGCGAGGTAGAGACCGGAGAGGCACCTGTAGTAAACAGCCGTTATTCTATCGTTTTGGCAACTTCCAAAAGAGCACGTCAGCTTATTGACGGGGTACAGCCTTTAGTAAAATCAAAATGTCCAAAGCCATTGTCTACTGCGATTGAGGAGCTTAGCAATTCCAAGATCCATATTCTCAGTGAGGAGGAGGCTGCTGAGATCGAGGCAAGAAAGGCAAAAGAAGCTCAGGAGAGAGCAGAGGAAGCGGAATCTATCATTTCTTTCTCTGAGGAAGATGAGTAGAGGAAAAACTTCGGGAAAAGATCAGATCGTATAAATCAGAGGCGGAGGAGCTTGTTGTGATGATGGAAGAAAACCAGGATCAGACAAAGGAAATCCAGCAGGAGAAAGAATGTCCTGCAGAGGAAAATATATCAGAAAATGAACCGGAAAAGAAGCCGACCAGGCTTCAAAAGATAAAAAGTGCATTGATCGAGCTGATCGTTTATGTAGCGATCATCGTGGTCTGTGTTATGGTAGTACCGCGCTATGTGATACAGAGAACGATTGTTGACGGGACTTCAATGGAGTCTACCCTGCAGGACGAGGATAATCTGCTGGTAGACAAGTTGTCCTACCGATTTTCAGACCCCAAAAGATTTGATATTATTGTATTTTATCCGTATGGCAGAGAAAACGAGGATTATTATATTAAGCGTGTAATCGGTCTGCCGGGAGAGACGATCCAGATTGTGGGGAATACGATTTATATTGACGGCAAGGTTCTGAAGGAAAATTATGGCAAGGATCCTATGACGGAGTCCGGTATTGCCTCAGAGCCACTGAAGCTTGGCAAGGATGAGTATTTTGTGCTGGGGGATAACCGGGAGGTCAGCGAAGACAGCCGTTACGAGGAAGTAGGACCTGTATCCAGAGATAAAATCGAAGGCAAGGCCGTGTTACGAATATATCCGTTTAATAAGTTTGGCACCATTAAGGGCAATGGTCAAAAGGCAGAAGCGGCAGAACGCCAGAGGGTAGTTGCGATTGATGCCGGGCATCAGTCTCGTGGTGACAGCTCCACAGAGCCGATGGGGCCGGGTTCGTCTACCCGGAAGGCAAAGGTGGCGGGGGGAGCGACAGGTGTCGCATCTCATGTGCCGGAATATAAATTAAACCTTATCGTAGCCAAAAAGCTTCAAAAGGAGCTGAAATCCAGAGGTTATAAGGTTATTATGATCCGCAGTAAAAATGATGTAAATATCAGTAATAAGCAGCGTGCGCAGATTGCCAACAAAAGCGGTGCGGATATTTATATCAGGATCCATGGGGACAGTTCAGCTTCTTCTTCGGTAAGGGGAGCTTCGGCGTTATATCCTTCCACCCAAAACCGTTATGTAGGAAAGCTGAGTGCAAAGTCAAAAAAATTGTCCCAGTATATTCTGAAAAATTACTGCAAAAAAACAGGAATCCGTAACAGAGGGCTCTCTCTGAGAGATGATCTTACCGGTACAAACTGGAGTAAAATACCGGTGACATTGATCGAGATGGGATTTTTAAGTAATGCATCGGAGGATCGTTATATGCAGAAAAAAGAGACCAGAAATAAGATGGCGGTCGGTATGGCCGATGGAATTGATCAATATTTTGGTCGTTAGAAACCCAGAAAACATGCGGCTTTCTGACAGATTTGCAAATTTTTTTGGAAAAATTTAAAAAAATGCTTGCAATTTGTCAGAAAGTAGTGTAATATATCAACTGCTGACGCGGTAAAGCGCAGCAGAGAAAATGGTCTGTTGGTCAAGCGGCTAAGACGTCGCCCTCTCACGGCGAAAACAGGGGTTCGATTCCCCTACAGACTGCTAGCTGTTATTACAGCTTACAACTTCATATTTGGTCTGTTGGTCAAGCGGCTAAGACGTCGCCCTCTCACGGCGAAAACAGGGGTTCGATTCCCCTACAGACTGCTAACTGTTATTTATAACAGCCCAACCCGAGGAAAGAACCTATTCATTGATTGTGGATAGGTTCTTTCCTATCATTAAGGAAAATAAAGGGCAGGCATCATAGCAGATTAAGGTACCTGCTCTCAGGATCAGGTAAAGTGGAAAGAAGAAAAGAAGGTTTTCATGCATATGACATTATCCCGGAATCAGTTAAAATGGATCGCCATATGGAGCATGGTGATTGATCATATAGGTTATCTTTTTGTACCGCAAAGTACAATGTCCGTGTTGTATCATATTATGCGGGGGATTGGCAGACTTTCGTTTCCTCTGATCTGTTTCCTGTTGGTGCAGGGGTTTATTTATACTCACAGCCGGGGAAAGTATCTGGCACGACTCTGGTGCTTTGCGGTGATTTCTGAGATTCCTTATGATCTGGTGTTTTCCGGGAAGATGGTTGCCCGGAGTGACCAAAATGTGTTTTTTACGCTGGGAATCGGGCTTGCGGTACTCTGGGGTATAGCAGAGGTTGAGAAGTGCATTGTGGGAGTGAACAGGTGTGCAGCATATCTGCTGATCGTATTTGGCGGGCTTGGAACAGCGGTGCTGCTTCAATGTGATTATTCTATGTGGGGGATATTGATGATCACGGCGTTTTATGTGTGCCGGTACGATTTTAGGACACTTCTGTGGTTGTTTCCGGTGATATGCCTGTGTCAGGGCTGGATGGAGCTTATAGCTGCACTGGCACTGGCTCCGGTCAGGCTGTATTCAGCAGAGAGGGATCAGGGGGCAACAAGGATGCCCAGAGGTTTCTTTTATTGGTTTTATCCGATCCATCTGCTGGTGCTTTGGGGAATATACAAATGGATTTGCCCGGCTTGAAATGAATGGGATTGTTTAGGAAAATTTTAAATTACAAAAAACTTCAAAAAAGTCAGGAAAAACAGTTGACAGAATGAAGGTGGAATGCTAAGATATTCAAGTGTGCCGCTCAACGAGGTTTTGTGAAATGCCGGAAATGTTTCCGGATACCATAGTTGGCGAGTAATGATAAGGAGGTGCAAAGATGTACGCAATTATTGCAACAGGTGGAAAGCAGTACAAAGTAGCCGAGGGTGATATCATTAACGTAGAGAAGCTTGCAGCAGAGGCTGGCGAGACAGTTACATTTGATAGCGTTTTGGCTGTAAACGACGGAGCTATGAAGGCAGGTGCTGACGTAGCAAATGCAAGTGTTTCTGCAACAGTTGTTAAGGAAGGCAAAGCAAAGAAAGTTATCGTTTACAGATATAAGAGAAAAACCGGATATCATAAGAAAAACGGTCACAGACAGGCTTATACACAGGTTAAGATCGACAAGATCAACGCTTAATCCAGTCTGATGACGGATAAAGATTCTGTGAGATTCACAGAAGGGTGACAGTATGATAGATGTTAAGATATTTCAGACTCCCTCCGGGGAGTATACAGGATTTCAGATGTCGGGTCATGCCGGATATGCTGAGTACGGTCAGGACATTGTATGTGCTGCTGTATCCGCTCTTGTGATCAATGCGATCAATTCCATTGATCAGTATACGGAGGATGCTTTTGAAAATTCCGTTGATCCGGATAGTGGTTCCGTTTTTTTTCAGATTACGGACAGACCGGTCAGTACATCATCACAGCTGTTATTGAAATCACTTGTTCTGGGTCTGAACGGGATTCAGGATGAGTATGGAAAGAAACACATTAAAATTCGATTAGAAAAACAGGAGGGATAGAACCATGTTAAAGATGAACCTTCAGTTGTTTGCTCATAAAAAGGGAATGGGTTCTACTAAGAACGGTAGAGATTCCGAGTCCAAGAGATTAGGAGCAAAGAGAGCCGATGGACAGTTCGTACTTGCTGGTAACATTTTATACAGACAGCGTGGTACAAAGATTCATCCAGGTGTAAATGTTGGACGTGGCGGAGATGATACTCTGTTTGCACTTGTAGACGGTGTTGTTCGTTACGAGAGAAAAGGTAGAGACAAAAAGCAGGCTTCCGTATATCCGGTAGAAGCTAAATAAGACTTTTTGACCGGGAAATCCGGTTACCGATAAGGGGTTGCCAGTGGCAGCCCCTATTTCTTACTTATAAGAACTTCTCGTTTTAGAAAAGGAGGATATGATGTTTGCAGATAGTGCGAAAATAACAATACGATCCGGAAAAGGCGGAGACGGTCATGTGAGTTTCCGAAGAGAACTGTATGTAGCAGCAGGTGGTCCGGACGGTGGAGACGGTGGCCGGGGTGGCGATTTGATCTTTGAGGTAGATCCCCGTGTCAATACACTGAATGACTTTCGTCATATCCGGAAATATTTTGCCGGGGATGGCGAGCCGGGCGGCAAGAGACGATGTCATGGAGCCGATGGCGAGGATATGGTGGTTCATGTGCCGGAAGGAACAGTTGTGAGGGAGGCTGAGACCGGAAAGGTCATTATTGATATGTCTCACGAGCATAAGAGAGAGGTGGTCCTGAAGGGCGGCAGAGGCGGAAAGGGAAATATGAACTATGCTACGCCGACGATGCAGGTACCGAAATATGCCCAGCCGGGAAAGCCGGGCAGAGAGCTTGAGGTTATTCTGGAGTTGAAGACTATTGCGGATGTGGGACTTATTGGTTTTCCAAATGTCGGGAAATCCACTTTTCTGTCAAGGGTCAGCAATGCAAAGCCAAAGATTGCCGATTACCATTTCACAACACTAAGCCCGATCCTTGGTGTAGTTGATCTGGAGGGAACCGATGGATTTGTGATCGCAGATATTCCGGGATTGATTGAAGGAGCTTCCGAGGGAGTGGGACTGGGACACGAGTTCCTGCGTCATATTGAGAGAACAAAGCTTTTTATTCATATGGTGGATGCAGCGTCTACCGAGGGAAGGGATCCTTTAAATGATATTCTGATCATCAATAAAGAGCTGGAAAACTACAGCCCGGAGCTGATCAAACGTCCACAGGTGATCGCAGCCAATAAGACCGACGTTTTTTATGGAACCGAGGAGGATACCGTGATCACGCTTTTGAAGGAGGAGTTTGAACCGAAAGGCATTCCGGTATTTCCAATCTCAGCAGTCAGCGGTAAGGGTGTCAAGGAGCTTCTTTATTATGTGAAACAGCAGCTTGACCAGCTGGATCAGGAGCCGGTTGTGTTCGAACAGGAATATGATCTGGAGCAGGAGACCTTTAAGGATGAACCATATATTGTGGAGTATGATGAGAAAGAAGGCATGTATGTGGTTGAGGGACCACGGATTGAGAGAATGCTTGGTTATACCAATCTTGATTCCGAAAAAGGCTTTGAATTCTTTCAGAAGTTCCTGCGGACAAGCGGTATTGTAGATGAACTGGAGAAGCTTGGCATAGAGGAGGGCGATACGGTGCGGATGTATGGTCTTCAATTTGATTATTTGAGGTGACAGGGTGAAAGAAATCCTTTTAGAGCTTGGTATCTGCCTTGCAGCGGCGGCTTTTCTAATGATCTATCACGAATGTGTGCGTCTGTTTGTCTATATGTTTTGCCAGAAATCGGTAAAATGCTTTCGGACAGCACCATGGAAGGTCTGGCGGTATATTGATCCCGTTGGACTGATCTTGTCTCTGACCAGTATGGTTCCGATATCCAAACCGTATTTTTTCCGTGTCAGGGACCGCCGTACCAATCTTTGTCTGGGAATGGCGGGGATTGTCTCATTGGTCGTTGTTCTGGCAGGAAGCGTTGCTGTTTTGCGGCTTGGATATGGTGGGATAGACGGACTGGATCATCTGGTACTGCCTCATTGGTGGAATGCGATTGTCCCAATTTTGGTACAGTATCTTGCACTGCTCAGTGCCGGGATGCTGACAGCCAATTTATTTCCGATTTCCACCTTTGATATGGGGATGATCGTTGCAGGGGTATCTCCGGCAGCATATCTGGGAATGATCAAGGCGGATGGAACCGTGAAATTGATTTTTGTTCTGGTTGTTTTATTGGATATGATCCATTATGGAGCCTCCCGGCTGATCGTTCTGTTTTTGTAGGATATTTCACACGGCAGCTTTGCGACAGCGGACGAAAGGCTACAAGGTGAGAAAGGAATGTAGGATTAGTATGAGTTTATCAGTAAAGCTGGAAGCGTTTGACGGACCGTTAGATCTGCTGCTTCATCTGATCGAGAAAAATAAGATTGATATTTTTGATATTCCGATCGTGGAGATCACAGAGCAGTATATGGATTACGTTTCGAACATGGAAACGAAGGACATGGACGTTATGAGCGATTTTCTTGTTATGGCGGCGACTTTGCTTAAGATCAAGTCGAAAATGCTTCTCCCGGCACCACCGGCAGAGGAGGGCGAGGAAGAAGATCCGAGAGCTGAGCTGGTAGAACGTCTATTGCAGTATAAATTGTATAAGTATGCGTCCTATGAGCTGAAGGACCGGCAGTTAGACGCCTCTCATATGATATTCAAAAAGCCGACAATACCAAAGGAAATCGCAGAGTATCAGGAGGAAGTAGATGTGGAAGCACTTCTTTCCGATGTGACGTTATCAAAGCTGCAGCTTATCTTCCGGGACATTATGAAAAAACAGGTGGACAAGATCGATCCGATCCGAAGTAAGTTTGGAAATATTGAGAAGGAAAAGATCAGTCTCACGGACCGGATGCTGCATATTGAGGAATACGCTATGGCTCACGGCCGATTTACATTCCGTGGAATGTTAGAGGAGCAGCACAGTAAGCTGATGCTGATCGTAACCTTCCTGGGAATTTTGGAGCTGATGAAGGTGGGTAAGTTAAAAATAGAACAGGAAAATATTTTTGATGATATTCTGATTACATATGTACCGGGTGTGAAGGATGTAGAAGTTGTGCCATCCAGTGGTGTGTGAGAAATAAATTTTCGCACGGCAGGCTTTATGTTTGGAATTTCAAGTTTGCGGGTTGAGAAAGGAATGTAGGATTCGTATGGATAAGGAAATGAAAATAGCAGATTTAGAAGCGGTGATCGAGGCGATTCTGTTTACCATGGGAGAGGCCGTGGAACTGGAGCGTATCGCAGCGGCAACGGAGCAGGATGAGGATACCTGCCGCCATGTGATCCGGAATATGATGGACCGCTACGCCGGAGATGACAGAGGGATACAGATCATCGAGCTGGACGGTGCCTTTCAGATGTGTACCAAATCCTCCATGTATGAGTATCTGGTCAAGATCGCCCATGTGCCGAAGAAGCATGTGTTGACCGATGTGCTTTTGGAGACCTTATCTATCATAGCTTATAAGCAGCCGATCACGAAGCTGGAGGTAGAGCATATCCGTGGCGTAAAGAGTGACCATGTGATCAACAAGCTGGTGGAATACAAGCTGATCTGCGAGGTGGGCCGCCTGGATGCACCGGGACGCCCGATCCTGTTTGCCACAACGGAGGAGTTTTTGCGCAACTTTGGTATTGAATCCCTGGAGGATCTGCCGGTGGTTAATCCGGAAAAGGTGGAAGACTTTAAGCTGGAGGCTGAGGAAGAGATTCAGCTGGAGTTAGATATTGAGTTAGACCACAAAGAAAATGAGAAAAAGCCATCAGAAGCTGACGAAAATTCTGTGAATGGATGAAAATAGAAAAAATCAGACGAACCTGTTTACAAACACATTTCAATGTGTTATTCTAAATAAGTTGTGATTACCGTCACTCGGATTTCGGAGACTCCAACCGGTTCTTAGTGACAGGCATATATTAAATTATAGGAGGAAAAACAATGATTAGCAAAGAGCAGAAAGCAGAAATCGTAAAAGAGTATGGACGTACACCAGAGGATACAGGATCTCCAGAGGTACAGGTAGCAATCCTTACATTCCGTATCCGTGAGCTCACAGAGCATCTGAAGGAGAACAAGAAAGACCACCATTCAAGACGTGGTATGCTGAAGATGATCGGTCAGAGACGTAACCTTCTTGAGTACCTTAAGAAGAAAGATCTCGACGCTTACCGTGAACTGATCGAGAAGCTTGGTCTTAGAAAATAATTTTACACAATGAGGGATGAGGCACCTGCAAGGGTGCCTTGTTTTGCTAAGCCCCACAGGGCAAAAGGAAAGGAGATAATCATGGCATACAAAACATATTCCATGGAGCTTGCCGGAAGAACTCTGTCTATCGACATCGGACGAGTTGCAAAGCAGGCGAATGGTGCTGCCCTGATGCATTACGGAGACACAACGGTTCTTTGTACTGCCACAGCATCTGAGAAGCCGCGGGAGGGAATTGACTTCTTCCCTCTGTCAGTAGAGTTTGAAGAAAAAATGTACTCTGTCGGAAAGATTCCGGGAGGTTTTAATAAACGTGAGGGAAAGGCATCTGAGAATGCGGTTCTGACAGCGCGTGTTATTGACCGTCCAATGCGTCCTTTGTTCCCAAAGGATTACAGAAATGACTGTTCTCTGAACAACCTGGTTCTTTCTGTTGATCCGGAGTGCCGTCCGGAGCTTGTTGCTATGATCGGTTCTGCTGTTGCAACAAGTATTTCAGATATTCCGTTCTACGGACCATGCGCTACCACACAGATGGGTATGGTAGACGGCGAGTTCATCGTAAATCCGAGCCAGGAGGTATGGGACAATGGTGATCTTCGTCTGACGGTTGCTTCCACTGCAGAGAAGGTTATTATGATCGAGGCCGGAGCCAATGAGATTCCGGAGGACAAGATGATCGAGGCAATTTACAAGTGCCACGACGTCAACCAGACCATCATTGCACTGATCAATCAGATGGTAGAAGAGATTGGTAAGCCAAAGCATGAGTATACAAGCTGTGCGATTCCGGAGGAGATGTTCGAGGAGATCAAAAAGATCGTACCTCCTGCGGAGATGGAAGAGGCTGTATTCTCTGATGATAAGCAGACAAGAGAGGAGAATGTCCGCCAGGTAACCGAGAAGTTAGCGGAGGCATTTGCTGAGAAGGAAGACTGGCTGGAGATTCTGGATGAGGCTGTATATCAGTACCAGAAGAAGACAGTACGCAAGATGATCCTCAAGGATCACAAGCGTCCGGATGGCCGCGAGATCACACAGATCAGACCACTGGCTGCTGAGGTTGATCTGATTCCTAGAGTTCATGGTTCTGCCATGTTTACCCGTGGACAGACTCAGATCTGCAATATCACAACTCTGGCTCCTCTTTCTGAGAAGCAGAGAATCGACGGATTGGATGCCAACAAGACAGAGAAGAGATATATGCATCATTATAACTTCCCTTCATACTCTGTTGGTGAGACAAAGCCTAGCCGTGGACCGGGACGTCGTGAGATCGGTCATGGTGCTCTGGCAGAGAAGGCATTGCTTCCGGTACTTCCAAGTGAAGAAGAGTTCCCATATGCAATCCGTTCCGTATCTGAGACTTTCGAGTCAAACGGTTCTACATCCATGGCATCTACATGTGCATCCTGCATGTCATTAATGGCTGCCGGTGTACCGATCAAGAAAATGGTTGCAGGTATTTCCTGTGGTCTCGTAACAGGCGAGACAGATGACGATTTTGTACTGCTTACAGATATTCAGGGACTGGAGGATTTCTTTGGCGATATGGACTTTAAGGTAACCGGTACGGAGGATGGTATTACAGCCATTCAGATGGATATCAAGATCCATGGTCTGACCCGTCCGATCGTAGAGGGAGCCATTGCAAGATGCCGTGAGGCAAGAATGTTCATTATGGATACCTGTATGAAGCCGGCAATCAGCGAGCCTCGTGAGAAGGTTGGCAAGTATGCACCAAAGATCATCCAGATCATGATCGATCCACAGAAGATCGGTGATGTTGTTGGACAGCGTGGTAAGACCATTAACGCTCTGATCGAGAGAACCGGTGTGAAGATCGACATCAACGATGAAGGTCAGGTATCTATCTGTGGTGAGGATGAAGCAATGATGAATGAGGCAAAGCGTCTCATCGAGATCATTACAACAGACTTCCATCAGGGACAGATCCTGGAGGGCGATGTGGTAAGCATCAAAGAGTTTGGCGCATTTGTCGAGTTTGCTCCTGGCAAAGAGGGAATGGTTCACATCTCTAAGATTGCAAAAGAACGCATCAACCATGTAGAAGATGTTCTGACACTTGGGGATCATGTAAAAGTTGTTTGCCTTGGCAAGGACAAGATGGGCAGAATGAGCTTCAGTATCAAGGATGTAAAATAATTTATCAATGAATAAATAGCCATAAAAAGGCAGAAAATGATAATGAAATATCATATCATTTTCTGTCTTTTTTGTATAGAGACACAAGGGAGGAAGGAATGGAAGAAAATATCAAAGAATATGGAAATATGATGCTGCAGGATGAAAAAGGGCATAAGATACAGATGATCTCTATCATTGGGGAGATTGAGGGACATGAGTGTTCCTCAAATACGACGAAAACAACGAAATATGAGCATCTGCTGCCGATGCTGGCATCTTTAGACTGTACCAAACAGGTAGATGGGGTGTTGTTTGTGGTTAATACTATTGGAGGAGACGTGTCCTGCGGTCTGGCATTGTCGGAAATGATCGCATCCCTGTCCAAACCGTCGGTTGCATTGGTGGTGGGGGACAGTCATTCCATTGGTGTTCCTCTTTCCGTGGCAGCGGACTATACGGTGATCGCACCGTCGGCAACGGTCATTATTCATCCGGTGCGTATGAGCGGTCAGGTGCTGGGAGCTCCCCAGACCTATGAATATTTTCAGCTGATCCAGGACCGGATCACGGGATTTATTGCGGATCATTCCGGAATTCCACAGGACAAGCTGGAGAGTATGATGGTAAAGCCGGGAATTCTGACCAGGGATCTGGGAACGATTCTGGTGGGAAAGCAGGCGGTAGAGTGCGGGCTGTTTCAGCAGGTGGGAGGAATGCATGATGCGTTAAAAAAGCTGGGAGAGCTGATTGGAGAAGGAACAAAGTAAAGGAGAAAACAGGTCGAAAAATGGATTAGGTCAAGGCTGGCAATGTTATTGAAATGTTTGATATGATTTCTGTAATGATTATTAGAAGTACCGGAATGAAAAGGGGTTCGCATTTCGTATAGAATTTATTAGACAGAGAGGTTTCACATGCGGATTGCTTTAGCACAAACGAAAAACATAGGAAATATGCAGGATAACCTGAACTCATACAGACGTAGGACGCATCAATATCCGGAAAATGGCTGTCTCACAAATGTGGGACAGTTTTTTGTTATAGCCCTTATCTGTCGATTTGCGGCGATCTGCGTTCTTTTTTTGGAGCAGGGGTATATTTGCAATTCCAAACAAAAAACGCTATAATAAGAAGCTAAGGTTAAAATGAGATGGAAAGCACAAAGGAGGAAATGATATGTCTCTATGGAAGGCGGTTTTGCTTGGTTTAGTACAGGGTTTGACAGAATTTTTACCGGTGAGCAGCTCCGGGCATCTGGTGTTGATCAAACAGCTTCTTCATGTGAATCTGGAGAGCGGAGGGATGTTTTTTGACGTCATGCTTCATTTTGGTACATTACTGGCAATTTTTGTGGCATTCTGGAATGACATCAGTCATCTGATCCGGGAGGGCTTCCATATCTTAGGGGACAGTTTTTCCAACGTGGGACGTTTTTTTCAGAATCTTACCGGAAAGCAGCGGCCTTATCATAAAGTAGTCCGAAGCTCCTATCGCAAATATGTGATGCTGGTGATCGTTTCAACGATACCCACAGGACTGATCGGTGTGATCTTTAAGGATTATGTGGAGCAGGCCAATGAGATTGCATTGGTGCCGGCGTGTTGTCTGCTTGTGACGGCAGTTTTTCTTGTGATTGCGGATCTGGTGGAGCCGGGCAGCAAAAAGCCGAAGGATATCCGTTATGGAGAGGCCGCTTTAGTGGGAGTATCCCAGGGAATTGCAACTTTACCGGGAGTGTCCAGATCGGGAACCACGATCACGGCATGTCTGCTTTGTGGTTTTGATAAGAGATTTGCTGTAAAGTATTCCTTTATTATGTCCATACCGGCAGTTCTGGGAGCAGTATTATTGGAAATCGGAGACCTTTCTTCTCTGGCATTGACGCAGACAGATGTTTTGTATTGCATTATTTCCATGCTGGTGGCGGCAGTTTCCGGTTATCTGGCAATCCGTTTTATGATGGGACTGATCCGTGGTAAGCGGTTTAAGTATTTTGCAATTTATTGCGCAGTGGTTGGTATTGTATCAATTATTGCATCCATCCGGGCGTAGAAATCAGTTATATAAAATGTAGAAATGAGGAAGAGTATGGCAGCGGCAAGAAAATCATCAGCAAGGGCAACCGGGAGCCAGACGAGATCCGGGACAGCGGGAAAGAACAGTACGGCGAAACGGAAAAGTTCCGGAACGGCGACCAGAAAGAATACATCGGGAAGAAAAACGGCTTCTAATGGAAAAAATTCTGCCGGCAGAAAGAGTACGGCTGGCGGCAGAAAATCATCCGGAGCGGGGAATACAGCGAGACAGCATAAAAGAACTGCCGATGAGATTAATACATATAAGGATCAACTGGCATTTGAGACAGGAATTACGATTCTTGTGTTATCGATCATCAGTATCTTTTTTTATTTGTGCTTTTTGGGTGTATGTGGAAAAATTGGGATCGTTCTTACAGGGATTCATTTTGGATTGTTTGGATGGATTTCCTGGCTGATGCCGGCAATGATAGTTATTAGCTATGTATTTGCTGTTGTTAATGCCGGAGATCGCAGAGTACCGCGAAAGATTATCAGTGGCGGTGTACTTCTGGTGCTTTTGGGAGCACTGACAGAGCTGATCTTCCAACAGGAAATACTGACAGAATATTTCACGAGCAATCATGTACTTCATCATGAATATTTTAAATGTCTTTATATGTCACTGGAGGATGTGGCAAAGCACGGCAAGGGAAGCGGTGGAATTATTGGCCGTGGAATAGGAACCGCCTTGTCTTCTGTGATAGGGAAGGGAGGTGCGGCTGTTGTACTTCTCGGTCTGATCCTGCTTTGCGCATATATTTTTCATGGTCTGGAAATGATGGCATCTCTCCGTAAGAAGAATGCATACAAGGAGCAGATGGAGGAGGAATATGACCGTTTTGTACAGGAAGAAAACGATTACCGGGAGCCTTCCTACCGTGTGATTCCCAAAAGCAGAAGGGCAGATCAGGCAGCTGCAAGCAGAGCCGGAGTGACATTACAGGCAGTGGATCTACAGGCGGCAGGCAGAAGGCTGGATGAAATTGAGACCAGAGAGAAGCAGGAACGGATTGCAGCGAAGGAGCAAAAGGAAAAGCTCAAAAAGCTGGAAAAAGAGAAGAAAAAAGAGCAGGCGGCGGCAGCAAAGGCATGGGAGGCAGCAAAGCCGGAAAATCAAAAGGAGACACCGGAGCTTAGTATTCCTGCAGGAATGCAGGAGATTATTGGTGCGGAGAATGACGATTCGGAGTTTGATGTGATGCAGGAGAGGCCGGAGCCACAGAAGGCGATGGTGGATGTTGAGAAGAAGACTGCCGTTTCCGTTTCGGAACCTTCGGCAAAAGAACCGGTATCTGAGAAAAAGTCAGAGATGGACATCCCGATTTACAGGGAGGAAATGAATCACAAATTCCGTAGTGTTGCGGGAACAGCACCGGATGCTGAAGCGGCGGGGCAGAAACCGGCAGCCGCAGGAGCAGGTGCGGTACTTGCCGGGGAACCGGTGTCTACAGCGTCAGAGGTTTCTTCCAACGTACCGGGAAGCGTACCGAGGAAGAAGTCTGCCCCAAAGAAACAGTCTTCTCATGGGCGGATTGGCGGCGACGATTATGTGTCAAACTCCGATACTTTCAATGCATTAAATGACAGTAAGGTAGAAAATGAAACGATTCCATATCAGTTTCCTCCAATCGACCTGCTCAGTCTGCCGACTAAGCAGGAGAGCAGTGGGGCCAGTGATAAGGATCTCAGGGAAACAGCAATGCGTTTAAAGGACACATTGCAAAGCTTTAATGTAGAAGTGGAGATGGGAGCCGTAACCTGCGGCCCGACTGTTACCCGTTATGAGGTGCTTCCGGCACAGGGCGTACGTGTCAATAAGATCACCAATCTGGCGGATGATCTGAAGCTGAGTCTGGCAGCACCGAGCATTCGTATTGAGGCGCCAATCCCAGGCAAGTCGGCAGTGGGTATTGAGGTGCCAAACGAGAAGCCGAGCTCCGTACATTTCCGGGAGCTTCTGGAGGGGGAAGCTTTTGAAAAGGCGAAAAGTCCGGTGGCATTTGCTGTGGGCAAGGATATTGGGGGAAAGGTCATTGTGACGGATATTGCCAAAATGCCTCATCTTCTGATCGCCGGTGCGACCGGTTCCGGTAAATCAGTCTGTATCAATACGCTGATCATGAGTATTTTATATAAGTCAGATCCCAATGAAGTGAAGCTGATCATGATCGATCCGAAGGTGGTAGAGCTTAGCTGCTACAATGGTATTCCACATCTGTACTGTCCTGTTGTGACAGATCCGAAGGAAGCGGCAGCTTCCCTGAACTGGGCAGTTCGGGAAATGATGGACCGTTATAACAAGTTTAAAGAGCTGGGCGTCCGGAATATTGCCGGATATAATGAGAAGATCAAGTCTGTTGAGAATGCAGAAGCGGCCGGTTATACCCATATGCCGCTGCTTGTGATCATCGTGGATGAGTTTGCAGATCTGATGATGGTTGCATCCAAGGAAGTGGAGGATGCAGTATGCCGTCTGGCACAGCTTGCCAGAGCAGCCGGCATTCATTTGATCCTGGCAACCCAGAGACCATCGGTTAATGTCATTACCGGTGTGATCAAGGCGAATATTCCTTCCCGTATTGCTTTCTCGGTATCCTCTGCTATTGATTCCAGAACAATTCTGGACAAGGGCGGTGCAGAAAAGCTTTTGGGAAAGGGTGATATGCTGTTTTTCCCTTCCGGTTACTCGGAGCCGGTACGTCTGCAGGGTGCCTTCGTGTCGGATAAGGAAGTATCGGATGTTGTTGCATTTCTGTGTAATAACAATGAGACTCCGGTCTACAATGACAAAGTAACGGAGATCGTAGATATTCCTGCCGGAGCAGATAGCACTTCGGAGGATAAAAAGTCTGACGTAGATGAATATTTTGAGGATGCAGGACGTTTTGTTATTGATTCCGGAAGAGCTGCGGCAGGACAACTGCAGCGGAAATTTTCTATTGGATTTAACAGAGCCGGCCGCATCATTGATCAGTTAAATAAAGCTGGGGTCGTTGGACCGGCAGTGGGTACAAAGCCGCGTCAGGTGCTGATGACTATGGAGCAGTTTGAAGTGTATCTGGGACATGGAGACAGCACAGGTGAAGCTGCGTCTGAAGATGAATTTGCACTGGCACAGGAATTTGCGGATCAGGAGGAGGCTGGAAATGCAGAATAGGGAAAAAGAAGATGGTTACAAAGGTCTGCTGGTGACCAATGCATTTCTCCGGACCGGAAAGTTTGTGGAGCATTATGAATGGCTGCGGGAGGCGGCACTTCAACGGGGAATGACGTTGGATATTATAGAAAATGCGGAGAGACTTCTTATGATTGAAGAGGAGCCGGCGTGGCTGTCAGAATATGACTTTGTAATTTATTGGGATAAGGATATTCCCTATGGAAAATGTCTGTCCATGTTTGCGGACAGATATCAAATTCCGGTTTTGAATTCGGTGGAATCTGTGGGCGTCTGTGACGATAAATGTGAGACATATCTGCGCCTTGCTGCCTGGAACGCAGCGCATCCAAAAGAAAAAATACGGCTGCTGCCGACAATTCCGGCTCCGATGACCTATGCGAATATTGGATATACAAAGACCGATTTTTTGGACACGGTGGAGGAGCGTCTGGGATATCCTATGATTGTCAAGGAATGTTTTGGTTCCTTTGGCATGCAGGTATACATGGCTCAGGACCGAAAGATGCTGGAGCAGCTTACGGGAAAGCTGGGAGGAAAACCGTTTTTATATCAGAAATACCACCAATACAGCAGCGGCCGGGATGTACGCCTGCAGGTGGTAGGCTGTGAGGTGGTGGCGGCCATGGAGCGATATTCGGAAAATGGAGATTTTCGTGCCAATATTACCAACGGTGGCAGTATGAAGCCATATACCCCGTCAAAGGAAGAATGTTCGCTGGCTGTTTTGACGGCGCAGGTTCTTGGTCTTGATTTTTGTGGTGTGGATCTGTTGTTTGATGAGGAAAGCGGCCGGGCGGATATTGTTTGTGAGGTTAATTCCAATGCGCATTTCAAAAATATCCATACCTGTACCGGTGTTAATGTGGCAGAAAAAATCATGGAGCATATTCTGAAGCTTTTGGAGGACAGAAAACAAGTTCCGGCAGGGACGGTGTTCCCATGAAAAAAGCATATCTGATCTATGAGAATAAAGAAGCACAAAAAAATCATGGATTTATCGAAATGTTTCAACAAACAGGAATAGAAAAGGGCATTGATTTTTCTTTTGTATCCAAAACGGATTACCAAACATTTTCCGAAAAAATAAATCCTGATTTTGTATTAAACCGGACAAGAGATCCGGAGGTGAGCCGCTGGTATGAAGAGCGGAACATTCCGGTATACCATAACAGCCGTTTGGTAGAGCTTGCAAATCATAAATACAAAATGATGACGTATTTTCAGGAGCACTTGCCGGAGAAAATTTTAAATGAAAAATGGTGTCCGGCAACTGTTTTTCTGACAGTTCCGGCACAAATGGGCAACATAAGCAATATAGGAAATGCAGAAATAATAAAATGCGCGGCAGATCATATTGGTGCTGTTATACCGGAGCAAATGCGGCATGGTGTGATCAAATCCGTATCCGGTCACGGAGGGAGCGAAGTTTTTCTGGTGGAAGCTCAGGAAGAATGGAGAGATATTCTGGCAGGACGGGAAGTGGTGATTCAGGAAAAGATTGAATGTCAAAGCAGGGATCTGCGGGTCTATGTTCTGGCCGGTGAGATTTACTGTGCTATGCTCCGGAAAGGAAAAAAGGATTTCCGGTCAAACTTTTCTCTCGGAGGAGGTGTCCGTGAAATGGGACTTACTCTGGCGCAGAGAGAATATATTGACTGCTTTATCAAGTGCCTGCCGGATTGTTTTGACGGGATGTACAGCATTGATTTCCTGCCGTTGCCGGATGGCAGACTGATCTTTGACGAAGTGGAGGAAATGGTAGGCTGCCGTATGCTTTATCAGTATACGGAGCATGATATTGTGAAGGATTACGTTACATATCTCTTCGGAAAGTGGTGATTGTGTTTTGGGAGGAGAGTGTGATATAATATGCGCGAAGGCAAAAGCGGAGCTTTTTCGAACCTTTTGCCGGAGTGTTGCGAATTTGTGATATATATGTTATATGAATATACGAATGGAGGACTAATATGAAGACTGATATTGAAATTGCACAGGAAGCAGTGATGAAACCGATTCAGGATGTGGCAGCACAGCTTGATATTCCGGCTGATGAGCTGGAGTTTTACGGAAAGTATAAGGCAAAGCTTTCGGATGAGCTGTGGGACCGCGTAAAGGATAAGCCGGACGGTAAGCTGATTCTGGTAACTGCGATTAATCCGACTCCGGCAGGAGAGGGAAAGACAACGACGACGGTTGGTCTTGGCCAGGCATTTGCAAAGCTTGGCAAGAAGGCTGTAATCGCCCTTCGTGAGCCATCCCTGGGACCTTGCTTTGGTATTAAGGGTGGTGCAGCCGGCGGCGGCTATGCACAGGTGGTACCAATGGAAGATTTAAACCTTCATTTTACCGGAGATTTCCATGCCATCACATCAGCTAATAATCTTTTGGCTGCAATGCTGGATAATCATATTAAGCAGGGAAATGCGTTAAACATTGATACAAACCAGATCGTATGGAAGAGATGTATGGACATGAATGATCGTGTGCTCCGTAACATTGTTGTTGGTCTGGGCAGACCGGTAGATGGTGTGGTCCGCGAGGATCATTTCATTATATCAGTAGCTTCTGAAATTATGGCAATCCTCTGTCTGGCAGATAATATGAAGGATTTGAAGGAGAGATTGGGACGTATTATTGTTGCTTACAATTATGATGGAGAGCCGGTATATGCAAAGGATATTCATGCCGTTGGTTCTATGGCAGCTCTGTTAAAGGATGCGATCAAGCCCAATATTATCCAAACGGTGGAGAATACACCGGCTTTGGTACATGGTGGTCCGTTTGCCAATATCGCTCATGGCTGCAACAGTGTACGTGCTACCAAAACAGGTCTGAAAATTGCAGACTACTGTATTACCGAGGCTGGTTTTGGCGCTGATCTGGGAGCAGAGAAATTTATGGATATCAAGTGCCGGATGGCAGGATTGAAGCCGGATGCCGTTGTTCTGGTAGCAACTGTCCGTGCTTTAAAATATAATGGTGGTGTTGCCAAGGAGGATCTGGGGGCAGAGAATCTGGACGCGTTAAAGAAGGGCATTGCCAATCTGAAGAAGCATATTGAAAATGTTTCAAAATTTGGTGTTCCATGTGTTGTAACATTAAATCGTTTTGTATCCGATACAGATGCAGAACTGTCATTTGTCAAGGAATTCTGTGAGGAGCGGGGCTGTGATTTTGCACTGTCTGAGGTATGGGAGCACGGCGGTGAAGGCGGTATCGCTCTGGCCGAGAAGGTGTTAAATACTCTGGAGAACAAGGAAAGTCATTATGCACCATTGTATCAGGCAGAGCAGCCGATCAAGGAGAAGATCGAGACGATTGCCAAAGAGATTTACGGAGCAGGAAGCGTCAGCTATTCTCCGGCGGCATCTCAGGCAATTACACGTTTGGAGAAGCTTGGTTATGGGAAGCTTCCAATCTGTATGGCAAAGAATCAGTACTCTTTGTCCGATGATCCAAAGCTGCTCGGCTGCCCGAAGGATTTCCCAATTAATATCCGTGAGGTATATGTGTCTGCTGGCGCTGGCTTTGTAGTAGCGATCACCGGTACTGTTATGACTATGCCGGGACTTCCAAAGCATCCGGCGGCAGAGGGCATTGACGTCAACGAGGACGGTGTGATCACAGGATTATTCTAAGAGTTATCCGGAGATTACATGCAATTTTTGAATGGTCGATTCGAATAAAATAAATCTGGCACCATAAAAAATATAAAAACTGGCAGTTTTCATACTGTCAGTTTTTTTTTATCATATATAAGATCTTTAATGAGAAATACAAATGAAAGAAGGGTTTTATTATGGCAAAAGAGACAACGACAGCAGCAGGGATGAATGTTGCAGAGACAGAAACTTCACACAGCAAGACCATTGAGATTACAATGGCAGCATTATTTATCGCATTGACCTATGTGGCAACGGCATTTATTAATGTACGCATTCCTTTTCTGGCAGCCAATGGTGGTTTGATCCATCTGGGAAATATCCCTCTTTTTGTAGCTGCAGCTATTTATGGAAAAAGAACCGGCGCACTGGCAGGTGCTTTCGGTATGGGATTGTTTGATCTGACTTCCGGCTGGGTTTCATGGGCACCATTTACCTTTGTGATCTGTGGCCTGATCGGTTTTGCATTTGCCGCAGTAGCGGGAAAGAAAGCAGGAAAGGGGCGTTTGATCCTTGCCGTTTTTGTGGCAGCAATTATTAAGGTTGTCGGTTATTATATCGCAGAGATCATTCTTTATGGAAACTTTGTGGCACCTGTAACTTCTATTCCGGGCAATCTGGTACAGATCTTTGTTGCAGGCTTGATCGCAGTTCCTGTGATCCTGGTATTGCAGAAGGTACTCCATAATTAAAGATATATATGATGAGATTATTTTGATCATTATTAATATGAGATGAAATACGAAAAAGGCAGGCGCAGATTTTTCTGTGGCTGCCTCTTCCTGAAAGAATAAGATAAAAACAGAGAGAAAGGAACAGGGATTGATATGAAAACATTAGAGAATACTTCCATCAAAATTATGACTCCGGGACCGACGCAGGTGGCAGACAGCGTGTATCATGCCAGAAGCTTACGGACCACAAATCCGGATCTGGATCCGGCATTTTATGATTTCTACCGGGACACCTGCCGTCTGTTTGGACATCTGATTCACACAGAGAATGAATGTTTCGTTCTGGGAGGGGAGGGAATCCTTGGACTGGAGGCTGCCTGTGCTTCTCTGACGGAGCCGGGGGACCGTGTTCTTGTGATCGACAATGGAATCTTTGGAAAAGGCTTTGCTGATTTTGTGTCTATGTATCAGGGAAATCCGGTAACTTGGTCTCTTGACTACCACAATCCGTTGTCGCCGGAGAAGCTTCGTGATTATCTGGAGAAGGATCATGATTTTAAATATGCAACGCTTGTACACAGTGATACTCCAAGCGGCTTATTAAATCCGGTAGAGAAACTGTGTCCGGTTTTGAAAGAATACGGCATTCTGACAGTCGTGGATTCGGTGACAGGTATGTTTGCAGATGAGCTGGACGTAGACGCAGCACAGATTGATATTGTCTGCGGCGGTTCCCAGAAGGCATTGTCAGCACCTCCGGGACTTACTATGGTGGCAGTCAGTCAGGATGCGTTTGCGGCAATGCACGATAGAAAGACGCCGATCCGGTCCTTTTATGCGAATCTTCTCACCTTTGAGAATTATTATAAGGATCAGTGGTTCCCTTATACGATGCCGGTCAGCGATATTATGGGAATTAGACAGGCACTGGAAAATGTGGCGGCAGATCCGGAGCATCTGAAACGCCACGCAAAGATTGCGGCAGCAACCAGAAAAGCATTGACAGAAGCAGGACTTACGTTGTATCTTGAAAGTGGCTTTGCATCTTCTGTTACGGTATTTTATGTGCCGGAGGGAATGAAAGCACAGGATATTTTGGACACAATGGTAGAGAAGCACCATATTATGATCGCAGGCTGCTTTGATGTGCTTGCAGGCAAGGTGATCCGTATTGGTCATATGGGAAATAATGCCAATGAGACGGATATGATAGAGACATTGAAGGCCTTGGCGCAGACATTGAGGGAGCTGGGTTTTGAAGTGCAGGCAGACCCGGCGGAGAGGTTTCAGGCATATATGAAGTGAGATGAACGGTGCTGACCATGGAAGGGATTAGGTCGTATATATGAAACAGTTGAAGGAAGATCTGAACAACCAGACATTTCATCCGGTATATCTTTTGTATGGAGAGGAAGATTATCTGAAAAGAATGTATCGTGACAGACTGAAAAAGGCAGTATTGGGCGATGGAGATGAGATGAACTATTCCTATTTTGAGGGGAAAGATATTGATTTTCCGACGCTGCGGGAAGCAGCCAATACCCTTCCTTTTTTCAGCGATCATCGTATCATCATTATAGAAAACAGCCGTTGGTTTAAGAATGCTTCGGAACTGGCAGACTATCTGCCGGCCATGCCGGATACCACGGTGATGGTATTTGTTGAGAAAGAAATTGACAAACGAAATAAGCTGTACAAATATGTCAATAAAAACGGTCTTGCTGTTGAGATGACGACAATGACGGAGCGGGAACTGAAAGCGTGGGTGGCACTGCTTCTGAAACAAAGCGGCAGAAAAATACAGGAGAGTACCGCATCCTACCTGTTGGAGCAGGTCGATAATTCCATGACCAACATAAAAAATGAGCTGGATAAACTGATCGCCTACACAGAGGGCAGAGAGATCATTACCAAAGAGGATATTGATGCGGTGTGCAGTATCCAGGTTACAGGAAGGATCTTTCAGATGATGGATGCAGTGGCGTCCGGCAATCAGGGAGAGACTCTGCGACTGTATCATGATCTTTTGACTCTGCGGGAAAATCCTATGTCGATCCTTTATCTTCTGACCCGTCATTTTAATGTTTTATTGCAGGTTAAGGGCATGACAGGAAAATATGACCGGGCAGAAATGGCCAAAAAAGCAGGAATTCCTCCGTTTGCCGTGGGAAAGTACCAGTCACAGTGTCGTAGATTTTCCGGATCAAAAATCAAAACCATGCTGGATTCCTGTATTGAAACGGAATACCAGTTTAAGAGAGGAAATATTGGAGACCAGCTTGGAGTGGAGCTTTTGCTCATTTCTTTTGCGGAAATTTAAAAAACATAAAAAATTAAAAATAATAGTTGACAATCAAACATAAAGATGATAATATACTAATCGTGCTTGCGAGAGATGCTCGCAAGCAGATATGCGGAAGTGCTGGAATTGGCAGACAGGCTAGATTCAGGTTCTAGTTCGGATTTCCGAGTGAGGGTTCAAGTCCCTTCTTCCGCATTATATATTTTATCACATTATTTAAGAAACCTTATCAGGTTTCTTTTTTTTGTCATAAGAATTAAGCGGGAGACTTTTTTGATTTTCTGTCATTGATTATTTATGAGTTTTGTGTGAATTCGGAATAATTTCTTGACTTCTCTTATATTTTCGGTAGAATAGAAGATAGCGTTTTATTTTTTGAACGTGATAATTACTGAGTGGAGGAGTAAACATGAATTCATCAAAAAAAATCATGAACAAGCAGAATGGCGAGAGTGTAAAGGAATCTTCCCAGGTTTCTGCAGCAAAAGGAAATAAGAGGTTATCCGATGGCGGATTTAGTGATACGAAAAAGATTGTGATCGGTGCAATCTGTGTCATTATTGTGCTGGTTCTTTGCATCGGTGTAGGTATCCAGCAGTTTCAGCCAAAGGTTGTATTAAAGGTCAATAATACCAAGTTGACGATGGATGATATGATGTATCCGATCTATGAGCGTGAGAGTGCATATCTTCCTTACGATGAGATGTATCAGATGTACACGGGCAAGTCTATCTGGGAAAATAACTACATGGGTAGTGACCGGAATATTACTTCTACCGTAACAAATGCAATTGGTCTGAAGCAGGAAGTTATTGATACCGAGACAGAGTATGAGATTCTTTATCAGGAGGCAAAGAAAGCAGGAAAGAAGCTGGGTGCCGATGATAAAAAGGAAGTTCAGGATGAGGTTGCCAAGGCATTAAAGGGACTTTCCTTTACACAGAAGCTTCGTCTGAATATTTCTAAGAGTAAGCTGACAAAGCGTTTTGAACTTCGTAAACTGGCGGATAATTATAAAAAGGAACAGACGAAGGAACTGGATAAGACAGTCGATGAGAAGGCTGCAATTAAGGATATTTCCAAGAAGGATTACAGAGAGTACAAGGTTCAGTGTTATGCATTCTCTAACACATCCACAGATTCTGACGGAAATACCAAGAAGCTTTCTGACAGCGAGAAGTCCAAACTGGAAAAGGAACTGCAGGAGCTGTACAAAAAGGCTGCAGATGCCAAGGATTTCTCTAAGCTTCTGAAGGATGACAGCAAGTCAGATATTAAGTTTTCTGATACAAGCTTCACAGAGAAGGACGGCTGGAGCATGGTAACGGATAAAAAACTTCTGAAGCAGATCAAATCTATGAAGAAGGATGAGATTTCTGATATTATCAAGGATGAGAAGAGTGGATATGTTCTTTTTGTTAAGATGGTAGATAATAATTCCAATGACAGCTATAAGAAAGCATGTGATTCTGCCATTACTTCTGCAAAGAATGATGCTTATGATACATGGTATCAGGGCATTCTTGAAAATTATAAAGTATCAACAAACTCTGACGTATGGGATGATGTGACGATCGGCTCTGTAACGACGGATATTGTTACCGCCGCAGATCTGGAGAAGATGAATGGCGATTCTTCTGACGCAACTTCCGGCAAATAATAAATTGATTTCACATGGCATATGTACGTTGTTGATTACAAACAGGAGGAAAAAATGGGACAGGTAAAAAGAATTTATGTGGAGAAAAAAGCTCCTTATGCAGTTCGGGCAAAAGAACTCAAGGAGGAAGTAAGACAGTATCTTGGCATTACCGCTTTGCGTAACGTAAGGGTTTTGATTCGTTATGATGTGGAGAATCTTAGCGATGCCACATATCAGCAGGCACTGATGACGGTTTTTTCAGAGCCGCCTGTAGATGATTATTATGAGGAGATCTTTGAGATGGATCCGGATGCATTCTGCTTTTCCGTAGAATATCTTCCGGGACAGTTTGATCAGAGAGCGGACTCGGCAGAGCAGTGTGTAAAGCTCTTAAATGAAAAAGAGGATCCGGTGATCCGTTCTGCGACAACGTATGTTTTTGAGGGAGAGATCAGCGAGGAAGACCGCACAAGGATCAAGGAATATTGTATCAATCCGGTGGATTCCAGAGAAACCGACGAAAAGAAACCGGATACACTGGTTCAGAAGTTTGATGAGCCGGCAGACGTAGCTATATTTGATGGTTTTCAGAGTATGCCGGAGGCAGAATTAAAGGAGCTCTATGATTCTCTGAATCTGGCGATGACTTTTAAGGATTTCCTGCATATCCAGAAGTATTTTGCGGGAGAGGAGAAGCGTGATCCTTCCGTGACAGAGATCCGTGTACTGGATACATATTGGTCTGATCACTGCCGTCATACCACATTCCTCACCGAGTTAAAGAATGTTACCTTTGATGATGGTTATTATAAGAAACCGATTGAGAAGACATATCAGGAGTATTATACAGCTCATAAAGAAATGTTTGCAGGCAGAGACGACAAGTTTGTTTCTTTGATGGATATTGCGCTTCTGGCAATGCGTCAGTTAAAGAAGGCGGGTAAGCTGGATGATATGGAGGAGTCTGATGAGATCAATGCATGCTCCATCGTTGTTCCTGTAGAGATTGATGGGAAGGAAGAGGAGTGGCTTGTATTCTTTAAGAATGAGACACATAATCATCCGACGGAGATCGAGCCGTTTGGTGGTGCTGCGACATGTCTTGGCGGTGCGATCCGTGATCCGCTGTCAGGCAGAGGTTATGTATATCAGGCAATGCGTGTAACCGGCGCGGCAGATCCTACTGTTTCCATGAAGGACACCCTTCCGGGTAAGCTGCCACAGCGTAAGATTACTACGGGTGCTGCTCATGGATACAGCTCTTATGGCAACCAGATCGGACTTGCGACCGGACTGGTCAATGAGGTTTATCACCCGAATTATGTGGCAAAGCGCATGGAGATCGGTGCTGTTATGGGAGCTGCTCCGAGACGCAATGTTATTCGTGAAAACAGTGATCCGGGAGATATTATCATTCTTCTGGGTGGACGTACCGGACGTGACGGTATCGGCGGTGCTACAGGATCTTCTAAGGCACATACCACAAAGTCAATTGATGTCTGTGGTGCAGAGGTTCAGAAGGGTAATGCTCCGACAGAGCGAAAGATCCAGCGTCTGTTCCGTCGTCAGGAGGTAAGCTCCATTATAAAGAAGTGTAACGATTTCGGTGCCGGCGGTGTGTCCGTTGCCATCGGCGAGCTGGCAGATGGTCTGGAGGTTAATCTGGACAAGGTGCCAAAGAAGTATGCCGGACTGGACGGCACAGAGCTTGCGATTTCTGAGTCTCAGGAGCGTATGGCTGTTGTTGTTGCCAAGTCTGATGTCGATAAAATGCTTGATTTTGCAGCAGAAGAAAATCTGGAAGCTGTGGTTGTGGCTGAGGTAACGGAAAGCCCGCGTCTTGTATTGAAATGGAGAGGCAAGACGATCGTAGATATCTCCAGGGCATTCCTTGATACCAATGGTGCTCATCAGGAGACTGATGTTGAGGTGACGATACCGGATCAGGACAAAAACTACTTCCGGGAAAAGAAAGATACAAGAGATCTGAAGCGCGCATGGTTAGATACTCTGCGTGATCTGAATGTCTGCTCCCAGAAGGGACTTGTGGAGATGTTTGACAGCTCCATCGGTGCGTCTACCGTAACGATGCCTTATGGTGGAAAGACACAGCATACACCGATCCAGACAATGATCGCAAAGCTTCCGGTGCTGGAGGGTAAATGTGATACCGTTACGATGATGAGCTATGGCATGGATCCATATCTGACAAGCTGGAGTCCATATCATGGAGCTGTTTATGCCGTGATCTCATCTGTGGCCAAGATTGTCGCTTCCGGTGGCGATTACAGTAAGATTCGTTTTACATTCCAGGAGTATTTCAGACGTCTCGGAACAGATCCGAAGCGCTGGGGTGAGCCGATGGCAGCTCTCTTAGGTGCTTATGATGCGCAGATGAAGCTGGGACTTCCATCTATTGGTGGAAAGGACAGTATGTCCGGTTCCTTTAATGATATTGATGTACCGCCAACATTATGCTCCTTTGCAGTTGACGTAGCGACTTTGCAGGATGTTGTCAGTCCGGAGCTGAAAAAGGCAGGCAATGTTCTTGTGAAGTTTGATATTGAGAAGGATGAGTTTGATCTTCCGGTATATTCTCAGTTAATGAGTCTCTATGCAGACATTACAAAGCTGATCCATGAGAAGAAGATTGTTTCTGCATATGCCGTTGGCTTTGGCGGTATCTGCGAGGCTGTCAGCAAGATGGCATTTGGTAACGAGCTTGGTGTTACATTAAATGACCGGCTTTCGATTGATGAGCTGTTTGCAAAGGACTATGGCTCTATTATCGTTGAGATGGATCCGGAGGACTATGCAGCATGTAAGCTCGCTGGCAAAGAGATCGGTACTGTAACAGAGCAGCCGAATTTCGTGGCAGGTACTACGTCTATCTCTATGAAGGAAGCGTATGAAGCATGGACAGGACGCCTGGAGGAGGTATTCCCAACCAGATCCGGTGTGGAGCAGAAGCCGCTGGAGGATACCCTGTTTGATGCAAAGCAGGTCTATACTGCACAGAGAAAGCTGGCACGACCAAAGGTATTTATCCCTGTATTCCCTGGTACAAACTGCGAGTATGACACTACAAAGGCATTTGAGCAGGCAGGAGCAGAGGTAGAGACATTAGTATTTAAGAATATGACAGAGGGACAGATTGTAGAGTCTGTCAATGCTTTTGAAAAAGCTATCAGAGAAAGTCAGATCCTGATGTTCTCTGGCGGATTCAGTGCCGGTGATGAGCCTGATGGTTCAGCGAAGTTTATTGCGTCCATTTTCAGAAATCCAAAGATCATGGATGCCGTTCATGATCTGTTGCAGCAAAGAGATGGTCTGGCACTTGGTATCTGTAACGGATTCCAGGCACTGATCAAGCTGGGACTTGTGCCATATGGTGAGATCAAGCCACAGACAGCGGGAGCACCGACTCTGACAACCAACAGCATTGGACGTCATATTTCCAAGTCTGTTTACACAAAGGTAGTAACCAATAAGTCCCCATGGCTGATGCGTGCAGAGCTTGGTGGCGTTTATGCAATTCCTGCTTCTCATGGTGAAGGTCGTTTTGTGGCAGAGGAGAGTGTGATCAAGGAACTCTTTGCAAATGGTCAGGTGGCAACGCGTTACGTGGATCTGCAGGGCAATCCGACTATGGACGAGGAATTCAATCCAAATGGCTCGTATGCGGCTATTGAGGGTATTACCAGTCCGGATGGAAGAGTTCTCGGTAAGATGGCTCATTCCGAGCGTATTGGTGACGGTGTAGCTGTCAATATTTATGGCGATCAGAATCAGCATATCTTTGAATCCGGTGTATCCTATTTTAAGTAAAATACTGGTGAAACCGGGTAAGATTTCGTGAAAGAAAAGAAAAATAAAAAAATTAAAAAAAGTGGTTGACAAATCACACGCTTTCCGATAGAATACTACTTGTGCTTGAGACAAGAGGTTGTCGGAAAGCGAAATGCACGAGTGGCTCAGTGGTGGAGTATCGCCTTGCCAAGGCGAGGGTCGCGGGTTCGAATCCCGTCTCGTGCTTGCTGTATTACAGCAGACAATTACATAATATTTCAATCATTCGATTGAGAAAATGCACGAGTGGCTCAGTGGTGGAGTATCGCCTTGCCAAGGCGAGGGTCGCGGGTTCGAATCCCGTCTCGTGCTTTTTTTGTACCCAAAAACAAGATGCGGTGTTTATAGAAGTTTTAGAAATATTTTTATTTTAATTCATTGCATTTTCTCTGTTTGCTAGTATGATTAAATTAAGAAAAAATTATAGTGATTTATTATATGGAGGTGCCGTATGCGGGATTGGTTTCGCCGGTTTATGCAGGGACGTTATGGAGTAGACCACTTTTCTCATTTTTTGGTAATATTAGCGTTTCTTTTAATGTTTATTCAGTTGTTTATACATCATGATGTGCTTCGGCTGATTATCAGTGTTTTGGTTATGATTATTCTGATCTTTTCCTACTACAGGACATTTTCCAGAAATCATTATCAGAGATACCGGGAAAACGAATGGTATTTAAAATGTCACAACAGCGTGAAGTATTTTTTTAGCAGAGAGCGGAATAATATGCAGCAGAGAAAGACATACAAGATCTTCCGCTGTCCGAACTGTGGACAGAGTATCCGTGTCCCGAAGGGGAAAGGAAAGATTGCGATCACCTGTCCGATGTGTAAGACGGAATTTATCAAAAAGAGCTAGAGGATGATTTCATGTTTGGATATGTCCTTCCGAATAAGGGAGAGTTAAAGGTCAGGGAGCTGGAGGAATATCAGGGGTGGTATTGCGGTCTCTGCCGGAGGCTGCAAAAGGAGTATGGATTTTCCGGCAGATTATCGTTAAACTATGATATGACATTTCTGGCGATGATATTGTCTTCCCTGTATGATGTCGATAAAAAGGTCACATATGGGGGCTGTGTTGCACATCCTATTCGTAAAAGATATAAATATGATACGATGTATGTGTCCTATGCCGCATCAATGAATATTTTATTGACATATTATAAGTGTATGGATGACTGGCAGGATGACCGGAATCTTATACGGGGCACATACGGAGTTGTGCTTCATCAGGCAGGCAGGAGAGTTTCCGGACAGTATCCGGATCAGTCGGAGATGATACGACAATGTCTGGAGGAATTGAAGCAGGCAGAACTTCGGAATGAGGCAGATCTGGATCTTGTTTCCGGGCTTTTTGGCAGAATATGCGGAGCATTATTTGCGCCGGAGAAGGATATCTGGTATCAGGATCTGTATCATATGGGATTTTATCTTGGAAAATATATATATCTTCTGGATGCCTGGGATGATCTTCAGGAGGATTTCCGTACGAAAAGCTATAATCCGTTTCTGGCGGCGGACAGGCAGATTCAGGATATCGAGATGGAAAAGGATAACCGGAAAGAACGTGTCAGACAGATTCTTACGGAAATGATATCAAGAGCCTGTTATCATTTTGAGAGACTTCCGGTGGTAGACAATGTGGAGATCTTACGCAATATATTATATTCGGGAGTCTGGACAAAATTTGATCAAAAGAAAAGCAGAACGGATAAAAAAGAATGGAGAGAGGAAGGATGATCGATCCGTATCAGGTCTTAGGTGTTCCTCGGAATGCCTCTGACAGCGAGATAAAAAAAGCATATCGAACGCTGAGCCGGAAATATCATCCGGATGCCAATATCAATAATCCTCATAAGGACGAAGCGGAGGAGAAGTTTAAAGAGCTGCAGCAGGCATATCAGCAGATCATTAATGAGAGAGAACATGGTGGCTCCGGGAGTGGTAGCTATTATGGTGCCGGTGGTTCCGGTTACGGAGGGTTTCAGGGATTTAACGGAGGCTTCCGGACGGAGGGACAGAGTGAAGAGTATGTGATGCATTTAAAATCTGCTGCAACATATATTCAGAATCATTACTATAATGATGCGATCAATGTACTGAATCAGATGCAGGAAAGAACCGGGCAGTGGTATTATCTCAGTGCCGTAGCCAATATGGGACTGGGAAACAATCTGATGGCACTGGAGTATGCGAGACAGGCGGTGATGCAGGAGCCTTATAACCAGCAGTATCAGCAGCTGGTAAGGATTCTGGAGTCGGGAGGCACATGGTATCAGGGGATGCAGCGAAATTACCAGCCGGCTTCCGGATGCAGCTCGGATCTTTGTATGTATCTTTGTATCGGCGATATGTTCTGTAATCTTTGTTTTGGCAGAGGATATTACTGCTGATAAAGTGTTATACAAATGACAAATTTTGTGTCAGTAGACCCTGATTTGCAGGCTGAGAAAGGAATGTAGGATTCATATGAGGGAAATGCGTTTTAAAATGGAACGTCCGGGTCTGGTCAAGGCCGGAGATGCAGTTAATGTTACAGAAAAGAAAACAGCGTTAAACTATAGTTATATTATTAACCCGGCAGTGGCTATGTCCGGTTGTTATAAGCTGCCACAGCGTCTGAAAACTCTGGATGGTGTGGTGAAGGATGTAGAGAAAACGGAGCGGGGCTATTATGTGATCGTAGAGTTTGACGAGGATCCGGTAGAAGAATAAAGGAGGAATGCAGAGAGATGATTACATTTGAGAGAACATCTGTGATGAACATGGAAAACGCTATGCGTGGTGCCAGAAACCCATTAAACAGCTGGGCGAGAGGTGACAGCTATGTCAATGATAAGGGAGAATTCATTTTTGGGGAAAATGATCTGCAGCTGGCCAAAAGATTATGTCAGGCAGGGAATGACCACCGCAAATTTATCCGCCAGATTTTTATTACGGTGGATATTACCGCACCAATTTACTGGTGGAAGGAGTATGACACTTATAAGGTTGGTACGGTAGCTAATTCCACAAGCACTATGCATAAGATCCACAGCAAGCCTTTTGAAAGAGCAGATTTCAGTATGGATCATATGGTGCCGGAGGCGGAGACACAGATGGATCAGATGATCGATTGTCTGGAGCAGATCCGTTTGAAATATATGGAGACAAAGGATAAGGCTCTCTGGTACAGTATGATCCAGCTTTTGCCGGAAAGCTATCATCAGATGAGGACATGCACCATGTCCTACGAAAATGCGATTGCTATGTATCGGGCACGTCATGGTCATAAACTGCAGGAATGGCACACCTTCTGTAACTGGGTTTGTGAGCTTCCGTATTTTCAGGAGCTTTTCCCGGAGGCGGTAGAGGTATAATAATAAACAAGAAATCGCAGGATATAATGAGCCCTAAAGGGCTCATATCAGGAGTTTCTTCGAAACTCCGTCATGCGCAGAAATCGTGCGCGGATATATGATATAATGAACCCTAAAGGGTTCATATTAGGAGTTTCTTCGAAACTCCGTCATGCGCAGAAATCGTGCGCGGATATATGATAGAATATATCCGGTTGCGTAGAAAGGACATAAAAATGTTAGAGGTAGGATTAAAGGGGCATCAGGAGATGACAGTAACAGATCAGTTTACAGCAAAAACCATGGGAAGTGGTGTGATGGATGTATTTGCAACACCGGCAATGCTTGCTTTGATGGAAAAAACTGCGTTTATGAGTGTAGCAGAGCATCTGAATGAAGGCTGTGGTACAGTGGGAACTCGTGTAGAGATTGAACATGTAGCATCTTCACCAATTGGCATGAAGATCACATGTGATAGTGAATTAACAGCCATTGAGGGTCGCAAGCTTGTATTTAAGGTGGAGGCGTATGATTCCAAGGGGCTGATCGGTAAGGGAACTCATGAGAGATTTATTATTGAAAGTGAGAAGTTCCAGGAGAAGACAAACCGTAAGCTGGAGCAGTAAACAGCAGATCAAAAATATAAAATGGCGGTATCCAATATAATGGATGCCGCCATTTTACATTTAAAATGTAATCCTCTATTTCTTTAATGAATAAAAGATTTTTATCGTTTGTTACTGTTTCTCCAGATATGAAGCTTGTCTGCTTCAGCGATCAGCTGATCACGGAAATCAGGATGTGCCACAGAGATCAGAGCTTCGGCTTTCTGCCAGGTAGATAAGCCCTTGAGATTTACGATACCGTACTCTGTAACAAAATAATGAATATTTGCTCGGGTGTCGGTAATAATAGATCCATTGTCAAGGGTTGGCTTGATACGTGATGTCACGGTGCCGTCTTTTGTTTTGAAGGTAGAAGACATACAGATAAAGCTCTTACCACCGTTAGAGAGGTAAGCACCAAGTACAAAGTCGAGCTGTCCGCCTGCCCCACTGATGTGTTTGATACCGGCTGACTCTGCATTTACCTGTCCGAAGAGATCGATATCAACAGCATTGTTGATGGACATGAAATTGTCCAGTGCAGAGATGGAACGGATATCGTTGGTGTATTCTACAGGAGCTGCCATACAAGCCGGATTATTATTCAGATAATCATAAAGCTTTTTGGTTCCTGCTGCAAATCCGTATACCTGACGTCCTTTATCAATGTTCTTTCTCATACCGGTGATCTTGCCGGCTTTGGCAATATCTACAAAGGCATCTACATACATCTCCGTATGTACGCCCAGATCCTTCAGGTCGGACTCCGCGATCAGTGAACCAACGGCATTTGGCATACCGCCGATACCAAGCTGCAGGCAGGCACCGTCCGGAATCTCATCAACAATATATTTCGCCACGGCATGGTCGATATCTGTTGCAGCACCGCCACCGCCAAGCTCGTAAAGATCAGTGTTAGATCCTTCTACGATCAGGTCTACATCATTGATGCTGACACAGTTGTCAAATCCACCAAGGCAGATCGGCATATTCTGATTGACCTCAACAATTACCTTTTTGGCGGAACGGATACAAGCCATTGCGTGGGAAGGACTTGGCCCGAGATTGAAATATCCGTGCTCGTCCATCGGTGCTACCTGAAGCATCGCTACATCCGGCGGAGTCTGGGAATCGCGGTAATATCTCGGAAGCTCAGAGTAACGGATCGGAGAATAGAAGCTAAAGCCCTTTGCAATTGCTTTACGCTCGATGCCGCCCATATGCCAGGAATTCCAGGCAAAGTGAGCTGCAGGATCATCAATTTTGAAGATCTCAGGCTCCTTCATTAAAATTCCGCCGCGGATATTTACATCTGTAAGCTCCGGCAGGCGTTTTGCAAGTGCTTTATCCAGGTCGACAACTGTGGTGGCTGCCCAGCCGTAATCAACCCAGTCGCCGGATTTGATCTCGCGTACGGCATCATCAGCACTTACAAGTTTCTTAGAGTACATTTCTTTGTAATCCATGATTTCCTCCATTCCGTGATGAAATTAAGTTCATCACATATGATTATTTAGATGTACTGCATAAAAGCAGTTGTACAAAATAGCTTGTTTCTGAGAAAACTTTTCATTTGCTTTGTACATTCTACACATATAAATATAGGATAACACTTTTATATATCGTGCGTCAAATGTAAAATACTTGCAGGAGACAGGAAAGGGGGGGACGTTGCCTGTTTGTGCGGTTTGCACGGGAATGTCGGAAAAAGGCTTGCCATTTTTGGAAGTTTGATATATCATTGAGGGTAGTTAGGTCACTAATGTGATAAATAACGATAAAAATAGTACATACATTTTTCGTCATTTTTCACAATCTGCTCAGCAGAGAAGTGGTCATAAAAAAAGAAGGAGGATTTTTTATTATGGCAAAGAAAATTGTTTTGGCAGGCGCTTGTCGTACCGCTATCGGAAAGATGGGTGGAGGTCTTAGTAAGACTCCGGCTCCTGTATTAGGATCTGTAGTAATCAAGGAGGCTCTGAACAGAGCTGGTGTTCCGGCTGATCAGGTTGATCATGTATATATGGGTTGTGTTATCCAGGCAGGTCTTGGTCAGAACGTAGCACGTCAGGCATCTATCAAGGCAGGACTTCCTGTTGAGACACCTGCTGTTACAGTTAACGTAGTATGTGGTTCTGGTCTGAACTGTGTTAATATGGCTGCTCAGATGATCGAAGCCGGTGATGCTGACATCGTTGTTGCAGGTGGTATGGAGAACATGTCTATGGCTCCTTACGCTATGATGCAGGGGCGTTACGGATACCGTATGAACAATGGTAAGCTCGTTGATACCATGGTAAACGATGCTCTCTGGGATGCATTCAATCAGTATCATATGATGATCACAGCAGAGAATGTTGCTGATGAGTGGGGTCTTACCCGTGAAGAACTTGATGAGTTTGCAGCAAACAGCCAGCAGAAGTGCGAGGCAGCTATTGCAGCAGGCAAGTTTGATGATGAGATCGTACCTGTACAGACAGGTGTTGACCGCAAGACAAAAGAGCCGATCATCTTCTCTAAGGATGAGGGTCCACGTCCTGGCACAACAGCAGAAGGCCTTTCTAAGCTGAAATGCTGCTCCGGTAAAGAGGGCGGTGTTGTTACAGCCGGTAATGCATCCGGTATCAACGATGGTGCAGCAGCAGTTGTTGTTATGACAGAAGAGAAGGCAAAAGAGCTTGGTGTTAAGCCAATGGCTACATTCGTAGCAGGAGCACTTGGTGGTGTTCGTCCTGAGATCATGGGTGTTGGTCCTGTTGCTTCTACAAAGAAAGTTCTTGCTAAGACAGGTCTTACAATCGATGACATTGATCTTATCGAGGCAAACGAGGCATTTGCAGCACAGTCTGTAGCAGTTGCAAGAGACCTGAACTTCGATATGTCTAAGGTAAACAAAAACGGTGGTGCTATTGCACTTGGACATCCTGTTGGAGCTTCCGGATGCCGTATCCTTGTTACACTTCTTCATGAGATGCAGAAAGAGGGAGCAAACAGAGGTCTTGCTACTCTTTGTATTGGTGGTGGAATGGGCTGCTCTACAATCGTTGAAGCTTACAAATAATTAAAAAGGAGATACACTACTATGGATTTCATTTTATATGAAGCAGATGGTGCTGTTGCAACCATCACGATCAATCGTCCAAAGGCACTCAATGCTCTGAACAGCCAGGTTCTTGATGAACTGGATCAGACACTGGATGCAATCAATCTGGATACTGTAAGATGCGTGATCCTGACAGGTGCAGGAGACAAGTCTTTTGTTGCAGGTGCTGATATCGGAGAGATGAGCACACTGACAAAGGCAGAGGGAGAGGCTTTCGGTAAGAAAGGAAACGATGTATTCCGCAAGCTTGAGACTCTTCCAATCCCTGTTATTGCTGCAGTAAACGGTTTCGCTCTTGGTGGCGGCTGTGAGATCTCTATGAGCTGTGATATCCGTATCTGCTCTGAGAATGCAATGTTCGGTCAGCCGGAAGTTGGTCTTGGTATCACACCTGGTTTTGGTGGAACACAGAGACTTGCAAGAACTGTTGGCGTAGGCATGGCAAAGCAGTTGATTTATACTGCACGCAATATCAAGGCTGACGAGGCATACAGAATCGGTCTTGTGAATGCAGTATATCCACAGGAGGAGCTGATGGAGCAGGCAAAGAAGATGGCATCTACCATCGCAAAGAACGCTCCGATCGCTGTCCGCAACTGCAAGAAGGCAATCAACGATGGTCTTCAGGTAGATATCGATCAGGCTATCGTGATCGAGGAGAAGCTTTTTGGTGGCTGCTTCGAGACAGAGGATCAGAAGGCTGGAATGGGCAACTTCCTGGCTCCGAAGGAGCAGAAGGTAAAGGTTGTACCTTTCAAGAACTGCTAGTTTAATCCGACAGGATTATCATACAAGGGAGAGGCAGGCGTTTACCGGTTGCTTCTCCAAATAAAAAAATGGAGGTTATAGACAATGAAAGTAGGCGTTATTGGTGCTGGTACTATGGGACAGGGCATTGCTAAAGCATTTGCTCAGAACGAAGGTTATGAAGTAGCACTCTGCGATATCAAGCAGGAGTGGGCTGAAGGCGGTAAGGATAAGATTGCCAAGGGGTATGACAGACTTGTTCAGAAGGGCAAGCTGACACAGGATGCAGTAGATGCAATCCTTGGAAGAATCACACCGGGCTTAAAGGAAGACCTTTGCAAGGATTGTGATCTGATCGTAGAGGCAGCATTTGAGGATATCAATGTAAAGAAGACAACATTCGCAGAGCTTGACAAGATTGCTAAGCCAGAGTGTATCTTTGCATCAAATACATCAAGCCTTTCCATCACAGAGATTGGAAATGGTCTGACTCGTCCAATGGTTGGTATGCATTTCTTCAATCCTGCTGACCGTATGAAGCTTATCGAGGTTATCGCTGGTGTAAATACACCTGCTGAGACTGTTGATGCTATCAAGAAGATTTCTGAGGAGATTGGAAAGACTCCTGTACAGGTAAATGAGGCTGCTGGTTTCGTAGTAAACCGTATCCTGATCCCTATGATCAATGAAGCTGCATTCATCAAGATGGAAGGCGTTTCTGATATCGCTGGTATCGATGCAGCTATGAAGCTTGGTGCAAATCATCCAATGGGACCTCTTGAGTTAGGTGATTTTATTGGTCTTGATATCTGCCTTGCTATCATGGATGTACTTTACAATGAGACAGGTGACAGCAAGTATCGTGCATGCCCACTTCTTCGTAAGATGGTTCGTGGTGGAAACCTCGGTGCAAAGAGCGGAAAAGGTTTCTATGTTTACAATGCTGACCGTACAAAGACTCCGGTTGATGCTCAGTAATTAAAAAAGAATTAAATTAGGAAAGGTGGTAAAGCAAATCATGGATTTTACATTAAGTAAACAGCATGAGATGGCGAGACAGCTTTTTAAGGATTTCGCTGAAAATGAAGTAAAGCCTCTGGCACAGGAAACTGATGAGACTGAGGTATTCCCACAGGTTACAGTGGATAAGATGGGAAAGAACGGATTCCTTGGAATCCCGGTACCAAAGGAGTTTGGTGGACAGGGTGCAGACATCCTGACATATATTATGTGTGTAGAGGAGCTGTCTAAGGTTTGTGGTACGACAGGTGTTATCGTATCTGCACATACATCTCTTTGTGTAGACCCAATTCTCACATACGGAACAAAAGAGCAGAAAGAGAAATTCCTTCCTCCTCTCTGTAACGGTGAGAAGCTTGGTGCATTTGGTCTTACTGAGCCGGGTGCCGGTACAGACGCACAGGGTGCACAGACAAAGGCTGTTCTGGATGGAGACGAGTGGGTACTGAATGGTTCTAAGTGCTTCATCACAAACGGTAAGGTAGCAGATGTTTATATCATTATTGCTGTTACTGATATCACAGAGGACAAGCGCGGCAGAAAGAAAAAGAACTTCTCCGCATTTATCGTAGAGAAAGGAACTCCGGGATTCTCCTTCGGTACAAAGGAGAAGAAGATGGGTATCCGTGGATCTTCTACATACGAGCTGATCTTTGAGGATTGCCGTATTCCAAAGGAGAATCTGTTAGGTGTCCGCGGAAAGGGATTCCCAATCGCTATGCATACTCTGGATGGTGGACGTATCGGTATCGCTTCCCAGGCTCTTGGTCTTGCTGAGGGTGCTCTGGAAAAGACGATCGAGTACACCAAGGAGAGAAAGCAGTTCGGACGTGCTATTTCTGCTCAGCAGAATACACAGTTCCAGCTTGCAAATATGGCTACAAAGATTGAGGCTGCTAAAGCTCTTGTATACAAGGCAGCTCTTAAGAAACAGGAATTTGCAAATGGTGCAAAGGTTTCTTACTCTGTTGAGGCAGCTATGGCTAAGCTTTATGCTGCTGAGGTTGCAATGGAGGTTACTACCAAGTGTGTTCAGTTGTTTGGTGGTTATGGATATATCAGAGAGTACGATGTAGAGCGTATGATGCGTGATGCAAAGATCACAGAGATCTACGAGGGAACTTCAGAGGTTCAGCGTATGGTTATCTCTGGTGCTCTTCTCCGTTAATAGAAACAATGGATTCACTGAATAAAAATAAAAGACAAGGAGTGACAAAGCTGTGAAAATAGTAGTTTGTATTAAGCAGGTTCCAGATACAAAGGGCGGAGTTAAGTTTAATCCGGACGGTACTCTGGACAGAGGTGCTATGCTTGCCATCATGAACCCGGACGATAAAGCTGGTTTGGAAGCAGCACTCAGAATTAAAGACGATATGGGCAAAGACAATGTGGAAGTAACCGTTCTTACAATGGGTCTTCCAAAGGCTGAGGAAGTTCTTCGTGAAGCACTTGCTATGGGTGCTGACAAGGGTATTCTGGTAACAGACCGTGTACTCGGTGGTGCTGATACATGGGCAACTTCTACAACAATTGCCGGCGCTTTGAGAAATATTGATTATGATTTGATCATCACAGGCCGTCAGGCTATCGATGGTGATACCGCACAGGTTGGACCACAGATCTCTGAGCATCTGAATCTTCCTGTTATCTCTTATGCAAAGAATATTAAGGTTGAGGGTGACAGCGTGATCGTTGAGCGTCAGTTCGATGACAGATATCATGTACTGAAAGCTAAGATGCCATGTCTGATCACTGCCCTTTCTGAGCTGAATGAGCCTCGTTATATGACACCGGGCGGAATCTTCGATGCATATGAGAAAGAGATTACAGTCTGGGGCAGAGCTGACCTCAAGGATGTAGATGATTCTAACCTTGGTCTGAAGGGGTCTCCTACAAAGATCGCAAAGGCATCTGATAAGGTAAAGAAGGGTGCTGGCGAGGTTGTTACTCCGGATTCTCCGGACGATGCAGTATCATACATCATGGGCAAATTAAAAGAGAAGCATGTAATCTAATCAAAATAAGGAAAAGTGGTGACAATAATGAATTTAGAAGAATATAAGGGTGTCTATGTCTTTGCACAGCAGGTAGACAATGAGCTGAGCAGCATCGCATTTGAGCTGCTTGGAAAAGCAAAGGAGCTCGCAGCTCCTCTGAATACAGAAGTTACAGCTGTTCTGATCGGTTCTGGTGTAAAGGGACTTGTAGATCAGCTGGCAGAGTATGGTGCAGACAAGGTTATCGTTGTTGATGACCCTGAGCTCAAGGAATACAGAACAGAGCCATATGCACATGCATTATCATCAGTAATCAACGAGTACAAGCCGGAGATCGTTCTGGTTGGTGCTACAGCAATCGGTCGTGACCTTGGTCCTCGCGTTTCAGCAAGAGTAGCTACAGGTCTGACAGCAGACTGTACTGTACTTGAAATCGGTGATTTCCCTCTGAATGCAATCCCTGGACAGGAGCAGAAGCACAATCAGCTTCTTATGACTCGTCCTGCATTTGGTGGTAACACTATCGCAACAATCGCATGTCCTGACAACCGTCCTCAGATGGCAACAGTTCGTCCTGGTGTAATGCAGAAGATTGATCCGATTGCCGGTGCTAAGGCTGAGGTAATTGAGTACAATCCTGGATTTATTCCGGACAACAAGTATGTTGAGATTCTTGACATTGTTAAGGAGCTTTCTGATACAGTTGATATCATGGATGCAAAGATTCTCGTATCCGGTGGCCGTGGTGTTGGAAGCGCAGAGAACTTCAAGATGCTTCAGGATCTGGCTGACGTGATCGGTGGTACTGTAAGCTGCTCCCGTGCCGTAGTAGATAACGGATGGCTTCCAAAAGAGCTTCAGGTAGGTCAGACAGGTAAGACTGTTCGCCCTAATGTATACTTTGCAATCGGTATTTCCGGTGCAATCCAGCATACAGCAGGTATGGAAGAGTCTGACATTATCATCGCAATCAACAAGGATGATTCTGCTCCAATCTTTGATGTAGCAGATTACGGTATTGTTGGCGATCTGAACAAGATTGTTCCAAAGCTTACAGAAGAGCTGAAGAAGGTTGTTAAATAATTTGTTTCAGTAAGAAATCCTTCTTTCATATGGAAATGTGAAATGAGTACCCTGTGGAGTGTATTCTCTGCAGGGTATTTTTTTGTTGTTTAGATAAAGTTAAGGGAATGTTAAACTCTTTCTACTTGTACTTTAAGGTATATTTCGGTATAGTATAGTAGTATTTATGTAGAGCATAGGGAGTGTTGTGCGTATGTGGCGGTTTGCCGGGACAAAACTTCCGATGCAAATAATGCAGGTGTTCATTGGAGGGACACGGGACGGAGGAAAATGTGTTAGAAATATTAAAATCGTTATTATTTGGTATTGTAGAGGGAATTACCGAGTGGCTGCCGGTCAGCAGTACAGGTCATATGATCTTGTTGGATGAGTTTGTACAGCTTTCTATGTCAGAAGCATTCAAAGAAATGTATCTTGTGGTGATTCAGTTAGGAGCGATCCTGGCGGTCGTATTGTTGTTCTGGAAACAGATCTGGCCATTTCAGAGAAAGTCAGATGGCACGAATAAGGTTCTTCCGGGATGGATCAAAGAAGATATCTTTGTGATGTGGCTTAAAATTGTCGTAGCCTGTATTCCGGCGATGATCATTGAGCTTGCAGCAGGTGATTATCTGGAGGCGCTGTTTTACAATTACAGAACGGTTTCCATTATGCTGATCGTTGTTGGTATTTTATTTATATTGGTAGAGGACTGGAACAAAAAGAGAACAGCAAAGATTACTTCCATTAGAGATATTACATATCAAACGGCATTCCTGATCGGTGTATTTCAGCTGGTGGCAGCGGTATTTCCGGGAACATCCCGTTCCGGTGCAACAATCATCGGTGGTCTGATATTGGGACTTTCCAGACAGATTGCGGCAGAATTTACCTTTTATCTGGCGATTCCGGTGATGTTTGGTGCGAGTCTGATTAAGCTGTTAAAATTTGGTGTTCATTATACCGCACTAGAAGCAGGTGTTCTGGCAGTGGGAATGATTTCCGCTTTCCTGGTATCTGTGCTTGTGATAAGATTTCTGATGGGATATATTAAGAAACATGACTTTAAGATTTTTGGCTGGTATCGTATTGTGCTTGGTATTGTGGTGCTTGCCAGCTTTGCGTTATTCCTGTAGAAAATGATGGGAAAGATTTTTACGAGATGGTAAGATGGATGAAGATTATGAATTCTTTGTGTTTTTTTTGTGGATGATTTGACAGATGGAGGTTCGTGCATTAAGATAATGATGAGTAGCTGTATATAGAGAAGCTCATTCGGAATGGTATATACAGCATAGATAGGAGGAATGTACATGGATTTTCGCAGAATCGATAAAAATACCGTACAGTGCATTTTGTCCGAGGAAGAAATGAATGCATACGGGTTTCGAATAGAGGATTTTTTCTCCAATCAGGAGAAAGCGAGAGAGTTTTTGGAGCATCTGGTAGAACGTGCCGAGGAAGAGATTGGATATGAGGCGCATAGTGGCATGGTTTCGATGCAGATAATGAAGATGCCGGATAATGGCATTGTGATCACATTATCAGAGCGGGATAACAGCGCAGATGGTTTTCAGAATATGCTGCAGCATATCCACCAGCAGCTGGCCTCCCTGATCGATCCGGAGGCAGAGGGAAGTCCTGCAGAAGCAGAGGATGAGTTATCCGCAGAGCTTGCAGCTGAAGTGGAGAATGCACAGGGACAGGATCTGCAGGAGATGTTCCGGCCGGCAGAAAAGAGAAAATCAGAAAAAGAGACAAAGCTTCTAAGTGCTCCGAGAATTTTTATGTTTGAGTCACTGAAGGATCTGGAACAGCTTTCTGCCGGCATTGCGATGGAGAAACCTATCAGCAGTGCAGTTTATTATGAGCAGGAGAAGGATAACTATTATCTCTTATTGAAAAAGGGAAGACTCACGGTAAAGGAGTATGGACTTTTATGCAACAGGCTGAGGGAATATGCAGAAATCTGTACGACGCAGCCATATGCGGAGCAGTTTTGTAAGGAGCATTTTGAAACATTTATTCCAAAGCATGCATTGCGTGTTTTGAAAAATATTGAGACAGGAAATTAAAAACATGAAATATGATTTTGATCTGGAGGAACGTCGATTTTCGAAACAATTTATCTTAAAATTGCTGATCACGTTGGTAGAAGCGGTCATTGTAGTGTTTCTGGCATTTGCGATTACCAGATACGGGCTCGAAAAGATGACGGTATCCGGTGAATATATGAGCCCCACATTAAAATCCGGAGACTGTGTTTTAGTTAATAAGCTGTCCTATCGTTTTCACAAGATCCATCGCAATGATGTAGTTGTTGTAAAACAGACGGGATCAGAGCACAGTTATTTTACGTTGGAACGAGTGATCGGTCTTCCCGGAGAAAAGGTACAGATACTGGAGGGACAAGTTTATATCAATGGAAAGAAATTAAAGGAAAAGCTCGATTTTCCATTGATGGATAATGGTGGTTTGGCAGAGGATGCGTTTACGTTAGAGAAGGGACAGTATTTTGTCCTTGGTGATAATCGAAATGAGTGCGAGGATAGTAGAAATGCAACGGTGGGGAATATATCCCGTAAATCTATCGTAGGAAAAGCATGGATACGCATGAATTCCTTTACTTTTGTTGGAATGATCAATAATTTTCAAAAGTCAGATACCAGCAGCAGTTTATCATAGTATGTCTGTGACAAGGCAGATAATAGAAAGGTTGGATTATTCATATGGAATTTCAATGGTATCCCGGTCATATGTCGAAGGCGAAACGGGCAATGCAGGAGGATCTTAAACTGATCAATGTGATCATTGAACTGGTGGATGCCAGAGTGCCCCTGAGCAGTAAGAACCCTGATATTGATCCGATGGCAAATGGAAAATCCCGTATTATTCTGTTGAATAAATGCGATCTGGCAGATTCTTCCGTGACGGCCCGGTGGAAAAAGTATTATGAGGAGAAGGGATTTTTTGTAGCTCTTGTCAATTCCAAAAACGGAAAAGGCGTAAAGCAGGTTAACGAAGTGATTCAGAGTGCCTGCAAGGAAAAGATTGAGCGCGACCGGCGCAGAGGAATCTTAAACCGGCCGATCCGTGCGATGATCGTAGGCATTCCCAATGTAGGAAAGTCTACGTTCATTAATAGTTTTGCGGGAAAATCCTGCACCAAAACAGGCAATAAACCGGGTGTTACAAAGGGGAAGCAGTGGATCCGTTTAAATAAAAATGTAGAACTGTTAGACACGCCGGGGATTTTATGGCCTAAGTTTGAGGATCAGACAGTTGGTTTGCGGCTGGCGTTTATTGGTTCCATTAAAGATGAGTTATCTAACCAGTATGAGTTGTGTATGCTTTTAATGCAGTATCTTGGAGAGCATTATCCAAAAGCAATTCCGGATACTTATCAGATTGAGCCTGCTGAAAATGAAGTGGAGCTTCTGGAACGTGTTGCGAAGCGCAGGGGATGTCTGAAAGCAGGTGGAGAGCATGATCTGGACAAGGCAGCCAATTATGTGATAGATGATTTCCGAAATGGCAGACTGGGCTGCATCAGCCTGGAGCAGCCTGAAAAATAATGTGCTTTTGTAGGGGGAACAGTTATGTATGACGAGAAAATGATTGAAGACAGTCTGGCGTTTGCAGAGGAGATCAGAGCCAGACTGGAAGGAAAAAAGGCGGGGGAATCCTCATCTCGTCCGGTGCAGTCTAAGCCGGTAAGCCAGACACGTCCGGTTCAGCAGACTGCCGATCAGAAGCTTTCCCAGCAGCAGGCAATGTCTGCACAGACACATCCGGCACAGAAGGCGGCTGCCCGTCAGATACAGCTGGGACAGCCCATGTCATCCGGTACGGCCGGGCAGGGACAAATGAAATCTATGCAGGGGAATTTTGCTCAGTCAGTGAGAACACAGCAGTCAGTATCAAGGCAGACTGCGATGCCGCAGGCACAGGGGCAGAACCGTCCGGCACAGAGGGATATATCAGGACAGACGAGAAGATCACAACAGACTCAGCCGGTAAGATCACAGCAGCCACAGTCAGGCCAGGCTGTGATGCCGCAGGCACCGGGTCAAAGCCGTCCGATGCAGCAGAATATGTCAGGACAGGTAACGTCTGCGCAGCAGCCGTCAGGGCAGATAAAATCCGGACAAAATATACAGCCACAGAGTGTATCCGGACAGACGAGGAGACCACAACAGACTCAGCCGGCAAGATCACAGCAGCTACAGTCAGGCCAGGCTGTGATGCCAAAGGCACCGGGTCAAAGCCGTCCGGTACAACAAAATGTATCGGGACAGACTGCGGCAGCATCGGTTTCAGATCAGAGCCGTCCGGTGCAGCAGAATATGGCAGGACAGGTGACATCTGCACAGCAGCCGTCAGGGCAGATAAAATCCGGACAAAATATACAGCCACAAAGTGTATCAGGGCAGGTGATGAGAGCGCAGCAGACTCAGCCGGCGGGATCGCAGCAGCTTCGGTCAGGCCAGACTGTGATGCCACAGGCACCGGGAAAGAGACGCCAGATACAGCAGAATACACCCGGACAGCCGGCTTCTATGCAGCAGAGTGTTTTGCCACAGGGACAGATTACACGACAGAGCATACCGGATCAGACACCGATCCCGTCTGTGGACGCAAATGTGACAGAGGCACAGCAGCCGGAGCTTCAGCAGGCAGAGGTGCCAAAACCGGAGAAGACACAAAAAGAGCATTTAATCTCTGTCAGTACATCTACTTCCAGACCGGTCAGATCAAAATCATCTGCTTTGGAAACTATTTCAGAGGAAACGAAACCAATGGATGAGGAGCAGGATCATACCGTAGAGATTACCATTAAGCTGGATGTAGCAGGGATCAAAAAGAAATTTTCTGATTTAAAGAAAAAGCTTGCTCCGGAGGAACGGACTCTGGAGGATGTCAATGCTGCCATGGAGCAAAACCGTCAGCTTCAGGCAGAAAAACAGCAGGAAAACAGCGAAACAGCGGCCCAAAAGGGAGCGGAACTTGCACACAAGGCCGCCTCAACGGCAAGTGGTATTGGTAAAAGGGTGACAGGCCTGCTTCGAAAGAGACAGGAATCAGCAGCTACCTTAGAGGGAGAGGCGGTTACTGCAGAGGGAGAAATGATCAATCCTGTAGACGGGCAAGCCGTTGATGGGCAGATCGTCCAGCTGGAGGGAGAAGCAGTAGAAGAAAATCGTTTTGCAGAGAAAATACAGGATCTGAAGGAAGTGATTCCTCAAAAGGCAGGAAAAGCATCTCATTTGTTGACGAATATTATTATCATTGCTTTTTGTATTGGAATTGCATACTTCCTTGCTTCCTTTGTAACAAATTATGTGGCATACCAGACACCGGTAGAAGGAGAATCCATGGAGCCGACTCTGACAGATGGAGACAGTGTTGTGATCCAGAGATTGTCATATTATTTTACAGATCCAAAGCGATATGATGTTGTGGTATTTCCTGTAAATTATAACAGTGAGTCACAGGAGAAAACCTATTATATTAAACGGGTCATCGGATTACCGGGAGAGACCGTTCAGATCATTGATGGCAGTGTTTATATCAATAACGAAAAGCTGACGGACGATAAATATTCTTCCACGACGATCAATGAAGCGGGAATTGCAGAGAATCCGCTGGTGTTGGGTGAAAATCAGTATTTTGTTATGGGAGATAACCGGAATATGAGTACGGACAGCCGGAACTCATATGTGGGACTGGTCAATAAAAATGATATCGTAGGAGAGGCATGGATCTGTACATGGCCGTTAACTCATTTTGGAGGTTTGAAATAAAGGAGACAAAGAATGAAATCAATCCGGGATATTAAGGAAGAATTTCAGACAGCAGTGGATCTGGAAACGAAGGAAAAGCTGGCACAGAGCTATCAGACAGACAGTCGTAAGGGGGTGCAGGATCTGATCGCCAGAGTTTACCGGGAAAAGGAGAAGCTGCAGAGCGAGCTGGAGCGTCTGGAGGGGATGAAACAATTCGAAAAGAAATATGCAGACTATACGGCAATCTGTGGAATTGACGAGGCCGGAAGAGGTCCGTTAGCCGGTCCGGTAGTGGCTGGAGCAGTCATCCTTCCAAAGGATTGTTCTATCTTGTATCTGAATGATTCCAAGCAGGTCAGTGCATCTAGAAGGGATGAGCTGTTTGATGAGATACAGGAAAAAGCCATAGCAAGTGCAGTAGGAATTGTATCTCCCCAGAGGATTGATGAGATTAATATTCTTCAGGCAACCTACGAAGCGATGCATCAGGCGGTGGAAAGGCTGAAGGTGACACCGGATCTGCTTCTGGTGGATGCCGTGACGATTCCGGCGATGCCTATGAAGCAGGTTGGGATCATCAAGGGAGATGCCAAAAGCGTATCCATTGCGGCAGCCAGTATTCTGGCGAAGGTGACCAGGGATCGGATGATGGTGGAGTACGATGCCCTCTATCCGGAGTATGGCTTTGCAAAGCACAAGGGCTATGGTTCCCAAATGCATATTGAGGCGATCAGGGAATATGGTTCCTGTCCGATTCACAGAAGGACCTTTATTAAGAACTTTTATTAGAATTGTCCAGAAGATTATGTAAGGATAATTATAAAATAAAAGTCTTATTAGTTTAGTTTTTATTGACGAAAGCAGGTGATACTGTGGCAAAGGATGGATTTCAATATTTTCATCGACCGGAGAAAGAAAAGAAAACAGCGGTTGCATTGGAGTATGAACCGACAGATCAGGCACCGAAGATCATTGCTTCCGGTCAGGGGTATGTGGCGGAAAAGATTATACAGACAGCCAGGGAAGCTGATATTCCGGTACACAGGGACGAAAAGCTTGCGGGAAGTCTTCGGGAGATTGAGATCGGAGAGTATATTCCTCCGGAGCTTTATCAGGTGGTAGCGGATGTTCTGGTATTTGTTGATGCCATGGATAACATTAAAGCAAAAGTTATGGATCACCCGGAAAAGAAGGTCCGGGATCAATTGGATAAAAGGGGAAGGAATGCATAATCGACGGGAGATCGGAAGCTTTTATGAAAATATAGCTGCGAAATATCTGGAAAAGCATGGCTATACCATTCTGGAGAGAAATTATCATGCCGGCCGTCATGGTGAAATTGATATTATTGCAGAGGATGCGGCAGGCATGCTGGTGATCTGTGAGTGCAGGTATCGTGGGAAGGGCGGATACGGAAATGCCCTGGAGTCGGTAAATACTGCCAAGCAGAGACAAATATGCCGGACGACGCTGTATTATTATAAAAAGCGTGGTTTTGGTATGGATCATGCCTGCCGTTTTGATGTAATAGCAGTGTCCGGGGACGGTACATTAAAGCACATCGAAAATGCTTTTGATTTTATATAATATCGAAAGACAGATAAATCAATTGATTGATGGGGAGCCTAGGAATGTAAATGATTATTTATATAGGAGATTAGGACTATGGAACTGATACGAAAAAGCAAAGAAGAATTTGCAGCAGAGGGAAAGCCATATGCTGCTGATTATGATGATAAAGAAACCGTTTTGGAAAAGCAGGCGGAGGTGCCCTATCTTCATTTTCATTCCTTTGATCAGCAGGAATGGCTGCAGCTTACCTTTTCTACCAGACTGGGAGGTATCAGTGAGGGATATCTTTCTACCCTGAATCTGGGCTGGGACAGGGGGGAGCCACGGGAAAATGTCTGTGAAAATTACCGCCGATACTGTGCATCCATTGGCAGCAAAGCAGAGAAGCTGGTGTTATCAGATCAGGTTCATGAAACAACAGTCCGGTATGTAGATGAAAGGTTTTGTGCCGGTATTGAGATTGAAAAGAAGCTAAAGAGTGTGGATGGAATGTTCACAGATATTCCGGAGCTTTTGCTGGCTACTTCATATGCAGACTGTGTTCCTTTATTTTTTTGTGATCCGGTAAAAAGGATCATTGCTTCGTCCCACTCCGGCTGGAAAGGAACGGTGGCAGGGATTGGGGGTGAGACGATCCGCAAGCTGCAGGAGATGGGATGTCAGACGGAAGATATCCATGTATTGATCGGACCGTCTATCTGTCAGAAATGTTATGAAATCAGTGAAGATGTTGCAAAGCAGTTTTCAGAAGCGTATGAAGCGGATGAGATTGGGCAGATTCTGCAAAAGGGCAGAGTGACCGGAGAGGGAGATCAGAAATATCAGTTGGATCTTTGGGCTGCAAACTGGTTTCAGCTCAAAAGAGCCGGGGTACAGCCGGAGCACATCCATCTTTCAGGAGTGTGTACCTGTTGCAATCATGAATTGTTGTTTTCCCATAGGGCAAGCCATGGCAAACGGGGAAATCTGAATGGTTTTTTACGGATCAGAGGTTGAAATGTTGGATAGGACCAAGAGAATTTGAAAAATCTCTTTGGCAATTTACAAAGAATCATAATAAACAAAAAAGAGAGGATATCATATCCTCTCTTAATATTTGTATCTGTTTTCGAAAAGCTTACTTTACCTGCTCCTGCAGACGCTTTTTCACAAGCTCCTGGATACGGCTGGTTGCATCCAGAATATTATTGACCGATGTGTCATGATTTAAGGTGTCAATGATCAGAGAAATATATGCACTCATATCGACATTGACATAATACTGCTTGTGGAGCAGTTCATTTGGGCAATGAACCAGATTTGTTGTGTAAATATTATCGAAAATCCCCTTTTCATAGGCCTCGTCAATTTTTTCAAGTCCGTTGGAGAATAAGCCGAAGGTTGCACAGATGATCACCTTGGCAGCACCACGCTTTTTCAGCTCCTCGGCGGCATCAATGATGGTCTGGCCGGATGCGATCATATCATCTAACAGGATAATGTTTTTGCCGGAAAGATCATTTCCGAGAAATTCCACCGAAACGATCGGATGCTCTCCATTGACGGTAATAGAATAATCTCTTCTGCGGTAGAAGGTCCCCATATTAACTCCCAGTAGGCTGGCATAATAAACAGCGCGCCCCATACCTCCTTCATCCGGGCTGACGATCATGAGATGGTCTGCATCCACCGGCATCTCCGGATTGCGTTCAAAGATCTCGCGGATAAACTGATAAGAGGTGTAGAAGTTATCAAAGCCGTGAATCGGGATCGCATTCTGTACACGGCTGTCGTGTGCATCAAAGGTAATGATGGTCTCCACACCCATTTCCGTCAGCTCCTGCAGTGCCTGGGCACAATCAAGAGATTCATTTGCCGTACGGACATTCTGACGTCCCTCATACAGATATGGCATGATCACGGTGATACGCCGCGGAGAACCTCCACAGGCCATAATAACACGTTTCAGATCCATAAAATGGTCATCAGGAGACATCTGGGAAATGCTTCCATGCATTTTGAAAAGCTCGCTGTAGTTGACCGTATCTGCAATGATAAAAAGATCTGTTCCGCGAATTGACTGATTGATCACGGCACGTCCCTCACCGGTGCCGAAACGCGGACAATCATAAGATACCAGATAATCGTCCCTGTCATATTCCTGCATTTTAAAAGAGGACCTGCAGGAGCCAGCCTCGGAAAGTGCCTTGTGACGACGCTCGATGATAAGCTGATTGATCTTCTCACCAAGCTCCTTACAGTTATTTAAGGCAATAATACGAAGAGGTGCTACTAATAAAGAGTCATGATAATTTATGTTTGACATAGTTCTTCTCCAATCTGAAAAATTTCAATCCTATTCAAAAATATATCGCTTTTCGACCTATCCGTCAATGACTGCTTTTTGAATTCTCGGTGAATTTTTCTCAAAGGGCTTTTCATTTTGGGCGGTTTATGATATAAATTAGTATGGCGTTGTATGATTACAGACTATTATATTCGTTAATATTTATAAGATAATTGGAGGTATTATTTTGAGAAAAACAAGTCAGATAGCACTTTCTGTGCTTTTATGTGTAACCGTGGCATTTACTTCAGGCTGCAGCGTAGGAAAGAAGAAAACGGCAGAGAAGGCTGATTCTGAGTACGTGACACTGGGAGAATACAAAAAGATTTCTGTAAAAAAGTCAGAAATTGATGAACAGGTACAGAAACAGATTGATTCCACACTGGATACCTATGCAGAGTATAAAAAGAAAAAGACCGGAAAGGTAAAAGATAAGGATACCGTTAATATTTATTATGTGGGAAAGGTCAATGGCAAGAAGTTCAGCGGCGGTTCCTGCACTAAAAAAGAGAATCCGGACGGATATAATCTGACCATTGGTTCCGGCACCTTTATTCCGGGCTTCGAAGATGGTCTGATCGGTGCTCAGGTTGGCCAGACGCTGGAGGTAAAGGCAACTTTCCCGGACAGTTATTCCAATAATCCGGATCTTGCTGGCAAAAAGGCAGTATTCACTGTTACAGTGAATTATATCCAGGGGAAAAAGATCCGGCCGGAGCTGACAGATAAGTTTGTGACAAAGAACCTGACTTCTTATAAATCGCTGGAGGATTATGAGTCAACACTCCGCCGGAAATCCACGGAGGATCTGGCATGGGACAGCGTATATAACGCATCGAAGGTCAATGAGTATCCAAAGAAGAGAACAAAGGAGATGTATGACCAGCTCTATACTTCGATCAATTATTATCTGCAGCAGAATAATTATACGATTTCAGATTATCTTTCTGCCCAGAAGACCACTTCCGCAGATTTTAAAAAGGATCTGACCAAGACTGCCAAAGAAGATGTAGGCAAGCAGCTTGTCTATGGAGCAATCGCAGAAAAGGAAAATATCAAGGTTTCCGATAAGGAATACAAAGAGGAATTGAAAAGCTATCTTTCTACTTATAACTGTGATGATGAGGAGGCATTAAATAAGCAGTTCCATAATTTCTACGGAACGGATGCGAAGGATCTGATCATGGATGATCTGTTATATAAGAAGGTGAAGTCTTATCTGGCAGATCATGTCGTAGAGAAGTAATTTTGGGGAAAGGAGACTGCATAAAATGGCAAAACCAATCGTAGCAATCGTGGGACGTCCCAATGTGGGCAAATCCACATTGTTTAATATGATGGTGGGAGAACGGATCTCCATCGTCAAGGATACACCAGGTGTTACCAGAGACAGGATCTATGCGGACGTGACCTGGCTGAATCACAGCTTTACGCTGATGGATACCGGAGGTATTGAACCGGAGACCAATGATCTGATGTTGAAGCATATGCGGGAGCAGGCAGAGATGGCCATCGAGATGGCAGATGTCGTTCTTTTCCTGACGGATGGAAAGACAGGACTGGTGGATGCAGATTATCAGGTGGCAGATATGCTTCGTAAATCCCACAAAAAGGTTGTTCTTGTGGTAAATAAGATCGATAACTTCGAAAAACAGAGCATGGATGTTTACGAGTTCTATAATCTGGGGATCGGAGAACCATTTCCAATTTCCTCCATCGGCAAGATCGGTGTGGGTGAGATGTTAGATGAGATTGTTCATCTGTTCCCGGAGGATCTGGAGGAAGAGGAGGATGAGCGTCCGAGAGTTGCTATTGTCGGAAAGCCAAATGTAGGTAAATCCTCTATTATCAACAAGCTTCTGGGGGAGAACCGCGTGATCGTATCCGATATTGCAGGAACAACCAGAGATGCTGTGGATACGGCTGTGACCTGGGAAGGCAAGGAGTATGTCTTTATTGATACGGCAGGACTGCGGCGTAAAAATAAGATCAAAGAAGAAATAGAGCGTTATTCCATTCTTCGTACGGTGTCTGCCGTGGAGCGTGCCGATGTGGTGATGCTGGTGATCGATGCCACCGAGGGCATCACAGAGCAGGATGCCAAGATTGCAGGAATCGCTCATGATCGTGGACGAGGTATGATCATTGTTGTCAACAAATGGGATGCCGTGGAGAAGGATAATAATTCGGTGAAGAAATATACCAATGATATCCGTAAGGTGCTTTCATTTCTTCCTTATGCAGAGATTGTATTTGTATCGGCAAAGACCGGTCAGAGACTTCCGAAGCTGTTTGACACGTTAGAGGTAGTTATTCAGAATCATTCCCTGCGTATTGCGACAGGTGTGCTTAATGATATTCTCGCAGAGGCAGTGGCAATGCAGCAGCCACCGTCAGACAAGGGACGCAGACTTAAGATTTATTATATGACACAGGTTAGTGTCAAACCACCGACATTTGTTATTTTTGTAAACAGTAAAAAGCTGATGCATTTTTCATACACCAGATATCTGGAAAATAAAATACGTGAGGCGTTTGGATTCTCAGGAACACCTCTGAAATTCTTCGTGAGGGAAAGGAAGGAAAATTGATCATGGCTGCTTATCTTATCTGCCTGATTGTGGGATACTTCTGTGGATGCATCTCAACAGGATATTTTGTGGGAAAATTTTATCATATGGATATCAGAACGAAGGGAAGTGGAAATGCAGGGACTACCAATGTACTGCGTAATCTCGGCAAGCTTCCGGCTCTGATCACCTTTGTAGGAGATCTGGCAAAGGCAATCGTGCCAATCCTTGTGATCCGTCTGGCGTTCGCACCGGAGCAATGGTACCTCTGGTGTCTGTACTGTGGGCTCGGTGTGGTTCTGGGGCATAATTATCCGTTTTATCTGGGATTTAAAGGTGGCAAGGGTATTGCTGTGACAGCAGCGGTTGTAATGTCTGCGTGTCATCCGCTGATGATCCCGATCGGTCTTGCAATTTTTATTATTATGGTAGCACTGACCCGTTATGTATCGGTGGGATCTCTTTTTGTAGCCTGGTATATTCCTGCCAATACACTTGTATTATACAGGGACAATCCCTATTTCGTACATATGATGGTAGTCAGCCTGATCTTTACGGCTCTGGCATATTTCCAGCACCGCAACAATATCGTCCGGCTGATCCATGGAAATGAAAATCCACTTTGGGGGAAGAAAAAGAACGAACAATAAGTGTATTTATAAAAGTAGATAGGAGAATAGCTTATGAGTAAGGTGAGTTTTCTGGGGGCCGGAAGCTGGGGGACAGCACTGGCGATTATGTTGGCAAAAAATGGACATGATGTAACGCTTTGGTCTGCAATTGAGTCCGAGATTGATATGCTGGCGGAGTACAGAGAGCATAAAAACAGACTGCCGGGAGCAAAGCTGCCGGATTCGATTAAGCTTACGAAGGATCTGAAGGAAGCGTGTACCGGATATGATCTGATCGTCTTTGCAGTGGCATCGCCTTTTGTACGTCAGACAGCCCAAAATGCCAGTCAGTATATCACGGAAGGACAGCGCATTGTAAATGTGGCAAAAGGCATTGAAAATGATACACTCTGCACGTTGAGAGATGTGATCCTTGCGGAGATGCCGCAGGCAGATGTTTCTGTTTTATCCGGACCAAGCCACGCTGAGGAGGTAGCAGTAGGTGTGCCGACGACAGTTGTAGTAGGTTCGGTGAAGAGAGAATCTGCGGAGCTTGTGCAGGAAATCTTTATGAATGACAGATTCCGCGTGTACACCAGTTCAGACATTATTGGGATTGAGCTGGGAGGATCCATTAAAAATGTCATTGCCCTGGCGGCAGGTGTCATAGATGGTATGGGATTCGGAGATAATACCCGTGCGGCACTGATAACAAGAGGAATCACGGAGATCAGCCGTCTTGGTGTCAAGATGGGCGGCCGGATGGAGACTTTTATGGGACTTTCCGGAATCGGAGATCTGATCGTTACCTGTACCAGTGAGCACAGCAGAAACCATACTGCCGGTTATCTCATCGGAAAGGGATATACCACGGAGGCAGCTATGAAGGAGGTCAACCAGGTGGTTGAGGGAGTCCATTCGGCAAGGGCAGCAATGGCACTGGCGCAGAAGTATCAGGTCAGTATGCCGATCGTGGAGCAGATCAATAAGGTTTTATTTGAGAATCTGCCAATCCTGGATGCGGTCCATGGTCTGCTGGTAAGGGACAAGTGCAACGAATATCCGGGACTGGACTGGAACGAATAAATAGCTTTTCCATTCATATAATGTGATACAAGGGTCAAAAGACAGGTAGCAATCCAATCCACGGATCAGATGGAGGTAAAAAATCTTTTGAATCTTGCATCATAGGAATGGAGGAGATTATATGCAGCAGATGGATCAACAAATGAATCGTCAGCAGAAAATAATGGCGGCAAAGGCATCTTTTCGACAGACAGGTGACAATGCCGGCTTTTTCTATAGAGGGGACTTCAAAGGAAATTCCTTTGAGGGGGCAGGATCTGTAGAGGAAGAAAATCCACAGACGCCGGTATTTCATTTTGGACTGGTGCGCTTTATGGCGTCACTGATGCTGCTATTGCTTCTTTTGGCAGCATTTTCCAGAGATTTTTCTTATCGGGGCTTTGGGCAGGAGTATGTCCGGAAGTGCATGCAGGACGAGTCAGCATGGAATCGTCTGGAGAGCAAAGTTCAAAAGGTCTGCCGGAATGTCAGTCAAAAGCCGTTTTGGAGTGAGACATTTGAAAAAGAAAGGATTTCAAAATAACATGAGTACGAGAAAATTAGCATTGTCGGATGAAATACTTTTATCGGTGGAAAAACCGGCGAGATATATTGGAAACGAGATTAATATGGTCAAAAAGGATCCGGCGGCGGTGGATGTGCGTTTTTGTATGTGCTTCCCCGATGTGTATGAGATCGGAATGTCTCATCTGGGGATCCAGATCCTTTATGATATGTTTAATCAGTGGGATGATGTTTATTGCGAGAGAGTCTATTCGCCATGGGTGGATCTGGATCGGATTATGAGAGAAAAGCATATCCCACTTTTTGCATTGGAAACGCAGGACCCCATTAAAAACTTTGATTTTTTAGGGATCACGCTCCAGTATGAAATGTGTTATACCAATATTCTGCAGATTCTGGATCTGTCAGGAATTCCTCTGAAGGCGTCAGAGCGTACCATGGAAGATCCGTTTGTGATCGGAGGTGGTCCGTGCAGTTACAATCCGGAACCGATCGCAGATTTCTTTGATATGTTTTATATTGGAGAGGGAGAGACACAGTACCGCCGGATGATGGATGAGTACAAGGAATGGAAGAAATCAGGAGGAGACCGTATTGCTTTTCTCAAAAGAGCAGCGCAGATTCCGGGTATCTATGTGCCAATGTTTTATGAAGCATCCTACCATGAGGATGGAACGCTGGCATCCTTTGAACCGATTGTGCCGGAGGCGCCAAGAACGGTTATGAAGGAAGTAGAAATGGATATGGAGCATACCTATTATCCGGAGAAGCCGTTAGTGCCGTACATCAAGGTGACACAGGACCGGGTGGTTCTGGAGATCCAGAGAGGATGTATTCGTGGCTGCCGTTTTTGTCAGGCAGGGGTACTTTACCGGCCGATCCGTCCCCGTAAGCTGGAGTTTTTGAAGGAGCGTGCCATCAAGATGCTGGAGTCCACCGGTCATGAGGAGATCACACTCAGCTCATTAAGCTCCAGTGATTATAAGGAGCTGCCGGAGTTAGTGTACTGGCTGATTGACGAGTGCAGCAAAAACGGGATCAATATTGCACTTCCGTCTCTGCGTATTGATGCATTTTCTCTGGATGTTATGTCTAAGGTGCAGGACGTGCGAAAGAGTAGTCTGACCTTTGCTCCGGAGGCAGGATCCCAGCGAATGCGGAATGTCATTAATAAGGGACTGACCGAGGAAAATATTCTGAATGGCGCTATGGATGCCTTCCGGGGAGGCTGGACCCGTGTGAAGCTTTATTTTATGCTGGGACTGCCGGGAGAGACCTATGATGATATTGAGGAAATTGCCATTCTGTCGGACAAGATTGCCAGAGAATATTATACGATCCCGAAGGAAGAGAGAAAAGGCAAGGTTAATATCGTAACAAGTACTTCGATCTTTGTGCCAAAGCCGTTTACACCGTTCCAGTGGGCAAGAATGAATTCCCAGCAGGAGGCAGTAGAAAAGAGAAATTTCCTGCTTGGCAAGGTCAAGAGCCAGCTTAATGCAAAGAGTATTAAATATAATTGCCATGATGCAGATGTATCTGTCCTGGAGGGCGTATTTGCCAGAGGAGACCGCAGGCTGAATGATGTGATCCTGCAGGCATATCAAGAGGGGTGTATTTATGACGCATGGACAGAATATTTTAAATATGATGTATGGCAGAAATCATTTGCGGATCATCACCTGACCATGGATTTTTACAATGACAGGGAGCGCAGTGAGGACGAGCTGTTCCCATGGGATTTTATTGACTGCGGTGTGACGAAGAGCTTTTTGCTGCGGGAGTATCATAGAGCCAAAGAGGCAGTTGTGACACCAAACTGTCGTCAGCAGTGTGCCGGTTGTGGTGCCGCACGTTTTGGTGGTGGTGTCTGTACCGAAAAAAGGGAAAATGTTGTCTGACAGAGCAGATCAAGTTGAAATGGAAAGGCATGGTTATAGAACATGAAAGCAAGAATTAAATTTTCAAAATGTGGATCGATGCGGTTTATCGGACATCTGGATGTAATGCGTTATTTCCAGAAGGCATTCCGGCGGGCGCATATTCCGGTAAGTTACAGTAAAGGATACTCGCCGCATCAGATCCTTTCTTTTACCTCTCCGCTGGGAATTGGTCTCACCAGTGATGCAGAATATATGGATATGGAGCTGGAGGAGTGTCCGGAGCCGGAACGTATGGTAGACTGGATCAATTCCCAGATGAATGACGAGATCCGGGTGAAGGATTTTGTTCTGCTGCCAGATGATTCCAAACCATCTATGGCGATGTTAGCGGGCTGTGATTATCTGGTGGCGTTAAAGCCGGACAAGGTGTCCGTATTTCGGGACAGGGCAGATATGGAGCTGGTTTTGGCGGATTTTCTGGCACAGCCGGAGATCCTCGTGACCAAAAAGACAAAGCGGTCGGAGAAGCAGGTAGATATTAAGCCGAATATTTATTATCTCAGTGCTGCGATGGAGGACTTTCAGACACAGACAGGCAGGGAATATGGCAGCCTGTGTCTTGATACAGAGGAATATCAGCCGGTGTTCTACTGTCAGTTAACCGCAGGAAGTGTGCTAAACATCAAGCCGGAGCTTGTGATGCAGGCACTGTGCCAATTTGTGGACACACCGTATGATCCGCTGGATTATCAGATCCATCGTCTGGAAATGTATGGGGATGCCAACGGCAAAAAAGGAGAGATCCATCTTCTCCATGATGAGGTGCCGTGCGAGCTGGTGCCATTGTCGGAGTATCAGAAATGATGGGGCTTGAGAAACGTGATATATAATAATGCTGCTGAAAACATTTTTAAAAAATATCCGTAAAAGGAAAGGAGGACGCCGTCATGGAGCTTTTACTCACCAGAAAAGAAAATAAAATATTGTCTATTCTCGCCGATGAGAGACGGCTTCTCCAGATACACGCAGAGAACATGGAAGAGGATCCGAGGACGGCTGTAGTTGGTGATATTTACGTGGGAAAGGTTCGTAATGTGGTCAAAAATATCAATGCGGCCTTTGTGGAATTTGCCAAAGGTCAGATGGGATATCTTTCGTTAGGAGAAAGGGTAACACCTCTTCATACAGCCGGGGGCAGGCCTGATGATGGGCGGGTTCTCATTGGGGATGAGATCATTGTCCAGGTGAAACGGGAAGCGTTAAAGACAAAGCCGCCGGCATTGACCGGAGCCATCGACCTGACCGGCAGATATGTGGTGCTTACCGTAGGAAAAAGCGGATGCAATGTCTCCAAAAAGATCAAGGATAAAGAAAAGAGAACATATCTGCTGGAGCTTTTAGGAGAATATCAGCAGGAGGGCTTTTTGCTGATTGCCAGAACAAACAGTGCCGGGGCATCGGAGGAGACTCTCCGGCGGGAGATTGCAGGGCTGCTGCGGCGTTATGAGGCAATCTGTAAAGACGGAATGCATAAGGTGGTGTTTAGCTGTCTGGAGCAGGCACTTCCGGCGTATCTTGCAGATATCCGGGATGGCTATGCCGCTGAGGTGGAGAGGATCGTGACGGATGATCCGGAGATTTACGGTCAGGTGTCCGGGTATCTGACAGAAAATGATCCCGGTCAGATTGAGAAGCTTGCATTGTGGGATTCGGCACATGGAAAGCTGGATGCGGTTTATAACGTCACTAAGACGCTGGAACATGCCATGATGCCAAAGGTATGGCTCAAAAGCGGTGCATATCTTGTGATACAGCCTACAGAGGCTCTGGTGTCCATTGATGTCAATACAGGAAAGGCAATTTCCAAAAAGAAAGATGTGCAGAAGACCTTCTATAAGATCAATGTGGAGGCGGCCAGAGAAATTGCAGCGCAGCTTCGTCTGCGTAATCTGTCCGGAATCATACTGGTGGATTTTATTGATATGGAATCAGAGCAGGATCAGAAAAGTCTGCTGGAGCTTTTGCGGCAGGAGGTCCGGAAGGATCAGGTACAGACAACCGTGGTGGATATGACAAAGTTGGGATTGGTGGAAATTACACGCAAAAAGGTTCGTAAAAGTCTTTATGATCAGATAAAAGAAAGGCAGGGTGAGTGATTTGACACAGGATGAGATCATTATCAGAAAAGGAATTGTACATATTCTGGATGCAGAACTGGGATATCCTGTATTTTCCGAAGAGCTTTTAGATTTGTCACCGGATACAAACGATTTCTTTCGTGGATTAATATATAAAATTATGTCCGGAGATGAGATGAAGAAATGCTTCTTTGATGGATTTGAAGAAAGCAGTGAATTTACGGAAGAATCTGGTGCTGCTGAGACGGAGGAGATGCCCTGGGAGAGTGACGGGGCCGATCCGGATAAGCAGACAGGGGAAAGCGCAGAATCGGTGGATTTTCTCATGGAAGCCGGAGGTGTTGAAGCAGACGGGCTAGAGACGGCAGAGAGCGTGTCTTATGCGCAGACGGATGTCTATGCCCTTGTGAAGGAGTTTTCTGAGGATAATATGGTGGAGGACAGCAAAAAGCTTGCCAAAGCATTATATGATATTATGAATGCCAATGTGACGATTCCATCGGCGGATTTTGCGGTTGTGACCTTTCAGGTACACTCTGTCCAGTATTTGGGACTGCTTAAAATGAACTATAAGGAAAGCTATGTGCACATGACACAGAACGAAGAGGGACGAAATGTTAATCAGATCATCCGCTATCGTTCCATGCTTCCTTCTGCGACGACGAAACTGTCAGAGGCAGTGATCATTGATCTGTCTGATTACAGTGTACAGGTCATCGAGAAGAAATATGAGATCAATGGAAGTAAAGTAAATTATCTGTCGGAACTTTATCTGCATTGTCATGCGGCAATGTCCTCCAAGACGAAGCTGGACATAGTGGTCAATGCGGTGAAGCAGGTGAATAATAAGCATTATTCGGAAGAACCGGTAAAGCAGTTAGAAGCAAAACGTGTGATCAAAGAGGAGATGGAAGAGACCGGTACAGTCAGTGTGGAAAAGGTCAGTGAAAAGCTTTACGGGGATGTGCCGCAGATCAAGGAAGAGTTTGACAAAAAAATGGAAAAGTACCATATGGAGACGGCGGAGGTAACACCACAGAGTGAGCGCACCACCAAAAAATTTGAAAAGCAGTACCTGAAAACGGACACCGGCATTGAGATCAATATTCCGATGGAGCAGTATCAGGATGCGGATCAGGTGGAGTTTATCACGAATCCGGACGGAACGATTTCCGTTTTGATCAAGAATATTAACAAGATCACGACAAGGTAAATATAGATGCTATAAATACTATAGTTAATTTATGGATAGTTTGATATTTCAAAAATAAAATGGAAAAATTGGAAAGGCACAGGGATTCATATGTTTCGCTTATGGGCAAAAATATTTAAGGATAACAGGATGCTTCAAGATCTGACAATCTGCGATGACAGCCGGGAGAAAAACAGAACAAAAAAGGTGTTTGATGCGGTGGATGAGGTGTGTTATGCCTTTGATCTGAGCCGGCCGATCTGGCTGGATTCCAATATTAAAGAATTTCAGAGGGTGGATAAGACACGGTTCCGGAAGGATAATTTTATTGATGATATTGAATTTGACTTTCTGGAAATACATGTCATTGAGGAAGATGATACTTATTGACAATAACAGCAGTGAAGATAATTTATGATGATTTGGGTGGCGGGGATAGAAAGCTTTCTGTTCTGTAAAAATACGGGGCGGAGAGCTTTTTCTTTTTGATCATTCCGACTTTACTTTTCCCGTCCCTCGTGGTAAAATGGGCGTTGACGAGCAGCACAGACAATCGCAGCTGCAGGTGCCGAAAGGCCGCAGGTGAGGAAAGTCCGGGCTTCACAGGGCAGGATGCCGGATAACGTCCGGTGGAGGTGACTCCCAGGCCAGTGCAACAGAAAAGAACCGCCAGATTCGTCTGGTAAGGGTGAAAAGGCGAGGTAAGAGCTCACCGCGTCTCCGGTAACGGAGATGGCTGTGTAAACCCCATCCGAAGCAAGACCGAACAGGGACCATACGGCGGCCCGCCGTGTTCCGGGTAGGTTGCTTGAGACTGCCGGTAACGGCAGTCCTAGATAGATGATTGTCTGATACAGAACCCGGCTTACAGTGCTGCTCCTTATTGATTGATAGAAAACGGAGAGATAAAGATATGGCACTGACACCAATGATGCAAAAGTATCTGGAAACGAAGGAGGAATACAAGGATTGTATTCTTTTTTATCGTTTAGGGGACTTTTATGAGATGTTTTTTGACGATGCAAAGATCGTATCTAAGGAGCTGGAGCTGACCCTGACCGGCAAAAGCTGTGGACTGGAGGAGCGCGCACCTATGTGTGGCGTTCCTTTTCATGCTGTGGACGGTTATCTTGATAAGCTGATCAGCAGAGGATATAAGGTAGCTATCTGTGAGCAGGTGGAGGATCCGAAGCTTGCCAAGGGGCTGGTTAAGCGGGAGGTGGTCCGTGTAGCCACTCCGGGAACCAACCTGAATATGCAGGCACTGGATGAAAGCCGTAACAATTATCTTCTCTGTGTAGTATATACGACGAATGCTTATGGTGTATCCTATGTGGATGTTACCACCGGAGACTATTATGTGACCGAGTTTGATTCGGAAAACAAGCTTCTGGATGAGATTGGCAAGACCATGCCCTCTGAGATCATCTGCAACGATTCTTTTCTGGTGTCAGGAGTCGATCTGGAGGATTTAAGAGGACGTCTGAAGATTGTGGTATCTGCTATTGATCCCTGGCATTTTGATGAGGACCGCTGTGTGGACAGCCTTTGCCGTCATTTTCATGTGGGGTCTCTGGATGGACTGGGGCTTGCAGACTATTCCATTGGAGTGACTGCGGCAGGAGCCATCATGCAGTATCTGGAGGAGACACAGAAGATTTCTCTGGATCATATCACAACGATCAAGCCATATGTGCCAAACAGCTATATGCTGTTGGATAGGGCCACCAGAAGAAATCTGGAGCTTTGTGAGACCATGCGGGAGAAGGCCAAGAGAGGCTCGCTTTTCTGGGTGTTAGATAAGACCAGGACGGCCATGGGAGCGAGAAAGCTTCGTAATTCCATCGAGCAGCCGCTTTTGGATAAGGATCAGATCAACCGGCGTCTGGATGCCATTGAAACGTTAAATAATAATGCGATCTCCAGAGAGGAGCTCAGAGAGTATTTGTCTCCAATTTATGATCTGGAGCGTCTGATCAGCAAGATCAGTTACCGCAGTGCCAATCCGAAGGATCTGCTGGCATTCCGTCAGTCCCTTGCCATGCTGCCGCCGATCAAATATCTCCTGAACAGCTTTGAGGGGGATAAACTGCTTGCTTCTTACGGAAACGATCTCGATGATATGGCAGATATCTGCAGCCTGATTACGGATTCCATTGATGAGGATGCGCCTCTAACAGTTCGGGAGGGTGGCATGATCAAGGACGGTTACAACGAGGAGATTGATAAGCTTCGTTCTGCGAAAACCGATGGTAAGAAATGGCTTGCCGGGCTTCTGGAAGAGGAAAAGGAAAAGACCGGGATTAAAAACTTAAAGATCAAGTATAATAAAGTATTCGGTTATTATCTGGAGGTAACCAATTCCTTTAAGGATCTGGTGCCTGAGGACTGGATGCGGAAGCAGACTCTTGCCAATGCGGAGAGATATACCACACCAAAGCTAAAGGAGCTGGAGGATACGATCCTTGGGGCCGAGGATAAGCTGTATACCCTGGAATATAATGTGTTCTGTGAAGTCCGTGATACTATTTACGGTGAGATTGGCAGGATCCAGAAGTCGGCCAAGATCATTGCCGGAGTGGATATGCTGGCATCTTTGGCCGTGGTTGCGGAGCAGAATAATTATGTGCGCCCGGAGATTCGTAAAAAGGGTTTGATCGATATCAAAAACGGCAGACATCCCGTTGTGGAGAAAATGATCAAAAACGATATGTTTGTGGCAAATGACACATATCTGGACAATGACAAGCACCGGATCAGTATTATTACCGGACCGAATATGGCAGGAAAGTCTACCTATATGCGTCAGACTGCCCTGATCGTGCTGATGGCACAGATCGGCTCCTTTGTGCCTGCTGACAAAGCAGTAATCGGTATTGTGGACCGTATCTTTACCAGAGTCGGCGCCTCCGATGATCTGGCGAGCGGCCAGAGTACCTTTATGGTGGAGATGACAGAGGTTGCCAATATTCTCCGGAACGCCACCAAAGACAGTCTGATCATTCTGGATGAGATCGGCCGTGGCACCAGCACCTTTGACGGGCTGGGGATTGCATGGTCTGTCATTGAGCATATTGCAGATAAAAAGCTTCTGGGTGCAAAAACATTATTTGCAACCCATTATCATGAACTGACAGAGCTTGAGGGAAAGCTGGACAGCGTTGATAATTACTGCATTGCTGTGAAAGAGCAGGGAGATGATATCATTTTCCTGCGCAAGATCATCAAAGGCGGGGCGGATAAGAGCTATGGTATTCAGGTGGCAAAATTAGCCGGTGTCCCGGAAAACGTACTGAAGCGGGCAAGAGAGATCGTGGATGAGCTGAGCAATAACGACATTGCCGAGAAGGCGAAGGATATTGCAGTAGAGTACGAAATTCCGGACTATGAATATGGGATTGAACAGCAGACCAAAAAGCCGCGTAAGATAAGAAAGAAAACAGAGTCTGAGATTGAATCAGAGAAAATGGGACAGATTTCACTGTTTGACGGATATCAGCCAAATGTCAAAACAGATGATATTATTTATGAGCTGCATGATCTGGATCTGTCCACAACAACGCCGATCGATGCTATGAATATTTTATATAAGATGCAGACGAAGCTGCGGGAGAGGATGTAAACGCAGATAAAAGAACAATGTCAGGACGGCTGCCGGAAAAATTTTGTGCCTGCAGACGGATGTTTCTGGCAGAAAGGAATGTAGGAACGGAATGTCAAAGATACATGTTCTGAATCAGGATACCATTAATAAGATTGCTGCCGGTGAGGTGATCGAAAGACCCATGGCAGTGGTAAAGGAATTGACGGAAAATGCGATCGATGCTGATGCCAATGCGATCACCGTAGAGGTGAAGGACGGTGGTAAGGCACTGATCCGTATGACGGACAACGGAGTGGGAATGAATGAGGAGGATGTCCGGCTGGCATTTACGCCTCATGCCACCAGTAAGATTGATGATGCCGAGGATCTGCTCAGGGTATCGACGCTGGGCTTTCGAGGTGAGGCACTTGCCAGCATTTCATCTGTGTCACAGCTGGAGATGGTGACAAAGACCAGAAATGAGCTGATGGGCTGCCGCTATGAAGCGGACGGTGGAAAGGAGCGGACACTGGAGGCGGTGGGATGTCCGGATGGCACTACAATTCTGGTCCGTAATCTCTTCTTTAATACACCGGCGCGTTTGAAATTTTTGAAATCGTCCCCGACAGAGGCGGGATATATCAATACCCTGATCGAACGTCTTGCGCTGTCCCATCCGGATATTTCCTTCCGGTTTATCAATCAGAATCAGACAAAGCTTCATACTTCGGGAAATGGAAATTTGAAAGACGTCATATATCATATTTATGGTAAGGATATTACATCAAATCTTCTGGAGGTGGATGCCAGTGAGGTGAGCTGTCAGGTAAAGGGATTTATCGGCAAACCGATCATTTCCAGAGGCAACCGCAATTATATGAATTATTTTATTAACGGCAGATATATTAAGAGCTCTACAATTCATAAAGCGATTGAGGACGCTTATCAGCCGTATACTATGCAGCACAGATATCCATTTACAGTGTTGCATTTTACGGTTGCGCCGGAGCTGGTGGATATTAATGTGCATCCACAGAAAATGGAAATCCGTTTTTCAGATGCGCAGGGGATTTATCAAAGTGTTTATCATGCCATCAGCGAAGCATTAAAGCACAGAGAATTTATACCGGAAGTGTCTCTGGCGTCACCGGCTTCCCAACCTGTACCCAAAAAAGGACAGGCTACGGCAAAACCTGTTCGGGAGCCGGAGATGTTTGAAAAAAAAAGGATGCAGTCCGTCCAGATCCTGGAGGAGATCAAAAAACAGGATGAAATATTAAAACAGCAGGGGATAATGCGGGAAAGTGCTGTGTATGGAAAACAGGACAGAGCAGATGCTTCGAAAATAATGGATGACGTCTCAGATATGGAATCAACAAAAGCAGCCGGAAATGCTGTTCCGAATATCAGACAGACAGAAGAAGCCGTAAGTACTGCACCAAATATCGGACAGACAGAAGAAGCCGTAAGTACTGCACCAAATATCGGACAGGTAGAAATAGTCGAAAATATTGTTCAGAATACAGAACACACAAAGGAAGTAAAGTACAATGTCCATAATCCGGTACAGGAATCTTTCTTTGATAAAGGCATTCTTTCCGAACAGGCACAGAAGGAAGTGAAGATTATCGGACAGGTATTTGACACATACTGGATCCTGCAATATGACAATGCCATGTATATGGTGGATCAGCATGCGGCTCATGAGAAGGTGTTATATGAGCGGTTTATGAAACAGTTCTCAGAAAAAAAGCCTATGGTACAGCTTTTACAGCCTCCGGTTGTTCTGACACTGACTATGCAGGAGGAGCAGGCAGTGAAGGAGCATATGTCCGTCTTTGAGGAACTGGGGTATCAGATTGAGCCTTTTGGAGGCAGAGAATATGTAGTGAATGGTGTTCCGGCGCATTTGCCACAGATTGGCAATGAGGAGTTATTAAAGGAGGTCATTGATGCCATGGTGGATGAGCATTCCAGACCGACACCGGATATCTTAAAGGACAAGATCGCGTCCATGTCCTGCAAGGCAGCTGTGAAAGGAAATAACCGCCTGCCAAGAGAACAGATGGAGGAGCTTTTACGGGAGCTTATGACGTTAGAAAATCCATATCATTGTCCTCATGGGAGACCAACTATGATTAAGATGACCAAAACAGAGCTGGATAAGAAGTTTAAACGGATAGTATAAAATGGGGAAAGGAAAAGTATGGAAGCTTGTAAGAAAAAAAAGAAGCCGTTGATCATTCTGACGGGGCCTACTGCTGTGGGAAAAACGGCTTTGTCCATAGGATTGGCAAAGGCAGTGGGAGGAGAGATCATTTCTGCGGATTCGATGCAGGTATACAAAGGGATGGATGTTGGTACGGCAAAGATTACGTCGGAGGAAATGGACGGCGTGACTCATTATCTGGTGGATGAACTGGAGCCATGGGAGGAGTTTAATGTCGTTGTTTTCCAGAGACTTTGTAAAAAATATATGGAACGGATCTATTCCAAAGGAAAGATTCCGATTATTGTAGGAGGAACCGGATTTTATATCCAGTCGGTTCTGTATGACATTGACTTTACAGAGAATGAGGCAGATACCTCTTATCGGCAGATGTTGGAGCAGAAGGCGGAGAATGAGGGGGTGCAGAAGCTTCATCAGGAGCTTGCCCAGGTAGACCCCGAATCGGCAGAGCAGATCCATCCCAATAATGTCAAGAAGGTGATTCGGGCATTGGAATACTATCAGCAGACCGGGCAGAAAATTTCAGAGCATAACGAAACGCAGAGGCAGAAGGAATCCCCGTATGATTTCATTTATTATGTGTTGAGCCTTCCAAGAGAAATCTTATATGAACGTATTAACAAACGGGTGGATCAGATGCGCCGTGATGGTCTGATCGAAGAAGTAAAGCAGTTGGAAGAGCGCGGCTGTACCCGTGAGATGGTGTCTATGCAGGGGCTTGGATATAAGGAAATTCTGGATGCCTTTGCCGGAAAATGTACAATGGATGAGGCGTTTGAAAAGATTAAGCTGGAAACAAGACATTTTGCAAAAAGACAGTTTACATGGTTTCGACGGGAGCGTACCGTAACATGGCTGGAGAAAGAACAATATAACAGCGAAGACGCACTGCTTGCGTATTGTGTTGATGAAATACAGGAGCGGTTTCGGATCTGACGGAAAACGGAAGAAATAAGAGAAAAAGAGAAAAGAGGAAGAAAAAATGGAATTACAGGATTGGTACAAAGAAGCGGGAATCAGTGAGAAGGTTTATGATTTTTGCAGCAAAATAGAGGCAGGACTAAAGGAACGGTTTGAGGCGATTGACCGGACTGCGGAATATAATCAGATGAAAGTACTTCGGGCAATGCAGAAGCATAAGGTTAGTGCAGGCTGCTTTGAATCCTCTACGGGATATGGTTATGATGATCTGGGCAGAGAGACGCTGGAGGATGTTTATGCCAGTGTATTCGAGACGGAATCAGCCCTGGTCAGACCACAGCTTACCTGTGGAACCCATGCCCTTACTGTGGCACTTTCTGCTAATCTGCGGCCGGGGGATGAGCTCCTTTCTCCGGTAGGAAAGCCTTATGATACGCTGGAGGGTGTGATCGGAATCGGAGATAATGCGGCACCGGGCAGTCTGAAGGAGTTTGGTGTTGTTTACCGACAGGTGGATCTGAAGGAGGACGGAAGCTTTGATTTTGAAGGGATCCGGGAGGCTTTAAACGATCGGACAAAGCTTGTAACGATTCAGCGGTCCAAGGGATATGCTACTCGTCCGACTCTTTCCGTGGCACGAATCGGCGAATTGATCTCTTTTATCAAGTCCATTCGCCCGGATGTGATCTGCATGGTAGATAACTGTTACGGTGAGTTCGTAGAGCGGATCGAGCCGACACAGGTGGGAGCAGATATGTGTGTTGGTTCCCTGATCAAAAATCCGGGAGGCGGACTGGCGCCGATCGGCGGTTATATCGTAGGACGGCAGGATCTGATCGATATGTGTGCATACCGTCTGACTGCACCTGGCCTTGGAAAAGAGGTAGGGGCAACTCTCGGTCTGAACCGTTCTTTCTTCCAGGGATTTTTTATGGCACCATGTGTAGCGGCCTCTGCGTTAAAGGGGGCAATTTTTGCGGCAAATATCTATGAACGTCTTGGTTTTCAGGTTGTTCCAAACAGCACGGAATCCCGCCATGATATTATCCAGGCGGTCACTTTGGGGTCTGCAGAGGGTGTGATCGCATTCTGTAAAGGGATTCAGTCGGGATCGCCGGTGGACAGTCATGTGGCACCGGAGCCGTATGCGATGCCGGGATATCACAGTGATGTCATTATGGCGGCAGGTGCGTTCGTACAGGGGTCTTCCATAGAACTTAGTGCAGATGGTCCGATCGAACCGCCATATGCTGTATATTTCCAGGGAGGTCTGACCTGGTATCATGCGAAATTTGGCATTATGATGTCGGTACAATATATGGAAAATGAGCATTTATTGTCATTATAGTAAAAGAGATATGTCGGATTTCATAAAAATATCACGAATAAATCACAATTCTATTAGAAGATGGTTCTATACAAAAATAAGAATTTATGATACTATGTAATTTGATACGTTTGATGGGGGAAGCCTTCGGACAGGAGGCATAAATGAAAAAAAACGAACGTGATCATAAGGAAAAACAGGCAGTGGAGGTCATTCGGATGAAGGAGCTTCCATTGTCCGAAAGACCATACGAGAAGTGTGTCCATTATGGACCGGAAGTACTTTCTGACAGTGAGCTTCTGGCGGCTGTGATACGAACCGGCAGCCGGGGAGAAAAGGCTGTGGATCTGGCAGAACGTGTGTTGTGTCATTTGCCGGGAAAGCATCTGGGAGGACTGTTTCACATTTCCATGGAGCAGCTTCAGGAGATACATGGCATCGGTATGGTAAAGGCAGTGCAGTTGAAATGCATGGCAGAATTCACGAAGCGCATGGTGCGGTCCAGTATGCCGGCAGAGAAGCTTAAATGCAATGAACCGGAGCAGGTGGCGGCATATTATATACAGCAGATGCGTTTTTTAGAGACAGAGCAGGTACGTTTGCTTGTTCTGGATGGCAAAAACGCCCTGTCGAAGGAGATTGTGATTTCCAACGGCTCCTTTAATGCATCCGCCGCTGCACCGAGGGAGATCTTTTATAATGCCCTGAAGCATAAGGCAGTCAATATTATTTTACTGCATAATCATCCGTCAGGGGATCCGACACCCAGCAGAGAGGATATGCTGATGACAAAGCGTATTCAGGAAGTGGGACATATGATCGGCATTGAGCTTCTGGATCACATTGTGGTCGGGGATAATCGATATATCAGCTTTCGGGAAAGCGGGTATTTGTAAAACAGACATAGATTGAATTACCGGAAGGGAGTATTCCAATGGCACATAAAACGTATGGTATTGATTTTGGAACAGGTACAGTCAAGGTATATAAAAAATCAGACGGTATCATCCTGAATGAACGCACGGTGGTGGCGACAGTGGGGAAGGGACCACAGCAGCGTCCGGTGGCGATCGGCGATAAGGCATATGAGATGTTTGAAAAGGTTCCGCCCAATATCAAGGTTTCATTTCCTTTGGAAAATGGTGTGATCTCTCACATGGGAGATATGATTTCTTTGTGGAATTTTATGCTGGAAAAGTTATCCGGCAAGCGCAAATTGAAAAATGCAGATTTTTATATCGCGGTACCTGCGGATATCCGTGAGGTGGACAAAAACGCATACTCCAGAGTTGTTTCCGAGGGAGAAAGCAAGCCGCATAAGGTGTTTCTGATCCATAAACCCATTGCAGATGCGCTGGGGCTTAATTTGGACGTGGAGAATTCCAGAGGGATTATGATCGTAAATGTCGGAGCAGACACTACGGAGATTTCTGTGCTGTCGTTGGGAGGTATTGTAGTATCGAAGCTGCTGCCCTATGGTGGTAATTATTTTGATGAGCAGATTATAAATTATATCCGTAAGGAGCATAATTTTGTCATAGGCAGAAAAAGTGCGGAACAGATCAAGAAGTCACTGGTATCTGCTGTCCCGGTGGATGAAAAGGTGACTGTTGTGGGAAGAAATGTTGTGAAGGGACTTCCCGGTGAGGTGACGGTTGCATCCTCAGAGATATTCCCACTGGTACAGGGAGTGTTTATGACCATTTCTGCTGCTGTAAGATCTATGTTGGAACGGACTCCGCCGGAGATTGCATCAGAGATTGCAGAGAAAGGAATTTATCTGACCGGAGGATCCTCGTGGATCCGTGGTATGGATCAGCTTGTGGCCAATGAGACAAGATACCGGATCAACACCACAAAGCATGCACAGAGGACTGTGGTTTCCGGACTGGGTTATCTGGCAGAGCATCCGAAGACTGCCGCCAGATACAGCATCCCATTGAAAAGCACCAAAGATTAAAACCGGCAGAACCGGGGTATTTGTGTACATATTATGATGTGAAGGAGTTGTAGGAATGCGTAAACGGACAAAAATTACCATGGATCCGAAATATATATTGATGATGATTGCGATCGTTTGTGTTGCTTTGATCATTGTATCCTTTCGATTTCAGGACAAAATGACACCGATCCGTACAGCGGTGGGAAGTATTGTTACGCCGATGCAGCGCGGAATCAATAAAATTGGTCTGGTGGTGGCAGATGGAATGGACTATGCCACGACTGTCAAAAAACTAACCAGGGAAAATGATTCCCTCAAAAAACAGGTGGATGATCTGTCAGCGCAGAATCGTCTGTTGCAGCAGGATAAATATGATCTGGATAATTTCCGTAAGCTTTATGATCTCGACGAAAAGTATTCAGATTATCCGAAAGTGGCAGCTCATGTCATCAGCAGTGATGGCAACTGGTTTAACAGCTTTGTGATCGACAAGGGTTCCAATGATGGTCTGAAGGTTAATATGAACGTACTGGCAGGGGATGGTCTGGTAGGTATTGTGACAGAGGTTAATAAATCATACGCAAGAGTACGCTCCATTATTGATGATGAGAGCAGTGTGACCGGATCTTTTCTGAAAACATCGGATATGTGCTTTGTAAACGGTAATTTGAAGCTGATCAATAAAGGTATGATCGATATTTCCGGAATTCCGGCTGACGCAGAGATTAAGAATGGTTATGAAGTGGTTACTTCGCCGGTCAGTGACAAATATCTTCCGGGCATTCTGATCGGTTATGCCAGAGATATCGAGACAGATTCGTCCAATATTACACAGTCGGCACATCTGACACCGGCAGCGGATTTTTCAGGACTTGATATGGTTCTGGTTATCACAGAAGTAAAAGATTCCGGTGATTTGGAGGATATTTTAAATTGAGACGATATATTTATCTTTTATTGTTAAATATCATATGCTTTGTACTTCAGGCCTCGGTATTTAGCCATCTTCATCTTGGGGGGGTATCCCCAAACATACTGATCATGGTGACAGCGGCATTCGGTCTGATGTATGGCAGAAAGCTTGGAATGTTTTCCGGTGTTGTAGGCGGACTTCTGGTGGATGCCATGTTTAATTCTGTTATTGGTCTGACCATATTGATCTATGCGTTTATCGGGTATATCAATGGAATGCTCAACAAGTTGTATTTTAAGGACAAGCTGTATATTCCGGCACTGACGATTGTTTTTAGTGATCTTGCTTATGGTATCCTTTATTATGTCTGCCGTTTTATGCTGCGGGGACGTATGGATTTTCCGTTTTATCTGTTGCATGTGATGATTCCGGAGGCTATTTATACATTGATCGTTGGCCTGTTGGTTTATCTGATCATGCGCCGCATCAAAACATATTTTAATCCGGAAGAAAAGGTCTCTCTGGAGGAGCATATTGAGATGGATCGGGAAAAGATCATTTAACAGGAAACGGGTATGAAAGAAAAAGAAAGGAGAGAAAAGTCGTGTTAGACAATTTGAAAGAATATATAAAAATGTTTTTTAATTCCAGATTATTGCCGATTACGGTTGTTTTTGTTCTTCTTTTTTCTATTTTGGTCAATCGTATGTTTGAGCTTCAGATTGTGGATAGAGACAATATTATCGCAAGTGGTGCCAGCAATACCATTAAGGAGAAAGACATCAAGGCAACCAGAGGAAATATATATGACTGCAATGGAAAGCTTCTTGCTTACAATAAATTATCCTACAATATTGTGTTTTCGGAAACATCAAAGCTGTCCGGTATGACCAATGATGAAAAAAATCAGATGATCCACCGTCTGCTTTATATTCTGCAGAAGCATGGCAGTGAATTATCAGTAGAGTATTATCTTCAGTATGAAAAGGGGAAGCTTCAGTATCAGGTAGAAGGAAGCTCACTGGAACGTTATCAGGCAGATGCATATTCTGTGCAGGGGGGCGTCAAAGCTCTCACACAGGAGCAGAAAGATACGACGCCACAGGAAATGTATGACTATCTGATCAAAAAATTTGAGATATCCGATTCTTATGATCAGGATACGGCGATTGATATTCTTGCAGTCCGTTACGCAATGTTTATCAATCGATATGCAAAATTTCAGGATATTATTCTGGCCAAAAATGTAAACGAAAATACGGTGGCAGCGATCAAGGAGAACAGTGAACTTCTGCCGGGTGTTGATATTGATCAGAATACTTCACGTGTCTATAAAAAGAGCAAATATTTTGCACATATGCTGGGATATACAGGTTCCATTTCGGCAGAGAAGCTGGAGGAGCTGCAAAAGGATGGTGAAGAGTCTGTATATTCGGTAGACGATCAGATCGGTATTTCAGGTCTGGAAAGCACTTATGAGGAATATCTGCGGGGAACCAAGGGAAGCAAGGAGATTACGGTAGACGGAGGAACCAGCCGGATCATTTCCGAGAAAACCACAAAGGATCCGGTAGCGGGGAATGACCTGTATCTGACGATTGATGCCAAGCTTCAGGAGGAATGCTATCATCTGTTGGAGGAAAGGATCGCGGGTATTCTGATCTCCAATATCAACAATAGTATGTATGCAGGTACCAGAGGACATTCTACGAAGGATATACGGGTTCCGATCTATGATGTTTATAATGCGATCATTCAAAATAATATTGTCAATGTGGAGCGCTTTAATGATGACGATGCCTCTGTCTTAGAGAAAGCGACTCTGAATAAATATAAGGCAAAGAAAAAAGTAATCGTTCGCAGGATTCGACAGCTTTTGGCTTCCGGCAGTACAGCGGATGCAAAGAGTATATCTTCCGATATGAATGATTTTCTGGACTATTTTTACAAGATCCTGACAGAAAATTCCATTGTGATCACAGAGAGCAATGAGTCTGACAGCTCCCAGAAATCCGTAGATACCTCGGATGCAACATACAAGAGTTACGCCAACGGTTCTCTCAGTCTGAGTAAATATCTGCAGTATGCGATCTCACAGCAGTGGATCGATCTGGATAAACTGGATATTGGAAACGATTTCTATAGTACGCAGGAAATTTACAAAAAACTGGTTGACTATGGCATTGATTTATTAGAAAATGATACTACATTTACGAAGATGATATATAGCTATATGATATATCATTATGAGCTTTCCGGACGGGATATCTGTCTGCTCTTATTTGATCAGGGAGATATCAAGTACAATGCACAGGAGTACACCCAGGTTAAACATGGCATTACGTCGTCATATTCTTTCCTGATCCGCAAGATCAAGAAGCTGGAGATCACGCCGGGACAGCTTGGGCTGGATCCATGCTCCGGATCTATCATTGTTACGGATGTGAATACCGGTGATGTCAAGGCCATGGTAACGTACCCAAGCTACGACAATAATAAAATGGCAAATCAGGTAGATTCTGATTACTTTTACACGTATCTGAAGGATAATACGGCATCCCCTCTGTTGAATCGTCCGACCCAGCAGGAGATTGCACCGGGATCTACCTTTAAGATGGTGACATCTGTAGCATCTCTACAGGAGGGGCTTATTACTCCAAGCAGTACAGTTTATGATACAGTCACCTTTACGAAAGCGCCGGCTTACGGTTCTCCGAGATGCTGGAGCAGTTCCTCACATGGCAATCTGACTGTGTCTGGGGCGCTGGAGCATTCCTGTAATGTGTTTTTCTATGAGATGGGATATCGTCTGGGAAGTGGACATAATGGCAGGGTGAATGATAAGGGAGGTCTGGCACGGTTAAAGAAATATGCAGATATGTTCGGTCTGACCGATAAATCCGGTGTGGAGATCACGGAGTCGGCTCCGCATTTTTCCACAACAGATATTCTTCGTTCCTGTATCGGTCAGGGTAGTCATGCCTATGCGCCGATCCAGCTTGCCAGATATGTGACAACGGTAGCCAACAGTGGAACCTGTTATGATCTGACGCTGGTGGATAAGATCAAGGATGTTGATGGAAAAACAGTATTAAACAATTCCGCAAAGGTCAGAAATAAGGTTAATGTGGCCCAGTCCACCTGGCAGGCAGTCCACAATGGTATGTACCGGGTGGCAAACGGTGCAGAGCATGGCAGCATTTTCGCGGGAATGAAAAAGAAATTTGCCGGTAAGACCGGTACGGCACAGCAGAATACTCTTCATCCAAACCATGCGTATTTTCTATCTTATGGACCGTATGAGAATCCGGAGATTTCCGTAAGCTGTGTTATTCCAAATGGCTATACATCTTCCTATGCAATGGAATGTGCAAGGGATGTTTATCAATATTACTTTGGAGACAAAAAGGTGTCTGGTGGAAAAGCGACATCTGTCGGACACTATGCGAGAACAAATGATTAAGATATCTATCGTACAAGAATGGGAGAAATGATATGGGAAATGTAGTAAAAATAACAGGATCCAAATCGGGAATCATTCTGAAACTGGATCCGGAGGCGGAATGGGAACTGATCAAAAAGGAAGTGGCAGATAAATTTCAGACTTCTGCGGATTTCTGGGGAGATGCACAGAAGGCGATCGCTTTTCAGGGCAGGGAACTGGATGATGAACAGCAGGATGAGATTTTAGAGATCATCCGGAAAAACTGTCGTCTTCAGATTGTCTGTGTTCTGGATGAGGATCCGGAAAAAGAAGCGGCATTTGCCAGAGCAGTTCAGGCAGGAGGCAGCGGTTCTAAAATTTCCGAAGCTGGGAAAACAGCAGCCAATCTGCTCCAGACAGATAATGGAACCGGTTTCTTTTTTAAGGGAAATCTTCGTTCCGGACAGGTTTTGGATGTGGAGACAAGCATCATTATTCTGGGAGATGTCAACAACGGTGCGAAGGTCATTTCTAAGGGAAATGTAATCATTCTGGGTTCCCTGAAGGGAAATGTTTTTGCAGGTTCTGCTGGAAATGTTGATGCATTTGTGATAGCCTTAGATATGAAACCGGTGCAGATCCGGATCGCTGATACGATTGCGCGATCACCGGATGAGGATAAAAAGGGCCGGGGCAAAAAGGAAAGAGAGACAAAAATTGCATTCTGGGAGGATGGAAATATTTATATTGAACCTCTGGATAAGGATGTAATGAGTGATATCCGGCTGTCATAAACCGGAGTATCATCTGGAAAATCCTGGCTTTATGAAAAGAAAATGTAACTGCAGACTGGCAGTGCATCATAGATTAACACTTTAATAATTAGGAGGAAATAAAAATGGGAGAGGTTATTGTAATCACATCCGGAAAAGGCGGTGTTGGTAAGACAACCACTACAGCCAATGTAGGAACCGGGCTTGCCATGATGGGAAAGAAAGTAGTGCTGATCGATACCGATATAGGACTTCGTAATCTTGACGTGATCATGGGACTGGAGAACCGGATCGTCTATAATCTGGTTGATGTTGTAGAAAATAACTGCCGTATTAAACAGGCTCTGATCAAGGATAAGCGTTATCCGAATCTTTATCTGCTGCCATCTGCGCAGACAAAGGACAAGACTGCGGTTACACCGGAGCAGATGAAAAAACTTGCGGATGAGTTGAAGGAAGAGTTTGATTACATACTGATGGACTGCCCGGCTGGAATAGAGCAGGGATTTAAAAATGCCATTGCAGGAGCAGATCGTGCTTTGGTGGTAACAACGCCGGAGGTATCAGCAGTTCGTGATGCGGATCGTATTATTGGACTTCTGGAGGCAAATGAGATTGGACAGACACATCTGATCGTAAACCGTCTCCGTGTAGATATGGTAAAGAGCGGTGATATGATGTCCAGCGAGGATGTTGTGGAAATTCTTGCTGTTGATCTGATCGGTGTAGTACCGGATGATGAGCATATTGTAATTTCTGCCAATAATGGTGAGCCACTGGTTGGTTCCGATTGTATGGCAGGACAGGCATATATGAACATCTGCAAACGCATTGTTGGCGAGCAGGTAGATTTTATTGATTTTGAAGCAAAGAAGGGATTATTCCAGAAGCTTGCTTCAATCTTAAAGAAATAGACAATTATTCAAAATAAAGGATAAATTCGCTGATAACCGGGAAATAAACGAGTTTATCAGCGTAGATGGAGGTTTGGAATGGGATTTTTCTCAAGTTTTTTTAAAAGTGACGTGAAAAGCGGAGAGAACGCAAAGAACCGTCTCAAGGTAGCCATTACCTCTGATCGGGCTGTGTGCTCGCCGGAAATTATGGAGCAGATGAAAAATGAGATCATTCAGGTTATCTCAAAGTATGTAGAGATTGACGTGGAGGGTCTTGATATTAAAGTGAAGCAGATGGAGCTGGAGGATGGTGCAACACCGGTTAATGCGGTTATGGCCAATATTCCGATCAAGGGTTCCAGAAATTTCAGAAGATCATCACAGCAGCATTGAGAGGAAGTAGAGATACATGTTAAACAGATTAAAGCAATATGATTGGCGTAATTTTAATTATTCTCTGGTTATCATTGTAATAATTTTATGCATGATCAGTGCGTTTACCTTAAAATTGGCAGGTGGCGCAGAAAAGGGAGCCGGATATATGAGGGGACAGCTCATAGGAATGATTATGGGGCTTTTTATTGTTGCTTTTTTGTCTGTACTGGATTATCATTTTATATGCAGATTTGTAGCAGTTTACTTTTTTCTGGGAATCATGCTGGTTCTTATGACAAAGATTCCGGGGATCGGAACTGATCTGGATACCGGTTCCAGCCGATGGATCAGGCTGCCGGTGGGAAGTATAACATTCCAGCCGTCGGAGTTGTTAAAAATTATATTTATTCTGACGATGGCGGTGCTGTTCTGCAAGATACGAAAACAGCTTGATCAATTCAAAGCCGTTGTATGGATCGTATTACTGACGCTGCCGGCATTTGGTGCTATTGTGATACAGCCTGACCTGTCATCCAGTCTTGTTATTCTTTTTGTGATGGCGGTTATGACTTTCGTGGCAGGACTGTCGTATCGTGTGATCGTACCGATCATTTCCGTGGGGCTTCCGATTACGTTAATCGTGTACTGGTATGTTCAGCAGCCGGGAAATTTACTGCTTCAGGGATATCAGTATGACCGTGTCTTTGCATTCAAAAATCAGGACTCTACGGTGATGCGTATTGTCGATCTGAACCGTCAGCAGAAATCTTCCGTCAATGCGATTGCAGAGGGTGGTCTGTATGGTAAGTTTTTAAAGGATGGTGCCAGAGCAGGAAGCTCCAGAGCATATTCCAGTGTATCTATCCGGGAGAGTGACTTTATCTGGAGTGTGATTTCAGAGGAATTTGGCTTTCTGGGATGCTGTCTGGTTTTGCTGTTATTTGGTATTCTGATATTTAAGTGTTTCCGCGTTGCAAGAAAGGCACAGGATTTCCTGGGCATGCTGATCGCAGTCGGGGTGTCTGCGATGTTTATGTTCCAGGTGTTCAGTAATATATGCGTTGTGACATTTCTTTTTCCAAATACAGGTCTGCCACTGCCGTTTCTAAGCAATGGTCTCAGTTCTATGATGTCGTCGATGATCGGTATAGGACTGGTCATCAATATCGGTATCCAGCCGGCCAAAACGAAAAAGGGTGGATTTACAATGCGAAAGGCATATTCAGATATGGACAATGATGTTGACATTGATTTTAGTCTGTAGATGTTTTTGTAAGAGAAGGTATAAAATTTACTTGGAGGGGTGAAACAATGAACATTGGTTTAATTGCGCATGATGCAAAAAAAATATTGATGCAGAATTTCACGATTGCATATCGGGGGATTCTCAGTAAACATGAGATATATGCTACCGGGACGACCGGCCGTTTGATTGAAGAAGTGACAAATCTTACGGTGCATAAGTATCTTGCGGGTCATCTGGGGGGCGAGCAGCAGCTGGCATCCCAGATTGAGCACAACCAGATCGATATGGTCATCTTTTTGAGAGATCCTCAGTCGCCAAAATCCCATGAGCCGGATGTGATGAATGTAATCCATTTGTGTGACACATACAACATTCCGTTTGCAACAAATCTTGCGACAGCAGAACTTTTGGTGAAGGCTTTGGAGCATGGCGATCTTGAGTGGCGTGAAATGATCAAAAAAGAAGAGGAATAAATGATTAGAACAAAAAAGAAAATGAAAAACAAATGGGTAAGCGCAGGATGTGTTTGTGCTGCTTTGATCGGAATCTGCTCTTTGTTGACAGGCTGTAGTGTGGATACTGTGCCGGTGTCTGATACACAGATCAGTTATGATGGAGAGGCGGCTTCAGATACATCAGACAATAACAGTGATAATAGTTCGGCAGACAGTACGCTGCTGTCAGAGGATGTATGTATTGTACCTCAAAAGAGCAATACGGCAACAGATGCAGCGATCACGGCTGATGCGGCACTTTTGATTGATGACAGCCGGCATAAGGTGCTTTATGCACAGAATGTATACGGGACAGAATATCCGGCCAGTGTATCTAAGATTGCAACAGCTTTGATGGCAATAAAGTATGCTAATCCGGATGATACTGTTACGATCAGCAATAATGCATCCCATATTACAGAGTATGGTGCGAGGTTATGTGGATTCCAGGAGGGAGATAAGATCTCCATGAAGGATCTGTTATATTGTATGCTGATATATTCGGGAAATGATGCTTCGGTAGCCATTGCAGAGCATATTTCGGGATCCGAGGCAGAATTTGCATCCAAAATGAATAAAGAACTGGTGGCTTTGGGGGTCAGTGGAACACATTTTGTAAATTCCCATGGTCTTCATGACGATAATCATTACACAACAGCATATGATCTGTATTTGATCTTTCACGAATTATTAAAATATGACGATTTTCGGGAGATCATCCAATGTACGAAGTATACAGCTACATGGGAGAATGCCCAGGGAAAGAAACAGTCTCTTGAAATTGTGTCATCGGATCCGTATCTGACCGGTTCCAAGCAGCCGCCGAAAGGATTGACTGCGATCGGAGGAAAGTCCGGAGCCACTGTAAAGGCGGGAGGATGTCTGATCATGTATTTCCAGGATAAGAAAAAAAGAGATTATATATCAATTATTTTAAAAGCAGATTCATCCTATGGAGCGTACACACAGATGAATCATTTACTGGAATATGTAAAGAGAGGAAAATAATCCTCTCTTTTTCTTTTTATTCTGCCTATTACATTGTGGAACGGATTCGGCCAAAGTAACTGATGGCGTATAATCCGCTCAATCCCACAACGGCATAAATGATCCGGGAAAACAGACTCATATTTCCAAAGATCACACGTACCAGATCAAACTGAAAGAAACCGATCAGTCCCCAGTTGACGGCACCGACAATGATGAGTACGAGAATGATATAATCTAATGTTTTCATAAAAACACCATACCTTTCTGTATCCGTTTACTGATACAGTTTTAGTATTTCCGGCAGGAAGAAAATATATACACTTATCTTGTCAAAATCATAAAAAAAAGCTATAATAAAAAGGTTAGAACCACTCATTTTGGAAGGAGGGATTTTGTGGCAGGAAAGCGGCGTTCCGGGAACGTAGTGAAGATGAAACGCAAAAATTCAAAAGTGACCGGTTTCTTTTTGATTCTTTTTGCCATATATATCCTTTTGCAGGGAACATTGTCCCTGACCAAAGATCATGTATCCATTTATGAGGTAACAGAAAAAAAGATTGCCGATGATAATCTGGTGAGGGGGATTATTATCCGGAATGAAAAACTGGTGAACAGCGATCAGGAGGGATATATTAATTATTATGTGGCAGATGGCACGAAGGTGGGAGCACGGACGAAGATCTATTCCATTGATCAGACCGGTCAGATATATAATCAGCTGGCCAATGCAGACACCGGAGAAATCAAGCTGAATGCACAGAATACCAGTGATATACGGAGTGAAATTTCTTCGTACAAGGCAGCCTACAGCATGTCAAACTTTGGCGAGACATATAATTTTAAATATAATCTGGACAATACGATCTCCGAGTTGACCAATGCCAGACTTCTGGACAATGTGACGAAGATTTTAAAGGAGCAGGGAGGAGAGAGTTCTTTTCAGTTTGGCAGCGCAGGGGAAAGTGGCATTGTATCCTACACCTCTGATGGGCTGGAAAATTTGGATATGAATACGATCACGGCGAAAACCTTTGAAAACACCTCAGATGATCCGAAACAGTTAAGAAAGACAGAATCTGTCAAAGCGGGATCACCGATTTATCGTCTGGTGACCAATGAAAGCTGGTCTGTTGTTTTTCCCTTGTCCAAAGAACAGTTTAAAAATATTCAGCAGGAAAAGACGGTGACGGTTACTCTGAAAAAGATTCAGGCAAAGGTAACACCGCAGGTTACGACTTTTACCATGGATGGCGGTTATTATGCCCGGATAGATCTTAAACGATACATGATTCAGTACATCAATAACCGTTATCTTGATCTGGAGATCAAGATGAATGATGAGGCAGGTCTCAAGATCCCCAAATCATCAATTTTGCAGAAGGAATTTTATAAGATACCGGCAGATTATGTGGTTACGGGACAGAGTGGAGATACAATAGTGAAGGCTGTATATAAAAAGAACGGGTCCGTGGATTATGAGCCGTGTGATACAACGATTCTTTCCTTTGATGATGGGACAAGCCAGGCTGAGGGAGAGGAAAAGAAAGAAAAATATTGTTATATTCCTGCGGATGATTTTAAAGCGGGAACAGAGATTTCCACAGATACTCTGGGTTCCAGTCTGTTCCGGCTGTCGGAAACAGAAAAACTGGATGGAGTGTATTGCTGCAATAAAGGCTATTGCGAGTTTCGTCCGGTAGAGATATCGTATCAAAATAATGAATACTGCATTATAAAAAAGAATACATCCGGCGGTTTATCCGCATATGACCATATTATTCTGGATCCAAAGGTGATCCGGGAGGATGATATTATTTACTAACATCGCAGGGGAGGACAGAAGATGGTTAAAGATAATTTAAAGATCGTAGAGGAGAATATTCGTCAGGCATGCCTGAGAGCCGGCAGAGATTTGTCGGAGGTGACATTGATCAGTGTCAGCAAAACAAAGCCGGTGGAGATGATCGAAGAGGCGTATGAGTACGGCAAAAGAGAGTTTGGAGAAAATAAAGCGCAGGAATTAAAGGAAAAATATGAGGTGCTTCCGAAGGATATCAGATGGCATTTTATCGGACATCTGCAGACCAATAAGATTAAATATATCATTGACAGGGCCTGCCTGATCCATTCGGTGGATTCTCTTCATCTGGCGGAAGCGATTGAGAAAGAATGTGTGAAAAGAGACACGGAGGCTGATATTCTGGTTGAGGTGAATGTGGCACAGGAAGAGTCAAAATTTGGTCTGAAGCTGGAGGATACCCTGGCGTTGGTACAGCAGATTTCCAGACTGGAGCATTTGCATATTAAAGGATTAATGACGATTGCTCCTTTTGTAGAGGATCCGGAAGAAAATCGTAGTATTTTTCGTCAATTAAAGCAATTGTCGGTTGACATTGGAGCAAAAAACATTGATAATGTTGATATGAGTGTTCTTTCTATGGGAATGACAGGTGACTATCAGGTTGCCATAGAGGAGGGTGCGACACACGTCCGTGTAGGCACCGGTATTTTCGGAGAGAGAAATTACGATATTAAATAAAAGAGATGTGAGGAGCATCGGGAGGTAAAGTTATGGCAAATCCATTAGGGAATCTATTACAGTTATTAGGACTCGGCGGCGACGAGGACTACGATGATGATTACTATGAGGATGATTTCGAGGACGATATTGATGAGGCAGAGGAGAGAAGCCTTCTGGCAGAGGAGGAGAGACGGCAGAGACGTTCTGAGCGTAAGAACAGCCGCAGATCTTCTTATGAGGAGGACGAGCCAGAGCCACAGCCTGCACCGGAGCCAAGACGCACTTCGGTAAGAACCGCGTCCAATAAGGTGGTACCGATCCGTACAACGGCCAGGGGTCTGGAGGTATGTATCTGCAAGCCGAAGAATTTTGGGGATTCCACGGATGCATGCGAGATGCTTCTCCAGGGTCGGGCTGTCGTTGTCAATCTGGAGGGAATTGACATTATGGAAGCACAGAGGATCATGGACTTCATTTCCGGCTGTATCTTTGCTATTTCCGGTAAGATGCATCAGATTTCCAGATATATATTTATATTCTCGCCAGAGAGCGTGGATATTTCGGGGGACTATCTGGAGCTGTCCAGAGATGATGAATTTGGGATTCCGACATTAAATAAGGAGTTCTGATCATGCAGTTGATAATATATACCTTTCAATGTTTTTTCATTGTCTTGGATGTGGTCGTGCTACTTTATTTGTTAAGAAGCTTTCTGGTATTATTTCCGTTTGGAGATTATATTGTGAGATTTCTGGCGGTATTGATGACACCCATGTGGTATCCTATGCAGTGGCTGATAAAGCACTCTATATTATGTACTGCAAAGTTTGATCTTTGTCCCTATCTTTTGATAGTGGTATTGACTTATTTACAGGGACTTTGTTCCCGTATTATGAACATTTTATAAATTTCAGAGGAGGGAAATTGTATGCTTACACCGATTGACATTCAAAATCATGTACTGAAATCCACCATGGGTGGATACAACAAAAAGGAGACAGATGATTTTATTGAATCGATCCAGGCCAGCTATGAACAGCTTTACAAGGAGAACAGTGATCTCAAAAAGAAGATTACAACGCTGAGTGAGGGTATTCAGTATTATAAGCAGATGGAGGGGACACTGCAGAAAACACTGGTACTTGCGGAGCAGACAGCGTCTGAGACACTGGAGACATCCAAAACAGCTGCTGCACAGGTTGAGAAGGAGTCCAGAGCAAAAGCGGAAGTAATGCTTCGTGAAGCAAAGTCCCGTGCAGACGGTCTTGTGGCAGATGCACAGGAGAAGGCAAATAAGCTGACCAGAGAGTCCGAGGAGAGAGCAGCAACATTAAAGAAAGAGTCTGAGGAGACAGCTGCAGCACTGAAGAAGGAGTCTGAGGAGAAAGCAGAAACATTGACCAGAGAGTCTGAGAGAAAGGCCGAAACTGTCACCAGAGAAGCGGAGGAAAAGGCAGAGACTGTTACCAGAGAGGCAGAGGAAAAAGCCAGAAAGGTCACCAGAGAGGCGGAGGAAAAAGCAGATCGTCTGGAAAGAGATTCCCAGAGAAAGGCAGACGATCTGGTAGCGGAAGCAGAGAAAAAAGCGGACAATATTATGTATAATGCCAAAGAGCGTGCAGATCGCATTATGGCAGATACTAAAGCATCTGCTGATAAAGTGATCAGCGATACCCGTGAGAAGACAGAGGAGAAGCTTGCAGAGTCCGGTAAACAGCTGTCTGAGCTGACAGATATTGTACGGAAGCTGATGGGAAGTTATGATAATTATAAACAGCAGTTTAAGGATATGTTAAATATGCAGCTGGAGCAGCTTGACAAGGAGGAAGAAAAGTTAAATACTACCGGTTTGGAGGATCTTCTGGAATCCCAGCAGGTAAAAATGGTTGAGGAGCAGGCTGCAGCCAAGCAGAGTGTAGATGATATGGAGGAGCATACAAAGGAATTAGATCTTCCGGTGGAGGATACTGCTCCGGAGAGGGAAGATGTCCAAGAAGAAAATGACATTCTTGCAGGAGGTCTTTCTGCAGAGGTTTCAGAGGAGCCGGTAGAGGAAAAAGCAGAAAAATTATCCTTAGATATTGATACTCCGGCTACAGAGGATATTGCAACCGGTATTCACGTATCTGCGGAGGAGGCTGTGGCATATACAGCACCGGAGACTGTAGAGGAGGAGAAGGAAGAAGCACCTGTAGAGGATGATATCAAGTCAAAGCTTGATGAGATTGATTCGATTGCATCAGAGGCATTGAATGAAATGAAGAAGGAGTCATCAGAGGATCCGTTTAATTCAATAAATAGTATGCTGGGAACCTCTTATGATGATTTTGTCCCTGCCAATAAAGACAACACAGAAGCTGCTGAGGAGAATCCTGTCGTAGAACAAGCAGCGGTATCTTCTGAGACGCCGGTAACGGTAGCTGCAGACAATGATACAAAGGCAGAGGAAAGTGCAGAGAAGCCTGCAGAGCAGAAGGAAATTCCACCGACAACAACAGATGAGCTCCCAACGGTACAGGAGACATATGATGCAGAAACTTATGTAACCAATGAGACATATTTTGGCTCAGCAGACAATATGACATATTCGATTCCTGATCCGGTGCCGGCAGCAACAGAAGAACCTGCCCAGATTAAGGCAGAGCCAGTTGAGGATACCGCCGAGGCAGTGACGGCAGCAGAAGCTGTTCATGAAATCCCAATGCCTGATTTTAGTAAGCTGGATGCTGTGGACAGTGCAGTCAGTGAGGAGCAGCCGGTAATACCTCATGCTGTTCCAATGCCGGACTTTAGTAAGCTGGATGTAAAGAAAGACGAAGAGCCGGATGTCAGTGCAGATCTTGATGCGATTGCGGCAGAAGCAATGGCAGCACTGGATGCAGAGAAAAAGAATACAACAGACGAGATACCAACGGTACAGGAGTCATATGATGCAGAAACTTATGTGACAAATGAGACATATTTCGGGTCAGCAGACAATATGACATATTCGATTCCTGATCCGGTTCCGGCAGAGGAAGAAAAGGCTGTGGAGGATGAGTTTGCCAGTGGTATCAGTGGCGTGGATCCTACAGCGAATGGAGCAATTCCACCGGCTCCGGGTGAGTTATTTACTGCACCAAGCGAGTTTGATAATGTTCCGGCTGCGGATGATGAGTTTGCCGTAACAAAGCCGGAGGATCCGGCTGCAGAGGCAAAACCGGAGGAAAAGACGGTTAATCCTTTTACTATGATTAATGCAGAGGAGTAATCTTTTAGCAGAGTTACATTATAAATGAATAATACTGCCAGACCAGACGCAGCCAGCTTTGGTTTGGCAGTTTTTTTCGGAAGGAGATCATTACGATGAAAAAATATATCAAAGGAATTCTTCTGTTTCTTGTTTTGTTTGGACTGGATCAATGGAGTAAATATGCCGCAGATACATGCCTGCAGGGACATGAGGCCAAAAAGGTAATTGGAGACGTATTTGTGCTTCAATATCTTAAAAACTATGGAGCGGCATTTGGAATATTGCAGAACAAACAGATTTTTCTTGTGATATTGACAGCGGTTATTCTGGCGGCGATTATATATATATTGATCAAAACACCGGATACGGTACACTATCTGCCGGTACGTTTTTTTGGAATTATGCTGGCGGCAGGGGCAGTTGGCAATATGTATGACAGGATTGTTCACGGATATGTAATCGATTTTCTTTATGCAAAGGTAATTGATTTTCCAATCTTTAATGTGGCGGATTGTTATGTGGTGGTTTCTGCTGTTGTACTTGCTATATTGATTGGATTTGTGTATCAGGAAAGTGATCTGGAAGTATATCATAAAAAGTAAAGTATTTACGCAGTGCTGTGTCTACGGGCAAAGAGCTGTGGATCGAGGAAAGGCATTGGTTGTATGATTATGGCAGAACAAAGGATTGAATTTATCGTAGCACCGGAAGAAGCAGGAGTTCGCCTGGATGCGCTTCTGGCACAAAAGCTTTCGGATTATTCCAGGTCTTTTTTGCAGAAGAATATCAAAAATGGCTGTGTGCAGATCAATCATGCCGCATCCAAGGCGAGTTATAAGGTAAATACAGGGGACACGGTTACATTTGATGTGCCAGCCTTAACAGAGCCTGAGATAGAACCGGAAGATATTCCGTTAGATATTCTTTACGAGGATGAAGATGTTATTGTGATCAATAAACCGAAGCAGATGGTAGTTCATCCGGCCCCGGGGCATTATCATGGCACGATCGTGAATGGACTGATGTACCATTGCAGGGATTCATTGTCAGGGATCAACGGTGTGATGCGTCCGGGAATTGTTCATCGTATCGATCAGGATACCACGGGCGTAATTGTGGCCTGCAAAAATGATCAGGCGCATCAGTGCATTGCCCAGCAGCTGAAAGAACATTCTATTACGCGAAAATATCATGCCATTGTATTGGGTCATCTTGCAGAGGATGGCACGGTTGTTGGGAAAATAGGACGTCATCCGGTAGATCGCAAAAAAATGGCTATTAATGAAAAGAATGGAAAGGAAGCGGTTACGCATTACCATATTCTGGATCACCTAAATAACAAATACACATATGTGGAATGTCAGCTGGAGACCGGCCGGACTCATCAGATCCGTGTACACATGGCGAGTATTGGACATCCGATTTTGGGGGATCAGGTATATGGTCCTCAAAAATGTCCGTTTCACCTGACAGGACAGACACTTCACGCCAAAACGTTGGGATTTATCCATCCACGTACAGGAGAATACATGGAGTTCGAGGCTCCGTTACCGGAATATTTTGAAAAACTACTGCATCGTCTTGGTAGTCTACAAAAGTAGATAATTAAACGGATAGGAAGAATACTCGATGAAAATAAACATGACATGACAGATCTGCTTTGTTGAAACCAATATGAATCTCTTGTACAGATACTTAAAAATAATGATTCCACATTTGTAGAATAAAAAACGAACCATCAATAAACATAGAGAAACTGTAAACAAAATGTAATATATTTAATTTTTGTGCAAAGTGAATTAAAATGACTGTAATTTTTTAGACATATTCCCGTTGACGAAAACCTTCTAAGTGAGTAGAATAAAAGCATATCAGTTTTTGATGATGTTCTACAGCACTATCATAGGACGATACATTTGTAGAATGATATGCTTGATATAGAAAAAGGAGTTACTTTTTTGATAGGTAAAAGATTTGTTTACTGCTTTGTTTGGGGTTATAAGAAACTGGAGGATTAATTCATGAAAGAGATACGTTTACATGAAGGTGAATTAAATGTTATGGAGCTGTTATGGTCTAACAAGGCTTTGGCGGCTAGAGATATTTCTAAGATCATTAAGGAGTATATTGGCTGGGAAAAAAATACGACATATACGGTTATCAAGCGATTGATTGACAAGGGAGCTGTCACCAGAGAAGATCCCGGTTTCATCTGTCGTGCCAATATCACGAAAAGAAAAATCCAGGAAATTGAAACAAAGGCATTGCTGAATCAGATGTATAATGGATCGTTGGAAAACTTTATACAGTCTTATCTGGCCAATCAAAAGCTTGGAGCATCAGAATTAAATGCGCTTCAAAAAATTATATCGAACCAGGGCAGATAGCAGTATCTGTCTTTCTCAAAATACCTCTCTTGGATAAACTCAAGTTTTTCAAACAGAGCTTGCGTCATTTACCCGGATATGGTAAAATATATCCGAAAAAAGGCACATATACTGGATTGATGGACTGCATCGCATTTTTTGCGATTCATTACAGTGTGCATTTTTCAGCATAAATTTCGATCAAGGAGCTGTTTATACTTATGGGAACATCCAATATACAAACATATCATCAAAGCACATCAAATCAAAATACAGTTAAACTGCGGGAGCTTTTGAAAACTATGCCGTCTTTTTGCCGGGATTATTTTCGTGGAATTGAACCAACGACCACTGCAAAGACCCGGATTGGTTACGGATATGATATTCGTACCTTTTTCCGATTTCTTTTGGCACAGAATCCTATGTTTCAGGATGCACAGATGACTGATATCCGGCTTCAGGATTTGGAACAGCTGCAGCCGGTTGATATTGAGGAATATCTGGAATATCTTAAGTATTATAAGTATGAGGATCAGGTGTTTACGAATGATGAACGAGGTATTAAGCGAAAGTTTTCTTCTCTGAGAAGCTTTTTTCTATATTATCAAAAAAGAGATCTTATCAAGAATAATCCTACGGTTGTTGTAGATATGCCAAAGCTTCACGATAGGGAAATCATCAGACTGGATTCAGAGGAAGTCAGTGAGCTTCTGGATCTCGTTGAACGAGGTGGTGACAATTTATCCGGTATGAAAAAGGTTTATTATGAGAAAAATAAATTGCGTAATATTGCGATATTTACGTTGTTTTTAGGAACAGGTATCCGTGTTTCGGAATGTGTTGGCCTGGATGTTGAGGATGTGGATTTCCGGAATAACCGTATCCGTATCATTCGAAAAGGCGGTAAGGAGGAATATGTATATTTTGGAGCAGAGGTTGCAGAAGCTCTGAAGAATTATATTAAAGAGGAACGTGTCCATGTAAAAGCAAAAGAAGGGCATGAACATGCCCTCTTCTATTCCATTCAAAAACGCCGAATCAGTGTCCAGGGAGTAGAAAATCTTGTAAATGAGTATACGTCCCAGATTACGACGTTTAAGCATATTACACCTCATAAGCTTCGCAGCACCTATGGCACGGCTTTATATCAACAGACAGGTGATATTTATCTTGTAGCAGAGGTTCTGGGCCATAATGACGTAAATACCACCCGAAAGCATTATGCGGCAATGGATGATGCGCAAAAAAGAAGTGCGGCGGATGCGGTTACACTTCGCAAAAAATAATGAATGTTATCCGATCAGAATGGTAAAGATCATCGACCGGTTGGATATGATTTAAATACATTGGAAATGCAGTCGTAGATGTTTTTGGCTGCATTTTTCTGGTAACCGGAAGATGTAATCTTGTTGTGATCCCTGTTACCGGAGATAAAGCCAAGCTCTATCAGAATGGCAGGAACGGTATTGTGGCGCAATACATAAAACTCTGCTTTTTTTACACCACGGCTTGGGATACTGAGATTCTCTTCTAACTGGTCATGCATGCGGCGTGCCAATGTCTGACTTTTCAGCCCCATGGAAGATACGCCGTTGTTGCTGCGGGCATAATAAACCTCCATTCCGTTTGCTCTTGTATTTGGCGCACTGTTCATATGGAGGCTTACAAAGAGATCGGCCTGAACCTCAGAGGCAAAACGCGCTCTGGCAGATAAGGATATAAATTTATCGTTGTAACGGGACCAGTATGCCTTGACATTTGAGGCAGAACTATTGAAATATTCTTTTGCCAGAGTATATATTATTTTGAAGTTGATATTTTTTTCTTTGGCTCCACGGCTTCTGGCACCAAAATCTTTCCCGCCATGTCCGGCATCCAATACAACAATATTTTTGTATATCTTACGGGGATCATTGACATTTACAAAAAGATAATCGCCCTGCTGTTCATATTTGTAACCCTGCAGTCTTGATGTTTTTACAGTGATCAGGGTGTGATTTCCGGACTGTGAAACTTTCAAAGAGGTAATTGCATTATTTCTTTGAAGAATCGGATACTGATCATAAAAGCTCTTCCACTTTCCTGGGATTTTCAAGACAAATTTGTGATCGTAATAATAATCGATATCTGTAATCTGATTTCCTGTTACTCCTTCCGGAAGATGGATGCGTATGGAGTAGGATGCTTTTGAAAAGGTAAAGGAAACGCCCTGTTCGTCATATGTTGTAGAAACTATACAGGTTGACTGATATTTGATGGTTACAGTGACAGTGCTCTCTGTTTTAGATATCGATATATTCTTTACAAAGGAATTCGTGACTGCCTTTTTTAATTCTCCTACGGCATTGTATGTGTTTGGAAATACGCAGGTCAATACACCTTTTTCTTCCTCAATTGATGTTTTGATCTGCTCAGAATCCATACTACGGTCTGTAAGGAGAGAAAGCTCCTGATCGCCACCGGCTGTGTTCTCTTCCAGATATACAGTGCTGAGGGCGGCTGAATAAACAGAATGGTCATAATCATCCGGAATCACGTCGATATCTAAAAAGACGCCATCGGTGTCATCGGTATCATAGTCGATATCTTCCAGTTCGTCGGTTTCCACCTCTACATCTCCGGTAGCTGTGGTTTCCTCGGCAGATGCGATATATGGCTGAAATGAAAGAATGCTGATCATCAATATGGTTAATAATAATCGAATTAAACTACTGTAGTATTTCAATATTTATCCCTCGTTTCTTTTTTCTTCTCACATCATAATATACTACAAAATAAATGTTGCAAATTCAAGGCAAAAGTGAGATATTCCAGAAAAATGATCCGGAGAAAATAAAATCCGCCGGATATGGAATGTTCCATAATCTGGCGGATTAAATATGTTTCAGCGAGAATTCATATGCAGAAAGGGGGATAATTGTGTATAAGGTTTTACTCAAAACAGATGAAATAAATTCTATCTTATAATGAAAAGAATGTAATGGTTTCGTCTGCCATTCATTGAGAATGTTGCAGGAAAACCGGGGGGATTACAGACTCTTTTCTAAATCCGGAAGCTCCGCATCGGATGCCCAGACAGGCAGAATCAATGGACGGCCGGCGTAAATGGTGTCGGTAGTGATGGAATTACATTTCTTAATTTCTGCAATATAATCCTTCATGGAGCCACATTCCTCTGTATAGTAACGCTTTGCAATAGACCAGATACTATCATTCTCCTCTACCATAACAGATACGATACGTTTCTCACGGATATTGGCAGCCTGTGTCCTCGCTGGTGATGCTGAGATTCTGCTGATGCCACTCATAACGAGCAGTCCCATCAGGAAAGCAATGATCACGCATGGTACGATAAATTTGTAATTTTTCATCATAATGACCTCCATTCGATAAAATCCTATGTAATGTTAAAAAACAAATACAAACATCTGTTCTGTGATATTAATATAGCACACGAACAGATGTTTGTCAATAGAAAATCGAACAAAAGTTCTAATAAGTTTATTATATACAAAAAAGCCTGATCACGGTATATCAAACGTGATCAGGCTTTGATCGATCTCTCTAATATCTGCGGTATAAACCGGCAACGGTTCCAAGAATCTCTACTTCATTGACAATGATCGGTTCCATCGTATCGTTTTCCGGCTGTAAACGGAAATGACCTTTCTCTTTGTAAAAAGTCTTTACTGTAGCGGAATCGTCAACCAGTGCGACCACCAGATCTCCATTGCGGGCTGTGTTCTGCTTATGTACAATGATATGATCTCCGTCATAAATACCAACATTGATCATACTCTCTCCTTTGACCTTCAGCATAAAAGCCTCTCCAGATGGCATATCATCTGCCAGAAGCGGAAAATATCCCTCGATGTTCTGCTCTGCGAAGATTGGTTCTCCGGCAGCAACATTTCCGATCAGGGGAACATTTACGATCTCCCGGCGCACAAGATTAAAATCATCATCTACGATCTCGATAGCGCGGGGTTTCGTGGGATCCCGGCGGATATAGCCGTTTTTCTCAAGAGTCTCCAGGTGAGAATGAACGGAGGAGGTTGATTTCAGATGAACAGCCTCACAGATTTCACGGACAGCCGGTGGGTATCCGCGATTTAATATTTCTGATTTGATATATTCCAATATTTCTAATTGTTTCGGTGATATTCTTCCTTTTTCCACAGCAGGGGTCTCCTTTTCTAGTATTCAAGATAAAAAGATGCAAACACAAGTTCTTTTTATTAGGATATCACAAGTAAGTTTTTTTGTCAAACAAATGTTCTTAGCGCAGTTCCCGAATATCGATCTGTTTTCCGTCGGACCAGATATGCTCCAGATCATAGAACAGGCGGTCATCCCGGTTGAACAGGTGAACCACCAGATCGCCGTAATCCATCAGGATCCAGCTGCTGTCCCGGTTCCCCTCGATCCGTTTCACATCAAAGCCGGCTTCATGCATTTTTTCCTGCACATTATTGATCATTGCCTGCAGCTGCGGTTTGCTTCCTCCTCCTGCGATGATAAAATAATCCGCCAGAATGGAGATCTCGCCGATTCCAATAACTTTAATCTCCTCGGCTTTTTTTTCATCTAATGCTTCATAAGCGGTTAATGCCATTTTCTTTGACTGTTCCATAGAATTTTCCTTTCTGTGCTGTAATTATGAGTCTCCGCGCTTTTTTTCGTGCAGTCGTTTATAGTAATCATATGCTTCCAGTGTGTGATGCTCGATCTGATCGGTTTTTTCTTTATCGCCTTTTCCGAGGTACTCTACGGTATCCCGTAGGATCATATAGACGGCTTCCTCCAGATCAATAAAGGCCATTTTACGGATGACCGGCAGATGCTCCAGCATTTTGCGGTTTGGCTCAATATAATCCGCGGTAAATACGATTGCTTCCAACAGGCTCATACCGGGACGTCCCGTAGTATGATAACGTATGGCACTGCAGACGGCGTCCTCTTCCACTCCGTATTTTTGGGCAGCATAGCAGGCTCCAAGCTTTGCGTGAAGCAGATAAGGCTGCTTTTTTTCTGTTTTATTGCATGGAATATCGTATTTATCACACTGGCGCAGCATTTCCTTATCGTCAAGGCATTTGGCACAGTCATGCAGTAAACCGGCCAGAGCCGCCTGCTGCAGATCAGCACCATATCGCATGGCCATGGAAATTGAGGTGTGCATTACGCCAATAGTATGGCAGTATCTTTTAGAAGTTATATTTTTTTGGAGCTTTTTCTGAATCTGCTCTAGTTGCTCATTATCCAGCATGTGCTTACACTTCCTTTGTAGTATATAAATTTTCTTTGAAAATATACTTCTCCACGTCGGGAGGAATCATCTGGCTCACCGATAGACCGGACAAGATCCGGCTGCGAATCAGACTGGAGCTGATGGGCATATCCGGCATAGAAAGAATCCGGATATCAGCCTGATAATTGCTGGTCAGGTAAGCCGCTCTTTCATACATCTGCTGCATGGTTTCTCCGTTTCGGGAAAATGCCAGGATCGTTGTCATTTTCATGATCATTTCCGGGTGATACCAGGTTTCCAGTTCAAACAGGGAATCTCCGCCCATCAGAAAATAAAACCGGTGATCAGGATATGTTTTTTGCAGCCGTTTCAGAGTTTGGGCCGTGTAGGTTGTTCCCTCATGGCGCAGCTCAAAATCTGAAAATGCAAAATATGGTGTGTCTTTGATCGCCTGTTTGATCATATTACTGCGGTGCTCCTCAGAAATAATTTCGGAGGAGTTTTTATGAGGGGGATTTTTGGATGGCATAAACCAGATCCGGTCAAGTCCTGCCTGCTCATATGCAGCCATAGCCATGGTCAGATGAGCATTATGAATGGGATTAAAGGTGCCTCCCATAATACCGATCTGACTCATTTTTTGGCAGCATCCCTTCTTTTCTTTTCCTTTTCGGGATTTAATTTATATAAGACAATTTTCTTGCCAATGACCTGAACTACCTGGGAGCCGGTACGCTCTGCCAGAATCCGTGCAAGCTCTTTTGGATCATCTGTACAGTTTTTTAATACGGATATTTTGATCAGCTCTCTGGCGTGGAGTGCATCACGGATCGCCTGGGTCATCTGGGGTGTCAGACTTGCCTTGCCAATCTGGAAGATGCTGTCCATTGTCATTGCCTGGGATTTTAACTCTGCCCGTTCTTTACTTGTCATATTTATTACCATGCCTTTCTTTGGGTTTTTCATACCTATTATAAACGAAGATGTGGCGGTTGCCAAACACTTTTTGGAATAATCCTGCATTTTGTACAATATATTATGGTAATTGAAGGAGATATGAGGTTTCCTATGAAGTATCAAAAAGCGTTTGCCCTGTTTTTAGCAGTGCTGCTGTTTGCCGGCAGCCTGGGAGATCCAATACATAATGTGACGGTTTATGCACAGGAGGAAAAGAAGGCCGAAGAAAATAATACGATGGATATTACTGCGCAGTCCGCAGTTTTGATCGAAAACAGCAGCGGGCGTATCTTATATGAGAAGGAAAAAGACAAAGAACTGATTCCTGCCAGTATTACAAAGATCATGACTCTGCTGCTGATCTTTGATGCGCTGGAAAAGGGACAGATCCATCTGGAGGATGCTGTTTCTGTCAGCGAATATGCAGCGTCCATGGGAGGCTCACAGGTGTTTCTGGAACCGGGGGAGACGCAGACGGTGGATACCATGATCAAATGTATCAGTGTGGCAAGTGCCAATGATGCGGCTGTTGCCATGGCGGAATATGTTGCAGGCTCCGAGCAGGCCTTTGTGGACCAGATGAACCATAAGGCAAAGGAACTGGGGATGAAGCATACGCATTTTATGAATTGCAATGGTCTGGATGATTCCATTGAAAGTGGTCATTACAGCAGTGCGTATGATGTGGCGTTGATGTCACGGGCATTGATCTCCGGCTATCCGCAGATCAGCCACTACTCTACCATCTGGATGGATGAGATCACCCATTCAACCAAAAAGGGGGACACACAGTTTGGACTGACCAATACCAATAAGCTGATCCGGACATATCAGGGAATCACGGGATTAAAAACCGGTTCCACATCAAAGGCAAAATACTGCCTTTCAGCGACAGCATCCCGTGCGGCTGTGAGCCTTACAGCAGTCGTGATGGCGGCTCCGGATCCCAAGATCCGTTTTAGTCAGGCTGCATCTCTGCTGGATTACGGTTTTGCGAACTGTACCGGTTTTGAGGATCAGACTACGGCTTTGAAGCTGCCTGCGATTCCGGTCAAAAATGGTGTATCAGAAACGGTAATTCCGTATATATCAAAGGATTTTTCTTACACCCTGTGCAAAGGGGAATCCGGAGATCAGATCGAACGTCGGATTGAGTATAAAAAGGATCTTACGGCACCGATCCGGAAGGGGGATATGATCGGCAGAATTGTTTATACAATGAATAACCAGACTCTGGAAGAAATCCCGGTCTATGCTGCCAGAAATGTGCCAAAGGCAACATATACCGACTGCCTGGGAAAGCTTCTTAAACGATGGTTTGTTGCTTAATATTACAAAGAATCAATCATTGATATATGGCATTTTCCGATACACTCAAAAAGGAAATCCATGCAGAAAACTGCGTTGGATTTCCTTTTGATATTGTCTCATCTTTGTATATTCATGGTCTGTATTATTGTGCCGGAGACGGAGAAACGGTCGCACTGCTGTCGGAGTAACCACTGACATCACTGGACGGAGTATACTCGAACTCTCCGTTTTTACCATTATACTTAAAAATAAACTGGTTAATGGCATCTGCCTGATACTCCTTCTGGATAGAAAGACAGGAGCCAACACCCGGAACATTTCCACCGGAGAAGTATGGATTCACAGGAATCTGCAGCTGATGGATCGTAGTGGTACCCATCATAACGACATCCTTAATATAATTAATGATCTGTTTGTTGGTCAGATCGGTTTTTACATTCTTTTTCAGGACATCTTTTGCAATGTCCAGCCATTTGGACATTGGCATTTTCTTGACCTTATTGAAAATACTGGTAATGGCATTTCTCTGACGCCAGGTACGGCCGTAATCATCAATCTGGCCGGTCGGTGTCACCGGCTGAATACCTTTTGCATATTTACGGATACGGCAGTAACCAAGAGCCTGCGCTCCGTTCAGCGTGTGTTTTCCAGCTTTTACATTGCGGTACTTGGCGGGACGGATATAGTTAGTGGCATTCAGATATGCAGCTTCAGATTCTGTGAGCTCGATCTCCACACCGCCGACATCATTGACGATGGTTTTAAATGCATCAAAGCTGACTTCAACGTATCCATCTAACTGGATGTTAAAATTCTGTGCAATCGTTTTATAAAGAAGCTCGATTCCACCAAAGGTATTGGCGGAATTTAACTTATTGCTGCCATGATCCGGAATCTCTACCAGCATATCACGCATCAGTGTTGTGAGCTTTAATGTGCCGTGCTTCATATCCAATGTAGCGATCAGCATGGTATCGGTCAGACCGGCGGCAGCATAACCATTCTCCTTTCGGTAGTCATTTCCCACCAGAAGTACATTGACAATATTGTCATCGGAATTGACCCGGATACCGGACAGATCTACCTTTGATAAAGAGGTATCATAATCTCTCTGCACCACATCAAGGGTATCCAATACAGCTACCTGCCCTTTGGCGGCTACGAATCCCAGTGCACCGCTGACAATCAGTGCTACTACATAAAGTACTCTTTTAACCCACATATGTAATCCTCACATTTATCTTATAGTTTTTGCAATAAATACTTATATATTTTACATGATACCTGAGAAATATGCAAGAGATAGTGTACAAAAAACGGGATTGATTGAGAATATTTTGAAAATAAATTGTAGAGGAAAATTTTATATAAAAAGGGCAAAAACACTGTTTTGCCCTTTTTGTGTCTATTGTGCCGGTGTGGTGGTTCCGCTGCCGGAAGTATAGGTATACTCCTGCCCTTCTGTGCCTTTATATTTAAAGATAAAATCATTTAATGCAGCGGTATTGGCTGTCATATCCGGTAGGATGACAGAACCGAGGTTTGTGGTGGAACCCGGTGCATAATAATCTCTCTGCGTCGTAAAATAATTATCCATCGGAATCTGCAGCTGATAAATCTCCATCGTTCCCATCATAACTACATCCTTCATATATCCGATGATATCCTGACTGCTAAGATCTGTGGTCACATATTTGCTGAGAATGGTCTGTGCCAAGTCCATAAGCTTTGGCAGGGAGGTCCCTTTTGCCTTATTGAAGATAGCGTTAATGACATTTCTCTGACGCCATGTACGACCGTAATCGTCCATTTTGCCGTTTGGTGTGACAGGGGTAATTCCTTTGGCGGTTTTACGGATACGGCTGTAACCGAGAGCCTGTGCTCCGTTTAAGGTGTGCTTGCCTGCCTTCACATTGCGGTATTTGGCAGGACGGATGTAATTGGTGGCATTCAGATATGCGGCCTCCGATTCTGTAAGCTCGATATCCACTCCTCCTACGGCGTTGACAATGGCCTTTACCGCATCAAAGCCTACTTCTACATAGCCGTCAAGCTTGATATTAAAGTTCTGTGCAATGGTCTTATAAAGAAGTGTCGGACCATCCTCTCCATAGCCGAAGCATGAATTCAGACGGTTCTGACCATGTCCGGGGATCTCAACGATCTGATCACGCAACAGAGAAGTCAGCTTAAGATTTTTGTGCTTTTTATCCAGTGTGGCGATCATAATAACATCAGGAAGCCCTGCTGCTGTATATCCGGTCTCCTTACGGTAATCATTACCGATGACCAGAATATTTACGATGTTGTTATCACTCTTGTAATTGCCCTTCGGGAGTTTAACCTCCTTGAAGGCATTGTCCTTATTTTGATTGACAGAGCTGAATACGATCTGTGTCCGGGCAATCCAGAAGCCGGCAAATATGCTGGCACACAGAGCAAGTCCAAAGAGCACCTTTGGAACGATCCGTCTGTTTTTTTTCTTCGTTTTTTTCATTTTAATCCTCATCTTCCTATATATACATTATTTGATTACATACATATGCATCATACACTATTACGCAGTGTTTCACAAGTCCGATTCATAATCTTTCAGAAACTATTCAGAAATACAACATGAATTTGCAGGACAATCTCTTGACGAACATATGTACTTCCTTTATAATAAAGCAGATATTATTTTTATTAGAAATGAGGTGAATCATATGGCTCGTGGTGCCGGAAAAAATAACTGGGCACTGTTTTTGCTGCTTCTGGCAGGGATCGTGATCGGCAGCTTTATTGCTCAGGCAACTGCAGGCGTTTCTGCTCTTTCATGGCTCAGCTATGGACAGAAATTTGGTCTGACACACCCATTCAGGCTTGATCTTGGGATCCTGGTGCTGACTTTTGGTCTTTCGGTAAAGATCACACTGGGAAGCATTCTTGGAATTATTATTGCAATTATTATTTATCATTTTATTTAATGCAATATTTAAAAGAACTGTTGTTGAATGATAGATCAGAAAAGGAACCTGTTTTTATTACTGGTACATAATTAAAAAATACTCCGGCAAAACCGAATTTATTTCGGATCTTTGCCGGAGTATTTTTTTATGTTTCTATATTACGTTTTCGTAGATAGATTAAACCGGATAAGCCTTGCTCTCGGTATCAGCAGCGGCTGCATCTACCTTGTTCTGCTGTGCCTCACGGTATTTGAAGAACTCAGTTGCTACCTGTGGGAACAGTGCGTAGGAAAGCACGTCCTCATCCTGCTGCTTGTACTGAGCCATTTCCTTCTCGATATCTGCAAGCTGAGGCTTGATTAGATCGGCTGGACGGCATGTGATCGGTTTGGTATCACCAATACACTTCTTCTGTACTTCCTTATCAAATGGCTTTACAGTCTGTCCGAACTCTCCGGAAAGGAGTTTCTTGGACTCTTTTGTTACCATCTTATAACGCTCGCCGGATACTACATTCAGAACAGCCTGTGTACCAACGATCTGTGAAGAAGGTGTTACAAGAGGTGGCTCACCGAAGTCCTTACGAACCTTTGGTACTTCCTCAAGTACCTGCTCGTACTTGTCCTCCTGCCCCATTTCTTTGAGCTGGGATACCAGGTTACTAAGCATTCCGCCAGGTACCTGATAACGCAGTGTCTGGATATTAACCCCGAGCACCTTTGTATTCATCAGGCCAGTCTTTAATGCTTCCTCACGCATTGGACGGAAGTAATCAGCGATCTCTGCAAGCTTATCAAGATCAAGACCGGTATCATAAGGTGTGCCCTTGAACGCCTCAACCATAACCTCTGTAGCAGGCTGGCTAGTACCCATAGCAAATGGAGAGATTGCGGTATCGATGATATCGCAGCCTGCCTCTACTGCCTTCATATAAGTCATAGAAGCTACACCGGAGGTGTAATGGGTATGAAGATCGATTGGAATATCAACGGACTCCTTCAATGCCTGAACAAGCTCAGTAGCCTTGACAGGAACTAAGAGACCTGCCATATCCTTGATACAAAGGGATTTGGCACCCATATCCTCAATTCTCTTTGCCATATCTTTCCAGTAATCCAGAGTATATGCATCACCCAGAGTATAGGAAAGAGCAATCTGTGCATGACCGTTTTCTTTGTTGGCTGCCTTTACTGCGGTCTCCAGGTTACGGAGATCGTTCAGACAGTCAAAGATACGGATAATATCAATACCGTTTGCGATGGATTTCTGTACGAAATACTCTACCACGTCATCTGCATAATGATTGTAACCGAGGATATTCTGTCCACGGAAAAGCATCTGCAGCTTTGTGTTTTTGAAACCGTCTCTTAATTTACGAAGTCTCTCCCATGGATCCTCCTTGAGGAAACGAAGGGAAGCATCAAATGTAGCACCACCCCAGCACTCTACTGCATGGTATCCGATCTGATCCATCTTGTCTACGATCGGAAGCATCTGCTCTGTGGTCATTCTGGTGGCGATCAGAGACTGATGAGCATCACGCAGAATGGTTTCTGTTATTTTTAAAGGTTTCTTTTCAATAGATTTCTCTTTATTAGCCATGATTCTCCTCCAATTCTAAATTCCAAAGATTGCCATAAATACGCCGGCTGCCACAGCAGTACCGATAACTCCGGCAACGTTTGGTCCCATTGCATGCATCAGCAGGAAGTTTGTAGGATCTGCTTCTGCTCCAACCTTCTGGGATACACGAGCCGCCATTGGAACGGCAGATACACCGGCAGAACCAATCAAAGGATTGACCTTGCCCTTTGTGACGAAGCACATCAGTTTTCCGAATAATACACCGGAAGCGGTACCGATTGCGAAAGCAATCAGACCAAGACCAACGATCTTTAATGTACTGAGTCTTAAGAATGCCTCAGCAGATGTTGATGCACCAACGGAAGTACCAAGCAGAATAACAACGATATACATTAATGCATTGGATGCTGTCTCTGTCAGCTGTTTTACTACGCCGGACTCCTTGAACAGGTTACCAAGCATCAGCATACCTACCAGAGGTGCTGTTGTCGGCAGAAGCAGACATACAACGATCGTTACGATAATAGGGAAAAGAATCTTCTCCAGTTTGGATACAGGACGAAGCTGTTCCATTTTGATCTTACGCTCTTTTTCTGTGGTAAAAAGCTTCATGATCGGTGGCTGGATGATCGGCACCAGTGACATATAAGAATATGCCGCCACGGCGATCGGTCCCATATACTCCGTCTGCTTTAACTTACCACAGAGGAAAATAGAAGTAGGACCATCGGCACCACCGATGATTGAGATAGCGGCTGCTGCCTTATCGTTGAATCCCCAGAGGATTGCAATAAGATAAGCGGAAAAGATACCGAACTGAGCGGCAGCACCCAGCAAAAAGCTCATCGGATTCGCAATCAGTGGACCGAAATCTGTCATAGCACCGACTCCAAGGAAGATCAGTGATGGCAGGATACTCCACTCATCGAGAATATAGAAATAATGTAACAATCCACCAACGCCATTGGAGGTGTCCTCCGGATTGGCCATGATGTCCGGATAAATATTTACCAGGATCATACCAAAGGCAATCGGAACCAGCAACAATGGCTCATACTCTTTTTTGATCGCTAAATAGAGAAAGACACAGCCTACCAGGATCATCAGGTAGTTACCTGGAGTCAGCGTGGTGAACGCTGTCTGGCCGGCCAGATTCTCAAGCGTTGAGATAATATAATCCAAAGTTATTCCCTCCTAAAATTAGTTCAGTGTTGCAAGTACAGCACCAGCTTCAACAGAATCTCCGGCAGCAACATCGATGCTTGCTACAGTACCGTCTTCAGGTGCAACAACCTCGTTCTCCATCTTCATAGCCTCAAGAATAAGAATCACATCCCCCTTCTTCACTGCCTGTCCGACAGATGCCTTTACAGAAAGGATCTTACCTGGCATTGGTGCGTTAACCTTAACAGCACCTGCACCTGCAGCCTTTGGTGCTGCCGGCTTAGCTGCCTTAGGAGCAGCTTTTGGTGCGCTTGCTGCAGCAGGAGCCGCAGAACCTGTTCCCTCTTCTACAGTTACGTCATAAACAGTTCCATTTACTGTAATTGTATAATTTTTCATGATAATCCTCCATTTAATAAATTCAATCGTTTATTTGTTAGCTATTATCGACGGATAATAGAACGAACAACAAGTCCGTCTGCGCTTTCTGTTTCAGAAGCAGCGGCAATGGCTGCGGTGATCACAGCAACTAATTCCAGGTCATCTACCAGGTTCTCAGGCTCGGAAGCGACCGGTGCCACAGGTGCGGCTGCTGCCACAGGAGCTTTCTCTGCTTTTCCTTTGCCAATGAGACCAATGAATTTGAAGCAGCTGATCAGGAGACTGATAAAGATCAGCACCAGGAATACGATAGACATACTCAGGATCGTATTCAGACCTGCCTTCTGCATTTTCTGGCCCAGAGTTTTATATTCATCAAATTTGAATGAATAGTTGCCACTGTCGTCTGTCTGGATCTGACCGTCCTTGTCGAAGGTCAGACTTGCAAGAACCTTGTCTCCGCTCTCGCACAGGATTGTCTCTGTAACTGTAGCGGAGTCTGTGGTGATCGTAAACTCTGTTTTTTCTTTTTTCTTTAATCCCTTATACTGTGCCTTCTGCTTTGCATAAAGCTTATACTGTGCAAGGGTTGTATCATTCATCTGATCTTTATATGTGGAAATGGTTCCCTCAAAATCTGCTGCAAACCAGCTTGTCAGGAAGTTGTCTGTCTGCTGTTCCAGCGTTTTCTTGTCAAAGTTTTCATTTCCACGGACTAAAGAACAGCCGGATACCATCAATACACAGGATAAAACACAGAAAAATAATAATAATTTTCTTTTCATAAATGCCTCTCCTTCTTAGATGGTTCCATGCTTCTTGCCGATTGGATACTCACTTTTTGTGAACAGAAGCTCAAATGCGAAAATTAACTGTTTTCTGGCTGCCTCAGGGCTGATGATGGAATCAATATACCCTCTGGCTGCAGCAGCTTCTGTGCCGGACTGGGAAGCAAACTCAGCAGCCTTGGCAGCAAGATCAGCATCCTTATCGTCAGCATACATGATCTTGGCAGCAACCTGGGCATCCATCATACCGATCTTTGCATCAGGAAGGGCAAATACCATATCTGCACCGATGTGCTTGGAGTTCATGGTGATGTATGCACTTCCGTAAGCATTTCCTGTGATCAGATTTACCTTAGGAACATCTGCCTCAGCAAATGCAGCAGTAAGGGCAGCCGCCTTGGAAGCGATGGTCTTCTCCTCTTCTACTGTAGTAGCAAAGCCTTCTACATTGGTCAGGGTCAGAATCGGAATATTAAATGCATCACATGTTTTGATAAAGGAAGCCGCTTTGTCACATCCGTCAGATGTCAGGCGGGCCTCAAAACTCTCCTGCTCACTGCCGTCCTCGCCGTAAACAGCGGTTCTGTTGGCAACGCAGCCTACAGTCATACCGTCAAGACTGATAAAGCCTGTAACCATTTCTTTTGCGAAATCCTTCTTTAACTCAAGGAAGAAGTTATTGTCGCCCAGATCTTCCAGTGCTGCAGCAGGATCCTTAACCTCAGCGGCAAAATCAGGAACCAGACGATTCAGATCATCCAGACACTCTTCCATACCACCGATCTCGTTATTGTTCTCCGGGAGAATACTTACGAGGTTACGTACGTTTTCAAATACCTCAGCCTCTCCGTCGCAGATCACATCTACAACAGAAGCTGTTTTCTGGAAATCAGCAGATGCAGTATCCAGCTTATCGGTGTAATTACCCTCCAGTGTGTTTGGAGAGTTTACGAAAAGCTTACCGTTGTTCTGCTCCATAAAGGTAAAATCGCTCATTGCAGCCATAACAGCCACACCACCACCACAGTTACCAAAGATGGCACTGATCTGTGGGATCACTCCGGAAGCCTTTGCTTTCATCTTGTAGATCTGACCAAATCCTGCAAGGGCATCTGTGGACTCCTGAAGACGCATTCCTGCGCAGTCGATCAGACCGATCACAGGTACTCCTGTCTTCATTGCAAGCTCATAGATGTGTGCAATCTTCTTTGCATGCATCTCTCCGATCGTACCATTCAGTGCAGATGCGTCCTGACTGTATACATAGACAGGATTGTTCTGGATCAGTCCATATCCGGTGATGACACCATCTGCCGGTACGGATTTCTCCTGCATGTTGAAATCTGTGCTTCTCTTGGTAATTCCAGCACCGAGTTCAACAAAACTATTCTCGTCAACTAAAGACGCAATACGGTCTTTCGCAGACATAGTGTTTGAGTTACTCATGTTTTGACCTCCTATATAGTAGTAATAATAATAACAAATTTACACCAAGTATAAGTGTATCTCTTTTGGGCAAAAATGGCAACCGTTTTTTCGCCATTTTTTTGTTCCGGGAAGAAAAAAGAATGATTCTTCCGTTTCTTCATATAATTTAGTTAATTCTATATGAAATACAGGGTAATATCATGCAAAAAATCATAAGTTTTCTTTTGCTTGTCTTTTGTCTTTTCCTTTTGACACAACCATTAAAAAATCATATGGCAATACGGGAAAAAGCTTTTTGGGAGCCATCCCAAAAGCCTGCAGAGTCCATTGTACCGGTTGTCCGTATGACGGCATCGGAGCTTGGTTCCAGTGTTGCTGCCTCTACCCCGTCATCTCTTTATGCAAAGGCATATTGCGTGATGGATACAGAATCCGGAAGATTTCTGCTTTCCCAAAATGAGAATAAAAAAATGCCAATGGCAAGCACAACCAAGATCATGACTTGTATTCTTGCACTGGAATCCGGCTGTCTGGATGAAATGGTGACAGTATCTGCTTATGCGGCATCCATGCCGGATGTTCAGCTAAATATCCGGGAAGGCGAAAAATATCGTCTGGGAGATCTGCTGTATTCTTTGATGTTAGAATCCCATAATGATACTGCCGTTGCCATTGCGGAACACATTGGCGGGTCCGTGGAGGGATTTGCAGAGCTGATGAACCAAAAGGCAGAGGAAATCGGCTGTGTTTCTACGCATTTTGTTACACCAAATGGTCTGGATGATCCGGAGCATTATACCACAGCAAAAGAGCTTTGTATGATTGCATCTTATGCGATTCAAAATAAAGAATTTCAAAAGGTGATCCAGACTCCTCAGTATCAGTTTCAGGATGCGTCAGGACAACGCAGCTTTCAGGTGTCTAATCATGATGCCTTTCTTGGCATGTATCAAGGGGCTCTGGGAATCAAAACCGGTTTTACCGGGAATGCAGGTTACTGCTTCTGCGGTGCCGCCACCAAAAATAACCGTACGCTGGTCTCTGCTGTCCTTGCCTGCGGATGGCCGCCTCATAAAACCTATAAATGGTCCGATACCACAAAGCTTATGGATTATGGCTTTGAAGGTTTTAAAACCTGTGAGATCCCGTCTGATCGCGATACCTGGAAACTGTCTGTGGAAAATGGCTGTGATCACAATGTCACTGTATTTATGTCAAAAGAAGATACGGACAGTCTGCAGCTGCCACTCCGGGCCGATGACGTCGTGGAAATCCGGACGTCTCTGCCGGAGAAGCTGACTGCACCTGTCCGCAGCGGGGATATCGTGGGGTGTCAGGAAATCCTGCTAAATGGGGAGATTTTAACAAAATCTCCGCTTTATACAGGGCAGGATATTGCAGCCATGGATTTCCCCTATGTGTTAAAACATTTATTTCGGAATTATGTGTTTTCGTGATGTGCTACGGCAGATTATTTACTGCTGCCGTTTTTGGTTTCATTTCCGGTTTCCGTGTCAGAGACAGAGCCTCCGTTCGAAAACTGAAAGCTAAAGATTGTTACTCCTAAGATCACGACACCTACAATAACTAAAACGATAGTTGTACCCATAATAATCTCCTTTTCTGCACATAATGTGCCAATATTCAATTTTTGGTTAATGGAATGAAAAGAAGATCTTCTCGCCATCCTTGTCATGGATAAACCGCATGATCCGGGCGAGATGATGAGTTGTAGATTTATAGAATGCCGGTTCATAACTTCTCCGGGCAAAAAAGACACAGAAGCAGAATATGATCGACGTATATAACAGCAATAAAAGCTGCTGCTGCCGTCCATCCTGACGGAAGGATACCGGGCGTGAAGCTTCAAGCTTCGGCTGCAGTACCCGTATGCCTAACTGCTCCGTGCTGCAGACATCCGGCGAATCTGTCCGGATGGAAGAAAGTGTGGAAAGCAGGCTTTCCCGGCGGAAATGATCAGAGGTGTCCATTTGTGAGATTCTGGTAACATCCGTTCCAATCCCTGAAATAAGCACAAAGAAAAGCATGGCAACGATGAGCCAGCGCTGTTTTCGTAATTGATTCATAGGACACCCTCCTTTCATATGTTTGATAAAGTTTAAAGTAACTTCGGATATAAGTTTCCAAAGGCTTGCTATCTGCGTTTATCCCTTGCATCATAATATATGCAGAAGATACCGGTTAATGATCAACAGCGTACTGCCTGTTCCGGCATATTACGCTCTCCCAGCCGTACAGCCTTACATACCCGGCGGTAAACATGATCACAGACCTCTACGGATTTCATGCCTTTATAATCCTCATAATAAAGAGGTTTCAAAAAATAAACCTGTGTGTGGACATGCCGCAGGGAATTGAGATCATATACCTTCCAGGAATCTACTAAAGCCACCGGAACAATGGGAACCTTTGACTTCATGGCACTTTTGAAAGTGCCGGGCTTAAAAGGATCCACCTGATTGCCATTGCGGTGCTTATATCCTCCTGCAGGGAAAATAATGAACTTCCGGCCCTGTGCTGTCTCTGCGGAGACCTCCTGTATGATCTTGGCCGCCTGACGGATATCATGGAGCTTGATGCGCTTGCCTTTGACCAGATCAATGAACTGGCTGACTAACGGCATATGGGATCTGGCATCATCCATCACTACCGAGCATGGCAGCGGATGACCGTACATGATCCCCAGAGCATCGTACTTCCCCTGATGATTGGGAAACATCACATATCCTCCCTGAGACGGCAGATTTTCACGGCCATATACAGAGGTGGAGATCCGGGCGGTTTTCATCATCTGGCGTATCATTTTCAGATCATACTGATATCGAAACTCCTCGGAATATTTCCGGTCTCTTGCGGCATAATAGCCTGCCTGGGGAATCATCCAGGCTCTATGTAAATTTCTGATCAATACATATACAAAGCGAAGCAATTTTTCTTCCTCATTTCTTATGACGATATTTCGTCTTTCATTTCTCCTGATAGATAATGTATCATATTAACTTTTTTTTGGCAACTGTTGCAAAAGGAAGATGGTACATATAAAATGGAGCAAGAGAAAACGTAATAAGGGGGACATCAAACCATGGCATTAGATGGAATGGTAATTGCTGATATTGTATATGAACTGGAGCGGGACCTGGCAGGAGGCCGTATTGCCAAGATCGCACAACCGGAGAAGGACGAGCTGCTTCTGACGATTAAGCAGAGCAGAACCGGGGAGGACGGAAAGACTGTCCGCAGTCAGAAAAGGCTGGTGGTTTCCGTGAATCCAAGTCTCCCACTGATCTATGAAACGGAGGAGACAAAGAACTCTCCTATGACGGCACCAACCTTCTGTATGGTACTCCGGAAGCATTTGTCCAACAGCAGAATCCTGTCTGTCCGGCAGATCGGTCTGGAACGTGTGCTTTGCTTTGAACTGGAGCATCTGAATGAAATGGGGGATCTGTGTCACAAAAAGTTATATATCGAGCTGATGGGCAAGCACAGTAATATCATCTTCTGTCAGGAGGATGATGTGATCATTGACAGTATTAAACGGGTGTCGGCTCTGGTCAGCTCTGTGCGGGAGGTACTGCCGGGCAGAACATATTTTATCCCAAATACACAGGAAAAACTGGATCCCTTTACGGTAAGCTGCGAGGAGTTTACAGAAAAAATACTGACGAAGCCTATGCCGCCGGCAAAGGCACTGTATACCTCTCTGACCGGTTTCAGTCCGGTTATGGCCAATGAACTGTTATACCGGGCAAGTCTGCAGGATGCCGCCTCTACCAGTGAGCTTTCGGATATGGAGCGGCTTCATTTGTATCGCAATTTTGAACGGCTCCGGGAGGAACTGCTCTCTCACTCTTTCGCTCCGACACTGGTCAAACGGGGGCAGGAGCCGGTAGAGTTTGCGGCGTTTCCATTGACTTCCTATGAGAGGGATGAGACCTGCCAGAGTATTTCTTATGACAGCATCAGCCGGCTTTTATACGACTTTTATGCGCAGAAGGAGCTGTATTCCCGGATCCATCAGAAATCCTTTGAGCTGCGCCGTGTCACCAATACGGCGCTGGAACGCTGCCGTAAGAAATATGATCTTCAGGAGAAACAGCTTCGTGATACGAAAAAACGTGATAAATATAAGGTATATGGTGACCTTTTAACAACCTACGGGTATAGTCTGACTGGCGGAGAGAAAAGCTTTACCTGTGAGAACTATTATGATGAGGGCAAAGAGATCACAATACCACTGGATCAGACAAAATCTGCCATGGAAAATGCCAAGCGGTATTTTGATAAATATGCCAAGTTAAAAAGAACCTTTGAGGCATTGACGGTTCAGTTAGAGGAAACAAGACAGGAAATAGAGCATCTGGAGTCTGTGAGCAATGCACTGGATATTGCCCGCCAGGAGGAGGATCTGACATTGATCCGTCAGGAGCTTTCGGAGTGTGGTTATGTAAAGAAGCATGCGCAGCCACGCAGTAACAGAGGGCGTGTGAAGATAAAAAGCAAGCCGTTTCATTATATTTCCTCCGGTGGATTTCATATGTATGTGGGAAGGAATAACTATCAGAATGATGAACTTACCTTCCACTTTGCCAATGGCGGTGACTGGTGGTTTCATGCCAAAGGAACGGCAGGCTCCCATGTGATCGTAAAGACAGAGGGGAAGGAACTGCCGGACAGAACCTTTGAGGAGGCAGCCGCTCTGGCAGGCTGGTATTCCAAGGCGAAGGATCAGGCAAAAGCCGAGATTGATTATATTCAGAGAAAGCATATCAAAAAGCCAAACGGAAGCAAGCCGGGTTTTGTAGTATATTATACCAATTATTCCATGACAATCGTACCGGACATTTCCGGTCTTAAGGAAATAGAGGATTAAAATTGTACCCGAAGCCGGAAGCTGACGGGTGCAGAAAGGAATGGAAATTATTATGATACGTTCTGACAATCATGTACACACATCATTTTCTACTGACAGTGATACCCCGATGGAGGCGATGGTACAGCGGGGCATAGAACTGGGGCTGGATTCGGTCTGTTTTACGGATCATATTGATTATGATTTTCCGGATACCGGAAATGGTGTGGAGTTTTTGTTTGAGATGGAGCCATATTTTGAGATGCTCTCCTTTTTGCAGGGGAAATATCCGCAATTTGAGATCCGCCGAGGTGTAGAGCTTGGTCTGAAACCGGATCTGGCACAGAGATGTAATGCGCTGATCCAGACTCATCCATTTGATTTTGTGATTGGTTCGACACATTTAGTTGATGATACAGATCCGTATTATCCGTCTTTCTGGGAGCAGTTTTCAGAGAAGGACGGAATCCGGAGATATTACGAGATCACTATGGAAAATATCCGAACAGATACAAAGTTTGATGTCTATGGTCATATTGATTACATTATCCGTTATACACCGACACAGCAGAAGAACAAGGCGCAGGGGATCATTGACGAAGCATATATGGATCGGTGCTTTCGGGATTCGTCGGATATGATCGACGAGATCCTTCGTCTCCTGCTGGCAAAGGGCAAAGGCATAGAGGTCAACACGGCCGGGATTAAATATGGTCTTGGCCATACCAATCCACAGGAAAAGGTACTGAAACGCTACCGGGAGCTTGGGGGCGAGATCATTACCGTTGGTTCAGATGCCCATGAAACGAAGCATCTGGCATATGCCTTTGAAGGAATTCCGGAGCTTTTACGAAAATGTGGTTTTCGGTATTACACAGAATTCCGCAAGAGAAAACCGGAAATGATTCCGTTATGATATCTGCCGGAGTTTCTGCACGAAGGATCGGATATTTTCAAATGTTTCATTGATCTCCTCCATTGTGTTTTCATGGCCTATGGTGATGCGCAGTGCGCCCAGTGCCATTTCATCCGAAAGTCCGATAGAGTGCAGTACATGGGATGGAGCCTGATCTGCAGAGGAACAGGCAGAACCGCCGGATACATAAATGTCTTTTGTTTCCAGCATAGCGATCAGCGTGGCGCTGTCAATACCATAAAAGCTGACATTTAAATTGCCCGGCAGGCGTTTTTGGCTGCTGCCGTTTAGTCTTGTCATAGGGATTTCTGACAGAATCCGGTGCATCAGGTGATCCCGAAGGGAAGATTCCTGTCCGGCATATTCTGTCATATGCTCCAGAGAAAGCTGCGCAGCACATCCCATACCAACGATACCGGCAACATTTTCGGTGCCTGCTCTTCTGCCCTGTTCCTGGGCACCACCGTATAACAGAGGAGACAGAGGCGTTCCCTCTTTGGCGTAGAGGAAGCCGACACCTTTGGGACCACCAAATTTATGAGCACTGACACTTAAAAAATCAATCGGTGTGCTTGAAACATCAATGGGTACATGGGCATATGCCTGCACAGCATCTGTATGAAACAGGATGCTGTTTTTTTGTGCAATCTGACCCAATTCACGGATCGGCTGCAGAGTACCGATCTCATTGTTTGCATACATCACAGAAATCAGGATCGTATCAGGACGGATTGCCTTTTCCAGGACAGCAGGCGCCACAAAGCCCTCCCGGTTTACCGGAAGGTATGTTAGATCAAAACCGCAGTTTTCCAGAAAATGACATGTATGAAGGATGGCATGATGTTCTATGGCAGAGGTGATGATATGACGTCCTTTTCCGCAGAGAGACCTGGCAGCATTTACCAGCACCCAGTTATCTGATTCTGTTCCACCACTGGTAAAAATAATTTCCTGTGGCTTTGCGTGGATGCCCCCGGCCAGAACTGTGCGGATCTGATCCAGCTTTTTATGAAGCAGTCTTCCTTCTTTGTAAGAACTGGAAGGATTGTAATAATAATCATGAAGATAAGGTGTCATTTCACGGATGACCTCCGGATAAACTGCTGTGGTTGCGGCGTGGTCCAAATAGATCATTTTATACGTTGCCCCCATGTATCCTGTTATTCATACTTTATGCGCTTTTTTGTCATAGTTGCATTATTTTTTCATAGAAATGAACAAAGAGGTATGACCGGACAGAGTGATTGACTGCCGGCTTCGGAGGAACACTCATGGGAACAATGGCGAGGAAGCTTCTGAAAGGGACTTTATTATTGACAATTACCGGATTTGTGACAAGAATTCTTGGATTTTTTTACCGGATCTATCTGGCCGATATGCTGGGAGCACATTATCTGGGAATCTATCAGTTGATCTTTCCCGTATATGCCATTTGTTTTACCATTTATGGGGCAGGTATCCAGACTGCACTGTCCCAGGTCATTGCATCGGAAAAGAATCAGAATGACAATGTCTGCTCAGTGATGAAAATATTCCGGACCGGAACGGCGATTGCCCTGCTCCTTGCCTTTGGACTGCAGTTTTTTATGTGGTGGAAAGCAGAGTGGATCGCTCTTCATTTTGTGATGGAGCCGGCTCTGACGCCTTACTTAAGAATTATGGCAGTATTCTTTCCTTTTTGCTGTCTGTCGGCGTGTATCAATGGGTATTATTATGGAATACAGGATGCAAAGATTCCGGCGATAACCCAGGTAATCGAGCAGATCTTCCGGATCTTTTTTGTGTTTGGCATGACGTTTTTTATGATGCCGGATGCCACGGTGGAGGAAAACTGCCGCATTGCAGTATGGGGGCTTGCAGCCGGAGAGATCAGCTCCTGTTTTTTTAATGTATGGAAGCTCTGGAAACACTGTCGGGATAGATCTGACTCCGGAAAAAGGAAATTATACCGGCAGCATCGGCAAAACGGCTGCAGCGCCGGAATCCGCTCTCTGCTCTGGCTGGCTTCTACTCTCACATTGACAAGACTTTTTATTACATTTCTCAACAGCGTGGAAACAGTTCTGCTGCCGGCAATGTTAAAGCGGTACGGCTGCAGTAGTGAGGAGGCGCTTAGCATTTACGGTGTGCTGACCGGTATGACATTTTCATTTCTGTTGTTTCCCTCTACCATTACCAACTCTCTTGCGGTACTTTTAGTACCTTCTGTGGCGGAGGCGGATGCTGCCGGGGATACCCGTATGATACGGAGAAGCATTTCCCTTTCCATCCGGTATTGCCTTCTTCTGGGGATTCTGTGTACCGGCATTTTTATGGTATTTGGCAAGGAACTGGGATTGGTAATCTTTCACAATGAACTGGCAGGAGATTTTTTGGTAACGCTGTCATGGCTTTGTCCGTTCCTGTATCTTGGAACGGCTCTTACCAGTATTATCAATGGAATGAAAAAAACACATATCTCCTTTTTGATCACGGCGGTCAGTCTGGGAGTGCGGATCTTGTTCCTGCTGTGGGCGGTTCCGGTGTATGGAATGCGTCTTTATCTGATCGGTCTGCTGGTGAGCCAGCTTCTGCAGGTATTATTGGAACTGCTGTATCTGAAACCGTATTTGTGGGCCGGAAATGATGCTGAGACGGTGAGGACAGAGGAGGATTTCGATGCTTTCCGGGGAATTTTTGTGCCCGGAATATTGCTGATTCCCAGTGCCGTTACGGCAAAAAGCAGCTACCGGTGGCTTGGCAGCTGCTTCTCTGACCGTTATGCAATTTTGTATCTGGCGGCAGCAGGTATGATATTTTGTATGATCTACCTGGCCGGATTGCTTCTGACCGGAGGAATTACTCTGTCTTTTCTCCAGAAGAGGAATCCTTCGGCGGTTTCGTCTCATCAAAGGTAAGACCGAGATTGCCGTCTTTTGCGATCGTGTTGTTCAGACGCATCTTTAACTCACCCCAGGCGTCCACCAGAGCCATTTTCTCGGAAAACGGCATATCCTTCAGATAAGACATATTTTCATCCTCCGGAAGCATGGATGACCGTGGCATGGTCAGAATATATGTACGGTTCGAATTGATCGTGATCGTGGTATAATCTGATTTTGACAAAGTCAATTCAAACTGAAATGCCCGTCTTCTGGCATCCACAGTAATATCCCGTGCGATCTTGTTCCGTTTGCGGTATAAATAATCTACAATCTTATCTAACTTGTAATCGATACTGCTCCCCATAACAGCTACCTCCTATGAATAATACATAGTTTTCTATATCAATAGAATATCTATTTTTTCATAGAATGTCAACCTTATATGCGTACATTTGCGGAGACATTCCGTTCTCAAACGGTACGCATTTTATTTCCCGTAATGTACATGGAGCAATTCATGGGAACGTTCCTTCAATATGCCGTTTTCGTAAAGATTGATCAGGGTTGGGTTATCACAGGAACGTTTGACGATGGCGGATTTATCCGCTTTATACATGCCCTGAGCCCGATCCTCTTTGACACTGCGATAACCAAACGGCTGACCGGCACCACCGATACATCCGTAAGGGCATGCCATCACTTCTACAAAATCCAGCTTTTCCTCTCCACGTTGCAGCTTACGGATCAGGGTATCTGCATTCCCAAGACCATTTACCACACCAACACGGAGTGTTTTATCTCCAAGAGAAATCTCTGCGATTTTAGTTCCTTCTAGTCCTCTGACACCGGAATATTCAATCTCGCGGAGCGTTTCATTATTCTTTGCTGCTACATGGCGGAGAGCAGCCTCCATGACACCACCGGTCACACCGAAGATCACGCCGGCTCCGGAATTGATAGAAAATGGCATATCAGGAGCACTAGGCTCAATCTCCTGAAACTGGACACCAAGTTCCTTGATCATCAGGATCAGTTCCTTGGTAGTAATGACATAATCGACATCGGGAACCCCGTTACGACAAAATTCATCCCGTGCCGCTTCGTATTTTTTGGCGACGCATGGCATGACCGCAACGGAGATGGTTTCCATACCTGCTTCTGCGTCGGCCGGCTTGTAATATTCTTTTAAAACAGCACCAAACATTTCCATTGGTGATTTGCAGGTTGAAACATACGGTAAAAGCTCCGGGTATTTCGTTTCTACGAAACGCACCCATGCCGGACAGCAGGAAGTGAAAAGTGGCATGGTATTTCCCTGAGGATACTTTTTTTCACCGTTTTCCAGCTTGTAAACCAGTTCGTTTGCTTCTTCGATCACGGTGAGATCGGCACTGAAACTGGTGTCAAATACCGTGTCAAAACCAAGCATGCGCAGAGCAGTGTAGATTTTGCCAATCGTATTTTTGCCGGGAGCGATGCCGAATTCTTCTCCAATCGCCACACGGACTGCAGGGGCTATCTGGACAACGACCCGTTTATTTGGGGCATAAAGTGCCTGCCATACTCCTTTTAAATCTTTTTTGATCGTAATGGCAGCGGTTGGGCAGACAGCAGCACATTGTCCGCAGTTTACACAGTCTGTCTCGGCAATAGGACGGCCGAAAGCAGGACTGACGATCATATTGGCACCACGGTGGGCAAAGTCAATGGCACCCACATGCTGTACTTCGTTACACATTCTTACGCAGTCGCCACAGAGAATACATTTACTAGGATCCCTGACAATGGACAGGGAGGAGTCGTCGATCACCGGCTCCGGATGTGTGTTTGGAAAACGCACCTTTGTAAGATGGAATCTGGCGGCCAGCATCTGGAGACGGCAGTTGCCGTTTTTCTCACATATGGTGCAGTCCCGGCAATGGGATGCTAGAAGCAGCTCCAGGATCATTTTGCGGTGCTGATGAAGCTTTGATGTATTGGTACGGATCACCATTTTGTCTTTCGGCGGTGTGGAACAGGAGGCGATAATGCTTCCACGTTCATCTTCCACAACGCACATACGGCAGGCACCGTAAATGGACATATCCGTGTAATAACAAAATGTAGGCACATGGATTCCTGCTTTGCGGATAACCTGCAGGATATTTTTTTCATCCGTAAAAGCGGTACGGATTCCGTCAATGATCATATATTTTTCAGACATATTTAACCTAATCCTTTCTTAATCAAACCTCTTTTACGGCGTTAAAGTGACAACCCTCTTTGCAGGCTCCGCATTTGATACACTTGGAAGGATCAATGGTATGCGGTTCCTTTACCGTGCCGGTAATGGCTCCGACAGGACACATACGGGCACATTTGGTACAGCCGCGGCAAAGCTCCGGATCAATCTGATATGTCATCAGTGCTTTACACTGACCTGCCGGACATTTTTTGTCCACGACATGGGCAATATATTCATCCCGGAAATACTTTAAGGTGCTGACAACCGGGGAAGCCGCCGTTTTTCCAAGACCACAGAGTGCTGTGGCTGAAATGGTATCGGAAAGTTTTTCCAGCAGTTCGATATGCTCCATGGTACCACGGCCTTCGGTGATGTCAGTCAAGAGCTCCAGCATCCGTTTTGTTCCCTCACGGCATGGAACACATTTGCCGCAGGATTCATTCTGGGTGAAATTCATAAAGAAACGGGCAACTTCTACCATGCAGCTTTTGTCATTCATTACGACAAGACCACCGGATCCGATCATAGCACCTACTTTTTTGAGAGAGTCAAAATCCAGATTCATATCCAGATGATCCTCGGTGGCACTGATACAGAGACAGCCACCGGATGGTCCGCCGATCTGGACTGCCTTGAAATCACCACCCTTTACGCCACCGCCAATATCAAAGATTACCTCCCGGAGCGTTGTTCCCATCGGAACCTCAATGAGACCGGTATTTTTGACATTACCAGTCAGGGCAAATGCCTTGGTGCCGTGATTGTTGGCCGGTCCAAAGCCCTGATACCATTTTGCACCGTTCAGGATGATCGGAGGAACATTACAGAAAGTTTCTACATTATTCAGGACAGTAGGTTTGTTGAAAAGACCATGCTCCACGGTGCGCGGTGGTTTTACGCGTGGCATACCGCGGTTTCCTTCGATGGATGTGGTCAGAGCACTTCCCTCCCCGCAGACAAATGCACCGGCACCTTGGCTGATATGTAAGTCAAAGTCAAAGCCGGAGCCTAAAATATCCTTTCCTAAAAGTCCCTTATCCATGGCTTTATCAATGGCTGTCTGGAGACGTTCCACTGCCAGCGGATACTCGGCACGAACATAAATATAACCATGATGTGCTCTGGTAGCAATGGCTGCGATCAGCATACCCTCGATCACACGGTGCGGCTCACCTTCCATCATGGAGCGGTCCATGAATGCACCGGGATCCCCTTCGTCTCCGTTACATACAATATATTTCTCCTCTTCTTTCTGATCCAGCACCTGCTGCCATTTCCGACCGGCAGGGAAACCGCCGCCGCCACGTCCACGCAGACAGGACTCTGTGATCTCGTCAACAATTTCCTGGGAAGTCATATCAAACAACGCTTTTGCAACGGCACTGTAGCCCCCAAGGGCAATATATTCCGCAATACTTTCCGCATTGATGCGCCCACAGTATTCCAGAGCGATACGTGTCTGTTTTTTGTAAAAAGGAATATCCTCCTGTCTGACGTAAGATTTCAGGCTTTCATCCTGATAAACAAGACGATCCACGACTTCATCATGGATAATGCTTTTTTCGATGATCTCCTCACAGTCCTCCAGTTTTACTTTCAGATAAAGCCAGCCCATTGGCTCGATCCGAAGCAGGGGTCCCATCTCACAAAAACCGTGGCATCCGCTTTTCTTTAGTCCGATACTCTCATCATGAGGCTCCTTTTCCAGGACAAGGGCACATCTTAGCCCCTTCTCCTCGATGATTTCCTTCATGCGGTCATATATCTGCAAAGACCCGCCTGCAACACATCCGGTTCCGGCACAGATCAGGATCTGTTTGCGCTGGCTGTTTAGTGAAGCAGCATATTCCTTCTGCTTTGCGATCAATTGTTCTCTTGTTTTAATTTTCATTGGCCGCTTCCTCCTTCAATTCCTCGATCAATGCTCTGGCTTTGTCCGGCGTCATAGACGGATGGACATGATCATTTACTGTGCAGACCGGTGCGAGACCACAGGCTCCGAGGCAGGACACCGTTTCAACGGTAAACAGCATATCATCGGTAGTAGTCTTTTCCTTGCTCAGACCAAGCATTCCTCGGAACTCCTCCAGGATCGGTACGGATTTCCGTACATGGCAGGCGGTTCCGTCACAGATTTTTATGACATACTTCCCTTTTGGTTCCAATGAAAAATTTTCATAAAATGTAGCCACCCCATAAATTTTGGCTTCACTGAGATTTAGCTTGCGGGCGATGTAACATAATGCCTCCTCCGGCAGATAATGGTATACCTTCTGGATATCCTGCATGATCGCGATTAGAAGCGTACTGTTGTAATCGTGTTGTTGCAGAATGTCATCGAGCCGTGCAATTTCCTGACTATTCACGTTTCCTTCTCCTTTCAAAAACATGTTTCGGACAGAGACCGGTAGAAATACCGTTCCCTGAGTTTAGTGATTGTTTATAGTTTTTTGCGTTTAAAACACAAATTATAGAGAAATTATATCATATAACAAACATAGAAACAATCTAAATGAAAAAAATACACAAATAAATAAAATGGATAAATGAAAAATTGTGCAATTTTTAGAAAACAGCATAAAAAAAACTCTGACGAAAGACGGTTCTTAAAAAGAGTCTTCGTCAGAGAGGTATAACTTTTGGAAAAAAATATTTATTTACTCAAACTTCCCACATCAGAAACAGTCTGGGCGTATTATAGTTCTTGGTGTGGGAAGTTTGAGTTATTTATTTTCCCGGTGTCTGGATAAAACTTTCTCGGTATTAATAAACTCAAATGGAGTTTCCTGATATACATAATAATTGATCCAGTTGCTGTACATAGCGTTTGCAGCACCACGCCAGCGAAGAAGCGGCTTCTGCTCCGGGTCGTCATTGGGATAATAGTTCTTTGGAAGTGCAATATCAATGCCCTTGGCAATGTCGCGCTTATACTCCTTGTCCAGGGTCAGACGGTCGTATTCCAGATGACCCAGCACAAAAATCTGTCTGCCGTTCTGTGCCATCAGGATCAGCTCTCCCACTTCCGGAGAATCTGCCAGAAGCAGCAGATCGTCACAGGCGGCGATCGCCTTGCTGTCTACGCCTGTATTGCGGGAATGTGGTGCCCAGAAAACGTCATCAAAACCGCGCAGCAATGGAATCTTGCGGTGGTGAACACGGTGTTCGAAGATACCGAAAGTCTTCCTGGGCAGCAGATATTTGGGAATGCCGTAATGGTAGTAAAGTCCTGCCTGTGCCCCCCAGCAGATATGAAGGGTGGAGGTTACGTTTGTTTTGGACCAGTCCATAATATGGGTCAGCTCTTCCCAGTACTGAACCTCCTCATATGCCATCTGCTCCACAGGAGCACCGGTGATGATCAGTCCGTCGAAGTTTTTGTCTTTTACATCGTCGAAGGTCTGATAAAACTGGTTTAAGTGGCTGGCCGGAGTGTTTTTGCCAATGTAGCTGGCGGTGGTCAGAAATGTCACCTCCAGTTGCAAAGGAGTATTGGAAAGGCTTCGCATCATCTGGATCTCCGTGTCTTCCTTCAGGGGCATCAGATTAAGGATTGCAATCTGAAGGGGACGGATATTCTGAGTAATGGCCCTTGTTTCATTCATAATAAAGATATTTTCATTTTCCATGATCTTCTTTGCCGGAAGATCATTCTGAACCTTAATTGGCATATACAACTCCTCTTTTCTCGTAACTGCGAAATCACTCCTCCTGAGGATTCGTTATACCCAAAAGGAGTATCTATTATTGTTGCAGATAATTGATATTCTGTCAAGACAGCCCGAACTGCTCCATTGCCTGCTCCTCTGTAATAATAGGAACGCCCAGCTCTTTTGCTTTTTTGTTTTTGGAGGAAGTGCTGGCGATATCGTTATTGATCAGGTAGGAGGTCTTTTGGGTAACACTGCCGGTTACCTTACCACCGGCGTTTTCAATCGTCTCCTTCAGGGCACTGCGGTTTTCGAAATGCTCCAGAGAACCGGTGATGACAAATACCAGGCCGGACAGATCCTGTGCCTGGCTGTCAGTCTGTACCGTTTCCAAAGTGATCTCCTGCAGCAGATCGTCCACGGTCTTATTGTGCTCCGGTGAGGCAAAATAGTCTGCAAAGCTCCGGGCGATCACATCTCCCACTCCATCAATAGCCGTGAGTTCTTCAACGGTGGCGTGACGGATATGCTCCAGATCATTTCCGAGTGCATTACATATCATCTTTGCATTGGATAGTCCGATATTTGAAATGCCGAGACTGTAGATAAACTTTGCAAGAGTGGTCTGACGGGAGTTTTCCAAAGCAGTGATCAGTTTTTCATAGGACCGCTCGCCAAAGCCATCCATTTCTATAATGGTTTCACGGTAGTCCGATAAATGGTACAGATCTGCCAGTTCATGAAGCATACCCTTGGATAAAAATTTCTCGATGGTTGCTTCGGAGAGTCCGTCAATATTCATAGCATCACGGCTTACAAAAAGGGTCAGGGATTTGATCTTTTTGGCAAGGCACTCCGGGTTCTCACAGAAAAGCACCTCGGCATCATTTTCGTGATGGATCACGGCAGGATGACCGCAGACAGGGCAGGTATCCGGAATTGTCAGCTTTCCGCTCCGGGTGAGATTATCTGCAATCTGCGGAATGATCATATTGGCTTTATATACCTGGATCGTATCGCCGATACCAAGCTCCAGCTGGTGTACAATGCTGATATTGTGTACGCTGGCACGACTGACGGTGGTTCCTTCCAGCTCTACCGGCTCAAAGATGGCAACCGGGTTGATCAGGCCGGTACGGGAGGCACTCCATTCAATCTCAAGAAGGGTTGTGTCTGCTGTTTCGTCTGCCCATTTAAATGCCATAGCGTTTCGCGGAAATTTGGCGGTCATGCCTAACCCCTCGCCGTAAGCAATGTCATCCATCAGAAGCACAAGACCGTCCGAAGGAAAATCGTTTTGAGGGATCTTGTCAGCAAAGCTCCGGATGGCAGCAGGAAGTGTCTCAGAGGTGACACGCTGGTATTCCACTACATCAAAGCCCTGCTCCCTCAGAAACAGGAACTTTTCTTCCTGAGAGTTATGAAAATCCACCCCCTCTGCCTGAACCAGCGCAAAGGCAAAGAAGGAAACATTCCGTTTGGCAGTGATCTCATTATTGAGCTGGCGAACGGAGCCGCTGCAGAGATTTCGAGGATTTTTATATTGCTCCTCCTCCGGAAGTGTTTCGTTGATCTTTCGAAACTCAGAATAAGAGATCACGGCTTCTCCCCGGAGAATCATCTGTCCATGATATGGGACAGACAGAGGGATGTTTGTAAAGGTACGGGCATTGTTGGTGATTACCTCTCCCACCTGGCCGTTTCCACGGGTGACAGCCTTTTGCAGTGTACCGTTTTCATAGGTGAGCACAATAGTAAGACCGTCCATTTTCCAGGAAAGAAGGCCTGTTTGTCCCTCCAGCCACGAGGCGAGGGCATCCACACTTTTTGTTTTGTCAAGAGAAAGCATGGGAGCTGCATGGGTTTCTTTTGGAAGCTCGCTAAGGACTTCATATCCCACACGCCGGGTAGGACTGCCTGCCAGAATGATACCCGTCTCCTTCTCAAGAGCCGCCAGTTCATCGTAAAGCCGGTCATAATCATAATTGCTCATGATCTCGTCTTTGCCCTGATAATACACAGCGGCTGCTTCGTTGAGCTGCTGTACTAAATCCTGCATATGTTTTTTCTGATCTATCATATTATTGCCCTTTCTTTCCGGAAATACAGATTTCTTTTAATTCACGGACTTCCTGCGGTGTCAGTCTGCGGTAACGTCCCTTGATCAGACCGTCCAGCGTAATATTGACCACGCGGTCCCGGCGCAGCATAGTAACCCGGTAATCCAGAGCCTCGCACATCCGGCGGATCTGTCGGTTCAGTCCCTGGGTCAGAATGATATGAAAGCTTTTTTCATCCTCCTGCCATACTTTGCAAGGCTTTGTGACGGTATCGAGAATCTCTACACCCTGCGACATTTTTCGCAGAAACTCCGGGGTGATCCTGCGGTTTACCCGGACAAAATATTCCTTTTCGTGACCGTAGCGGCTCCTTAAGATTTTTTCCATGATTTCCCCCTGGTTGGTCAGGAGTAAAAGTCCCTCGGAATTCTGATCAAGACGTCCTACAGGGTAGACCCGTTTTGGATAATTGATATAATCTACGACATTGACAATCTTTTCGCCGTTTTCTGATTCGGCCGTGGTACAAACGATACCCCGGGGTTTGTAAAATGCCAAAAAGATCTCTTCGTCCTCCTTCCGGACCGTTTTGCCGTCAACAGTGACGGTCTGCCCATCTTCTACTTTCTGTCCGGGAAGAGCCGGAATGCCATCAATACAGATCCTGCCCTGTTCCAGCATCCGGTCTGCTTCTCTGCGGGAACAAACGCCCGCCTCACTGAGATATTTATTAATTCTGACTGCCATATTTTCTAATCCTTTTCTTTAAAAGTTATTTTGCTGTGTCGCTTTTCTGTGCGTTCTCCAGCATTTCGTAAAAGCCCCGTACCTCACTGTCCTGACTGATCACAGTCTCTAACTGCTTCTGCACAGAGTGAACCAGCTCCTGAACCTGTTTACTGCTGTCCAGCTTGTCGATATATTTCTGTTCGCCGGACTTTAAGGTATCCAGATATATTTTAAAGTTTCCTTGCTCATCCTGCTTAATATAAAGAGCATTCAGGGAGGGAATCAGTGTATCAATATCAAAAATTTTCACATCATAGTAGACATAAACCCGGTAAGAACCTTTGGTGGCACCGTCCAGGATCTTACAGTTGATATTGCGGTATTCTTCTACATATTCTGATTCTGTCATCAGCTTCTTTTCGTCAATGTGTCCTACGTTACTGACGCAGCCGGCGATCGTGTCCATATCCACCTGCTGCTTGGCGGTATAATAACGCTGTACCAGAGCATCCAGTTCCTGACGGATATTTCCCTCGGATTTGCCATTCAGAGAATGAATTGCCCCGAAGCTTGCCACTTTGGAAGCATCTTGGGCAGAACGTTTATGAAAGGAAAAATGTAAGTCCGGGGAAATTATAAAAAACGTCCCAAATCCAATTAATATCATTCCCAAAGAAAAGAGAAATATGAACTTTTTATACTTCATTGGCATCATCTGAGACATCCTTTCTATAAGTTTTAAACATCTATTTAGTGTACCACAATAAGAGGTATAATTCAAATTTTGGGATAAAGGGGAGATGGCAGATTTTTGTATTCTAATCCCTGAAATAAAGAAAAAGAGATGAGCTTCCACTCACCTCTGCAGTAACGCACCTAAAGGGACTCGAACCCCCGCCACATGGTTCCGGAAACCACTGCTCTATCCACTGAGCTATAGGTGCTGACCATTATCTGTAAATCACAGACAACATTTAGAATATATCATACTTTATGATTTTGGTCAAGTTTTCCGTGTAGAGTCTTTTGCAGTCTTTGGCAAAACAAAAAGACGTATTTCTACGCCCTTCTGTTTATTTTATGTTATTTCAACAGGCTGTTACTGGAATTTTGCCATGACTTCCTCGTTTGTTTTCATAGCATTCTCTTCCATTTCTTTGCGCTCAGCCAAAAGCTTTGTACGGATCTCGTTATGACTGACAGCCATGATCTGCAGTGCCAGATAGGCGGCGTTTTTGGCTCCGTTGATGGCAACGGTAGCTACCGGAATACCGGATGGCATCTGTACGATAGACATCAGGGCATCCATGCCGTCAAGAACTGATCCGGACAGAGGAACACCGATCACAGGAAGCACGGTCTGGGACGCAACGACCCCAGGGAGGGCAGCAGCCATTCCGGCGGCTGTAATAATAACCTCTGTGCCATCCTCGTTGCATTCGTTAATAAATGCAGAAAGTCCCTCGTGCGCACGATGTGCGGACAGACAGCGGACCTTTACTTCTACACCATACTCTTTTAAGATGCCTGCGGCTGGCTCGACCTTTGACAGGTCACTGGTAGAACCCATAATAATTGCTACTTTCATTTCACTCATCCTTTCATTTATCCCTAAGATGGGATTGTGTTTTACTTTATAGTAAGGGATTCTAATCGTTCTGTAAAGTACCCTTTTGAGTGGAACCCACAGCTGGGATCATTTTTATGGCTTTTTTTCCGATGTGATAGTAATAGATATTGTCGGAAAGGAATTCCTCTGCATCAACACATTCCCGGTTGACGTGGAAGACCATTTTGAGCAGTTCAGGAGAAGTAAAGCCTAATTGTTCCCGCAGGATCAATAATTCGTGGGTGCTGCTTGGCAGAATGTAAAAGTTTTCGCCGAGCTCCTCTCCCACCCGTTCTAAAATGCCGGGATACAGCCAGACGGATGCGCCATTAATACCATTGCTGTTTGTCAGTATATACGGAGAACGTTCCTGGGGAAGATCGGCAGAACAACATAAGGAATCGGCAAATTGTCTGGCGTAATCCGTCATAGACCGGAAGATCTCCGGAAATAACGGGGGTGTATTTTCCTGGGCCAGTTCAAACAGCTCCTGGGTATTGGTGTTCCAATTCTTCATAATGTGGTTATTGATCCGCAGACTTTGGATTCCGTTGATATCGCTGTTGATCAGGTAATAGAATACAATCGCAAGATCAAAGAATGGAATATGGGGAATGTCCTTCAGGATTTCTTTGTTTTTGGCGGCGTTTACCAGACGGTATACAACATATTTTCTACAGTGTTCAAAGGAAAGATCAGGAAGGACATCACCGGAGCTGTCCATAAATGATTGCCAGCGTTCATAGATATCTTCTGCCAGAGCATCAATTTCTACGCCGCGGAGATATTGTGCATAGTAATCCTGCAGGTAAAAGCTTGGGGAGCATCCACAGCTGTCCCGGAACAGCACCAGACTGTCCAGATGAACCGAATTATTTTTGAGTACGGGATTTACTTCCATATTCAGATCCTCCGGAATGATCTCATAGAGCTGACAACGGATCCGGCTGACAAATTCTTCGTAATTGATTTTGGATTCCTTCATAGATAATAACCATACCTTTCTGTATCCCATTTTTTATGGTCTGGAGGGATACCTGTTTTGTGAGATTGATTGAAATATAACGATAATTTGAATGATAGATATATTACAAATGATTGTTGTAATTTTAGAAGTGACAGAATATGCCGATTTGTGCACGAACAGCTTTTATATTGTGTGCCCTGTTTTGACAAATGACATACAGTTTTCTACTGACATATTTGAACAAAATTGATGAACAAATGTATATGAACATTATGGGAGAAGTTCGAATCAGAACAATAGAGTAAACTGATAAACGGATCTTTTATTGATAGATGAATAACAGAGAATTTATTCCGGGTTCCATTTTCTGTCACTTCCTGCATAAAAGGTTATCAGAAATACCGGGCTCTGACAAGACGGAAAGACTGCTAAAAAATAAGAGGAAATATGATGATTATGTCTGAAAAAAATTGACCATTGTGAAAATTGACTTGTGCATTTTGTTGATTTGAAAGGGAAAATATGTACAGAATCAACAGAACAAGTAACCATACCTGTTTTGATGCCTGTTTTTCATAAAAAGAAAACTCCCGAAATTTCATTGTATCCTCAGAAAAGAGTCTTTAAAATCATTTTCTGAATAACGGAAAATTTCAGGAGTTCTGTTTTATTTATAAATTGCTCTCTTTATCCAAGACAGTCTTACATCTGGGAACGATAATAATTGATCAGGCAGCCCTTCTCAATGATATCACGCTCATCCTCTGTGAGGTTACCAAGGTGAAGCTCAAATTCCTTCATGCCCTTATTTACCACATAAGCCTTAATGGTATCGTTCTTCTCTTCGATGGCTTTCTTAATATCCTTAATGAAGAGGTAATCTCCGTTTTCAAATGGGAGTTCACCCTGATACAGGAATGGAAGCATACCCCAGTTGATCAGGTTAGAACGATATCTCTTTGTTGCGTATTCATTGGCAATATTGGCAAAGCCGCCCAGTACCTTCTGGCAGGAAGCCGCCTGCTCTCTGGCAGAACCATCGCCTGGCTTGACAGCAAAGATCGTAGATCCGATCTGTGTCTCCTGCGGAGAAACGTTGAAGGTGCCGTTGATGGTATTAAATACCTCTTCTACCTCAGGGAGTGCAGCAAAGATATCTTCTCCTGCGACACGGGCCTTCTCAGCCGCCTGAACCTCTTTGGCGCGTCCCACATAGGCAGGATCCTTACGGGAAAGCGTAAACTCTGCCAGACCCAGAGGGTTGGAACGGAAGGAGGACGTCTCGCCGGATGGGATCAGCTCGTCTGTGGTGGTAACCGGATCGTGGATCTCGGATACAACCTTTAATACGAGGTTGTCAGTAAGGGCACTCATCTCCGGCCAGTCCTTAATGTTAGGTCCGAATTTAACCTCAGTCTCAGGCTTTGCATTGCCCCAGCCATTGTATACACGATTCTCATAAATCGCACTGTCAAAGAAGTATTTTGGCTTCTTGAAGTCCACATCAATATCTGTGGCAGCAGTCAGATATCCCTGGTTGGCAGCAGTTGCTGCGATTGAACGGGCATCCATCAATGCAACAGATGCGATCTGACCGTTATTTACCTTGGAACCTTCACGGTTCGGGAAGTTACGTGTAGAGTGGCGGATGGACAGTCCATTGTTTGGAGGAACGTCTCCGGCACCGAAGCAAGGACCGCAGAATGCAGAACGCACGGTTGCACCGGTTTCCATCAGATCTGCAATGGTACCGTTCTTGACCAGCTCCATAAATACCGGCTGGCTGGAAGGATATACGCTCAGGGAGAACTCGTCTGCACCGATGTATTTGCCGCGGAGAATATCAGCGGCATCACATACGTTTTCAAAGCCGCCACCGGCACATCCGGCGATCACGCCCTGCTCTACATAGAGACGTCCATTGTGAACCTTATCCTTTAATGTATAGTTGACTTTATTATTATCCAGGCTGACTAATGCTCTCTTCTCTACATCATCCAGAATATCCATAAGGTTTGCGTTTAACTCCTCAATGGTATATACATTACTTGGATGGAATGGCATTGCGATCATTGGCTTAATGGTTGACAGGTCAACATAAACCATACCGTCATAATAAGCAACATCAGCTGGCTTTAACTCCTTATATCCCTCCGGACGCTTATGGATCTCGTAGAATTCTTTGATCTTGTCATCTGTAGTCCAGATAGAGGACAGACAGGTGGTCTCAGTCGTCATAACGTCCACACCGATACGGAAGTCAGCGGAAAGATTAGCTACGCCGTCTCCCACGAACTCCATGACTTTATTATTGACATAACCATTGGCAAATACGGCACCGATAATGGCCAGTGCAATATCCTGAGGACCAACGCCCTTCTGAGGCTTACCGGTCAGATATACAGCGATCACGCCCGGCATATTGATATCATATGTACGGGAAAGAAGCTGTTTTACAAGCTCAGGACCACCCTCGCCCATTGCCATGGTACCAAGGGCACCGTAACGTGTATGGGAATCGGAACCAAGGATCATCTTACCACCCTCTGCCAGCATCTCACGGGCATACTGGTGAATGACTGCCTGATGAGGAGGAACATAGATGCCGCCGTATTTCTTGGCACAGGAAAGACCAAACATGTGATCGTCCTCGTTGATGGTTCCACCTACTGCGCAGAGACTGTTATGACAGTTTGTCAGAACATATGGGATCGGGAATTTTTCCAGTCCGGATGCACGCGCTGTCTGAATGATTCCGACAAATGTAATATCGTGAGATGTCAATTTGTCGAACTTGATCTGAAGCTGCTTCATATTGCCAGAGGTGTTATGAGCCTCTAAAATGCTATACGCCATGGTTCCTTTGGCAGCTTCTTCCTTACTTGGAGCCTGTCCACATTTGGCAGCAAGAGCTGCGGCAGCTTCGCCGTTGTCCTCTACGATATCTGTGCCGTTTACCAGATAAACTCCGTTGTCATACAATTTTATCATAGACTTCCTCATTTCTGCGCTGATGGTTATTTATGGAAAACTATGCCGGACAGCGCACCGGCACAGGTTATAGGATCAATAATCCCGCAGTCTTTATTATTATGGAAACCTGTTAAAAAGTCAAGTCAATATATTGCCATCAGAGGTGAGTTGTAGTAAAATAGAAAAAATTCAAATTTGAGATAGGAGGCAAATGTATGCGACATCTTATCAGCCCACAGGATTTATCCATGGAGGAACTGGATGAGCTCCTGACACTGGGACAGGACATTATGAATAACCAGAGCAAATATGCTCATGTCTGTGATGGTAAAAAACTTGCTACTTTATTTTATGAACCAAGTACACGTACCCGATTAAGCTTTGAGGCTGCCATGATCAATATGGGGGGACAGGTACTTGGTTTTTCTGAGGCTTCTTCCAGCTCAGCATCTAAGGGAGAAAGTGTTGCGGATACGATCCGTGTCATCTCCTGCTACGCGGATATCTGTGCAATGCGTCATCCAAAGGAGGGTGCTCCGACGGTGGCTGCAATGCACTCTTCCATCCCGGTGATCAATGCCGGAGACGGTGGACACAATCATCCGACCCAGACTCTGACAGATCTGTTGACCATCAAAACCCAGACGGGACGACTGGACAACCTGACCATCGGTATGTGTGGTGACCTCAAGTTTGGACGTACGGTTCATTCTCTGATCAACGCAATGGTCCGGTTCCCAAATGTAAAGTTCGTTCTGATCTCTCCGGAGGAGCTGCGGATTCCGAGTTATCTGCGTCGTGAGGTGCTGGATGCCGGCAATATTGAATACATTGAGACGGACAAGCTGGAGGAGAATATGCCAAAGCTTGATATCCTTTATATGACAAGAGTGCAGCGAGAACGTTTCTTTAATGAGGAGGATTACATCCGCCTGAAGGACAGCTTCATCTTAACGAAGGATAAGCTTCAGTATGCAAAGAAGGATATGTACATTCTGCATCCTCTCCCTCGAGTTAATGAGATCTCCACTGATGTGGATGATGATCCGCGGGCGGTTTACTTTAAGCAGGTTCAGAATGGCGTATATATGAGAATGGCATTGATCATGAAGTTATTGGAGGTGGAGATACCATGTTAAATATCGGAGGACTGAATCAGGGAATCGTGATCGATCACATCCAGGCCGGCGGTGCCATGAAGATTTATGAATATCTGAATCTGGAGAAACTGGACTGCTCTGTGGCGATCATCAAAAACGCAAAAAGCAATAAAATGGGCAAAAAGGACATCATTAAGATTGAAGGTGACCTTGACATTGATCTGAATGTGCTGGGGGTTTTGGATCACAACATTACCATTAATATTATTAAGAACGCAGAGATCGTGGAGAAGCATCAGCTTTCTCTGCCGGAAACGGTTACGAATATTATCAAGTGCAAGAATCCACGCTGCATTACTTCCATTGAGCAGGAGCTTCCACACAAGTTTAAGCTCACGGACCGGAAGAACCGGATCTACCGTTGCATTTATTGTGAGTCTAAGTTTAAGGGAAATTAAAGAAAACATATCATATATCACAAAATATAACCCGTGGGAAATATTGTCTATCCCACGGGTTATATTTTTTCTTTAATCTTGTATTTTTATCATTTTCCCTTGTATAATTCTTACATTATGCGATACGGAAAACTGCTTTTGCTACATTTCCGGCGGTATCTTTTACCTTAACAACATAACGGCCTTTTTTCTGAACAGTTGCTTTTCTGGTATTTACATTTTTGCCATTGATGGTGACGGATTTTACCTTCACATTATCCTTAAATCTTAAGGTAACAGGCTTTGTGACTTTTTTGCCGTTTGTAATGCCCTTGATCACAGGCTTTTTGGAATCCACACGGAAGCTTACGGATGATGTGTTTCCGCTGGCATCGGTTGCCGTGATTTTATAAGATTTGCTTTGGGAAGCTTTGAGAAAGGTATTGCCGATAGTAATGCCGTTAACCGTAACGGATTTGACGTTTACGTTATCGGTAATCTGAAGCTTTACTGCCTTTTTGTATATACCATTGTTCTTTACTCCGGAGATCACAGGTGCCTCGGTATCTGCAGAGAGAGGATTTCCGGCTGTCACAGCGATCAGTCTGCTGTCGGCAGGCATTGTATCGGTACTCCAGCTTGCGGTTGCACCATTGACGGTTCCATTGCTTTCCGTAACATTTGCCGGAAAAGTGATGGAATAATCCATAATGAGTCCGCAGGATTTCATATAAGCATAAACACTGTCATATCCCTTTAAGGCTTTGGTGTTCAGCTTGCCGATCTCAGCATAAGCGGCACTGTCGGAAAGCTTCGCCATATCGGATGACATGGAAGATGTCATGGAATCAGAGGTGCTGGTAGCTTTGGCGGTAAAGGTACTGCCATCCAGGGACATCTCGGAAAATGGGGCTGAGTTGATGGTTTCCGTGCTATACAATGCAGCATTGACAGAACCCTCTTTTAATTTATTGATATATGCCGTGAGGTCTGTCAGAGTCATTTTCATAGTTTCTGCATTGGCAAAGGTCAACTGGCGGCTAAAGGTAAGATATGTCATACCGTTGATCGTTTCCTCTGCTTTTGTAAAATCAGCTGTTGTCAGAGGGGATGTGCCTGCAGCCTGGTTTATGGATTCCTGAAAGGTTTCCTTTTCATACAGATATTTCACCATATATGTACAGGTTCCGTCGGCATTCAGTGTCAGGGCAACCCCCTGTCCCATGCAGCCGGTCAGTGCGCTGATCACCAGGATCAGTGTCAACATCAAACAGGATAATTTCTTTTTCATATTTTCCTCCAATCATAATTATGTTATTGTGAGTGGTTACTTTATTATCTTATCATTAAAGGAAAATAATCACAAGAAAAAAGACATCTTCTCTTCCAAGGAAAAGGAAAGAAGATGTCTTTGAAATTATATCTTATAAATATAATATTTGCGTACAGCAAAGTTCCAGAGAAATACAATAAAGGTGGCTGTAATCTTTGCCATAATCTTAACCATGCCATAATACTCCACGAGACCATACATAAGGATTACGTTTAAGATCAGTCCGATGGCACCGGCCATAAAGATCTGGCACATCTCCTGCCAGATAGAACGGTCTGTTACGACATCCTTGAAGGTGATGGCGCGGCCTAACATCCAGTTAAAGTAAAGACCGATCACGAAGGCTATGATGGTGCTCCAAAGGTATGACAGCCTTGTAAAATAGACAAGTCCGGCAAAGCAGCACCATTCCATAATGGCACCACTGCCACCGACGATAACGTATGAGCCAAACTGGCGGAAAAGCTCCTGCCAGTGCTCTTTATCTGATGGAAACATTTCTGAATCCTCCTCTTTCGTTTCTTGTTTTTGACATAAATTTGACATAATCTTTAAAAATTTAATACAAACAAGGATTCTATCATATTTTTTTCTGTTTGGCAACTTTTTTTGACCGGTTAGCTGTGATTTTTGACCTCTTAGGTGATTTGTGTTTACAAGGGCAGGGTTTCTCTCTATAATAAGCACATATCTTGGCTGAGTGAGAAAATAAAGAGAGGCGGTGTGTATGAAGATAAAGATTGAACTGGACAGTGATCTGAATGAAAATGAGATCATTATCCGATGTCCGGCACTGACCGAGAAGATTCAAATGCTTCAGCAGGTTATTTCAGACGCTGTACCGGAGCATCCAAGAATGACCTTTTATAAAGGGGATGTGCAATATTTTCTAAATCTGGAGGATATTCTGTTTTTTGAAACGGAGGATAAATGGATCAATGTCCATACGGCAGAGGACATCTTCCAGACCAGACAGAAGCTGTATGAGCTGGAGGAACTACTGCCCCGCTATTTTCTGCGGATATCAAAATCCGCCATATTAAATACCCATAAGGTGTATTCGATCCATAAGAATATTGCGGCATCCAGTGTGGTGGAATTTGTTGACAGTCACAAACAGGTTTTTGTATCGCGAAACTATTATAAAGCATTGATTCATCAAATGGAGCTGAATCATTATCAAAAGGAAAGGTAAGGTATCTATTATGAAAAATCATTCAACACACAGTATTGATAAGCTGTTCTGGGGTGTATTCTTTGTGGCAGGAGCCGCCATGCTGATCTTAAGCAAGCTGGGAACGCTGCCGGATCTGTCCTTTATCAGTATCATTTTTACGATCATATTTGCATGGACCTTTATTAAAGGTATATTCACGATCAATTTTTTTGAAATTTTATTTTCGGCGGCATTTCTTGCCTGCATCTATGATGATATGCTGGGAATTACAGCCCTGACACCGTGGACGGTTCTGGGAGCGGCACTTCTTGGGTCCATCGGTCTGAGTATTTTGTTCCCACGGAAGCACACATGGCATATCTTCCACCACGCAAAATCCGATGACAGTATCCGGTATGCGGAGGATGTCATAGATATACCGGACGAGGATGTGATCCATATGGAAAATTCCTTTGGAGCTTCGATCAAGTATATTAATTCCCAGAACTTCCGCAGTGCCCATCTGGAAAACAGTTTTGGAGAGATGAAGGTATATTATGATAATGCGTTTACTACGGAGAAACAGGTATATACGAAGATTGATGTAGCATTTGGTAATATGGTGCTGTATGTGCCAAAGACCTGGCAGGTGATCAACAACATTGACTGTTCCTTTGGTGCGGTAAACATTAAGAATCAGAAAAGCTATACCCCACTGCCGGATGCACCGGTGCTTGTGATCACGGGAAGTGTGGCATTTGGCGGTGCCGAGATCATATATGTATAAGAAATAAAAGGAGTGCACTTCATCAGAAGTGCACTCTTTTATTATATAAAAGTTTTATTCTAATTACGCCCGAAATCTACGGTTTCTTAGAACTTGCCAGCGTCAGCAGCTTCCTGAACAGCTACTGCTACAGCAACTGTCATACCAACCATTGGGTTGTTACCTGCACCGATCAGACCCATCATCTCAACGTGAGCCGGTACAGAAGAAGAACCTGCGAACTGTGCATCACTATGCATACGTCCTAAAGTATCTGTCATACCATAGGAAGCAGGACCTGCAGCCATGTTATCCGGGTGAAGGGTACGTCCTGTACCACCACCGGAAGCAACGGAGAAGTATTTCTTACCCTGCTCCAGGCACTCTTTCTTGTAAGTACCTGCAACCGGATGCTGGAAACGTGTAGGGTTTGTAGAGTTACCTGTGATAGATACGTCTACACCCTCTTTGTGCATGATAGCAACACCCTCTGGTACAGAGTTTGCACCATAGCAGTTAACCTTTGCACGAAGTCCCTCAGAATAAGACTTACGGAATACTTCCTTAACCTCGTTTGTATATGGATCAAACTCAGTCTCAACGAATGTGAATCCATTGATACGGGAGATGATCTGAGCAGCGTCCTTACCAAGACCGTTCAGGATGACACGAAGTGGCTCTTTACGAACCTTGTTTGCTTTCTCAGCGATACCGATCGCACCCTCTGCAGCTGCGAATGACTCGTGACCAGCCAGGAATGCGAAGCACTTGGTATCCTCCTCAAGGAGCATTTTACCAAGGTTACCATGTCCTAAACCTACCTTACGTGTATCTGCAACAGAACCCGGGATACAGAAAGACTGAAGACCCTCTCCGATTGCTGCTGCTGCTTCTGATGCCTTACGGCAGTTTTTCTTAATAGCGATTGCTGCACCTACTATGTATGCCCAGCAAGCGTTCTCAAAACAAATTGGCTGGATTCCCTTTATCTGATTGTAAACATCAAGTCCAGCATCCTTTGTAATTTTCTCTGCTTCTTCAATGGAAGAAATACCATAGCTGTTCAACACTTTGTTGATCTGGTCAATTCTTCTCTCATATGATTCAAATAATGCCATGATTCGTTTGCCTCCTTTTCTTTATTTTGCGATCTCTTCATCAGTTCTCGGATCAATGAGCTTCACTGCGTCAGCAACACGTCCGTACTGTCCGCATGCCTTGTCCCATGCAGTATTAGGATCATCACCCTTCTTGATGAAATCTGTCATCTTACCAAGGTTTACAAACTTATAACCAATGATCATATCCTCATCATCCAATGCGATTGCAGTAACATAACCCTCTGCCATCTCTAAGTAACGAGGTCCCTTCTTCAGAGTACCGTACATAGTACCAACCTGAGAACGAAGACCCTTTCCAAGATCCTCAAGACCGGCACCGATTGCAAGTCCATCCTCAGAGAATGCACTCTGTGAACGACCATAAACGATCTGAAGGAATAACTCTCTCATTGCTGTATTGATTGCATCACAAACTAAGTCAGTATTGAGTGCCTCCATAACAGTCAGACCTGGGAGAATCTCAGCAGCCATAGCTGCAGAATGTGTCATACCAGAACATCCAACAGTCTCAACGAGAGCCTCCTGAATGATACCTTCCTTTACATTAAGGCTCAGCTTGCAGCAGCCCTGCTGAGGTGCACACCAGCCAATACCATGTGTAAAACCGGAAATATCCTTAACTTCCTTTGCCTGAACCCATTTTGCTTCCTCAGGGATTGGTGCAGCTCCATGATGCACACCCTGGGCAACAGGGCACATGTTTTCTACTTCCTGTGAATAAACCATGATTTTACTCCTTTCAATATGCTTTTTATCTGCGGCATCACCGCAGTCCTAAATATATTTTCGCACAAAATTCTTATTTAGTCTACACTTTTTGACAAAAAAACTCACCAAAAATTTTAATTGATGGATTTTTCGACAATTTCCCCCTGACGCTTGTAGATGCTTCCCTTGGGAATATATCCTCTGACCATGGATAATGGATAGACATTTGTATTGCTTCCGATGATGGTTCCCGGATTGAGTACGCTGTTACAGCCAACCTCCACATAATTGCCGAGGATCGCTCCCATTTTCTTTAAGCCCGTGGCGATCACATCGTCATTATAGCGGATTGTCACCTTTGTCTTGTCAGATTTGACATTGGAGGTGATGGAACCGGCACCCATATGGGATTTATATCCGAGAATGGAATCTCCGACATAATTGTAATGAGGAACCTGTACATTGTTAAAGAGAATGACATTTTTTAATTCCGTGGAGTTTCCTACAACGCAGTTCTCTCCCACAATGGCATTGCCTCGGATGAAGGCACACTGGCGGATCTCTGTGTTTTTCCCGATGATACATGGACCATTGATAGATGCGGTCGGTGCGATGGTGGCTGATCTGGCAATCCAGATATTTTCGCCCTTCTGCTCATATTCATCGGCCGGCAATCCGGCTCCCAGTGTCAGAATGAATTCTCCGATATGAGGCAGTACCTCCCATGGAAACTCCCGGTCGGTAAAAATATCTCTGGCGATGGACTCGTCAAAATTAAATAAGTTCTTGTTTTTTAATGCATCGTACATAGCTTTCCCTTTCCTGTTACGTTCTGAGCTTAAAATATAAGGCGTTCAGATTACGTGATATGTTTTATTTCTTGTAATATACTGCTGCTTCATCAAATTTTTTTCGCAGATATCCCTGATTATTCAGGCCTTTGACACCATTGACCCATTTGGCAATATAATTTTCCAGTTTTGCCATATATTCGTCCTCGGTGATGGTTCCCTCTGCCATATAGGTCAGTCCTTTTTCCCAGCTTGCGGTAAGCTCCGGGTTTAAAAGGGAACGAATGGAGGAATCCACTACGTCATAGACCATTTCGCCCAGAAATTCCGGTGTGATGATCTGTGTTTTTTTGTTCAGCTTCAGGTATTTTTTGGCTACAAGCTTACTGAGAATTTCGGCTCTTGTGGCACTGGTGCCAATGCCGCTTCCTTTGATCTGGGAACGAAGCTCTTCGTCTTCGATCAGTTGTCCGGCATTTTCCATGGCAAGGATCAGGGAACCGGAATTGTACCGTTTTGGCGGTGATGTCTCGCCTTCTTTAATCTCCAAACTGTTCAGATCAATTTCGGTTCCTTTTTTGATCTGCTTCATCAGGGCGATCAATTCCTCATCGAAGGTATCCTTTTCTTCCTCGGAGACGTTATCCGCATTCTGGTCGCCGGACTCCTTTGCCGTTGTTTTCTTTTTGTTGGAGAAGGACGCATCGGCAATCTCTAAATACCCCTGTTGCAGCATAATACGGATTCCGGAGAAGAAACGCTCCTGCTCCCGCACGGCGGTGAGACTGATCTTCTGGTATTCTGCCGGAGGATAAAAAATGCACAGGAAACGGCGTACGATCACCTCGTAGACCCGCTGCGCCGTCAGACTGGTGCTTCGCAGCGCACCAAAGCCCTGCCCGGTCGGGATGATAGCATAGTGATCCGTGATCTTTTTGTCATCGCAGTATCTGGTCGAGGCAATCTTCCGGTAGCTTGAACCGGCCAGGATCTTTTCTGCAATCTCCCGAACAACCGGATAATTGCGCAGACCGCCAATGTTTTTGTGAATCTCCTTGGAAACGGCGGTAGAAAGTACACGGGCATCTGTTCTTGGGTATGTAACCAGCTTTTTCTCGTAAAGCTCCTGAACGATCTTCAAGGTTTCGTCCGGGCTGATCTTGAACAGCTTGGAACAGACATTTTGCAGCTCTGCCAGATTAAATAATAAAGGCGGATTCTTTTTTTCTTTTTTGCGTTCGACCTTTTCTACGACTGCTTTGTGCGTTTCTTCCCCGTCCTCCGGATGGAAGCAGTTTTCTGGGTTTTCTGCCGGGAATCCCAGAGTCTGACATAGAACCTGTGCTTCAGGTTTTTCCTTGAAACCGTTTTCTTTATAAAGCTTTGGAGACTGAAAATAAGCGGAGCCCTCAACGCTGCGCCATTCTCCGTCAAACTCTTTGCCTTCATAGGAAAAATGACCCATAACACGGTAAAATGGTGTTTTGACAAAGCCTCTGATCTCCCGTTCCCGGCGGACAACCATTCCAAGTACACAGGTCATAACACGTCCTACGGCAATGGCTGCGTATTTGGCACCTTTCCGGTAGTTCATAATGGTCTGGCTGTACTTTAAAGAAAGAACACGGGAAAAATTGATGCCCATCAGATAATCTTCTTTGGCGCGAAGATATGCGGAGGCTGCCAGATTGTCATATTCCGACAGTGGCTTTGCCTCCTTGATACCGCGGCGGATCTCCTCTTCGGTCTGGGAGTCGATCCAGACACGTCGCTTCTCTTTGGTGTCAGAAACTTCTGCCATTTGATCCACCAGACGGTAAATATATTCTCCCTCCCGTCCGGAGTCGGTACAGACATAAATCCGCTCCACATCGGGACGGTTTAACAGCCCTTTTACGATATTAAACTGCTTCTTTACATCCGGAATCAGTTCATAAAGGAACTTTTCCGGCATAAAGGGAATGGTATTTAAAGACCATTTTTTCAGTGCCGGGTCATAGACCTCCGGATAGCTCATGGTGACCAGATGACCGACACACCAGGTTACCACATAATCGGAGGATTCTAGATAGCCATTGCCGGCATTTCCGTTTACTCCTAAGGTTTTGGCAAATTCCTTTGCCACACTTGGTTTCTCCGCAATAAATAACTCTTTTCCCATAAATATTTATTCAGCAGAACTGCCGATATTTCCCTTCTGTACTTCTGCCCAGGCACTGCAGCCAAAGATAATTCCTACAATGGCGATACCTGTAATGCATACATATTTTACGATCTTTGTTACGTTGACTTCTACATGGACACATGTTCCATGTGTCTGATCTGGCTTATTTTTGCACATTTGTATTCAATCCTTTCCTGAGAATGCACCTGATTCTCTGATAGATATTATGATATTGGCTGTTTAGTAACCAAGCTCCTCTCCCACAAGGATTACCTTGATCCTGCCGGGAATTCTGGAAAATCTGGTTACTACTGTCTGGGAGCAGATGCAGTCACTGCTCAGACAGTCAGCACACCTGCCATACTGGGCACATGGAGTTTTCAGTCCGAGGCGCAGCGCATTTGGCGGTGAAGCCATATTATGGACTCTTGCAATGCCGCTGCGGACATCCGGAACGATCTTATTCATACCGGCGATCACAATGACCTGCTGTGGGCCGTGGCAGAGACAGGCAACACGGTTGCCGACTCCGTCAATGTTGACCAGCTCTCCGTCGATCGTAATGGCATTGGAGCTCATAAAATAGACATCGGAGGTAACGATTTTGCCGTACATTTCCCGTTTTTCTTCCGGAGTAACCGCTTCTGCACGGTCAAATAAGGTATAATCGGACTCTTTGAGATCATCTAACAGTCCGATCTCCTGCAGTGTTTCAGAGCCGCCCCAGGAAATGGTACATCCGGGCGTCAGAAAACGCTTTGCCTTTGCATTGGCTTCCTCGCGGTCTGTACAATAGTATCCCTCAATTCCTCTGGCATTAAACTTGCCAATTATATTTTCTGCGATATTTTCATAGTATTCCTGTTTGTAGGACATAGTAACTTACCCCCTTGCATCAAATGATAAAAGCACAGGCACCTTTGAAAGAAAAAGGTGCCCCGTCTGCTTTCCTGTGAGTTGTTACGCAGGATTTTATGAAAGTGGTCTTAACCACTTGTTATTGCTTATTCTGCCATATGGGTCAGAATAAGTGATTATTCATATAATGGGTATTTGTCGGTCAGGCTCTTTACGATTGCTGTCGCCTTCTCTTTGTTTGCTTCCGGATCGTTTACCATCAGTGCGATTGCCTCTGCAACCTGATCCATATCATCGGTATTAAAGCCTCTGGTTGTTACAGCAGCTGTTCCAAGACGGATACCACTTGTGACAAATGGAGACTGTGGATCGTTTGGAATGGTGTTTTTGTTGCAGGTGATATGTGCCTCATCAAGCCACTTCTCTACTTCCTTACCTGTCAGACCCTTATCTGCAAGATCAACTAACATCAGATGGTTATCGGTACCGCCAGATACAATCTTAAGACCACGGCTCTGAAGACCCTTGGCCAATGCCTGGGCATTATCAATGATATTTTTGCCGTATTCCTTAAAGCTTGGATCCAGTGCTTCTTTGAAGCAGACAGCCTTTGCAGCGATAACGTGCATCAGAGGACCACCCTGGATTCCAGGGAACAGAGCCTTATTCAGCTTATGCTCCTCTGCAAACTCCTTGCTGGAAAGGATCATACCTCCACGAGGACCACGAAGAGTCTTGTGGGTTGTGGTCGTGGTAACATGTGCATATGGGATTGGGCTCTCATGATACCCTGCAGCCACAAGACCGGCAATGTGAGCCATATCTACCATCAGGTAAGCACCAACTTCATCAGCGATCTCGCGGAAACGCTTGAAATCAATCTTTCTGGCATATGCGCTGGCACCGGCAACGATCAGCTTTGGCTGGCATTCCTTTGCGATTCTCTCTACCTCATCGTAATCAATGAAGCCGTCATCATTGACACCATAAGGAACACAGTGGAAATATTTGCCGGAAAGGTTCACAGGACTTCCATGTGTCAGATGTCCGCCATGATCCAGATTCATTCCCATAAAGGTATCTCCCGGATTCATCAGGGCAAAAAATACAGTCATATTTGCCTGTGCACCGGAATGAGGCTGTACATTGGCATAAGTGCAGCCAAATAATTCCATGGCTCTGTCTCTGGCAAGATCCTCGACAACATCTACATGCTGGCAGCCGCCATAATAACGCTTTCCGGGATACCCTTCTGCGTATTTATTGGTCAATGTGCTTCCCATTGCGGACATAACTGCCTTGCTGACAAGATTCTCGGATGCGATCAGCTCGATATTCTCGCGCTGTCTGTTGGTTTCTGCTGTGATCGCTGCTGCAATTTCAGGATCGAAGCTTTCAACGTCTGAAAATGGATACATGTTTACTCCTCCTTGTTTATGTCAAAATTTTAGTTGCTAATATCAGGTGTCGGGTTATGAAAATAACTCAGACATATTATTTGGCATCATCAATGGCTTTTCCAATATCATGACGCATATATTTGTTTTCAAAGGAAATCCACTCGGTTGCCTCATAGGCATTTTTACGGGCTTCCTTTAAGTCTTTGCCCTTGGCTGTGACACCGAGAACACGTCCGCCGTTTGTCACAATCCCCTCATCGGTCAGCTTGGTGCCGGCATGGAATACATAATAACCATCCTTGCCATCAAATTTTTCCAGTCCGGAAATAAGCTTGCCCTTCTCATAATGCTCCGGATATCCATCGGAAGCAAGAACGACACAGACAGCGGCATTATCCTCAAACTGCAGATCAATCTGATCCAGCTTGCCGTCAATACATGCATCGATCACGTCAATGATGTCATTTTTCATACGTGGAAGAACAACCTGGGCCTCCGGATCTCCAAAACGTGCATTGTACTCTAAGACCTTTGGACCGTCGGCGGTCATCATCAGACCAACGAAAAGAATACCGACAAAATCTCTGCCCTCTGCTTTCATGGCATCCATGGTTGGCTGGTAGATCTTCTCCTCGCAGAACTGCTGAATCTCCTCGGTATAGAACGGACTTGGAGAAAATGTTCCCATACCACCGGTATTTAAGCCCTGATCCCCATCCTTTGCACGCTTGTGATCCTGTGCACTTGTCATAGGCTTGATATGGGTACCGTCACAGAAACAGAGAACGGAAGCCTCACGACCGACCATAAAGTCCTCGATCACGACAGTATCACCGGCATCACCGAACTGTTTGTCAAGCATCAAAGTAGCAATGCCAGCCTCTGCTTCTTCCAGATTCTGACAGATCAGTACACCCTTTCCAAGAGCAAGTCCATCAGCCTTTAATACGATTGGAAAATTGCATCCTCCCAGATAGAGGAGAGCTTCTTCCGGAGAATGAAATGTCTCATAGTGACAGGTAGGAATATCATATTTCTTCATGAGATCCTTTGAAAAGCTCTTGGAGCCTTCAATGATCGCTGCATTTTTGCGGGGACCAAAGACACGTAAGCCTCGCTCCTCGAAAACATCAACAATACCGCCAACTAATGGATCATCCATACCGATAATTGTCAGATCAATCTGATTTTTCTCGGCAAAGTCGGCCAGTTTATCAAACTCCATTGCAGTGATGTCAACGCATTCTGCAATCTGGGCGATTCCGCCATTGCCCGGAGCACAGTAAATCTTATCGACTCTTTTGCTCTGAGACACGCTCCATGCGATCGCATGCTCACGTCCACCGCTTCCTACGATTAATACTTTCATGTTTATGCCTCCATTCCGCCGCTCTCTGCGGCGTCATAAATTTACGCTGTGATGTATTAAAGATCCGTTACTCACTAATGTGTGCAATTCCGTCTTTTACAGTTACTTTACCGGCACCGATCAGATCGATTGCCTTTGGAAGGATCTTCCATTCGGCCTGTTCCATGACTCTTCTCTGCAGGATCTCAGGGGTATCTCCCTCCTGAACCTCTACTGCCTTCTGAAGAAGTATCGGACCATGATCTGCTTTTTCATCGACGAAGTGAACCGTGGCACCGGTTACTTTATTGCCCATTGCCAGAACACTTTCATGAACCTTTAATCCATAATATCCCATTCCACAGTGTGCCGGGATCAGGGAAGGATGGATATTAATGATACGATTATGATATTTCTCGATCATCCTTGCAGGTACGATCACCAGATAACCGGCAAGTACCACCAGATCAACATTATATTCTTCTAATGTATCTAACATGGCATCTGCGAAGGAATCTCTTGATTCATATGACTTGGGGCTGATACATCTAGCCGGAATTCCTGCCTTAGATGCACGCTCCAGCGCATATGCATTTTCCTTGTTGCTGATCACTACAGCAATCTCTGTATTGCGGATCGTGCCATCTGATACGGCGTCAATGATCGTCTGGAGATTTGTTCCTCCGCCGGATACGCATACTGCAATCTTTTGCATAGTTTCCTCCATTATTGACTGCCCGTCGCAGCAATGACGCAGTGGGCAGCGATATCATAAATAATAATTATACTAAATCAATGCCCTTTTCGCCCTCAGTGATCTCGCCGATAATATAAGCATTCTGTCCGGACTTCTTAACAAGCTCGACGGTCTTGTCTGCGTCAGCAGCATCCACTGCAAGAAGCATACCAATACCCATATTGTATGTATTGTACATCATTTCCTTTGCAATATCTCCGTCCTTTGCAAGCATGGAGAAGATTGGAGGGATCGGATAGCTGTCTGCCTTTACCTTGGCACGCACGCCATCGTGAAGCATTCTTGGAATATTCTCATAGAATCCGCCACCGGTAATATGACTGCAGCCTTTTATGGTTACACCGCCATCTTTTACGCTCTTTAATGCTTTAACATAGATAATGGTTGGCGTCAGAATGGTCTCACCCAGCGTCTTGCCGCCGAGACATTCATAAGAACGGTTCAGATTGTCCCTGTTGATATCAAATACTTTACGCACCAGAGAATAACCATTGCTGTGAATACCGGAGGATGCGATACCTACCAGTACATCACCCTTTGCAATGCCCTTTCCGGTGATCATTTTGTCTCTGTCTACGATTCCTACGGCAAAACCGGCAAGATCATACTCATCTATCGGATAAAATCCGGGCATCTCTGCTGTCTCACCACCGATCAGTGCTGCATCCGACTGACGACAGCCCTCAGCAACACCACTGACGATCTGTGCGATCTTCTCTGGTTCATTTTTGCCACAGGCAATATAATCTAAGAAAAATAATGGCTCTCCACCGGCACATGCAATGTCATTTACACACATTGCCACGCAGTCGATGCCGATCGTGTCGTGCTTGTCCAACTCAAAGGCAATTTTTAACTTGGTTCCTACTCCGTCTGTACCGGAAACCAGGGTTGGATGCTCCATCCCCTTAAAACTATCCAGGGAAAATGCCCCTGAAAATCCACCAATATCTGTCAGCACCTCGTTTCTCATCGTGCTGGCAACATGCTTTTTCATAAGCTCTACTGCCTTATAGCCCGCCTCAATGTCAACGCCTGCATTCTTGTAGTCCATGATAAGCCTCCTCTATTTGTATTTATATCTTCACTTAATCAAAGATATTTTCATTGTAGCACAAAGCAAATTGTTTGTCATTTGTTTTTTGAAATCTGATTGTCCTGATTGTCCAGATAGCCTGTCACACACGGTTTTCCATTCCGGAGGATAACGGATAAGGCTCCTTTTTCATCGGTTCGCTGAATCTCTGCTCCGGTGTCTGCCAGACGATCAAGAAGCTCCCGGTGGGGATGACCGTACCGGTTCTTTCTGCCACATGAGATCAGGGCATATTCCGGCTTAAGAATATCGAGAAGTTCTTCACCGGTGGAATTTTTCGAGCCATGATGTGCCACCTTCAGGACAGTGTAATGTTCTGGAATATGATAGGACTGTCTTAAAGGAGATGAACTGACAATTCGCTGAAGCGCTTCCTCTCCTGCTCCTTCCAGATCTCCGGTAAACAGACATGAAAAGTCCTGATACTGCATACTAAGTGTGATGGATTCTGCATTGGCTGAGTCAAAGGAGCTGCCTGCTGATGGATTCAGACAGAAAAAGGAAACACCGCCGGATCGGAAATAACTCCCGGTGGACAAATACCGGACCGGAATATGTTTTTGTTTTGCTGCTTTACGAAGCAAAACATAGCCGCTCTGTTTTTTGTCTGCGACATCCGGCAGAAGAAGCTGTCGGATCTTATACCCGTCACCACTCAGTTTTAACAGCTCCTCCAGACCGTTAATATGATCCTCGTCTGCATGGGTTGCAATCAGATAATCGATCTGTCGGATTCCTTTTGATTTAAGAAATGGAAGGATGCGGTATTTTCCCACCTGCTTTTCACTGGTACTTCCGCCATCGATCAGAATATCCTGATGTGCCGGTGTGTGAAGGTATATGCCATCTCCCTGACCCACATCAAGCATGGTCATCTCAAATGTGCCGGAGGGAATATGCACGATAAATATAATACAGAGGACAGGTAATACTTTTCCGATATATTTTAGTTTTTTTCTGTTTTTTTCAGGTTGTAAAGGCAGCCTTTGATATTCTGCCTCGTCAATTTTGTAGAGAAGATACATAAGACAAAACAGGACAAGGATCAGCATCAGGTAATATAACAGAAGCTGCCACCAAACCGGACGGCCAAAGATCTGCATATGGCCCGGCAGCTTTTGAAAGATCAGACAGATCTGTTCATAAAGTTTTAGCAGCCAGAAGGCATTGGAGAGAATAAATTTTGCTGCAGGTAAACAGATACAGCCAATGACCCCTCCCACAAAGGAAAAAACCACCAGAAGGGATGACAATGGGATGACAAAAAGATTGATCACGATGCCGTACAGAGGGATTTCAAAGAAGAAATATAAAACAACAGGAAGTGTAGTCAGTTGAACAGAACTGCTTACCAAAAGCATTTGTCCTATCTTCTGCCCCTGTTGCCGGCAAAAGATCCGGAATCTGCCGGTGCGTTTATTGGCGAGGAGTTCCCTGTCAAGATGATGTAATCTCCGGCGTTTGCGTCGTTTGGCCCACGGATCCCCAAACCACACCTGCTCCAGTACAGGTAGTACCAGATAAATCCCAGCCATTGCGCCAAAAGAAAGAAGAAAGCTGCATGAAAAAAGTGCGAAAGGTTTTTGCAGTAAAATGATCACGGCAGCCAATGCAAGAGCGTTTTTGCCATCATAAGTCCGCTCGAACAGATCAGCAGCAAGCAAAAGGATCATCATAATGACAGCCCGGCTGGTAGAGATACTGAAATCTGTCATCTGGCCATAAGAAGCGACCAGAAGGATGCATACAGGGATGGCGCTTTTTTCCGGAACATAAAGTTTTTTGAGGAGCTTTCGCAGAGCCATACCAAGGATCGACACATGAAGTCCCGTCTGGGGCTTTACCCTGTCTTTTATAGATGGCATAACTTCTTATTATAAAGGGATAGTCAGCATACAATGCTAAGGGGGATAGCCCACTAGGGGATATACCCCCCTTTGAACACCCCAGATTTGCTTATTCTTGAGATTTGTATAATCACGCAAAACCATTTTTGCGGCTCTCTGTTATACGCATCGTATAACACCACTATATTTGTAACAAAAAATAGTGTGGCTGTCAAATCGTAGCCACACTATTTTTTGCGTTCCGTCTTACTGCTGATTCTGTTTTTCAGTAAATAATGCCCCATAATTGAACATCTTCATGCTCTGGTATCTGCCCATGTCCAGCAGATTGTTTATTATGATTTCCACGTCCCTGTCCTCACCTGACTGCTCATGCAGCCTCTGGCATATCCTTCCATAGGCTGCAAGCATTTCACTGTAGAGTTTTTCACAGTATCTGCCTTCTGCAAATTCATTCTCTACCACACTGCTTTCCTCACAATCAAACTTATCCAGATCATAATGTCCGTTCATCAGATCGTAGATCATTGTTTTGAATTCCTCATCCTGTACTCTCATATACATCCTCATCACTTTCCGTGGTCACAGGAATGCATAGAAAAAGGGAAGCCAGTCTTGTCAGATACAATCAAGCTGCTTCCCCTTACTTCTTCAGCGTCCTTACGAAGTTCATCAGTATTCTGCGTTCATCCGCATTTAAGTCATCCCATATCTCCAATAATTCACCTTGCTCATCCGTCAGGTCAGGCCGCATACCATCTCCGGCAAAGAACTGTGCGATTGAAATTCCGAATGCATCACAGATTCTTTCCAGGGTCGGTACTGTAGGTATGCTCTTCTTATTCATTATATTTGCCAACGCTGTCTGCGACATATCCGTGAGCTGTGCAAGTCTGTATTTGGAGACTTTATGCTTGCTGCATAATTCTTTTATCCTCTTTGGTATGTACTCCTCTGTACGCAAGTAAATTACACCTCTCTTCTATCTGTACGATATACATATTGTAACCGTTACGCAGAAGAATTATTAGAACCATATCTCTTTTGTAATTTACTCTAGTGTAGTGGAGTATCTGGGTAAAAAAATATGAACGGCAGGTTTATGCAGTTCAGTTTTGTATCATGACAGAACCTTGATTTACCTTGTTTCCATCATTCTTATATCGTCTTGTTTCAGTTATAAGCATACCATCTGCATCCGTATCCTTCAATAAGAATCGTTCGACATATTTCGCACTTTCCTATCTCCTGTTTCCCTTTTACTCCATTACACTTTATTAAATTACACAACTTTTTTGCACTCATTGATAGATAATTTACCTTGCGTAAGAAAAAGAAAACAGGAGGTACAATCTATGAATCAGACGCAGACATCTGTCAACCACAGGCAGATAGGACACCGTATCAAGGAAGTAAGGGAGCAGAATCATATTTCACAAGCGCAGCTTGCGGAAATGACTGACCTTTCCGTCTCCTACATAAGCCACATTGAAAATGCAAAAAGAAAAGCAAGCCTGGAATCTATCATCCGTATCGTGAATGCCCTCGGCATTACCGTGGATGAACTGCTTGCCGGAGTGCAGATGAACAATCCGGCTGCATACCAGACAGACATCGATATGCTCATGGAGGACTGCTCGGAAAATGAGAAAAGATTCATCTATGAACTTATAAAGGCAAGCCTTGAAACCATGCACAAAAACGGCTGGGAGCTTGCTTCCAGTGACAGGCACAGATAAAGGCACACTATTTTCACACAAATAAATTTTCTTTGAAATAGACTATAGGGATATGGCTGTCCGTATAGTCTATTTTATTTCAGCATGAAAATTTTATAATAAAATCCAGCACAGAAATAAAGGTGGTAAGTCATGAACGAAAACGAGCAGAAAGCCGGCTCAGTTGCCGACCAGAAAAGTAAGATAAGGGAACGTTATAAAGGTATCGACCCGGATGAACTTGACGTGATCCCTGCCCTTCCGCAGGAAGATATATTTGCAGTGGAAAATGAACAGCGTGTTGCCGTATATGCAAGGGTGTCAACGGATGATCCGAGACAGACATCCTCATATGAACTGCAGAAGAACCATTACCATGATGTCATCAGTAAGAGTCCGAACTGGAAACTGGTGCAGATCTATGCGGATGAAGGCATCTCCGGCACCTCCCTCCAGCACCGTGACCAGTTTAAACTGATGATTGAAGACTGCAAAAAAGGTCAGATAGATCTTATCGTGACCAAGAGCGTATCACGTTTTGCCAGGAATGTGGTGGACTGCATCGGCTATGTCAGGGAGCTTCTCTCACTTCCCCATCCTGTCGGTGTTTTCTTTGAAACAGAAAGGCTTAACACCTTTGACCCCAAAAGTGAGATGGTGCTTTCCTTCATGGCCACACTTGCACAGGAAGAAAGCCATACCAAAAGTGAGATCATGAATGCATCCATTGAGATGCGTTTCCGCAGGGGAATCTTCCTTACACCGATACTCCTCGGATATGATCATGATGAAGACGGAAACCTCATCATTAATGAAGGGGAAGCAAAGATCGTAAAACTCATATTTATGATGTACTTAAACGGATGCACCTGTCAGGAGATTGCCGATACCCTGACGGAACTCGGCTGCGAGACCAAAAAAGGAAACACCGTATGGTCTCCCGGTTCCATCCTTCAGATACTGCAGAATGAAAGGCACTGCGGTGATGTCCTTGCACACAAGACCTACACTCCGAATTACCTCAATCACAAATCAAAGAAGAATATGCAGAACCGTCCCCAGTACCGGAAGCGCGACCATCACGAAGCCATCATATCAAGGGATGACTTTATTGCGGTCCAGAGATTGATCAGCAATGCCAAGTACGGGAACAAGGGGATCCTTCCGCAGCTGAAGGTCATTCCGAGAGGCGTCCTGAAAGGGTTTGTATCCATAAACCCCAGATGGGCGGGATTTAAGGAAACGGATTACATGAATGCTTCTTCCAGTGTTTATGACGGCACGGAACAGTCCGGCCCATCTTCCGGGCATGTAGAGGTAAGATCTGGTGAATTTGACCTGCGCGGATATGAGATCGCACGCTCACAGTTTTTTGACAGCACGGACCGTATAACCGTTACCTTCAGCCAGGGAGATATCCGCTTTTCCGCTCCTGCCGTCCGCAAACTTGACAGCACGCTTGTGGAACTGCTCATACATCCAAAGAAACTGGTCTTTGCCGTAAGGAATGCGGGGAAAGACTGCCGGAATGCCATGCAGTGGTCTAAAAAGAAAGACGGCAAAAACTCTCCACGTGAGATCAGCGGAACTGCATTTCTTCCCACGCTCTATTCCCTCCTCGGCTGGAACGATGACTGCCGTTACCGCATTACGGGGGTAAAGCGTGGCAGCGGGAATGATGCCGTACTGCTCTTCAACCTTTCCGAACCGGAGATATTCATCCCCAATGACATGGTCGCTGCACCGGATGCGGATCCGGCCGTAAAACCCTTTACGGACAACCAGCAGAGAAATGTCCGGGCCTATCCGCCTGACTGGGCAGACACATTCGGGAGCAATTATTACAGCCACGCACAGGCAGAGGAACTTGCCGGATTCACCGGACGTAAAGACCCGGATACCTCCCATGCCCCGGTAACATACAACGACACTGATATACAGGTCACCAGTAAAAATGACATCGAAAAGAATATTAAACAGATCATGTCAGATATGAAGGAGAACACAGATGAACATACAGACAAACGATGAAAAGAATACCATTCCCGTGACCGAGGATGATGCTTTCAGCTATGACGGGTATCAGGTCGTCCGCGGCGAGTTCTTTGCCCATACCTACGAACCGTCCTTTACTTTTAATTCCAGCAAGGTATCCGTAAACACCGCATGCATAAAAAAGCTGCCGGATACGGATTTCGTGCAGATACTCGTAAACCCGGATGAAAAGAAACTGGCGGTGCGTCCATGCCAGGAGGATGAGAAGGATTCCTTCCGGTGGTGTTCCGCAACGGCAAAACGCTCTCCAAGACAGATCACCTGCCGTATCTTTTTTGCCAAAGTCGTGTCGCTTATGGGATGGAATTCATCCTACCGCTATAAACTGCTTGGGAAGCTGATACGGTCAGACAATGAACTGCTGTTTGTCTTTGACCTCACAACGCCTGAGATCTTCGTGCGTGAGGAAAAGGAAGACGGAAAGATAAAAGCATCCCGCACGCCAAGCTATCCGGAAGAATGGCAGAACCAGTTCGGTGTGCCTGTCGAGGAACACCAGAGCAGTTTACAGGTCAACATGTTTGACGGTTATGCGGTGTTCGGCATCTCCGAAAACAATACCGCTGAACCGGAAGAAGAAAAAACAGAACATCCAGAAAAGGAGGAACAGCATTATGAACAGAGAAACCTCTTTGAAGCCGGTCCTATGCATTGACTTAAAGAAAAACAGAATACGCATACACAAGCTCACGCTCCATATGCTCGGTGACCCAGAGTATATCCAGCTGCTTGTAAACCCACAGGACAGCATGATTGCCATAAGGAAAAGTGTGCGTAAGGATTACCTTGCCCACCGTGTGCGCTACAGTAAAGCCGACAGCCGTTACTGTTACGAATTATACAGTACGGAGCTTTTACAGGCATTACAGCATACAGGCATACATCTTGAGGACAACCACAGCTACCGTATCTACGGTGCACTGAATCCAAAAGAATGCCTGGCCAGCTTTTCCATGAATGAATGCGTACTTGTAGATGATATGACCCGAACGGAGGAATCAGTATGAACAACAGACCAGTCCCGGAACTTCAGACGGATCCGGAATTTGATGAGCTAATACAGCCAAGGGAAGAAAAGTACCTGGAAGAACTCGAAGAAAACATCTTTGACCACGGATGCCTGGAGCCTGTATGCGTGTGGAACGGTATCATACTTGACGGCCGTCTGCGGTATAAAATCTGTACGAAATGGGATATCCATTTCAACATCCGGCGCATCATATTTGAAAGCCGTGATATGGCAGTCTCTTTTATCTGCCATGAACAGCTCAAACGTACAGACCTTACCGGGGAATACAAAAAATACCTGATAGGCAGACTGTTCCGTGCGGACATGAATACCGCCAGTGATGAATTCATGAAAAAACATCCTGACACGGAACTGAATGCAGACGGACAGGTATCACAGAAATATGTCCGTAAGACAGATATTGCCACCATCATAGGCAATGAATTTAATTTTGGTTTTTCCACCGTGACAAAATATGATATTTATGCCCGTGCGGTCGATGACCTGAAAAGGAAAAGCCCGGAGATCGCAGAAAAGATATTAAACGGGAAACTCCGTGTATCCCATGAAAATATCATAGAACTCTCCCGTCTTCCCATTGAGGATATCAACGGACTGAAAAGGCTCTTGGACAGCGGGTCTATAGACCGCATCGGATACTCCCAGCTCCGGCACGAACTCAGGTGGCAGAGGCTTCCCACCGGAAAACCGGACTCAAGAAGAATAAAACGGGAAAAGGAAAGTGCCGAAGCCGGAATTAAGCAGATGCCCGCCACTGACCCGGATGCGGAACTCGAAAGCCTTAAATTTACGATACCTTCATGGTCAAAGACCATATCAAGGACCATGGAGCTTACAGATTTTCCTTCCACCTCAGTTAATGCAAGGCGTGAAGTGAAGATGCAGCTGTTAAACCTAACAAGAAAAATAACCAGACTGCTTTCGCAGCTTGAGGAGGATGATCCAGATGACAGAAGAACAGACAGCCGGACAAACGCCACAGGCCATTGACCTGATGCAGTTCGTCCCAAAAGTACACTTTGAACAGATTCCTATCAGGAATCTCGTATCCAACCAGGAATACCAGCGCAACCTCTCACAGCACCATGTCCAGCGTGCTGCCGCCAACTTTGACCTGTACCAGATAAATCCCGTAAAGGTCAGCCGGAGGAACGGCATCAACTATGTATTCAACGGGCAGCACACCATTGAGATCGTTGCCCTCGTTTCAGGATCCAGGGAGACACCCGTGTGGTGTATGGTATACGATGACCTCGGATATGAACATGAAGCGGATATCTTTGCAAACCAGATGAAATATGTAAAGCCCCTGCTGCCTTATGAGATATTCATGGCAAACATAGAGGCTGGCAATGACAAACAGCTCATCATCCGTGACCTGGTGGAATCCTATGACCTTACCATCGCATCTACCACGACACCGGGCGGTATCTGCGCTGTCGCAACCCTGGAAAACATCCACGACAAATACGGCTATCATATGCTCGACCATGTCATCCGTCTCATTGCAGCCACATGGGAAGGTGCATCCCAGTCCTTCAGTGCAAACATGATGAACGGACTGGCACGTTTCCTGAATGCTTACGGTGATGCCATAAAAGATGATGTATTTAAGGAAAAGCTCGGAAGGATATCCATCAAGGAACTCGCCCGCACTGCAAAGGACAGGCGTTCCGGCTCACTCGGATTTGCGGAAGCCATACTGATATACTACAACAAAAAAAGCCGGAATCCGCTTACCTGGGATAAACTTTATACCCATAAACTTCCGCATAAAAAGGACATGGAAGAAGAACCATCCGACATTCCTGAACCTGGGGATGCGGACGGTGAAAGCAGCCAGATGGAGCTGTTTGGACTTCATGACAGCGGGGTTTCCGGGTGATCTACACGGAAACCTTTACCTTGCTGCCTTCCTGAAAGAAGAACTCATATTTCTTTGCACCAAGCACCGTCACTTCCGCAAGGACAAGCTGTGCGATCTCCGGGACGAATCTGGTAAGAGGTTCATTTCCCACGGCTTCCATCATCTGCCCCGCCCTGATCTTTTCAAGCGGTGTCCCGTCCGACTTCATCTGCTGCCATCTTTCCATATGCTTATCCCTGTCTGCCACCAGTCTGTTGAATGCTTTTACAAATCCCTTTTCAAGGTCTGCATTATCAACGTAGGCATTCGTGCATGCCACTTTCCCATCTTTCCTGTGGTTCTTGCACTGCCACTGTACGATTCCCCTTGATCTCCATGAATGTCTCGTGAACAGGCTTCCGCATTCCTCGCAGAACACCTTCTCACAGAACGGCATGCAGTCCGCACCGTAACTGTACCTGTCCGTGCCGTGCGCTTCCATGAACCGTTCCCTGCGTTCAAATTCTTCCTGCACCGCATTCCATGTCTGCTTATCTATGATCCCCTTATGGCTGTCCTTTACATAGACCTGCGCTATCTCACCGTTGTTTTTAACCTGTCTCTTGGTAAGGAAATCTGCCGTATAGGTCTTCTGCAGAAGCGCATCGCCCATATGCTTTTCCTGTTTCAGGATACCCACGATTGTGCTTGGATACCATTTCGTCTGTCCGTTGCATCCCGGAACCTTCTCTTCCGTCAGTTCCTTTGCGATCTGTGCCGGATTGATGCCGATAAGGAAATCCCTGTAGATGCGTCTTACCGTTTTTGCCTGTTCCTTATTGATGACCAGCTTACCATTCTCATCTTTATCATATCCTAAGAATTTGAATGTATTCAGATGCATCTCACCATTCTTGAATTTGGTGCGGATGCCCCATTTGCAGTTCTCCGAAATATTTCTTGACTCATCCTGGGCAAGCGAGCTTAATATCGTGAATAGAAGCTCGCCCGTGGAATCAAGGGTGTTGATGTTTTCCTTCTCGAATATGATGCCGATTCCAAGGTTCTTTAATTTTCTGGAATATGCCAGACAGTCCTGCGTGTTTCTGGCAAAACGGCTGATGGACTTTGTAATGACAAGGTCTATCTTACTGCTTTCGCAGTCTGCGATCATCCTTTTGAACTGTTCCCTTTTCTTTGTGTTGGTTCCTGAAATACCCTCATCCGCATAGATGCCCGCCATTTCATAATTTTCATGGTCATTGATATATTTAGTGTAATAATCGACTTGTGCTTCAAAGCTGTGGAGCTGGTCTTCCTGATCCGTGGAAACACGGCAGTAGGCTGCCACCCTTATCTTCTTTTCCTGTACCGCCCTGCGTCCTGTTTCACGCTGTCGGTTTCTTGCTGGTATAACTGTAACGCTTCTTGCCATTCTTATCATCCTTTCTCTGAATATAAATATCTTTTTTGATTTCTCCCCATCCCCTGATAACGGAGTCAGGTATCCTTGTCCCCCTGCAGAATGCCACTCCTTTCCGTTTTGCCCCGTTGCATATCCATATGACCTTATGGCTTTTCGGATTTACATGGCGGACCAGTCTGCTTCCGCAGAGTCCGCAGAATATCTTCTTTCTGTACGGATATGCTTCTTCCGTATTTTCCGGTATTGCTTCTGGCACTTTCTTCTTATGCCTTCTTTTCCATGAGCTCTCCTTCAGATAGGTGAATTCCTTTGTACCCTTTACGGAAGGTTTCTCATCAATATACATATTCCCGTCAAAATGCCATGCTTTCCGAAGCACCCCGTCCGGAATGTTTATCCCTTCGCAGAATGATTTCCCATGCCGCTTTGTACCGCTGCACCCCCAGTTCAGTCTGTTGCCGTTACTATAGATGCGTCTATAAAGCGGATGTCCGCATTTTGCACAGAATATCCTGTTCATGTATGGGTAGTTCTCTTCCGTAAAATCTTCAATAACAGATCCTTCTGCAAGGTAATCCCGCTTTGCTTCAATGGCATCCTGTGCCTTCTGCCAGAGTTCGGGGGAAACAATTGCTTCATGGTCATCCTCGATATACCATGCATCTACTTCTCCCCTGTTTCTCACCAATTTTCTTTCTTCATTCACAAAATGCTTATGCATGATGTAATCACCCTTGTAGATCTCATTTTCAATAAGACGGAACACCGTGCTGTCGATCCATTCTGCACCGCCTATGGTCTTTACCTTGTTTTCATTCAGATACCGTTTGATTGATGCAGGAGTATATCCGTCTGCTGCCATCTCATAGATCTTTCTTACCCATGCTGCTTCCTCTTCGTCTGCAATATAGACTCCCCTTTCGTCTTTCGTATATCCAAAAGAACGCTCAAGGTACTGTACCGGAATACCTGCCTCGTACTTTCTCTGGTACACCATCTTTGCACCAACGCTTCCGCTCTCACTTTCTGCCTGTGCAAATGCAGCAAGGATCGTAAGCATCAGCTCGCCTTCCCCCGACAGGGTATTGATATTCTGAAGTTCAAAAAAAACACCTACATTCAGTTCTTTCAGCTTTCGTGTAGCTTCCAGAACGATTGAGGTGTTTCTTGCAAAACGTGATACCGATTTTGTTAATATAAGGTCTATCTTTCCTTTTTGTGCATCAGCAAGCATCTTCTGCAGACCGGGTCTTTTTTCCTTGAACCCTGATATGGCAAAGTCACTGTAGACTCCGGCATATTCATAAGCCGGGTTCGCTTTTATGACAGTTTCATAATGCCTTATCTGGTTTTCCAGTGAATTTTCCTGTTCATCTGCATCCGTTGATACACGGCAATAAGCACATACCCTTAGTTTTCTCTTCTGTTCCCTGTTTCCTTCCCTGATCTGAATTTCCACAAGCCATGCCTCCTTTCGTTTTGGTAGTCTATATATCACTCTGAAAGCCAATAATAGCAAGTGTTTTCTCGGATACCTTTCACCTTTTTATCCTTGGCATAAACTGAAAAAAATACGGCTGACAGCCATTCCTGACCATCAGCCATATCCTTATCCTAAAAGCTCGTTTACCCTTTTCTGCACTGCGGAATAATCGTATCCGGCAGCACTGATTCGGTTCTTACGCTCCGTTCCGTTTCCCCAGTCACCATGAATGACTTCCCTTGCGATCTCATCCACGGATTTCTTGGATGGCGAGAGCTTTTTATTCACGATGCTCTGGATGGCAGAATAATCATATCCCGCCTGAGACAGACGGTTCTGTCTTTCCGTGCCATTCCCCCACTTTCCGGCAATGACCTCTGCTGCGATCTCCTCGTTTGATTTCTTTGCCGGAGCACTGCTGTTTCCCTTCGCATAACCATTCAGTCCTGCTGCCTTGATCTTTGCCGGGAAATCCACATAGCAGTAATCCTGATCACAGGTCTGTCCGTTAATCTTATTACTGCGGATAAGGTTCGTCTCACCGCCAAACTGCCAGATCTGTGTTTCCGCACCGCTTGCTGGGGACGGCTTGCTCTTTCCCCATCTGGCAACCCAGTGGGTGTAGCGAGTAAGCTCCACATCGTTCATCTCGCTGTTAAAAAATGACTCGGATGAATAAATACCGACCCAGTATCCGGCTGCTTCCACTTCTGAACAGAATGCCTTGATGATCTGTGTCAGTGTGTTCCTGTCATTCTTTGTGATCATGCTTCCTTCCACATCATAAAAAACAGGATATTCAAACTTCTTCCCCTTAAGGAGTGAAAGGAAATATCCTGCCTCTTTCTTTGCTTCTGCAGTACTTCTGGCATTTCCATAAAAATATGCCCCTTTCGGAAGTCCGCATTCCACGCATTTCTTATAGTTTGCCTCAAACTGGCTGTCCTTATAAAGCCCGGAATCAGCACCTCCGGCTTTGATAATGGCAAACTCAACGCCTTCCTTACTCTTAGCCCTTGCAAAGTCAAAACTGCCCTGCCATCTGCTTACATCAATTCCAAATCTCTGACTCATAATATGATCCTCCAATTCTTTGTAATAAAATAGGGAAGGTGCTACCCTTCCCCGTTGTCTTTGTCATCTTCTGCCCTGTCATGGAGCTGTTCCAGAACGGCTTTTATCTTTGCCGGAACAGGCAGTCCCAGATGGGATGCATTCTCCAGAAGGGATATCCCTTCATTTGAGATGTAGAAGAAAATAGCTGCCGTCCGAAGCACGCTTCCGGTGCCGATGACATGTACATCCATAATGTTTGCAATGCCGACCATAAGGAAAATTAACACCTTACGGCAGATTCCCTTAAAACCGACTGCACTGGACAGCTTCTGGTCACTGATTGCACACATCACTCCCGTGATATAATCAATCACCACAAACGCAAGCAGCGCATAAAGCAGGCCGTCACATCCGCCAAGGAAATAGCCGAGCCATCCCCCGACTGCCGTAAATACAAACTGTACCGCATTCCAGAATTCCTTCATCGTCTTGTCCTCCTTTGATTTTTTGTATGAAAAAAGCAGCTAACCGTAATGGATAACTGCCGATTTCCGAAAATTATTTTATTGTTCCTGTAAGATATAGGTTATCTTCATTGTCTTATCTGCCGTCTTGGTAACCGGGGCATCAAGGTTATTGATGGTTGCCAGATAATTACACATCATGTACCAGCCGGACGTTGACCATGTGCCATAATCACAAAAGTAAATGAGTGGTTCATTTCTTACAGGAGTCACGCTCATCGTATAACTGGAATTAAACAATGTCTGTGTCTCCGGTGGCATAATCTCATTCGTTGCCAAATCCGCAATCAGAAGCTGTTCATAACTGTATTCGTAATAAACCCGTCCGTTGATCACGAACTTTGGCACGCCATTGATGTTGGTCACATTGGTCCGCTTCAGCTTTACAACATTGGCCGAATTCGTGATCTGGATTTTATACACATCATACGGGGCATCATATCCCCTCAGCAGAAGATAGCCTTCGGTAACGAACATTCCCCAGTTTCCTTCCGTCCTGAGATATTTATCCGTAGTGTTTGTAATTTCATACTGCTTGATTTTCCAAGTGTCCACTTTTATTTCCGTTATAAGAAACTTTCCCTCTGGGGCAGTCCTGCTGTTGCTGCTCGTGCAGATATACAGACAATCATTTGACGGATCATAATTATATGACCAGTAGCCTATCTGCAGTTCCGAGGATAGCTCCGCCAGTTCGATTTCTTCGATAAGCGGTTTCGTGGTATAAATATTATCAAGAATAGACACCGTCTTTAAAAATGCACGTCTTTTTGTGATGTGGATATGGTTCTTATCTGCCACCTTGAAATAATACACACAGTCCTTTGCCCTGTCGATTAGGAATATCAGCTCCGTTTTTCCAATCGTCATACCAGAATATCTGCTGCTCGTGCTTGCTCCTGTCCTGTCAGGGTACACATACTGAAGATTGTCTTCTGCAATGGACTGCATCAGTAAATTGTCCCTGATTGGACTGGTATTTTTACTGCCGTATGATGTAAGACCACCATTTCTGTGTGTAAGACAGATGCTGGCAATCGTGCCGTTCGCCTGACTGGTTGCAAAATCATATACATATTTCACATACCTGTCTTTCAGATTTACTTCCGATTCTGTCTGGTTGAATCCGCCACGGAAGGTATTCTTTGTGTTGTTCTGCATTCCATGTGAAGCACAGCCGACAAGGTTTGCATCTGCCGGGGGATAATATCCATCCGCATTCTCCGGTATCTCCCTGTCGAAGCACAGGATTCCTCCGAGCAGTTTTTCATAATACGGCACAAACTCATTTAAGAACCTGTTCGGTCTTTTGGAAAGTCCGAGCGGTTTCAGGATGTCCCTTAGTGCATTGGTGACCATATTGCTGTTCTGGTAAGTCTCCACCTCACCCGTATTTACATCAGTAAGTTCTATTCTTGTTGTTCCCTTGAGCATCGTCATCATCTCCATTTCTATAATTCATGATAAAGGATGTAAGCGTTGCATCGCCCGCAAGCCAGAAACGGAAGGTTATCGTCTTTGCTTCCAGCAGTCCGGCATACAATTCATCCAGATTCATGGTGAGAAAATCCGCCATCGGGGTTTCATCCGTAAAGGTCTCCCCGTCATAACTGTACTGTACCGTGATTTCTCCCTCATATTCTGCATTCAGTGCCTTGATTCCAATAACCGTGCCGTCCGAAAGATCCGCCATGCATTCAATATACTGCTTTGGCGGTGTTCCCGTGATCACGGCATTCAGAGGAAATGCCCTGCTGTCACTCCAGCTTAATACGGAAGGAAGTATCAGCCCTTTTATCAGATTCCACTCCGGCATCTTTGCAAATCCATATTTTTTAAACAAAAGTGCATTGACTTCTGTTTCTTCCAGTCCGACAAGCACATCCGCTGTTTCTGACAGCTCCTCATTTATGATCTGGTTCTCCACCGTATACAGTTTTCCGTCCCCGTCTTTTATGAGGAGTTTAAACGGGACCAACAGGTCAATCGGTGTGTATTTCACTTCAAAGGTCTTACTGTCCGCATAATACTGGAAAGTAATATCCGGGGAAGCTGCATCGGGCTTTGTGAAAGTATAGTTCTTGTCTGCACTAAACCCAAAACCGCCATCATAGCACTGGACAGGAACAGAAATCATATGAAGGGAAATATCCCCCGTGTCCCAGAACAGGAGGTCATACTTTAGCTGGTAGTCCGCCCCGGATGCATTGTAATGCGACCATCCTTCCCACCGTATTTTCAGGAAACGGTAATAACTGTATAAAGTCCCTTCTTCCCTGTAAAGCGATCTCATTCTGGTATCACGGTTATCCACTTTAAGGTGCGTGGCATCACTGCCGATTCCCCAGTAAGAATCACCATGTGCATAAATATACGGCACGGCTTTTCCGAGGAACGTGAAAAAATCCGCACCGCTCACGGTAAGCGTACCGCCATCATAGTTGTTGCTGTCCTGTAACAGACAGGTCATGTTGGTGATACCGGCCGAAAAAATATCATTTATATTGTCATAGTTCATAGTGTAAATTCCACTCCTTTCACTCCGTCAAAGCCGGATATATCAACCGTTGTCCTTTCCAGAAAACCTTCATCCACTTCATCCGTCACGGCTTCCTGTGTCTGTTCAGTTACTGCTTTCAGTTCAAAGAACCCGTTTTCAACGGTAATGGTATCTGGAAATTTAACGGAAGTCTCTGCCGTAGTGATTACAAACTGCGGACGGACTGCTGCGGTATAACCATTGACTTCCACCCCGTCCACCCTTGTGAAGTATGAAATATCGATCACGAGGTCTTCTGCATATCCGTGATCGAGGGATTCCGGTCCTGACTTCTGTACATACCGTTTCCGCAGCATGAACCGTTCTTCCGTATTGACCGTGATATATCCGTTATAATTCGGATTTCCCCGCACGCTTGTAAGTACAAAGGTTCGGAGGATCTCCGTGATCCATGCACGATCCGTAAATGCATCCGCTTCATAGTTCTGGTCAGCAATCGGAATATTTCCGATTGTCTGTGTCAGTCCCTGTGTCTTTTTGGACGGGAATGTTACGGATGCCGTATCCTTAAACACATCAGCCACAAACGGTACATCCGTAATGCTGATATTTCCAATATTCTCATTGATATTGATGCGTCCATTCCAGTCTCCCAGTCCTGCTGCGAGTCCCTGACCACTGATGGTTGCCCTGATCTGTGCCTCACCGATCTTTGCGCTCCCTGATGATATCTTTAGATACATGGAAAATGTATTTGAACTGTTCTCTATGACCTTTGATATCGGAAAAAACAATGTCATAATATGCTTTCCATACAGACAGGTCTTTGTCGGCATAAAGGTATCAATGGTTTCATTATTTATTTTGTATATGATGGAAAGCTCCGGAAGTTCCGGCTCTGGGTTTTCTTCTTCCGTTTCTCCATCTGCAGTGGCATCCTCCGGCTTTATTACTTCGAGAAGCATCTCGCACTGGAACGCTGCCGTTGTGTCCTCCGTTGCAGTAAAATCAATATCCATAACATTCGTCAGTGGCTGTCCTATTTCAAACGGGGCAACATTTACAAAGTTATAAATAATGGTCCTTCCGCTTTCCACGGAATTGATAAGACCCGTAATGTTCTTATCGTTCTTGCTCTTGGCAGATGCAAGTCTCGGATTTTTACCCACGCATTTCAGTGTCGTCTTTCCGTAGATCTTACACTCGATGCTTGTAATGCAGCTTATTTTTGTTTCGTCTGCATGACCGCCTGAGAACTTAAGGATATCACCGACTTCCATTGCCGGATTTCCTATGGTGTTACTGTCAAACGGGACATAATTTATCTTCTGCAGTGCCGTCAGGATTTCCCGCAGGATTTTCTCCCTTACGGATTTCAGTCCGAACTGAAGAAGCGGATTGATACCGAGGTTCATTGTAAGGGCATCATCCTTTTCCATTGCAATATACTCTGCCGTCTGGCTGATCTGGTTCGTGGATGACACGGCAGTATATCTTGTAACAAAATCCGAATAACTGCTGTCAAACCTTTCCTTCTGCTCCACATTCCATACGGACTCATTTCCATATCTTTTGAGAACCAGTTTTCCATACCGGTCTATCTGGCAGAAACAGCCTACCACCTGTGCCACATAAAAGATCAGATCACGGAATGTTTCCATGTCATTATCAGAATAAACACCGAGGGTGGTTTTTCCATTTGGGAGGGCGTTGATCTCCGCAACCGTCTGTGCCAATTCAACCTTACATGCATCACACGCAGCCTTTAGAAACTGATATGGCGTTCCGCTTGAAGAATCCAGCTTCAGCGTTTTTTCAAACCGGAGCATATGATCATAGCCTTTCAGTTCCAATGTCCGTACCTTCCTGTTTGCTTCGGAGATCTCATAAATTCCCATCGGTATGGTCTCTTTTGTCCCATCCAGAAGTGTCAGGCGGTAATAAAGCCTTACCTCTGCATCCTCAAGGGTATAACGGTCGATTTCCGAAAACAGGCTGATTCCCATTTCAGCAGCATAAACCGTTCCGAGTTCTATCTCCGTATTACTGCAGCACTGCCACTTTATGTAGCCGGAACCTTTCACGATATCCTTAGCCGTAAACGGATATTCCTTTCCGGCTTTTGTCGTGATGGTCCCGTACCATTCATATTTTCTTGTATTCTGCCTTACGGCATTCTTGAATTTTTCTGATACCTCAAACACCGTATCCGCCTCCTACATTTCTTTCAGGGAAAAAGATACCGTCCACAGACCTTTGTATGATGTATCCTTTTCCAGCTTTGCCTTAAATCCAGTAATATACATTTCTGCTTCTTTTAAGTCCAAGGTTTCCGTATCGAAATATTCCACTGCGATCTTCGGCAGTTTGGAATATACCGTCAGAAGTTTTACCCACTTCGGTGATACTGAAAAAGAGACGGAAATGTCTGCCACTCCCGTCCTTACCACATCCCTCTGTGTTGTTCCGGCTTCCGTTTCCCCGCCGGAATCTGCCTCTACATCGGAAAGTCCCACGTCATAAGAATCCGGCTTTGGAAGGGAACGGCCGTTAAAAACAAGATACTGTATATATGCCATGCTATCTTCCTCCGCTTCTTAAATTTGCCCTCTGCTGTGCCGATACAATAACCTCATCGAGCATCGTACCGCCCAGATATACAGGAATGACAATGTCACCGCTGTCTCCCTTAACATCCCGGATTGCAGAAGTAATTGCAGAAAGCATTCCTGAAATGCTTTCCGTCTGCTGTGCCGTAGGGTTTCCTGTCATGTTTTCCACCCCGCTGACCTTTGGATTGATGACCATGTCGGAAGAAACCCCGCTGACTGCTTTCTGGATCATTCCACGGCTCTTTTCGATTCCCTTGGCAAGTCCGCCCATAAAGTCAGGCATCCATGATTCATAATCAGTAAGAGGGCCTTCATCCGGCACGGAGAAGTGAAGGAATGACTTGATCTTGTCAGCCACACTCTTTACTGCATCCCCGACTGCACCGATGCAGCTCCTGATGCCGTTTACGATTCCCATGATGAGATCCTTACCCCATGTAAATGCCTGTGAAGCCAGACCCGTGATGTAGCTCTTTACATTGGAAAATCCTGATTTTACGGCATTTAAGACATTTCCCATTGCCCCCTTCACTGCATTTACGATTCCATTAAATACGGATGTGACTGCACCCTTGATTGCACCAAGAACCGTGGAGATGGTGGACTTGATGGTGTTCCAGATAGTGGAAATGGTGCTCTTTATCGTATTCATTATCGTGGTAATGGAATTTTTGACTGCAGTGAAATCTCCCGTGATCAGTCCCTTGATTCCGCTTACCACTGCACTGATGATCGTCTTTATTGCATTCCATACCGTGGAAAAGATGGTCTTTATCGCATTCAGAACTGTGGTAATGACCGTTTTTATCGTATTCCACACGGTCGTGATAACCGTCTGGATAATGGTAAGCACCGTCTGGATAATGGTCTTATAGATATTGAAATACGTTGTGACCAGAGTTTTTATCACATTGAAAACTGTAGTAAACACGCCCTTGATTGCATTCCAGATCGTAGTAATGACGGTCTTTATTACATTGAATACCGTTTCAATGATGGTTTTATACAGATTGAAATAAGTGGTTACCAGCGTTTTTATCACTTCAAACACGGTCGAGAATATCATCTTGATTGCTTCCCATACCTGTGAAAAGAACGCTTTTATGGCATTCCATACCGTGATGGCTACCTGTTTTACATTCTCCCAAAGGTCTATCCAGAACTGACGGAATCCATCGCAGTTATTCCACAAATAAATAAAAGCAGCCACAAGAGCTGCTATTGCTGCAATGATAAGAACGATTGGATTTGCAAGCATTGTAGTATTAAGTGCTGCAAATGCTCCTTTTACCGTATTGATGACTCCGGCAATCTTCGGAACGATTGTCATGATCGTGCCGACTGCGGATATTACCTTGCCGATCACGATAAGAACGGGGCCGAGTGCTGCTGCCAGAAGTGCAATCGTAACGACCGTCTTTTTTGTTCCCTCGCTCAGTCCATTCAGCCAGTCAACAAACTTCTGTACCCATCCGACTATCTGTTTAATGGCCGGCATCAGGAGTTCTCCAAATGAAATAGCCAGGCCTTCCAGTGCTGACTTTAAGATGGTGATCTGTCCCTGTAAGTTATCAAGCTGTGTATCTGCCATTTGCTGTGCAGCACCACCGCTGTCCGTGATGGACTTCTGTAAACTGTCCCATGTTTCTCCCGTATTGGCAAGCAGGGCATTTACGGAAGAAAGGTCTGTCTTATTGAAAATGGTGCTGATGATATTTGACTTCTCAGCAGATGTCATTCCATCCATGCTCTTATTGAGGTCACCAAGAATATCATTCATTGACCGCATGTTTCCTTCAGAATCATATACGGAAAGTCCGAGGGCTTCCATCTGGGCTGCTGCCTTATCCGTAGGATTCTGTAAGGACAGGATAATATTACGGAGGTGTGTACCGCCTTCTGCACCCTTGATACCATTATTTGCAAGAATACCAAGTGCGGTATTCAGTTCTGCCGTACCGCCCTTGATGGATTTTGCAGTCGCACCAATGGTAAGGATTCCTTCGCCAAGCTGTGCAACCGATGTGTTCGTGGTAGATGCCGTCTTTGCCATCTGGTCTACCATTGTTTCTGCTTCATCCACACCCATTCCAAGGGCAGACATCGCATCCGTTACCATGTCCGAAGCATCAGCAAGGGCAATATCTCCGGCTGCTGCCAAGTTAAGAACGGTCGGCAGTGTATCACACATCTGCTGTGTATCGTATCCGGCAAGGGCGAGGTAATTCAATGCTTCCGCACACTCAGATGCGGAAAAGGCCGTCTCTGCACCCATCTTCTTTGCCAGCTTTGAAAGGGTATCCATCGTATTTACCGACTGCCCGTTGACCTTGGACATAGAATCTTTGGTGATTCCCATTGTTGCCTGTACCTGTGACATGGAAGATTCAAAGTTGGCTGCGGTCGTTACGGATGCCGTACCCAGTGCAGTCACTCCGGCTGTTACCGGGAGAAGCTTTTGCCCGGCAGAGGAAATGTTGTCCCCAACCGTCTTTAACTTCTCGCCCGTTGTTGCAATTTTCTGTACTGCCGTTGCCGACTGGTTGGCCTGTGTTTCCAGATTCTTTAAGTCCTGTTCCGTTTCCACGATTTCCCTTTGAAGGGCATCATACTGTTCCTGTGAGATCTCGCCATTGGCAAGTGCAGTATTCGCCTGTTCTGCTGCCGTCTTCAGGGTTGCCAGTTTCTCTTTTGTCTCACCGACCGCTTCCGCAAGCAGCTTATGCTTCTGTGCCAGAAGCTCCGTATTTCCCGGATCCAGTTTCAGAAGTTTATTTACATCCTTAAGCTGTGACTGGGTAGACTTAATCTGTCCGTTCACGCCTTTAAGTGCATTCTGCAGTTTGGTTGTATCACCACCAATTTCTACCGTGATACCCTGAATACGGCTTGCCATTCCTCTCACCTCCTCCTAAAAATGGGTACAAAAAAAGGAGCATTTCTGCTCCGTAATAAAATAAAAACACCCGCCATTTCTGACGGATGTCCTATGTAATATTATAAAATTGTCAGTGTTGCAAACTTGAATTTGTCTTTATCTTATTTATCAAAATACTTATCACAGTATTCAAGTGATAGATTGATAAACTCCTGCAATTTATCAATATCATTATACATTCCATGGTTCGATTTTGGAAATTCAACATAATCGTATGGCACACCATTCTCTTTCAATGCATCTATTAAAGGGTATTTAAGTTGAGTCGGCACACAATGGTCGATTAGTCCATACCCCATCAAGGTCGGCACCGAGTTTGCATCCACCAAATATGTAGGCGAAACAGAGTAAATATACGGAAGATACTCTTTTGATGCCATCATTTCATCTGTAATTCTAACCCCTGTCATCATGGTTGCAAAATCCGCATCTGTGGTTATATGGTCTATCGATTTCAGCAAACTCCAATCGGATGGCTCAAATGAAGCAGGACCTGCGAGTTGAAAGACAAACTTTACTGGGATTGCAGAAATGTCAGCATTTTTATATGCATAGTTCATCGCAAGTGTTCCACCTGCTGACACCCCACAGGTAGCCATTTGTGTTAAATCAATTCCAAGCTGCGATGCCTGCTCCTTGATTGCGGCAACACAGCTTAGAATTTCTTCATTCATTAACTCAAGACTGGCGTTGAGTAATTCTTCTTCACTTTTTCCCTTCTTTGATTGCAATGTATAATCAACCGTTGCTGTTACGTATCCTTTTGACGTATAATATTTGCACCACGCATCGCCATCTTCTTTGCTCCCGGAATTAAAACTTCCTCCGTGTATATAAAGAATCAGGCATTTTGACTCTGGCGTATCAAGATTTTTCGGCACATATAAATCATATTTGTGGTCGCTCGGATTTTCATAATCAAGATTTTCATACACACATCCTACTGTATCATTCCATTCAACTTGGATAAGCTTCATCGGTAAAGACCCAAGACGTTGAATGTTGATGAGCATACCCACAATAAAGGATACAACAAACAGAAATATCAACATACCTATTTTACGATTTTTATTTGTACTGAACATGACATTTCTCCTTATATGATGTGGTCTAAAACAAGTTTTCCGGTAATACCACCAAGTATTACACCGGCGATAATAACTCCACAACTAAGGAGAACCCATGCTAAAATTTGTTTCTGTTTTGTATTCATACTTATTTATCTCCTCAATTTCAGATTGTCATTTCTGCAATACTATCACTTAATTGTCATCAAGTTTCTTTGACAAATTTCGATTTGTAGCTGAGAATATCCCAGCCTTTTTCTGTAGATAAGTATAACAGAAAAAGACTGTTCTCTCAATCAGAATCGGTCGAAGTCTTCCTGTGTGGCAAGCTCAGCATACTTATAATCATCGTTCCGGCTCTCGCTGTACATATCATTGATAAGGCCTATCGACAGCATATCAAGATCTGCCATCGATAAACCTAACTGCACGCATCGCAACAGAAACAGTGGGGTTGTCATTTCACGCTCTGTCGGACGAAGTTTTTTTTAGCTTCCACATCCGTTTTTACATTCAGTCCCCACAGTTCAATAAGCTGCGGAAGGACCTGATAAATTGAAAATGTATTGAAATTATCGAGCCACTCTTCCGGTGTGTCCGGAATGCTTGGATCCGCATGCTTGGCCATAATAAATGCTATATTTTCGAACATCTCAAGAGAAAACATATCAAGGTTTGATGATTCCTCTTTTCCATCTCCAATACTCTTTTCAAGCACTGCCAGATCCTTATAAATATCCCTCTGGAACTTTAATCTGTAGATTCTTGGAATGGCTGCACTTGCCTTGAATGCAACCATCTGTCCGTCAATTTCTATATCCTTTCTGATACCCATGTCTTAGTCCTCCCTATGATACACTCTTGGTTGATTTTGCTGACTGCTGCTCCAGTGCCGGAGTTGCAGCCGGAAGATACACACTCTTATACCAGTTGTTATAAACTGTATCTGTCGTGGAATCTCCTGTCTTTGCCTTGACATATCCGTCTGCCATTGGTCTTGCCTTTACTGTCAGTGTTTCTGTCTGCACTTCCTTATCTTCTTCATTAGTCTTTGACTCAATGGTCGGACGGGATGCGGAACAGTTATAAAGTACATGACGGATCTTACGGATATCACCATCAAATTCAAAAAGAAGTGCAAAGCTTCCTGTTTCGGAATTTGCATTCTCCACAAGCACCTTATTGGCATCCTGTTCCTCTTTTAAGATATCCGTTCTGAACGATTCCGGGATCATGGCAAGTTCAAGGTCACCATCATATCCCTGATTGTTGTTGATTACATAATACTCAATACCATCTGCATAAAATGATTCCGGCTCTCCTGTCGGATCCATGCTGATGGATACTGCACCGGGCATTGGTACAGGTGTTCCAAAACTGACCGTGCCTTCCTCTGCAACCGTAATCGGTGCGTAATGCACATTGCAGATATTAAATTTGACTTTGTTCTTTTTATTAGCCATCTTCTATACCTCCATCTGATAAAGCACCTCATACAGATTTTCAGTTTCTATCCATACTTCGCTTTTTTCATAAAAAATACCGTGCAGATCAAGCACGGCTTCTACTGTAAATTCCAGTTCCGGATTTTTCAAATCCGTATAAATTTCTATATTCAGACGGCTGGATTTATAATATACCCTACCGTCTGCCGGGAAATTGCTGCTTCCCGGATAAAGAAATACTGCAAAAGGCGGTTCCGGGGATTCGCCTTCCACAAAATGGTCATAAGCAAACGGAAGATTCATTTCTTCCATCATTGCCACAACTTCTTCATATGTCATGAACGCAGCCCCCTTTCAATCTTCTGCATAAGCTCCCTGTTTCCTTTTGCCTCTGCCGGAGCAATATGCTCCCTTCCGGCTACCCTGCCGCCGCCCCGCTTTGCATGGCCGTGCTCCAACAGGTGGGCAATCTGGTATCTGTCCTTGGAATGGACAGTCATCGTGATGGAATTGCTGCTTTCCGCTGTCTTTTTCACGGTCCAGCTCTTTTTGTACCGGCCGGTACGCTTTGGGGCATTTGCCTGAATGTCTTTCTTTACCGTCTTGGATACATCTTTTACCGCATCCTTGACCGTATCCGTTGCAAGGTCTGCATACTCTTTGAGTCCGTCCATGATTGCATCCGCAAGACCGTCAACGGTCGTTCTTCTCTCTGCCATTCCATCACCTCTTTATCAGGGCAGCCCTTATCCTTACCGATTTGTTTTTGTACTGCACGTTATCAACGAATGTAATATTATAAAGTCTTCCACGGAAAACTATGCGGTAATGCTCCGTGTCAAGTCCTGACACCTCACTGCAGTACCGGATAATAAAATCCAGTTCTGTTTCCGCATTGACCTGTTTTGCTTCCCAGTATTCCTTACCGGACAGGTTGTTCGCATAGGAAAAACACTTATAATAATCTTCCCACACAAGCATGTGGTTTCCATTCTTATCCTTTTGGGTACTGCTTTTCTGTATCGTGATCCTCTCACGCATGAGTTCAATCATCAGAATCTCTCCTTCCTGATCCCAAAGAGCAAATATTTCAGTGTTTCCGTCATTGCCTTATGATCGGCTTCTTCCCTGTGCTCATACAGATAAGCAATAGCATACAGTTCCGCAGTACGGATAAGTGCCTCATGCCGTTTCAGTCCTGCCCGTGTACGTCTTGTCACATTTAAGATCAGGCTTTCGGATGTCTCCATCAGACGGAGGATGAGATCATCCTCGTCTGACGAATCGACCCTGAGATAACCTTTGGCTTCCTCAAGCGTTACGAACATCCGTCCACCTACTTTCCGGCAGCCTTGATATCAAGTGTCTTGACTGCCTCGGAAAGGATCAGCTTGCCGTCCACACGCTCGGAAGCAAGGAATCCGACCTGACCAGTTGTAGCATAAAGCTCATTCAGTCTCTTGAAACTTCTGCCCTGACGGTCAGCGATCCAGTAATAACTGTAATCACCAAATGCCATGACACGGCTTCCTGCTGCAAGCTCCGGCACATAAATGGATGTGCGGTACGGACGGTTGAGGATCCTGTCCGGCTCTCCTTCCCTCACGGACGGCTGCCAGATATAATTTCCATTTCCATCCTTCAGCTTTCTGATTGCCTTTACGGTCGAATCATTAAGAAGCCATACTGCCTTGTTACGGTATGGAGCACGCAGGGAGTAATAAAGATCCATGACATCATCAAATGTAATGGAAGTATTATTGGCAGTAACCCCTGTCTCTGCACCGCCTGTGGCATTGAAGATTCCGGTAGGTTTTCCCTTGCCGTCACCGATAAAGAATGCCTCCTCTTCCTTTGTACCGATTCTTCTTCCAAACTCCCTTGAAATATACTGCTCAATATTGAACACGCTGTCATTTAAGAGTTCATCTGACACCTTGATCATGGTTGCCAGCTTAAAGGCACTGATAGTTGTCTGTCCGAAACTGTCATCGGATTCAGGGAACTGACCGCCCTCATCGATCCATGCTGCCTCACCCTTGGATGTAACGATTGGGATCTTACGATCACCGCTCGATGTCTTGATGACGGTTGCAAGGTTACGGAAGAATACCTCCTCTTCCAGTGCTTCCACCAGTTTCTTCTCGTACTCATCCGGTACGAGATAACCGCCCTCGGAATCCGTGCCGATGGTAAGGGCATTCTGTACTTCATAGGACAGCACCTTGTTTCTCATGCCGTTCCAGAACGCTTTTCTGTACTCATCGGTTGCCCTTCCTGTCTTTGTATCACCATCAGTCTTTGCATTCGGCTGGTTGGTGATCGGTGTGCTTGTTGCCTTTGCAAGCTCTGCATCGATGACAGCCTGTCTTTCCAGTCTCTCGATCTCTTTTCCGAGATTTACGACATCTGCTTCCATCTTGTCGTAGGTTGCTGCATCCTCAGCGGACACAAAGCCTTCCTGTGTTCTCTTGGCATCGAGAAATGCCTTTGCTGCTTCCCATGCCTTTGCTCTTTTTTCTCTTAATTCTAAAATCTTACTCATCTTGAAATCCTCCTTAATGTGTTAAAAGACTCAGTCTTTTTTCCAACTGGTTAACTGGTATCATGGCATCCGTATGGGATACCTTGGAAAGGAACGATTCATTCATCGCCTTTGTAGAGAACATCATGGAATCCTGCTGGAACGGGAGCTTCTTTTTCTTCTCCTTTTCCCCGTCATCCTTTTTCTCCTCTTCCTCTCCTTCACTGCCTTCGTCCGGCTTTTTCTCCGGCTCTTCCGGCTCTTTCTTTTTCTCATCCTCATCGGAATCAAAAAGGATCTTATCTGCAAATCCAAGCTCCACGGCTTTCTTGGCATTAAACCAGGTCTCGTCATCCATCATGTGTGAGAGCCTTGCACGGGTAAGCCCAGTCTTGGACTCATAAGCATTTAAGATGGACTCCTTGACTTCATTCAGCATTGCGATTGCCTTCTGCATATCCTTTGCCTCACCCATTGCCATAGTCGCAGGATTGTGGATCATCATCATTGCCACAGGGGATACGCATACCGTATTTCCCGCCATCGCAATAACGGATGCTGCCGAAGCTGCAATGCCGTCGATCTTGACGGTCACGCTTCCCTTGTAGTCACGGAGCATGTTGTAGATCTGTGCTGCTGCGAACACATCACCGCCCGGAGAATTGATCCATACCGTGATATTTCCGCTTCCGGCATTCAGCTCATCCTTGAAAAGCTGCGGGGTAACTTCATCCCCGTACCATGTTTCATCCGAGATCATGCCATTTAAAAAGAGCGTCCTTTCCATATCAGGCACGCTCTCATCTTCATTCTTTATCCAGTTCCAAAACTTCCGCTTCATCGTTTACCTCTCTTTCTGCTGTTTTCCTGTGCCGGGAGTTTTTCTTCTTCCTTCTGCTGTCCGTTGTCCGCTCCCGCAAATGCCCCTGCATCCGCAAGTTTGGTCATTGCGCCGTTCACAAGGTACAGGTTGCCGCCTTCCTCATCAGGGATAGGGTTCATGTTCTCCATTTCACGGATGTCATTGGCAGAAAACCAGCCGTTCTGTCTTCCGACTGCATAGCCGTTCATCCTCGACTGATAATCCCCACGGAGAAGTCCGTCCACATTCAGCTTAATGAAATACTTCCCTTTTTCTCCCGGCAGAAGGAGCGACCTCTGGAGTGACTGCTCCCACCGGATCACCCAAGGGTCCAGTGTGTATTTCACAAACTCCAAGGACTGCTGCTCTATATTCGAAAAGCTCGACTTATCAAGGTCACCGACCATGTGTGGCGGTATCCTGTAAAGTCTTGCTATTTCATTTATCTGGAATTTCCTTGTCTCAAGGAACTGTGCTTCTTCCGGTGGTATTCCTATCTGCTGGTACTTCATGCCTTCCTCAAGCACTGCGATCTTGTGTGCATTATTCACACCTCGGTACACGGAGTTCCAAGATTCCCTGACCTTGGACGGATCCTTCAGCACTCCTGGATGTTCCAGAACCCCTCCCGGATTCGCACCGTTTGCAAAGAAACTCGCACCGTATTCCTCACAGGCAAGCGTCATGCCGACAGCATTCTTTGCCATCGCAATCGGTGAATAACCGATCAGTCCGTCAAATCCGAGTCCCGGAATGTGAAGTACATCCTCGGCTTTCAGCTTGATGTTGCCATATTCCTTGAACATGGGATTTTCATCACTGTTTCTGGAATACACATAATAAATATTTCCCCGGTCATCCCTCTGCACTTCCATCTTGTCAGGAAGAAGCGGATACAGGCCAAGCACCCTTCCGGCACCGTCCCTTATGATCTGTGCATAGGCATTTCCCCATATTAAAAGATGACTCATCAGTGTTTCCCTGAACACAAATGAAGTCATCTCTGGGTTCGGCTCATCATGGAGCAGATAATATAAAGGATGTTCATGCACCAGCTTCTTGCCTCCGTCATCCTGATACTCATATACATGAAGGGGTAAGGATGCGACTGCTTCCGCAAGAATCCTGACACAGGCATATACTGCCGTTGTCTGCATTGCAGTTCTTTCATTCACGGGCTTTCCGCTTGTTGTCCGTCCGAACAGGAACGAATATCCGGCATCAGCCGCCTTATCCACAGGCTTATCCCTCGCCTGTCCGAAACCAAATAAACTCTTAATTCCCATGTGACACCTCCTAAAAACGGCTACAAAAAAAGCACCTCCGAAGAAGTGCCGTTTCCGTATTATCTCTGATAACTGTTCAGTCTTGGAAATTCTTTTCCATTCCTGTAGTAATAATATTTTCTCAGTGCATTCTGCATTGGATTTTTCTTTGGATTCTCAAGCGGTTTCAGTTTTACCAGTGAATCATACATTAGGTCATCATCTGCCACTATCACTTCCAGATCCATTCCAAGTATCTCCTCTGCTTTCATTGCAAGGGATTTCCTTGTCTGTGCACCATGCTCCCCACTGAGTTTTGGATCATGTTCCATACTGTTCATAAAAAATTCTTCCTGCATGCGGATGCCTCCTGTGCTTTTTCTTTATATTAGCACAGAAACATGCAGCCGGATTATGATTTTACAGAATCATACACAGCTGCATCAGAATACGAGAATGCCACGGTCATCATACACACTTCCGTCACTGCCCTCATTCCTGATTGCACGGTCAAGTGCCATGACGGTTGCAACAGCCCCGTCAATCTTCTCCGTGGATTTTTCCTTATCCATTTTGATATTCCCTGCAGGATCCTGACGGACAAACACGTTATCCATCATCCACCGCAGTACCTTATGTCCGCCATGTGCTATCCTCTCTTCAAGTGTCAGCTTCATCAGCTCCTTGGTCGGAGGACTCATATCCTTATACCCCTGTCCGAACGGAACAACGGTAAATCCCATACCCTCAAGGTTCTGTACCATCTGCACAGCTCCCCACCTGTCAAATGCAATCTCTTTGATATGAAATTTTGTTCCCAGCTCATCAATGAACTGCTCGATAAATCCATAATGGATGACATTGCCCTCGGTGGTCTGAAGACATCCCTCGGCTGCCCATACATCATATGGGACATGATCCCTTCTGACACGCAGCCTCATGTTATCTTCCGGTATCCAGAAATACGGAAGTATCATATATTTTTCCATATCATTTCTTGGCGGGAACACCAGCACGAATGCCGTGATATCCGTAGAACTTGAAAGGTCGAGTCCGCCATAGCATTCCCGTCCGAGAAGTTCTTCCTCATTTACGGCAAATGCACAGGCATCCCATTTATCCATCTGCATCCATCGTGTGCTCTGCTTTACCCACTGGTTAAGACGGAGCTGACGGAATACATTCTCCTCTGCTGCATTTTCCTTTGCACTGATATAGGCATTCTGTACTTTTTCAATGTCTATCGTATAGCCGAGTGAAGGATTCGCTTTATACCACACATCCTCGCTTGACCAGTCATCATCATCGGAAGCACCATATATCACGGGATAAAATGTCGGGTCGATTTTTCTTCCCTCAATGATATCCAGAGCCTTCTGATGCTGTTCAAAACACACCGAATTTCTGTCTGTTCCGGCTGTCGTGATCAGGAAAAACAACGGCTGTGTTCTTGCATCACCGGAACCCTTGGTCATGACATCAAACAGTTCTCTGTTCGGCTGTGCATGCAGCTCATCAAAAATCACCGCATGGACATTCAGACCATGCTTGGTATATGCCTCTGCCGACAGCACCTGATAGAAACTGTTGGTCGGTTTATACACAAGTCTCTTTACGGACATGACAGGCTTTATCCTCTTTTTCAGTGCCGGACACTGGTCCACCATGTCCACCGCAACATCAAATACGATGGAAGCCTGCTGTCTGTCGGAAGCACATCCATATACCTCTGCTCCCCACTCACCGTCACCGCATGTCATATACAGTGCAATGGCTGCTGCCAGTTCGGACTTTCCGTTTTTCTTTGGTATCTCACAATAACAGGTGTTGTACTGCCTGTATCCGTTTTCTTTTACTGTTCCATAGATCGTGCGGATGATCTCATCCTGCCAAGGCAGAAGTTCAAAAGGAACTCCCCTCCACCGTCCTTTGGTGTGTTTCAGGCAGTTGATAAAATTCACCGCATGATCCGCTTTTGCTTTATCAAACATTACTTTGCACCGCCTTTCACAAGCAGAAGCTCCATTTCATCGTTCTGCTTGTCTTCCCCGTTATCCGTTGAAATACGGCTTCTTGCAGACGGTGTAAGACCGAACTGCTCACAGAACTTATTCATAATCTTCAGATAGGTCTGGGCTATGGATACCTGTGGTACCTGCTGCCAGTAACCGCTCGGAGTCTTCACGATTGCACCGTGCTGTGTGATGAATTCCTCTGCTTCTTTCCATCTTGCATATGCCTGACAGTATCCTGCGAATGCTGCCATGTCTATTTCCGTCAGGATGCCGAGATGCTCCAGTTGTTTCGCCATCCTTTTCCATTCTTTCTTTGCCTCGTCCTCAAGCCATGCCGGACAGCGCGGGGCCTTTTTCTCAGGCTTTGGTTCGCCCGTGTTAAGGCTTCTCTTGCCCGGATTTCCCTCAAGCACCTTTACTGCCGTAGGCTTTGGCTTTCTTCCTCTCTGTGCCACTGTCCTCACCTCCTCGTAAAAATGGGCATAATAAAAGACCTCCGGAGAGGTCCTTTGCTTTGTTATCCATGTGTTTTTAAAGTGTCATTCTGATTGCCGGGATCCTTGCTTTTTCCCCGGTCATAAAATCTGTGTATCCTGCGTTCACCTCGATAAGTCCCGCCATCTTTATTCCTTCTTTTTCAAAAGCTGCAAGTGTTTCTATGAGTCCTGAAAAGGTGCTGCTTATCGTAAATTCCTTGATTCCGTTTTCCCTTAAGGTCTCTGCAATCTCTGCAATATCATGATCCCAGATGGTATCCGCAAAATCGAGGTCTTCGTTTCCTGTGTATTCAAGGTTTCTGTATGCTGCAAACACCGTTGCATTGATTCCGTAATCCTTAAGTCTTCCTCCCTCTTTGATGGCTCTTTCAAAAATTTCAATCTTCTTCATGGTTTTGTTCCTCCGTTTTCTTTGTTTTCCCTTTCGGTAGGTACATATTCGCTCTGAATGCAGATATTATCCAGTCATATCTGCTTCATAATGTACACAAAGATCCACCGGAGGAATTGTACATATTACTGCTGTGATCTGTGGATGGCTTCGAGGATCTGTTCCTGTTCCTCTGTTCCGACACCAATGCTCTCAAGAGCCTCACGTGTGCCACAGTCTGGGCAGATAAGCGTTGTTCCATCAGTCCTTGATAAAGCGGGCGGTGCTACGTATCTTTCTCCGCACCGTGGGCATATCCGTATCCGCAGTATTTCACTCTTCATGTCCTGCCACCTCCACCGCTTTTATCTGTGCTTCGGAAAGATAGTGCTCGTCAAATCCGAAGCTGATATACCCCTGAAGGCATGTGCTTACATAGGAAAGGGAAGGAACTCCTATCTTCCGTTCTTCGTGCATGATATATACAAAGCACTTCCTTCTCCGTATCTTCCCCGTCCGTATTCCCTTGATGTCCAGTTCCATTTCCTTCTTGTAATAAAATGTTGGGAATCCTTCGTAGCGGTCAAGTGCCGCCTCATCCGATTCCGTGACCTCCCATGCTGCAACGGGAACCTCTCCGCCCTTCTTGGGTTCTATGGTAAGATAGGCACCCGTAAGGCTTCCCTTGAAAAGCAGTTCATAATCTTTAATGACTGCAGTTCCGACCACCCTCGCATGCGGGCATCTCATCCGCATCTGTCTGATATTTAGGTTGCTGCCGTAAGCAATGTAATATCTTTTCTGCATAATGTTTCCATCCTTTCCGAAGGGAACACCCTTCTACCACCTTAAGACCGCACATGGCGGTCAATGCTCCAAGGTGGCAGGAGGCTGTTCTCTTCAAGCAGCCCTTCCGCTTCTGAATGCGGTGTCTCCTGCAAGTCTCTTTGTGAGGATGTCCCTTGCCGTCTTGAATTCATCCCCGATGAATCCGAGTCTTAAAAGCCATGTCCTCATTGCGTATTTCGGATTTTCCGTCTGCTGCGGTTTCGGGCTTGCCGTCCTTACTTCCTTTGCCATCTGGCTGAGTGCAAGGCAGAGCTGGATGTAACTCTTAAGCTGTCCCGCATGCAGTCCGTTCAGCTTTCCGTCTGCCGGGGCATCGAATTGGAAAAGCCTGAATTCAACCGTCCCCTTTGTAAAGGTTGCATGGTAGTTCAGCATATGGTATCTGCTGTCATTGTAATGCTGATTCCGTCCGTAGCTTGCTCTGTTTGAGGTGTACCAGATGTCTGCAAGGGCAGCCATCGTCTTCGGTTTCTTCTTGTTGAGTTCCTTGAGGAATCTTGGGTCTACCGTTCTGCAGTAGCGGTTCATCCTTCCCCTGTCAAGGTCTAAGGCATCCGCCAGAAGGTTCTCATGCCCCGCCATGATGTTTGCAAGATTTCTGAGTGTCTGCGGTGTGTGCCCTTTTGCACCGATGTGGATGTGTACCCCGCATCCCCTTGTCGCATCACTCTTTGCCCCCGCATGTCTGAGCTTCCTGATAAGTTCCTGCAGTGTTTCAATGTCGCTGTAGGTAAGGATCGGTGTCACCAGTTCGCATTTCTTATCATCAGGTCCCGCAATGCTGACATCCTTCTGGAATTTCCATTCCCTTCCGCTTTCGTCCCATGCTGACCATGTATAATATCCGTTTCTGGAAGCCGTGTTTTCAAATCTTCCCGTTCCGAAGAATGCAGCTGCAAGCTCTGCTGCCTTACCCCTTCTGATGTTATTCATTTCGACCTCAACTCCGATGGTCTGTTTCTTCATTTCCTCAATCTGTCTTGCAATCCTTTCGTTCATGGCTTGTACCTCCGTTTGTTTTCTTCCCTTTCGGTAGGTACATATTCGCTCTAAAACACACATATATCCAGTTATATATGTGCCATAAACTGCACAAACATCTGCGGTTGGAATTGTGTATATTATGACTCTTCCTGTGGCAGCTCTTCCTTTAGTTTTTCTGCAAATTCTGCAAGTTCATCGAGGTTCATTTTTCCGATTGCTTCAAAGGCACGGACCTGTTCTTCCGTCTTCGGTGTCGGCAGCGGATAAGGATAATACCCAAGCAGATAATCAAGGGACACATTGAATCCATCCGCAATCTTTACCGCTTCAACAACACTCATCCTTGCCGTGCCGTCCAGCAGATTCTTTACCCTCCGCTCCGTCAGACCACACTGCTCTGCAAATTCTGCAGGAGTTTTCTTGTGTATCTTTGCTATCGTGTTCAGATGCTCCGTCACCATCTTATGAAACTCCGTATTTTCCATTTCACGGACTTCGTCCATTGGAAGGGGGTCGATATCAAACGCTTCTTCCATCGTCTGGCCGAAGGCTGCTGCGATCTGTACCGCCTCGGCCGGTGTGAGCCTTCCCCTGCTGTGAAGGATTCTTTCCATTCTACCTTCTTCCATACCACATTTCTCTGCAAATTCTGTTATTCCCATCTGATGCTTCTTCATCAGAGCCATCAGCTTTCTCCTGATTTCTTTCATCATCCACCTCGTTTAAAATTTTTCATCCGTGCAGTAGGTCAGCCCCATCTGCAGTTTTATGTATATATTTGTATACCGCTCCCGTTCACTTCCGTCAGAACCCATCATGGCCTGAAGGAAGAACTGCTCCGCAGCTTCCTTCGTTTCCCATGTATCTTCCTTACCGTAACATACGGTCGTTATCTTACTCATTGGTATCTGCCTTTCTCCATTCATCCACTCCGTAGATCATTGCAAGAGAGCCGTGTCCTTCCCACACCGTGTGGAGCTGTCCCGCATCATCCACGAACTCGACCGTTCCTATGGTTCCTGACGGTATCTTTCTGTATGGGTCATCAAGGCGGATAAGTTCCACCCTGGTTCCCGCAGGATATTCTTTTCTGAGTCTTTCAAGTGTCTGTCTGCTTACTCCAAACATACCGTTGTCCCCCTTTCTGCCCTGCGGTTGGCTTTCCATTTTTCCGCATCTTCCGGGGTTCTGAATGCCGTGTGTCCTTTCAGTCCCTTAAGAAAGAAATTTCTTACTTCCTTTCCTTCGCTCCCGCCAAATCCGATGGACACAAGCCATGCCCTCATGTAATATTTTTCATTTTCTTCAATGGTCTGTTTCGGATTTACACGTTTCTGTTCCGATGCCTTCTTTACCATAGCTGCTGCCAGTCTGCAATATTCCATCATGCTGTCCGCATGCGGGAATCCCGTAAAATCAATGTTTCCAACCTTAAATGCGACTCCCCTGCATCCGCCATGTTCCGTAATGAACCTTACCGCTTCTTCCGTATTTTCAAAGGTTCTTTCGGCAAGTGCATCTGTCAGCGTATCCGTAATGGAAATGCACTCCCTTCCGGCTGCCCTGTTGATAAGGTACTGCTTGGAATGCATCATGTTTATCAGGTTGATGATTCCCTGTGGTGTCATATCACCAATTGGTATTTTTATTTCCGCTTCTGGTTCTTCCGTCTGTGGTTCCTGTGTTTCTTCTGCAACATCGTTCTGAAAAAGCACCCTTCTCACCTCATCTTCCATACTATCATCTTCAAGGATGACCTTTGCATCCCTGTCCACCGTGATGCTGCCGATGCGGTATGCAAAACTTGGTGGTCCAAGGTACTCTGACCTCTGTCCGAAATGCCCGGCTAAGGCTTTTACCAGTTCTTTTCTGTTTTCAGCGTTTGTTATAATTTCCATTCTGCTGATCTCCTTTCCTTTTGGTAGTACCATATATCACTCTGAACGCCCATATAGTCAAGCAGATAATGGTACTTTCCAAAAGAAAATGTAAGGTCAGTTTCTGGACTCCGGCAGGGACATCGCAACCGCATATGCCACGGTTGCCGTCACTGCATTCCCCGCCTGTTTATATAGCTGTGCATCGGAGTTGACAGCCGATGCACGGTCAAACAGCTCATCAGAAAATCCTTGTAACCGGAAGCACTCCCTCGGTGTCAGCCTTCTGATGCGTCCGCCCCTCATGAGCGTACCCATCTGACCAGAACAGTCCAGCGTCTGGGAACAGCCCTTGCCTACACGGCCCCGTCTGGTCGTACTGTCCGGATACGCAAGATTGATGCCGTCACCTTCACGGGCAACATCGTATCCTGTCTTTGTGGCATTCCTGACTTTCACGGAATCTTCCTTCTTACAGACATACACACCGTGTCTGTCCTGAGATGTCAGCGTGAACATCGGCTCTCCGTCATCCTTCATGCGTCTGCCGTTCTGTCTTTTCTCCATACGTTCCGGTGTCAGGACCGGATGAACTTCAAGCACCGCTGAGTTCATTGCCGTGTGGTTTGTCATCCCGGCAGTGTACCGTGCAGTCAGGCATCTTGCCGTGTCCGTGATCTTCGGATCATGGTTGCTCTGGTCGATGAAATAAAGCCCTGTCTTTGCGCCGACGCCTCCGGCATTGCCGACAAGCGTTGCGGAGATGCCGTCCGTCCCGTAAACACGGTAACCCTGCATACCTCCTATAAGCTGGTTAAGAGCTGCTGCGTTTTCTCCGGTGAGAGGTAATATTTCTCGTCTACCTCTGCTTCTAAGATTTGCGATAATGAACACACGCTCACGGTTCTGTGGCACTCCGAAATTTTTGGAGTTAAGCACCTGCCACCGACAGTCATACCCTGCTTCGTCCATTTCAGACAGAACTGAGGCAAAATCGAATCCTGCATTGATCGATAACAGGTTCTTAACGTTCTCAACAAGTAAGTATGTGGGTTTAGCACTTTCTTCTTTACCTTTGAGGAGGTCAATAATGTTGTAATATATTCCACTTCTTTTTCCGACCAGTCCCCGCTGTTTTCCAGCAACGGAGATGTCCTGACATGGGAATCCGAAGCACCAGATGTCTGCATAGGGGACATCTTCGGATTTAAGTTTTGTGACATCATGAGCTTTCCACTCTCCTTCCGTATCATACATAGCCTCATAGGAGGCTCTTGCAAATTTATCATATTCACAGTATCCGATGCACTTATGGCCGGCAGTTTCCAGGCCAAGCCTGAAACCGCCTATGCCGGAACACAGGTCAAGAAATGTCATCTGCTTCATTATACATCCCTCCCCTGCATAAATCCTGATATGAAATTTTCATATTATCACGGAGCACATATACATCAGCATCCGAACCACGCTGTTCAATGTAGCGGTTCACGATGACATCCACGAACTTCTCATCCAGTTCAATGCCGTAGCAGATACGGTTCGTCTGCTCACAGGCGATCAGCGTGGAACCTGAACCGAGGAACGGGTCAAGCACGATGCAGTTGCTCATGCATGAGTTCTGTATCGGATATGCCATAAGTGCCACGGGTTTCATGGTCGGATGATCCTTGCTCGCCTTCGGACGGTCATATTCCCAGATGGTTGTCTGCTTCCTGTCGGAATACCACTGGTGCTTACCGCCTTTCTTCCATCCGAACAGGCACGGCTCGTGCTGCCACTGGTACGGACTCCTTCCAAGCACCAGTGCATTCTTTTTCCAGATGCAGCAGCCGGAAAGGTAGAACCCGGCATCCTTAAATGCCTTTCTGAAATTCAACCCTTCCGTATCCGCATGGAAAACATAAATGGAAGCATCCTGTTCCATCGACTGCTCCATGTTGACAAATGCTGCGAATAAGAATTTATAGAAATCCTCATCCGGCATGTTGTCATTTTTTATCTTTCCGGCTGTCTCCTCAACATTTACATTGTATGGAGGATCCGTCAGCACAAGGTTGGCTTTCCGTCCATCCATCAGTGCATCGTAAGTTTCCGGCAGAATGGAATCACCGCAGATGACACGGTGCTTTCCGAGCAGCCACACATCACCCGCCTTTGCAACGGTCGGTTTTGCAAGCTCCGCTTCCACATCAAAATCATCTTCCGTGATCTTCTTGTCATGCACGGAATTGAAAAGCTGCTCTATCTCCGGCGGTTCAAAACCCGTGACGCCGACATCAAAATCGGAATCCTCAAGATCCTTGATAAGGTCCGCCAGAAGTTCCTTATTCCATTCACCCGTGATCTTATTAAGGGCAACATTGAGTGCCTTTTCCTTGGTCTTGTCGATATCGACCATGATACACTCCACTTCCGTATATCCGAGGTCTGAAAGAACCGTGGCTCTCTGGTGTCCTCCGATAATGGTCATGTCTGAGTTGATGATGATCGGCTCGACATATCCGAACTCTTTAATGGAGTTCTTGATTTTTTCATATTCCTTATCACCCGGCTTCAGCTTCTTTCTTGGATTATAGGAAGCGGGGATAAGGTCTGCTATTTTATAACTCTGAAACTGCATCTTCCTGATCCTCCTCTGCTAAAAATCTGTGCCGGAAGTAGCATTCACGGCCACAGTATTTTCTGTTCTTGTTTCCATAGGAAATAAATGGCTTCCCGCACTGCTCACATACAAACGTGTAGGAAGCCTTCTCGCTTTTCTTCACTGCTTCGGGGTGTGCTTTCCACCATTCCCTTCTGCATTTTTCACAGCAGAACCGTCTCGGTCTGCCTGTCTTCGGCTGTTCGATTGGATTACCGCAGAAGTGGCATACCTCTTTACCGTCCACCATGAGTTTCATATTTTTTGAAACCACTGTGGCATATCCGGCAAGGTTATGTCGCTTGCAGTAATTCCTGACGATGTCACGGGACAGTCCGATTGCCATTCCGATAGCTTTATATCCCATGCCCCGCATACGCATCTCGTTGATCTGCTTTGCCTGTGTGTCCGTCATCCTTTCTCACTCTCCTTCCAGCACACGAAAAAAGGCCGGAAAAACAATGTTTTTACACTGTTTTCCAGCCTTAAATATTGCGTTTTTCATAATTTTCCGGCAAAAGAAAATACCCCTTTTTGCCGTGTTTTAAGTACATTCTGCGAAAATTATCCTGTCTGTTTTATATCCCCCCTGTTTAATTCTGCGAAAATTCACGCAAAGGGGGCCATCGGTCTTCAGCGGCTTGCTCCGTAGAGATTTTGATACCCCCACGGTCTGCCATCAGAACCGATACTCAGGATTGTTATCCTCGTTCCATGTCTTTTTATCATGACAAGGTTTGCATAAGCTCTGCCAGTTCTTCTCGTCCCAGAACAGAACGGGATCACCACGGTGTGGCTTCACATGGTCGACAACGGTTGCGGTCACTGCCCTGCCTTCCTTCATGCACTGCACGCACAAAGGATGTGCTTTTAAGTACCTCGCCCTTGCCTTCTGCCACCGCCTATTGTAACCACGCTTACTGCTGCTCGTCCTGTCACCACGGTGCAGTGCTTCATGCTCCTCACAGTACAGACCGTCTGTCAGCTTCGGACATCCGGGATGTCTGCACGGTTTCTTTGGTTTCATCGGCATCTGCTATTCCTCCCTTCTATGTACACGGGCGGTGTGAAAGGATTGGAAAGACACCGCCTCCGGGCATAAAGAAAAGGAGCATTTCTGCTCCCTTCCATTTTTGCCATCTTAATCATAGCACCTGTAAAATAAAAAGTCAGTACACCTTTAGTACACCTTTAGTGCACCTCTAGTACACCATCTGTTCACCATGCTTCTCGTTCTCAACGAAATACCGATATCCGTGCTGTTTCAAAATATTTCTAAGCATCTTTTCTAAACAATCAATATCATTAGATGCCGCATATTTAATGCACTCTAAGCTGATTCCATGCTGCTGACAATATTTCTTCTTTTTATCATCGTATTTTAGCTGACGCTCAAACCTATCATTTATACTTTTATTGTCCGAACAATCGTCTGTTACGTATGTACCGAACTCATCATAATATCCTTTTTTATAATGGTGTGGTCCCTGTAATTCTATTGCCAGATCAAATATTGCTTTCCCAGTTTCGTCTACTGATTTTGACAATATGAAATCAAACCGAAGATTCTTTCCGGAATCTCCAACCAAGCCATCAAAGGATTTTTCCCGGATATAAGTAATTCCCAGTTGATCTAATATATCCATTGTTTTTGCTTCAAAAGATGAAACACAGTGACAGCTACAGCTTTTTTCCAGATAATACCCTTGTTCCTCATCATATGATATCTTCATGCTGGATGAAAGTATCTTCTCTTCCTTTCCACAAATCTGGCACACGCAGGCATATTCTTTTGCAATTGTTATTACTGGTTTTCCATATTCCGGCTTATCTAAAGACAGATGCTGCATATCTGTACACTCTTTTATAAAATAACTGTCCCAGTATTGATTGGAAAAATCTCTTTTATATGACGGATCATAATGAACAACTGCCTCAAAATCATCATATCGATGTTCTTCTTCGTAGCGTTCCTGCTCCCGTCTTCTTCTCTCTTTATCGGCTTCATCCTGTTTTTTATCATATTGGAATGACAGCCTATAACTCTTCTTCTCTGTTTCCATTTCCATCTTTGAAAAAGCATTCATTTCCTGATGATACTTTTCATTATATGGTTTTTTACACTCAATGCTGCTCTCTAAATCACTATATTGATCCAGAATATTTTGTAAATATGAAATCATAGGTGACAGTGATTTTTTTCTATACCACTGCGCCCAGCGATTTGCAAATTTAATTGCATCGTCATTTTCCAGATTTTTTATAAAACGATGCTTTGGTGCAGTCATATCTGCTACCATAGCCTCTATTCTTTCCCGTCCATATTTTTTTACAAGCTGTTCCTTATCGTTATAAGAATATTTTCTATTCAATTCAGGGATCTGATTTGGAAATGATAATCCATCTGGGACTAAATAATCGCTTCCGTGATTTCTCTCATAATGATATTTTTTCTTACAACTTTCACAGAAAATCTCAACAGCCGTGTCATTCTCTTTTTCCTGTCCCCAGTCATTTGACAGATGTATCCTGTAAAATTGTAAGTAACCCCGACCACAAACGCATTTTGCACGATAAGGTTCTCTATAATCTTCTTCATAGGACATAAAATATCACACCTTCCCAATTTCACACATTAAAAGCATATTAAGATTTTACCATAGAGCAAACAAAAAAGACAGCCGTCTGACTGCCTTAATTGTACTCTGCATATGCACCTATCTGTATCTGGAGCGCTACTGTAATCTGCTCCATGACCATGTCATCCAGCACTTCCCCGATTCTGTCACCAAGTCTTGTTTTATCAAGGGTCTCCACCTGTTCCGCCAGAGCCATGCTCGGCTTGTTCAGACCGCTGCCTTTGGGGATCTGCACATGGGTCGGAAGATACTTCTTTTTCCACACCCTGGCTGACAGCGGAACGACCGTGACCACAGGTGAATGCTTATTCGCCTTATTATTGCTTACCACCAGTGCCGGACGGACACCGCCCTGCTTGCTTCCATCTTTTTCTCCAAAATCCACATAGTAAATATCTCCACGCTTACACATAAAACCTCCTATCCGAGAACAAAGGCTTCCACCTGTCTGTCCCTAAGTTCATACTGTTTATCAAGTTCCTTTAATGCTGCTTTTCTGTACTTTGCTATCATCGTGTGGCTCACATGGTATCGATCCATCATGATGTCCCATGTCATATCTTCATCCAGAAGATCCGTGATGATGCTTCTATGTCTTTCATCCAGTCCGTTCACTGCATGCTCGAAAAAATCCAGTTCTTCCTTCAGGAACATATATCTGTGAAAAAGGAAACCATACCACTCGTCATTCTCCCTTTCGATTGCTGTCCTGTACTTGATCGCTATGTTTGCCGTCTTATCGGAAAGAGTGCTGGTCTGCACCCTTTCCCCTTCCGGATGGGCATAGAGCATGGAATCGATCATGTCCTGTTCGCTCACTCCCTGAAACTGACGGAGCTGGAACTCAGTCACGGTCAGTTCCTTTTTCATGTTCTTATATTCCTTCATCATTACTTCTGCCGTCATCCGCCATACCTCCAATCCTTGCCTTTACCGCTTCTATCATTGCATTCTGTGTATTGTCCTTCCTCTCGATTGCATGAAGGATATCCTCATCGACCGTCCCATCCGTTACCAGATGCTCTATGACAACCGTGTGTTTCTGCCCCTGTCTGTAAAGTCTGGCATTAAGCTGCTGATACAGTTCAAGGGACCATGTAAGGGAAAACCATACGATTGTCGATCCGCCCTCCTGAAGATTCAGTCCGTGTCCTGCCGATGCCGGATGGATCAGTGCAATAGGGATCTTTCCGGAATTCCAGTCATCAATGTCTTTCTTTGTATTGATATCCCTTGCCGGAAATCTCTTTAATATCCTCTCCCTGTCATGCTTGAACCAGTATGCAACCAGAAGCGGTTTCCCGTTTGCCGATTCGATCAGGTCTTCCAGAGCATCCAGTTTTCTGTCATGGATATTACGGACATTGCCGGATTCATCATAGACTGCACCGTTTGCCATCTGCTGGAGCTTGTTGCTTAAGGCTGCTGCATTTACCGCATCGATGTCCTGTCCTTCCCCGTATTCAAGGATCATTTCATCTGCCATCCTGTCATAAAGCACCTGTTCGGATTCCGACATGGATACGTTCACACGGTTGCTTATGCATTCCGGCATATCAAGATAATCAACAGCCTTCATGGAAATGCTGATATCAGAGATCAGCTCATATATTTTTTCTTCAGCGCCTTCCCTCGGCTTGTAGGAAAAGATGATCTCACGATTCCGCTTATCCGGAACAAAGAACCTGTCACGGTATCCACCGATGAATCTCCCAAGCCTCTGCCCCATATCAAGAATCCCTATCTCCGCCCACAGGTCCATAAGATTTCCCGGTGTTCCGGTAAGTCCGACCACCCGCTTTGCCATCGGCCTTACTTTTTTCAGGTCTTTGAACCTCTGTGCCTTTGGGGACTTGAAGCTCGACAGCTCATCGATGATGACCATGTCAAAATCAAAAAACATATTTTTTGTCATCCACGAAACATTGTCCCTTCCGATGATGGTCACATCTGCTCCTGACAGAAGTGCTTCTTTTCTCTGTGCTGCAGTTCCCATTGCCACTGCAGATGTCATGCCGTAAAGATGCTCCCACTTTTTTATCTCTGCCGGCCATGTGGTCTCAGCCACACGTTTTGGTGCAATCACCAACACCCGCCTTACTTCAAAATAATCAAACAGCAGAAGCCACAGTGCCGTGAGCGTGATGACCGTTTTCCCAAGTCCCATGTCAAGGATCAGGCAGCTCACGGGATGTTCGATTATAAAATCTGTTGCATACTGCTGATAATCATGTGCTTTGTATTTCATCAAGGATACCTCCGATCTGTTCGATATTATCAACTACATAAACGGGAAAGCCTAACCTCTCAAACATCCGCTTTCTCTTCAGCTGAAGAGGTCTCGGCTTCTTCCCCGGTGCTTTCAGTTCCACAAATGCCATTTTCCCGTCCGGCATCAGGACGATGCGGTCAGGCACTCCATTCATACCGGGCGATACGAACTTTAACGCCATGCCTTTCCGCTTTTTAGCTTCTTCCCTCAAATGTCTCTCTACTGTACTTTCTAGCAAAACCAGATACCTCCTTTGCCGATTGCGGTTGCCATATGCCTTTAACTCCTATACGCGCATATATACATGAATTGCTCTTTTTATCTTTATTTCTAATTCTCAACTGGATTTAATGGGAAATTGGGAAACTAAGAACCGCAACCCCTTATTTTCCAAGGTGTCAGCACGGTTTCCGACTACCGTTGCCCATCTGCATCTGGGAAACCTCGGAAACCGCCTAACGGGTTTCCTCTGGTTTCTCATCCATCCGCACAAAAGTCTTCTGCACTCCGTAAAGGGGGACTTTGGTCTTGCCCGTGGTATTGGAATCATACTTCTTCCATCCCCCGATCTTGTTTAAGATGCCTTCGATCTCATAGGAATCCGCCTTTTTTAAGTTCTGGCGTTCCTTGCCGAAGCACTCCACCCATATCTCCATGATGCAGACACGCTCACGCACGGCCGTTCCCTTTACACCAACTGTCTCAAACTCACCACCGCCTAGGAATGCCCTTCTCTGGTAGATATCCATCGATGCCCAGTTATCCGGCAGCAGTCTGTCGAGGTAATCCTGCACGATTCCTTCACGGTCATCCGACTCCATTGCCTCCTGCTGCATCTTATAGGCTTCTTCTGCCTCCGCACCTTTTAGGAACAGCTCCTCGCCTTCGTTATACAGATCGATTGCCTCCGCCCAGATCTGGTCAACACAGTCAAGCTCCCACGGATGGTGTTTTCCTGTCCCCGGCACATGCACAGGCCAGAACCTTCTGTTTCCTGTTACGTCACGTAAAAATCCGCCCTCGGAGTTGGTGCTTCCCACGATGATGCATTTTCTTGGGTGGGACTCTACATTTACACCGTATGCCTGACGGAACTTATCATCCTGACGGGTGACAAAGGACTTCACTACCTCGACCTCAGTCTTGCGGATGCCGTTCATCTCACTGATTTCGAGGATCCAGTTGCCGAGCAGCTTCTCGGCAGCAGTCTTATCCCTCATATCCGAAATGGATAAGGAATCCGAAAACCACTGCTTTCCGAGTATGGAAAAGAAGGTTGATTTTCCCATTCCCTGCGGACCGTTCAGCACGAGGATGGAGTCAAACTTCACTCCCGGCTTATAAATACGTGCTACCGCAGCCACCAGTGTCTTGCGGATGACTGCTCTTGTGTACGGAGAATCTTTCGCACCGAAATAGTCGATGAGCAGTGTGTCGATACGCTCCTGCCCGTCCCAGTGAAGCGTTGCAAAATAATCCTTGATCGGATGGTAAAGCCTGTCGGATGACACCACGGCAAGCAGTGCATCCTTGAACTTGGTTGGTGACCAGATCCCGTACACCCTCTCGAAATACACCTTTGCATTTGCAAGGTCAGAATCGTTCCATCCAGGTTTTACCTGTTTCCACGGAAGCGGACCGGTGACATCAATGGTATCCTTGAACTCGTTGTACACGATGTGCTTGAAATTCTCATCATTGCGGATGATCAGTGCGATGTTCTGCAGTGTATCCTTGATGTTTCCCCTGCGGTCGAGTGCCAGTTTATTCTGCCAGTCCTCATCCGACTCTGCGGAAAATTCCTGTACTGCCAGCTCCTGTCTTTCTTTTGCAAGCGTGTTCTTTACTTCTTCATCTGCAGATACAAAATCCTGCATGGCTTTAAAGGACGGGAGTTTTCCGGGTTCTGTCCCTTCGTCTGCCCTTGCATCCTTGTCACCGAATTTATGAAGCCTTACCACATCAAACGCATTCATCAGCTTTCCGCAGCACGGGTCTGTTGCATGATGGCTGTATACGAACAGGTCATCATAGACAACGACTCCGGCTGCCGAGTCTGCCGGGATATAATCATATCTTCCGGGGATTGCCCTCGAATGCCTGTACACATCCGGGATGAACTTATCGATAGCCTGTGTCACCGTATATGTCCGGTTGAATGCCCCGATCAGTCCGTCCTTGGAAAGCGGATCTGCCTGTTTCTTTATATCCCTCTGTACCACGGATGCCTGACGGTTGCTTACCGGCCATGCGGATACATCATGCCAGTCCTTATAACGTGCCAGCACTTCATCCGGATCCACCTCTGCCCCATCGATTTCCTGAAACACATACTCACCGTCACTTGAAGTGCTAGGCCAGTACATGAGTCTGGAAGGCTCATAGGTGGAATCATCGAAAAGTTCAATGCCGATATCCGATGCAAGCATACGACTGACCGCACCATATTCATCAGGAGTCACATCCCTTGTCAGGAATATGATGATACGCAGTCTCGGCTTTTCCGGTGTATGCTTATGGGTGGAATACACCACCATCTTCATGTCAAAGAACATTTCCAGTTCATCAATGATGCCCTGTGTCCCGTAATCCATGTCAAGCGTGATGGCGGATCTGGATATCACGCAGTCTTTCTTTCTCCGTCCGCCCTTCAGCTTTCCAAGAACAAAGCCTCCGACATCCTTGATATTGTCCTGCTGTCCCTTCGGCATCTTCCTGTACTGCTCCATTGTTTCTGCAGTATATTTTGTCTTGGACAGACGGCTGACAAAATCTTCATATGTCATATCCGTGCAGTTAAACTTTTTGTCCATTCTTGAGTTTCCGATTGATACGAACATCTTTTCCTGCCTCCTTCTTTTTCTTCTTTTCTTCCTTTGTTACCCTGCCGACCGCAGTATTTGCTGTCGGGTCAGGATAGCCTTCCGTATTTCGTCCTCCCATGCAGCACCTCCTAATCTTTCTTGTAAAACGGACTTTCAAATCCGGCTGCCTTAAGCGGAAGCCCCTCACACCAGTCAGGGCATACCGCCATGATCTCATTTACTTCTTCCACCGAGGATGTTCCTTCCGGCACTTCAAGCACCACTTCATCATGGATATGGCACACGATGTCAAAGCCTTTCTTTTCGAGCCTGAGCATTGCTTCTGCCAGCACATCCCTTGCGGTTGCCTGAACGATGTTCTCACAGAATTTTGCACCGTAGGATTCTATCCTTGTCCATTTGCGGTTCGTACCGACACCTTCATAGCTGACGCTTTCCGAGCCGAAACGGTTCACGGTCATCCTCGGTCTTACATATGACAGCACCCTTCCTGACGGCAGTGCGATCTTTAGCATCCCGGACTGGTAATATACCGTCACCCTTCCGACCGTGGTCATCTTCCGTTCCTTCACGGCAGCTTTTACCGCACCATCGATCTCATACCAGTAATTTACGATGTGCGGATTTGCTGTCCGCCATGACTGCACCAGACCTTTCAGTTCATCCTCTTCCACAAAGTTCAGTGCTCCCATGCTGATAAGCGCACCTTCCGCACCGCCATACTGACAGGCAAGCGATGCCACCTTTCCCCTTGCACGGTACGGGCTTCCTTTCGTGATCTCCTCTATCGGGATATGGAACATCTTCGATGCCGTCTGCTCATAGATCTTTCCGGCACCACGGAACTCCTCCATTACCCATCCCTCTCCGGCAAGGTAGCCCATGACCCTTGCCTCGATCGCGGAAAAATCGCTGACTATGAATCTGCATCCCGGCTTTGCCACAAATGCGGTACGGATCAGTTCCGAAAGCACATCCGGTATGGAATCATACAAAAGCTCCACAAGGTCATATCTGCCTTCCTTTACGATGGAGCGTGCAAGTTCGAGGTCTTCCATATGGTTCTGTGGAAGGTTATGGATCTGCACCAGTCTGCCGGCCCACCTTCCTGTACGGTTGGCCCCGTAAAACTGCAGTAATCCATGCACCCTTCCGTCCGGACAGACGGAACGTTCCATAGCTTCATACTTTTTGACTGACGTTTTTGACAGGGCAAGACGCAGCTTCATCATTTCCGCTACATCACCGTCCGTGTTTTCCACCAGTTCCTCCACGGCTGCCTTTGCAAGGGAATCGATCTCGATGCCTTTTCGTGCAAGCCATCCCTTAAGCTGTGCCACGCTGTTCGGATTCTCAAGTCCTGATATTTCATATGCCTTCTTTGTTGCCGTTTCCTTATACAGAAGATCACAGGCCACTGCATGTGTGATAAGTTCCGGATCCACCATGATGCCCCTGTCATTTATCCTCTGGTCCATGCAGTACAGTTCCTGCTCCCTGTCCGGTATGGGAAACTTCGAGAGCTTATTCCTGATCTGCTTTTCCACATCCACGTCACGGATACAGTAGGTCTTGAACAGCTCCCACTTCTCCGGCTCATCAGATGGAAGGTTTCTTGTCCTGCCGCCGTTTGACTTGGACGGCTTACACGGCATACAGAAGAACCGGATCAGTTCCTTTCCTTCCGACATCTTTTTCTTATCAAGGTTCAGTGCTTCTCCCACGCCTTCCAGTGACAGCGGAAGCGACAGCATGGATGCCTGAACGAGCGTACATCTCCACCCTTCCGGCTTTAAGGAAAGACCAAAGTAACGGTTGATGCAGTTACGCTCGAATGCTGCATTATAGGCAGTCTTTATCACGGAATCATCCGTAAGCAGCTTCATGATCTCATCCGGCATTTTCTCCCCGGATGCAAGGTCAATGATCCTGGTCGGCTCATCGTTCAGACTGTATGCAAATAAAAGGATCTCAAACTGCTCCGATGCAGCATATCTATGTACCCCGCAGTCCGGGAGTGATACATCCGAGTAGGTTTCAATATCAATTGCAAGTGTGTCCATAAGCCTGTCCCTCCGCTTTCTTCTTTATTCTGTTGATTCCCGTTCTCGCAGCATCCACGTTACCGGACTTTATCTGTCCCTTGATGGTGCGGAACGTATTATATGGAATATATTTTTTTATGCTGTTTAACTCTTTCATCAGTTCCTTCATGGCATCTCCTTTATGTATCCGGGCGGTGTATGCCACCGCCCTTCCTATGGTTTACTGGTTCACTCCTATGAAAGGAAATCGTCCTCTGCATCCACTGCATCAAACTCATCCTTGGCATTGGCTCTGGAACCGAGAGGCTCTCCGTCCTTTAACTTCTGGACATTGCCGAGTCCTGCTGCCACACCTTTGTTGCCGTTGCTGTTATAAGCGTAAAATGTAATGGATACCCTTCCGTAGCAGCCGGAATATACCTCGCTCTGGTCAAGGATCGGCTGTACCTGTCTGTCCACGATCTGAGGAGCCTGTTTTGAATTCGCATTCAGGAACATACTGTTCTGGTACGCCTCATCTTCAGGTCTGTCGATGTCTCCGTCTCTTAACGGGAGTTTCAGATTTGCTGGGATCTTGCCGCCCCACTTGCCCTTTCCTTCATCCTTTGCCACCTCGATAGCCTTCTTGATCTTGGCAATGGTCTCCTTATCATCCTTATCGATGATGCAGGATACGGAATACTTCGGTTCGCTTCCATTGATGGAATCCGGCTCCCACAGGTGTGCGTAGCTCAGTCTGCAAGGTACGATTACTTTTGTTAAATTAGCTGTTGTCATAATTTAGTCCTCCTTAAAATCCGCTTCTGCGGTTGCTGTTTTTACTGCTTCTCTTTTATCTGAATCCGGCACCAGTGTGACCTTGCCGTCAGGCTTGTACACAAAACTGCCAAGGATCTCATTAAATTTCTTTCTGCCCATCAGTCTTTCCATCTCGGTAATACCGATCAGGCTCTTTTTGAAGATGTCCGTGTATCCGGCTTTTTCTGCTGCCTCTGCAACATCATCCTCATCCGTGTATTTCCGGTTGCTTCTTCCCAGAACGAGCTTATATCCGGGCCATTCCTTATGATTGACCACCGCTTCATTCTGTGCGTAGGTGTAAACCTCCTCTGCCCACTTCTTCAGTGCATCTGCCTTGGAAAGCACCTCTGCGATTTCCTCATCAGACATAAGGTCCGGCTCCTTGAATTCCATCTGGGCAAGTTTCAGATATTCCTCTGCCCTTGCACGGCATGTAAATCTTGCCTTGCAGAATCTGCAGTGGTCTCCGGCTTTGAACTCTCCCTCTCCGGCAAGTGCCTTTGCAGCTCCCGGTTCAAGAACGTCCTTTCCCCATGCAAGAAGTTCTTCTGTAGATATCTCCCATGTAGAGAAATGGTCAATTCTCGGCTGGACGATTGTAAGTTCCACCATGTCGATCTCATATAAGAAACCGAGCATGTCAAGGACTCCCAGTCCGTAGATCATAAGCTGGACATTTCTTTCCGCATCGACCATCACGCCCTTGCCGAGTTTCAGGTCAATGATGTGGATCTTGTGTGAATCAACAACTACCATGTCTGCTGTTCCGAAACAGTCCGGAATCCTGTCAGCAAGACTGACCTTAAGCTCCACACCGATGAACGGATCCGGACACTCATGTCTTGCCTGTTCGATCTGGCTGATGTCATATTCCACGTAAACATCCACGGCTTCGAGCAGTTCATCCGAATAATAATCAGATACAGGTCTTTTAGTCCTTTTCTTCAGATACTTATTGATGAGGTACTCTGCCATCGCATGTCCGGCACTCCCTTCTGCTGCGAAGGGAGATTCTTCATCCGGGAACTGCTCCTCCAACAGTAACGATGGAGGGCATTCCAGACGTCTTTTACCGGACGATGGGGAGAACCTTGCATGTCCGCCCATTAGAGCACCTGTGCTTTCTCATACAGTTCCGGCAGTTTCTCATCAGGAACATCTGACAGCTTCTGGAATCCGAACTGCTCGATCAGGTTCTTGACCTCGGATGTTTTTCCTGCTCTGGATTTTTCCGCAAGGAATGCACGGACCGTCTTTCTGTCCACTGTTTTCTCCTTTGGGGCAGCTTCATCCTTCGGTGTATCTTCCACAGGAGTTTCCTTCTTTTCTGCCTTCTTCACAGGCTTCTCCTCTTTCTTTGGTGTATCCTTCTGTGCTGCAACCATCTTTCTGATTCCGGCAGCAATCTGCTCGTATCCCTCGGCCACTAATAACAATGCCTCACTCATGACGTTCTCTCCTTTCAAATGCGTGCCAGCTTCACATCACCTGTATACACATCGATTTTGTTTATGCTGGACTTGTACTTTCCCCAGTCCATCAGAATATGGAACGGGTACTCCTTTACTACGGTTGCTCTCTTCTTTTTCTTTCCGTCAGTGACCATAAGGCGGTCACCCGGATACAGTCCGTAACGGACATTGACTGCTGACATGGTGGACCTCCTACTTCAACACCTTCAGATTTCTGATGATGCCCTTGTATCTGGCATCCGCACGTTCATCCACAGGAATGGTCCTGACATTCACGGGATTGAAATCCGTATCATAAAGCCTTACAGGTTTCCTTGTTTCCTTTGCATGGTCGAGTTCAAACTTCATGCCTTCCGTGATGTCGAAACCGAACACATACACCTCATCGCACATATCCATGAGTTCAAGACCCATTGCGATGCCTGTCATTCGCTCGTTTGGGATATTGTCATTGAGGAATGATGGGAAATAGAGATGTGGTACGATTGGAACGTCACCTGACATGGCAGTGATCCTTGCATAGCTCACTGCGTTCTTTTTGTTTTCCTCGACTCTGCCCCGATAAGGGCTGCAGATAAAAATTTTTTTCTTCATAATTAAATCATCCTTTCTCATTCGGCTCTCATGGCCGTGGGGTTCTCGTCAATATTGTTCTTGGATGGCAGATCGTCATCCGCCTGTCCTAGACTGCAGGACTATACTTATTAGAGCCGTATTCACGGAGCATCTGGTCAAGCACTTTTTTCTGTTCATCATCAGCCTTGTCCATCAACTGTTCCAAAACCGAAATCTGATCCTGTGAAAAAATATTTTTATGTGGATGATACCAGTCAGCGATACGGACACCGCCTCCGTTACCTCTAGTAGTTTCAAGAGGATACTCAGCCGTAAGCACAAGAATGTCATTTCGGATAGTTCTATCCGTAACACCAAGCTCCGCAGCTAAGACCTGCATATTCTCTTGTCTTCGTGCGACCATGATTCGCATGATCTCAGCTCTTCGCTCATTTGCACTCACAGCTTTTCACCTCCCTTCGTCCTTGTCTGATAGAAATATAAAATCCAAATAGGAAGGCTAATTTCCTATTCGATTTTTTTCTTGAATTTTTTCCTATTACCTTCTTCTCTTTATTCGCTTTTTTGTTTTGAAAAAAAATCGTATTTTGAATTTTTCAAACGGAGAATATATAAGGTTAGGTATTTTTATCTCCAATGCTGAACTGAATCTCATCAGTCTGAAGAACATCCATACTACCCAAATGCGTATCGTAATCAGGTATCTATATACTTGTTCTCCCTTTTGTTTCTGAAAATCTTTAAGTCTTTGTTTACTGCAATATATAAGAGCAAGTAAACTTTTCTGGACCAACCTAAAAAAGGACAAAAAAATAGAGTTGCTACGCAATCTTTCGATTGCAGTAACAACTCTGGCATATAGTATCTCATAAATTATGGATCAGGGCTCAGTAGCTTGTCTGTGCTTCTTCAATTTGTTTCATGACATCCGTCAGTGCCACCACTTCAGGATTTTTGTTTACTTTTGATTCAAAATATATTTTTCCATCATCATCGATCAGTGCATCAAACACTCTCGGTTTTGTAGGCTTACTACTATTTCGGTTTCTGATTTCTATTCTCTGCATACGCACCACCTCCTAGTTAAATGGCAAATCTGTATCGGTCGAAAAATCATCACTTGAAGGTTCAGGTGCTTTAAAGATCTTCGATAATGCATTTTTATCTTTATTCAAATAGGCATCTATAACGCTTCTCGCTTTTTTATCAATATTTACGTGTGAAGACAACACCTCAATCTGCATATACAAATCCTTCACGGCGGCTTTTATTATGTCGCATGCCATGATTGTGTTACACAACGGAACAACAGATTTATCAGGTGCAATAATATATATTTCATAACACTCTTGTCCCTCCATGCAATCAGGATCTATATTGATTGCACAAGGTAAAATGTATATATCGCTTTCAGCATCTTCTAATCTTGACCAATAAACATTTCCTGTTACCTGTATATTTTTTTCAGGATAAAATCTTGAATAGAAGCATGCCTGTCTATAATTACCATTACAGTCCATGCTATTATCATCTGGGCTCTGTAATGCATGTGGTGCAGGACCAAAATCTGAATATAAATCTGTAGGAATATTCAGTCTTTGATTAGACTCCCTGTTCCAATATAATTTTTCGCATTTAGAATCATCCGCAATTTTTTTTATAAATTCCAATACATATTTTTCTGTTGGCGTTACTTCATCAATGTTGGCTGATATCAGGAAGTCTATGCTCACACCAAGCATCTTTGCTGCTGTTGCCACAAATTCCAATGTAGGCTCAGATGAATTTTCAGGCTTTTCAAGTCTTGACATATATCCAAGACGAACACCTGCCTCTTTCTCTATCATTCCAATTTTTACATCTGAATTTATCTTTAACAAAGCACGGATATTATTGAAGCATGCATATTTATTAAAGTTTTTAAATTTATCCAATGCCTCCGTGATGTTAGTCAGATAATACGCCAACCTATTTCTCTGCTCTTGTAATTCCTTTATTTCATCTCTTGTAATAGCAGTAACTCCATAAGATTCCAGCGCTTTCTTCACTTCTTCAGGATTATTGCTATCCTTGCCTTCCAGACTAAGCATCTGCATAGCTTGTTCATAATCCGCACAATCAGCATTCTTATCCTCAACGGCAGATTCCAGTCTTTCCTTGGCATCTAACAGTTCTTCTTTCGTACAACATCCTATTGTTGCTTTTTGAATCAAAAGTTCAAATTCTTCGTTTTTCATAGCAATCATCTCCTTCTCTTCGCATCTTTAAACAAATTATAATATCATTTGTTTAATTTGTCAATACTTGCAAATCCACTTTGCATTTGCACGCATACGCAAAGTAATTAAAAAATGCCTGACAAAGCAAAAGAAAGTATCTATTGCTTCGTCAGGCATTGGTTGCTATAATTTTCATGCACCTATTCGCTCAGTACGAATCTCTTTATTATGTAATGATATCTGTATTATTTTTCTGCAGCACGGGCATTTTATCTGGATAGTACCTTCAGTATCAGGCATCACATCAAATAATCTGCCATTTTTGCAGCACGGACATGAAACTTTAAGAATCTGCTCTCCCATATGCTATCCTCCATTCTTATAGATAATCATACGGAGAACGAAATCCTGTTCTCTTCTGTACTTGTTTCTTGGGCATACTGCTTTCGGCATCTTCCTTGGAAGCAAAAAGTCTGCTTGCCCTAAGTTGTATACCGCCTGATGCATTTTCAGCAAAACGAACGGTATAAAAATCTCTACTTCTCTTTAGAATAAAAACTTCTCTGACAATGCGATTGCTCTCTACAATAAAAGCCTTATCGCCCACTTCCAGTTTGGTAACCACGTTATCGCCTCCATATAATAATTGAAGGCCAGCTAAGGGAAAGTCAGGCTGACCTAACCTTGGTGTCAATTTTGTCACTGTTTAACATTAATAACCTTAGGTAGCGAACCTAGGCTTATTATATCGAACACTTGTTCTGTTGTCAATAGTTCATTTATGTCAATTGGCTTATTCCTAAAACACACTGCGGACGAATTTCTCCAGTATGGAATCAAACGTACCTCCGGCAACATCACCATTTATAACTTCTTTCCGCTTATCAGCATAAGTTATCTGAAGTTTATAACTGCATCCATCGCACACTTGACCTTCTACAATGTTCTTCTCCCATAATGGAGCACCTATGATTTTCTGCAAACTACATGCAAGTCTGTATGCCTTCTTTTCAGATACCTTCTCTTCCGTCTTAAATTGATATTTCCGGTTCTGCCCTTGGTATGTATATTCTTTACACCTTCCATCAGGATATATTTCATATACCCACGACTGTTGGGAATCTATCGTGCACGGACCATTCTCCACAACCTTATATCGTATTTTTGTAATCTGAGTAGCTGGAAGAAGTTCCTTTGACCATCGGTATCTGCAGTCAAGGCAGCCATAATCCTCGTGTGGCATTCCGTCTATCATCTCACATCCACCCAGGATAAGGTCTCCCCGCTCTTCTGCTTCAAAGGCTTCATTGGACGGATAACCATATAATATTGGTGCAGTCCTGTCCGATCTGCATTTTGGACAAACAACCATAATTCCGTCCCTCCTTTATTACAAATCCAATCGTGTAATATCCATATGATTTCCGGTCAGATAATTATCATATAACTCTGCTGCCGGAATCAGACGGATTTGTATGTTTTTCAGATTGAGTGCTTCAAGCATAGCCATTCTGGCACAGCCTTTTTTTACAATATCTTTTTTCTCTGTTGGCATCAGGAAGCAATTTCTGACTTCTGCAATGCCATGTGCATTAATAAAATCCTTATAGGCAAGCTGATACAGATATTGTTTTGTTACATCTCCGACACCCGGATTTCCTCTGAGGGACTTTCCTTTTTCCAACTGAAGATTATAATATTTGGCATCAAATATTATGAACCAGTCCTTTCCGTCTACGCACGGAATACTGATCAAATCTGGAATAAGGGTATCTGCTGCCTTTGCTTCCGTATCTTCTCCCTGCCATACAGGCTTTTCTATAATATCTATCAGCTTCTGTCTCTTTGCCGTTTTGCTGTTATATTTCTCCGCAAGCGGAACAGTCATCTTGAGCTGGGTAAGGGTAGTATTCAGCTTATTGTCAAATACTTCCGCACAGGCTTTCTCCCAGACAGCATGGTATGCTGTTGTTCCAAACATACTGATACCATCATTCTCATCCAGCATTTTTCTGTCTTGGGACACATAGGCATATAGTGTTTTGAGAAGAATCTGCCTGTGCGTATTAAATTGAAGATTTAGTTCCTTTATAATCCGTTCTAACACATATTCCTTATCACCAAAATCGGCCAGTTTTTCCTCGGAAAGTTCTATGACATCCATATCAAAGAGAGTATCCAATTGTGCATCTCGAAGCTGTCTGGAACATTCCGTAAGCACGCATTCATGCAGACGTTTGAAATAATCCATGTCATCTTCTACAGATTTCTCCGTATAAAGTTCCATATAATACGGACGGTTATCCTCGATCATGGCAAAACTCTCATCAATGGTCTTTCCCCAGAGGATTTCGCCCTCTCCATTTACTTCTATGATATCCTCACTGTTCGTATAGATACCATATTCGTAATAATCATTAATCAGGAACAGGATAACCGCAAGTATATTAAAACTTCTGTTCTCTCCATTACCATTAAAAACATTGATAATCTGCTCTTCGGAACGGCTGTAACGCTCAAGTACTTTAACAACCTGTTTCATCTCATCCAGAACATTATCGTCTTTCTTTGACAGCAGATACTTCGGATAAACCTTTATGACACGGCTTCCACAGGTGATGACTCCGACATATGTAAATACATACAGGCAGTCACCACTCTCTGCCGTTTCATCCGTAATTTCCACATCGTCATCTACAAGGTCTGACATTTCGAGCTGGTCATCAGTATTTTTTACACTTTTCAAGACACCATAGGCTTTGAGATTTTTTATAAATTTTTCTACTCCGTCTTCGTCAAAGGAAAACTTGCTTTTAAGGTCATTTTTCGTATAACGCTTCTGTTCCCTGACATACCGTGAAACAACTTTCATTATGCCTCATCCTTTTGTTTATCATAAAAGTTTTCCTTGAAATTTGGTCCAAAGATTCCCATTCCTATTTCATCAAAAGCATCACACACAGATGAATATTTGCTGTTATCACATCCATCAAAGAATCTGTGCTTGCCCTGTTTAACTGCATCTTCATACAGATACATAATTACCTTGCTCTTAAATGCAGCCACAAATTTGTCTGTATCTACAATCATGCCATTCTCGTCAGATGCAATTATCTTCTTTGAAAGGAAGAATGGTCCCATCAGCTTGTCCTCATTAATCTTAAACTGATCTGATGACATTTTTGCATTAATAGCTCTGCGGAGGATATTCCATTCAATAGGCTCATCACTTCCGGCAAGTTCTATTTTCCCAATGCCAGAAATCTTTTCTTCGTTTTCATTGATGCCAAGATACTCAAAGTTCCATCTTCTCTTAAACGCAGTGTCCATCGGAAATACTCCCTGATCCGCACTATTCATTGTAGACCAGATAAACATATTATTGGGGATGCGAATCTTCTGATAGTTATCAGGATCTCCTTTTAGTTGTGAGGCAAGATATTTTCTAATATCCTCTGATGCCTGAATTTCATATTCACTGACTCCATCATCATCCCTGTCGAGCAACTGGAATACATCGCCAAATACTGCTGCCACTTTTGCTCTGTTTATCTCTTCAATAAGCAGAAGGTGTGGCTGTGGATTTTCAGTTCTTCCGCTCTTAAGTGCTTCTACATAAACACGCATGAACGGTCCCGGCACAAAAGCATATCTGATTTTTTCATCTGCACCCATGACAGGCTTATATGTACCAACAAACTGCGAGTATGAATAATCAGGATGGAATGTAACACGCTCATAAGAACCATTTGTGTCCTTCAACAAGTCCTCACAATCCTCTTTCAGTTCATAACTCTTTCCAGTACCCGGAGCACCAAAAACAATACGGTTTCTTTCATATTTTGTTTCTATTTCTGTGTTAAATACTAACGGCATATAGGTTTCCTCCGCTTCCGAATTATCTAATTCTTCTGATTCAGCTTCTTCCCCATAATAATATTTTTCATATAAAAACATCAGATTTTCATTATTTGTAAGCTGATAACAGGATGTAAGTTTTCCTTCTGCTTTATCCGGAAGGGTATCTCCATCTGCAAATTTATTATGCCACTTTCCAGCTTTCATATGCGCCATAGCCGTTGATGCGTCATAAAAGTAATCTCCAATTTCATCAACAAACGCTATCAGCTTTTCTCCATTCATAGCTACAAAAACAGTATCTGCATTTGTTTTATAGAATCTTGCCAGTTCTCCGGCCTTTCTGGATGCTGTCTTTTTATCATCGTGGAAATACTCTTCCATCATCTTTTCTGTAATGGCATCCTTATCTATTCCATCACCCGCAACATAATCCTGAAGTGACCCGATAGCTCTCCATCCGATTCCAACTACAGATTTCTGCTGCCATTCCGCAACATAATTTTTTTCATCATCTTTTGTGCCAATTCTCACAAAATGTTTTATGCCACCAAATTCTTCGAAAACAACAGCAAAGAATTCTCTATAATACATTCCGGCATAGTTTTCAATCTTCGCAAGCTGTGCGCTTCGGGCATAATATTTTTCACTTGGATTGATTCTTAAACATCTGAGTACATGTGTCTGCCAGTCATTTGAATGGAAACCGCTTAATTTTTCTGGACAGATAAGTGAAAAATATTTATGAAACCATGCCAGGTTATAGTATTGTTCACCTACACCCTGTTTCAAATCTTCATCGAGCTTTTCAAAATCAGACAGATTATCCAAGATGGCATTATTTATAATATCTACACCTTTAACAAGGGCATCTCTTATTGTCTTTCCGATTTCAAGAGCCTGTTCTTCTGATAACACCTCTGGTTTCTGCGGGCTTCCCGTCATCCACTCGCCTGTATCCTTTTTCTGAAACAAACCAAATTTGTATGCAGATCCACCAGCAATGCTTCCGAAATATTCTCGGCAGTCTGCATTATGCTCTAACCAACAGCATAGTGCTTCTTTATTATCCCCAACTGTATAAAATAAAGAAGTTAAGAGATTCTCATCTTCAATGGCTGCCAGCTTTTCTGGTGAGAATCTTTCCTGAAACTCTCGTATAGCAGTTTCAATATTACTTCTTCTGCATGGTATTTCAAATCCAGTTTCTGACACATAATCTGTGATTATCTTAGCCGCCCTACGGTATTCATCTTCGAAACTGTCACTGCATTCTTCATCGGCCTCTGTAATTGTTTCCAACTCTGCATACAAATTTGCATCATTCACATATGCATACGTAATAGTTGCCACATATGACTGACTTGCGTTAACAAGATTTAATACACTTAAAATAGGCGAAACATAGAAATCATTTGTTCTCTCTATCCCTTTTCCACCTAACCACCATTTATCGTTTGATACGAATTTATATAACAATTCACAATTTTGATTAGCAATATCCTCCTGCTGTCCCAAATCCAACAGATAATCTTTCATAATTTGCTTGAACTTTTCAGAAAAATCTATGCCATCTGTGCTTTTCAAATTTTTGTATATTTCTTTCTTTTCCAGAGCTTTTCCATTGCTTCCCACGAAAACACCAGCATTACTATCAATTACCTTTTCAGTGTAATTTCGGTACTTTATAATTTCCTTTATCAATTCTACCGGATAGGTTGCAAGAACAAACCATTGATTAGGCAAGTATATTTTCAACCCAGCCGAGGTAGTAATAATAGCAGTGCTTTTTAAATACTCTATTGTATTTCCACCAGAAGCAATATTTTTTGCGAAAGCCTTCTTAAATCCCCCACTCAGACTAACATCCTCATAACTAAATTTAGCTTTAACTGCACTTTTTGTATTTTCTACAAGTTCTCCTAAATCTTTCAAAATTGTATTGTTATCATCCATTCGTTAAATCACTCCTTTACTGGTAAAGACCCCATTTCCTCTCTGATCCTTTTCGCTACTGCACGAATAACCGGAACCGCAACGGAATTTCCAAATTGCTTATATGCCTGGGTATCAGAAACCGTTATAATAAATTGTTCAGGAAAGCCTTGTAATCTAGCACATTCTCTCGGAGTGAGTTTCCTTGGATTTTTATCTGGTCCCTGATCAATTAAAATTTCGCTTCCATCCTTATAATATCGTGCACTAATAGTATTTGTATATTCTGATTCTTCGTTAAATAATGAATAACCAAATCCATTTCCTTTTTTCTTATGTTCTTTTTTCCTTCGTTGATGTCCTTCCCATAATGCATCACTTATCGTGTATTTTTCATCCACATCATGTTCCAATATATCGCCAAGTCTTGTTTTTTCATAAGTAGGTGTTGGAAACTTAAACTCATAATCATCAGAAATATTATAGTATTCTTTATTTAATCCAACAATATAAATTCTTTCTCTATTCTGAGGAACACCAAAATCTCCAGCACGGAGTACTTCGTAGTTGACGTAGTAATTGAGTGCATCCAAATGTTCCAGTATCACTTTTAATGTGCGTCCTTTATCATGCCCTTTGAGCTGCTTGACATTCTCCAGCAAAAAGGCTTTCGGTCTTTTTTCCTTTAAGATTCTTTCAATTTCAAAAAATAAAGTTCCCCTAGTATCAGAAAATCCTTTTTTTAATCCGGCTTGTGAAAAAGGCTGACACGGGAAACCACCCAGTAAAATATCAAAATCAGGAATGTCTTTTGCATCTATTTGCGTTATATCTCCTGCCGGTTCTTCACCAAAGTTTACTCTATAGGTCTTTTGTGCGAATTTGTCCCACTCTGACGTAAATACACATTTTCCCCCCAACTCCTGAAAGGGAATCCTTATTCCTCCTATTCCAGCGAACAAATCAATAAATTTAAATTCCGGTATTTCATCCTTTACTTCAAACGGTGTTTTCTCTGCAAATTGCAAAATCGTTTTATATTCTAATACAGACGGAGCGGATTCTCCATTTTCCCATCTGCGTAATGTTCTATCTCCGTTTCTTCCCATTCCAAGTGCATCGGCAAAATCCTTCTGCGTAAGCCCCAAATTCTTTCTTTTCGCCTTTATTGCTTCGGACGTATTCATCTCAATATCTCCTTTGTCTCTTTTATAGGTCAATCTGTCCTCATTTTATCACATTTTGTGCAAAATTGAAACTGGTAAAATCACAAATTTCAAGCCAGAATATCGACTACTCTATACATTCATCATCAAAACTGTTACAATATTAATATTAAGCAATAAAGGAGGCTTTGATATGCCGTTCATAAATGATTTAAGAGATGTACAGAATAAAACACGTAAAGATATCTCTCAATCGCAGCTTATCTTTGATGAGACAATACGAAGAAGCGGTTTTTCCGGTGCATCTGCACAAACCCAATACGATCACATATATGATATTTTGGCCGCACGTGATGCTGTTCATACCGATATAGTCACAGCCGGACTCAAAGAGGACGTCAAAGTCACCGGAGCCGTAACTGAATTAATCTGTAAAATAGCACTCGACGCAAGTGCTCCAAACAGATATGATACACTTCCTAAAACATGGGATTGGATTGGAGATTTCGCCATTATGGGATCTCCTTTTAACCTATTTATATCGGTCAAAAGCTACAAGGCCAAAGAACGTTTAATTGTCAGTGGAACTGGGCAAAATGCTGCTCCCGTAGTTGGATATGGTCTGTTTGATGATCCAAGTGAATGGTCACCTGACAGAGTCAAACAATATAAGCAAAGAGGCTTCATCGCAATCTACATGCCAAATACTTTGTATAATGCTCTTGACGCAATGACTCCACAAACACCAGGATTAAGCTCTCGGTTGATTCGAAAATACTCACCTGCAAATGGTTATCCAGCCACAAACATAAAAAACATCTATGATCGACCACTTCTTCGAAAATTGGAAGACTTCGATGATGACATTGCCCATATATGCATTCCTGGAAGCTATACTCTCGATCTCTCACGCTATTAATATGACATAAAAAATGCAAGGCGGTTATTGCTTAACTGTCTTGCATTTCTTCATCACAAATCAACATGTCAAAAATCGTTTCTTCAATTACTTTAATGCATTCATCCGTTTTTTTCTTTATATCGTTTCCCCAAAATCTTATAACGGTCCATCCCATAAATAAGAGTTTTTTATTAACCTCATCATCGTGTTCTCTGTTTTTTCCAATTTTCTTTATCCAAAATTCAGCGTTTTTTCCTTTTTCCAATCGAGGCTTTAAAACTTCCCAATCCTTACCATGAAAGAACTCGCTATCACAAAAAATGGCAATTTTATATTTTGTGATAGCAATGTCAGGAGTACCCGGTAATAATTTATAATTTTTTCTGTACCTAATCCCTTTATTCCACAATGCTTTTCTTAGGACAACTTCTATTGACGTATCCTTTGACTTTATGTTAACCATGTTTTTATGTCTTTGCTCTGGTGTTAAACAATCCATAAATACCACTCCAGCCATCAAAATGTACTATTCATTATATTCGACAGGGCGAATATAAGCAAGTATTTCTGTAAACCTATTCAACTTCTACCGTTCTCAAGTATTGATCCAAGTATAAACATGCAGTATAATAAAATTTAAGTATACCCAAAAGGAAGTGATTATATGCGAAACAAGATAGACAGTCGAATTCCACGATATAACAAATTGATAATGCCGACTTTTGTCGCATTAAAAGAGCTTGGGGGTTCAGGAACCAACGATGAGATTCTGAACCAAGTTATAAAGGATCTGAACATCCCAGATGAAGTAGCAGACATCACACATATGGGAAAAGTTAACCAGAGCGAATTATCCTACCAACTAGCGTGGGCAAGAACATATCTCTCAAAGTATGGTGTTATCCATAATAGTGCTCGTTCTGTATGGTCTATCACCCCAGACTTCGTTGGTATAGAGGTTCTTGACGAAAAAGAAATCGTATCTGCCATCGTAAAGAAAAACGCAGAAAGACGAAATAAAGCCGCTTCATCCTCCACTAAGGATGAAGCCCCAGATCTTCCAGAAGACGACGATCCCAGCAACGATGATGAGGAATTTCCAGATGAAATAAAACCTTGGAAGGAAAAGCTTGCTGATATTCTACAAACAATGGATCCGTATGGATTTGAAAGACTAACTCAAAGAGTTCTTCGTGAATGCGGATTTTCCCAAGTAGAAGTTACAAAGAAATCTGGTGATGGTGGAATTGATGGAACCGGAAAGCTGAAAATCAACGGCATCTTCAGTTTTAATGTTGCTTTCCAATGCAAACGATACAGCGGTGTTGTTGGTGCACCTGATATTAGAGATTTCCGTGGTTCTCTCACAACTAATATTGAAAAAGGTCTTTTTATTACCACTGGCACATTTTCAAAAGCCGCACGTGAAGAAGCCTGCAGCCCAGGCAAACAACAGATTGACCTTTTAGATGGCGAAGAATTCATCAATAAACTCACTGAATACGAAATTGGGGTACATCCAATAACAACTTATACAATTGACGAAGATTTCTTCCGAAAGATATAATACAAGGCTGATCATTCTTATGGTCAGCTTTTTCTGCATCCATCCACGCCCTTCAACTCTACCTAAAATCTATCTAATTTATGTCCCATATTTCATTCGCTTTTGTTATAACTAACCGTCCATCCTCGCACTTCACTTCAATCTGCTCTCCGATGTCAAATCCCAGATCCGACAGCCATTTTCCTTTCAGAACAATGCTTGGTGTTCGCTTGTACTGATATCCACTTGCTTCATAAACCTTCATTTCTCTATATTTTTTATATGCCATATTTATCTTCTCCTTTTGCCAATTTTTAGACTTCTGCCATAAGATTAAACTTACGCTGAATTATTGCTTCTTTTGCTAATTTATATATTTTGTGAGATACCCCCTTGAACAAGGGAAACGACAACGGGGAATAATTTCCTCGTCTAAGCACAGTTTTAGAATGTAAATTTTAGCGATATGTAGTGACACAAATGCCGAGTTTATGCGAGTTTTACGGGTTAGGGGGATAGCCAAGTTTTGTGTCTTAACACCGCTGATGGCAAGCAGATGTCCAATCCCGCTTTCCTGATACAGCTTCTGGATATTCATATCCAGAAGAGATTTATCTCCAAGGATCATTGCAGATACAATGCCGCTTTCTTTTGGGGGCAGACAGGTCTGGTATACAAGACTGATTCTGTCCCGGATATGATACAGAATATTTTTGATGGGATCTATATTGTACTGCAGTACCTGAAAGGAATCAGCTCTGAATTCATAGTAAATTCCTTTCTCTTTGTAATATTCCCGGCGATTAAACATACCGGGATTGGTGGCAATCGGAAATTCCAGAAGTGTTCCATTCAGAAAAAGAGTGTTTCCCGGCTGCAGAGAGGGTTTTCCGGAAATAGAAATATACAATTTCTTTTGGAAATACACTTGTGTATCAGTTGTCAGATGAATACGACAGTTTTTCAGATACAGGACAATACGGTCCTCTTTTCCCTGTTCCATGCAGATCTGATCAATCGTTCCGGTGGCTGAAGCAGAGGTCTGATCCTCCCAGATCCCGTTAAAACAATAATACCGGGCATCATCCTTTTCAGAATAAATGGCCCGGTATAAAAGAAATAATATGGTTATTCCAGCAAAAATCCATAAAAATGGTCGTTTAATAGTTGTTCCTCCTATTCCTGATCGACAATATCCAGATTACGTTCGAAGGCAGAACCGAAATCAATGGTATCGTTATATAAAAGCACCTGTTCTCCGTTAATACTAAACTGTACCTTGTTGATATTGGATAATTCTGCAAGAGTATCTACAACAGAATAAATGGTTGTCTCTGCGGAAATATTGGTACGTTTTTTGAGAAATTCTTCAGAGAAATCAACATAACAGGTATTTTCTTTGACAGAGATTTTGTTAAGCTCTGTTTTTTCCGGTATCGTTGCTTTGATCTCGTCAGGGTCCACACCATCAATAGAATAGGGTCCGCGTATCAACTGCTCTACGGCAAGCTGCTCCAGGGGGATGGTTGCGTCATAGGTAATATCTACAGGGACCTTGACAAGGTTGCTTCCTGTTTTGTCGCTAAAATACATATTTAATGTGGCATTTTGTTTGTAGGTGGTTTCTCCGCCGGTATTGTCAATAAAGGAATCGGCAGTCATGTATCCTACAGCGTCCAGATTAGAATCAGTCAGGGGCTGACCGGCAACATAAAACTGTACACTGCTGACTCCGCGGATCTGACAGAGTGTTTTTACAATGGCAGCCCGACGGAGAATTTCGGAGACACCTTTAATCTTTCCATAACCGGAGCTTAAGTACAGAGACAACTGGCCGGAGTCTTCGAAAATAAAATCATCTACTGTAACATCGTCCGGTAATGCCTTTCGCAGTCCGAGATCCTTTGGTTCCGACTGAAGTCTTGTCAGAAATTCATTGACGAGATCATCCCGTTTCCGGGACTCTGGCGTATATTTTTCAAATCCCACTTTTGTTTCATTGGCATCGGGACAAAATACATAATAGCCGGTATATTCTTTCTCCTTATGGAAAGAACAACCACCACAAAAGAGAAGTACCAAAAACAGGACACAGGCGCAAAAGCCCAATCGTAACAGATGAATATTTTTGGATGTTGTATCTGTGCTAATCGGCATGTGGTCCTCCTTTCCGGCGATGATATGATAAGCATATGCTGACGGGTAACAGTGTTGATTCCATAGATATCTTGCATTTTGGGATATTGGTATATTATGGAACATAAGTTAACGGGATACGGACAGTGAATGTCGTCCCCTCCTTTTCTTTACTATATAGCTTAATGGAACCTCGATGTAAAAGTACGGCACTACGGGTCAGGGAAAGTCCCAGTCCGGTACCGCCGGTATCTCTGGAACGCGCCTTGTCCACTCGGTAAAAACGCTCGAATACATTATCCTGAACATCCTCCGGGATACCAACGCCGGAGTCCTGTACCGTGACATAGAAAAACTTGTGATCGGCGTTGAGCGTTACGCGGACCCAGCCATCGTCATAGTTGTATTTGATGGCATTTTCAATGAGGTTATTTAATGCGATTGACATTTTGGTTTCATCTATATCTGCCATGACAGGACGATAACTTTCGTAGATCAGCTCAATGTTACGTTCTGCCGCGATCGGTCTGAGTCGCTTTAAAAGCTGCTCCAGAAGATCGTTGATGCTTGTGTTGACAACTTCTACCTGAGACGTATTCTTGTCCATTTTGACCATGGAGAGCAGATCGTTAATGATCTTTGTCATACGCTCGATCTCATTGGTGATATCACCGAGAAACTCCCGGTAGATTTCCTCCGGCATTCCCTCCTGTGAAAGCAGGGAATCGGCCAGGACCTTCATAGAAGCAATCGGTGTCTTTAACTCATGGGAAACATTGGAAACAAATTCCTGACGTGCCGTGTCCTGATTTCGGATGACATCGATCATCTGATTGAAAGAATCAGAAATACTGCTGATCTCCGAAAAACCATGCATGTTAAGCTTTACACTCATATCCCCCTGGGATATTTCGTTGATCGAGGATGTAATCTGCTTTAATGGGCGTGCCAGAAGGGTGGAGTAAAGCAAAGCACCCAAAAGCACCAGAATTGTTAATATCAACAGGATAATGTATACCTGACGTTTGACGGCATCCGCCATCTGATGAAGATTTTTCGTGGAAAAGCTCATGATGACGACACCATCGGTTGTCTGTTTGTTGGAATTTATAATGGGCATGGTAAGCTGAACATACTCTCCCAGCTCATTTATGTATTTTCCATTATCGCTGTTAAAACATTTTACAACCTCTGTGGAAATAACTGTTTTGCCGTTCTCCAGTCCATAAGTATCATGAATGATGCGGAGGTTCTGATCTACCAGAATAATACGTCCCTGATAAATTTCAGCAATCTGTGCCGCCTCTTCCACAACCTCCTCACTGTCGTGATCCACCAGATAACCGGAGGACACCACCAGATTGGAGATCATGGTTCCGTAGGACTGCAGCTCATCGACACGCTGGGACACCAGCTTTGACTCATATGCATTTGTAATAATTATAGAAAAGATATACAGGGGAACCAGTCCCATCATCAAAAATACAATCAGTACCTGTATCCGCATACTGCGGAGAAAATACAGAACTTTGCCAAGAAATTGTTTCAAAGCGCACCCTTCCCTGCCATTTGAAGCATTTATTTTAGTAATCCGGAAGTCGCAGCCGGTTTATTTCTGAAAATAATAGCCAACGCCCCATTTTGTATGTATATACTTTGGATCGCTTGGTTTGTTTTCGATTTTTTCACGGAGACGGCGGATATGGACATCCACTGTTCTGACATCTCCCGGATAATCATAGCCCCAGACAGTATTTAACAGTTCCTCACGGCTGTAGACTTTATTCGGGTGAACCATCAAAAGCTCCAGAAGATCAAATTCCTTTGCAGTCAGGTTCACTTCCTTTTCGTCGATATAGGCTCTGCGGCTATCGCAGTCTACCTTTAATACATCATATGTAAGAAGCTTTGGATTTTCGTCATGGGAGTGACCTGCATTGCTGCGACGGATAATTGCTTTGATCCTGGCCTTTACCTCCAGAATATTAAATGGTTTGGTGATATAATCATCCGCACCGTATTCGAGACCAAGGATCTTATCCATATCATCGCCCTTTGCGGTCAGCATGATGATTGGAACATCAGAAAATTCCCGTACCTGCTGGCAGACTTCAAAACCGGTGAGAACCGGAAGCATCACATCCAGTAATACAACATCATATTCATTCTTCTGGATCAGATCCAGAGCCTCCTGCCCGTCATAGGCACAATCTACATCCATTCCATCCTGTTCCAGACTGAAACGGATTCCTTTTACAATAAGCTTTTCATCGTCAACAACCAGAACCTTTCTCGCCATAACGCTCCCCCTAAACTTTTCATTGATTCTTTTACACTGTGATCTGATCTTTGATCCGGTTATATATCCCCTCTTTAATCCCGGAAATCTTCATAATATCCTCAACAGAAGCAAAGCTTCCGTTTTCTGTGCGGTAATCGATGATCAACTGGGCTTTTGCCTCGCCAATCCCGGCAAGTGTCATCAACTCCGCCAGATCCGCCTGATTAATATTGACCAGCCCGGATTCCCTGCCTCCCCCGACAGATTGTTTCTTTGCAAAACCGGTGTTTTTCCCTTTTTTGGGGATCGTAATCTGCTCCCCGTCATTTAACGGCCGTGCCTGGTTGATCGCAGCACGGTCTGCTTTTTTGCGAAAACCGCCTGCTGCTTCCACGGCGTCACAGACTCTGGCATCTCCTGTAAAGCGGTAAACCCCCGGATTTTTCACGGCACCGCAGATATATACTGCACATTCCCCATTATCAGCAGTAACCTTGTCCGCAGACACATCTCCCGTCAGAGACGGAGCAGGTGTGTCCCGGCCGGATATCCATTCCTGTGTATTTGGGGCTGATCCTGCTGTAGATCTCATATAGAACCAGCCGGACAGCACCAGAAAACAGATACATATTCCTATTGTGATCAATGTTTGACGTTTCATAATACCTCCTACGAATGAAATTCATAGCAGATATATGTCATTTTAATTGCGAACCTATCTCTATTCTAACGATTCCAGCCAAAAAAACAATAGCCACCGGGAAAAAATTTATTAATTTTTTTTAAAAATTATGATCCCTGCCAAAAAGAGTGCAGTTCCCAAAAGCTTCAACCAGTCAAAGCCTACGCGTTCCACACCAAACAGTCCAAAAACCTCGATCAGATAGGCTGTGATCAACTGGGCCGCGACAATCAACATAACTGCTTTGGCGGGACCAAGCTGATTCATGCCTATAATGACGGTGTATGTGATAAAGGCGCCAATGACACCGCCTAACAGCATATAACGTGGATGAACACGCATAATACCGGCAATCTGTCCGTCTCTTCCCGTCAGAAACCAGGCTGCGATACAGACAATCAAGGCAGTAAGCTGCACAAAGGCAGCGGAGATCCAGACGCTGGTTTGTTTTGTTACCTCTGTGTTAAACACTCCCTGCACACTCATCAGAACACCGGAGATCAAAGAAATGATCATTCCCCACATAGAAGAACCTCCCTTCATTTTGGTTAGTTTTCCCATAATAAAAAGATCTATACACAACAAACGGGTCTTTCGGACCCGTTTGTTGTGTATATGTATGTTCATTTGTATCAATCGCTGTATTTGTAGTCTATGCTTCTTTTTCGGTAAAGATTTCATCAAGGATACGACACATTTCGTCAATATGCTCTTTCTCTGCAATCAGAGGAGGAACAATACGGATAATATTGGTACCGGCGGAAATCAAGATCAGTCCCTTTTCCTGGGCGGCACCCACAATATCTCCTGCCGGAATATCGGATTCGATCCCCTGCATAAAACCGATGCCGCGAACCTCCTTCATGGATGCATGCTTTGCAGCAAGCGATTCCAGCTTTTCCCGGAGGTAAGGGGTAAGCTCTTTGACATGTTCAACAATATGCTCTTTTTTGAAAATTTCAAATACCTTGCAGACAGCCGCTGTTGCCAGTGGATTACCGCCATAGGTTGTTCCGTGGTCTCCCGGAACTAAAGCCCGTGCAATCTCTTCTTTGGCTGCAAAAGCACCTACCGGCACACCACAGCCCAGTGCCTTTGCACTGGTAATGATATCCGGCTGGATACCGTAATGCTGGAATGCAAACATTTCACCGGTTCTGCCCATACCGCACTGGATCTCATCCAAGATCAGCACAATGCCATTCTCATCACAAAGAGCACGAACCCCTTTCATAAATTCCTCTGTAGCTGGATGGATACCGCCCTCTCCCTGCAGGGACTCCATAATAATAGCACAGGTATCCGGTGTGATCAGAGCCTTAACGCTGTCTAAATCATTATATTTTGCAAAAGAAACGCCGCCGATCAATGGCTCGAACGGTTCTCTGTAATGCTTTGTACCGGTTACAGACAGTGCACCCATGGTACGACCGTGGAAAGAATGTTCCATGGCAATGATATCACCTTTGTTTTCAGGGGTTTTGGTGCGGACATATTTACGTGCCAGTTTTAATGCTCCCTCAATGGCTTCTGCTCCGCTGTTGGTAAAGAAAACACGGTCCATTCCCGATGCTTCACAGAGATAACCGGCAGCCTTGACGGCAGGCTCATTAAAGTAAAGATTAGAAATATGGATCAACTGATCCACCTGATCCTTCAATGCCTGTTTGTACTCGTCGTTGCTGTAGCCAAGGGCAGAAACGGCAATGCCGGCACCCATATCAAGATATTTTCTGCCTGTATCGTCAATGAGATACATTCCTTCCCCTTTGACAAATGTTATTTTACGATTGTAAGTATGTATAAAATGCTGATCTGCTTTCTGAATATCCATATTCATCCTCCGTTCTGTCAATTTTCAATCCGGTCCCTGCATATATCCCGGTATTGATCCGTTTATATTGAGTAAAATCATTAAATGCGTTCGTTTTCGTAAAGACCGCCTTCTGTGTCAATGATCGCCGTTCCGATACCTTTTTTGGTAAAGAACTCCAGAAGAAGACAATGCTCAATACGTCCATCCAGGATATGTACTCTTCCAACACCGGCATTGACTGCATTCACACAGTTTGTAACCTTTGGCAGCATACCACCGCTGATGGTACCGTCTTCAATGAGATTATGGGCATCTTCAAGACTCATCACAGAGATCAGGGTCGAAGGGTCCTTTGGATCCTTGCAGACACCCTCAATATCTGTCAGGAATGCAAGCTTTTCTGCTCCCAGAGCACCGGCAATGGCACAGGCAGCATCATCAGCATTGATATTGTAGGTTTCACCGTCCTCACCGAGACCGATCGGTGCGATGATCGGAATAAAATCATTGGCAAGCAGGGTATCGATCACGAGAGTATCTACCTTCTTAACATCTCCCACATAACCGATATCTTTACCGTTTGGCTTTTTCTGATCCACCTGCAGAAGTCCTCCATCTTTTCCGGAGATACCTACTGCCTTAACGCCCAGACGTTCTACCATCTGTACCAGATATTTATTGAGACGGTTTAATACCATTTCTGCAATTTCCATAGTTTCCTTGTCTGTTTTACGGAAACCATCAACAAATTCCGTTTCCTTTCCTACCTTGTCAATCCACTTACTGATCTCCTTGCCACCTCCATGAACAATGATCGGCTGCATACCAACCAGCTTTAAGAGGGCAACGTCCTGAATCACACTTTCTTCCAGCTTTTTATCCAGCATGGCACTACCGCCATATTTGACAACAACGATCTTATTATTGAAATCACGGATATAAGGAAGGGCCTCGATCAGAGTTTCTGCCTTTCCTACGATCTCACTCATATATGTACTTTTTTCTTCTGCACTCATTTTAATCCTCCATTGACTGCGGGCAGAATTATAAATTCTGCTTTGTTGTTTATATTCAATGATCTGGTCTGTTTCTCGGAATAACGCTTTTATTTATGGGAATACCGGAGGCATTTCCAGACCGAGATTTTCAGGAAGTCCAAATAACAGATTCATATTCTGGACAGCCTGACCGGCAGCGCCTTTTACCAGATTGTCGATGGCACCCATCATAATGACACGGTTGGTACGCGGGTCGATCCGGAAATTAACATCGACAAAGTTGCTGCCCTCTACCCAGCGTGTCTCCGGGCAGACATCTTTATCAAGAACACGGACAAAATACTCCTCTTTGTAATATTTATCATAGATGGCTTTCACATCCTCGTAAGTGACATTCTTTTTCAGAGAAGCATATGCAGTAACAAGGATACCTCTGTTCATTGGCACCAGATGAGGGGTGAAGTTCAGAATCACATCTTCTCCTGAGGCATAGCTGAGCTGATCCTCGATCTCCGGGGTGTGGCGGTGAGTTGTCACACCATATGCTTTAATGCTTTCATTAACCTCGCAATACAGATTGGCAACCTTGGCACCACGTCCGGCACCGGAGGTTCCTGATTTGGCATCAATGATCACGGTACTCATATCAATAATTCCCTCTTTGGCAAGGGGATAAACAGACAGAATGGAGCATGTCGGGAAACATCCGGGATTAGCGATCAGACGTGCCTTTTTGACATCCTCTCTATTGATCTCGCAAAGACCATATACAGCCTCTTTTATAAAATCCGGACTTTCATGATGGATTCCGTACCATTTTTCATATTTGTCTACATCCTTGATTCGGAAATCTGCGCTGAGATCCACAATCTTTACCTTTGACAAAATTTCCTCGTTTACCAGTGAGCCACATAAGCCCTGAGGTGTGGCAGTAAATATAACATCCACCTGATCTGCAAGTTCTTTCATATTTTCTCCCTTGCAGATGTCTTCTACTAATTGGAACATATTTCCAAAAACTTCACTATATCGCTTGTCAATATAGGAGCGTGAGCCATACCAGACAATTTTTGCCTCTGGATGGCGAAGTAAAATACGCACGATCTCCTGTCCTGCATATCCTGTTGAACCGATAATTCCTACTCTGATCATAATCAACCTCCTATATTATCTCTACATATTCGTGTTATGTTTTTCGTAATACGAACAGGTTACCAAAAATCATAACGGTGTTTATTATACGCCTAGAACACCGATTATGCAACAAAAACAAAAATTATGAAAAGAGTTTGAATAAAAAAGCCACACAAATTTTTCTGTGTGGCATAAATGGTTTACTATTTAATACAGATCAATTCCCATATTGGCTAACCGGGTCAGTACTGTGGAGATTGGAAGTCCCACGACATTATAATAATCTCCGGCAATATCCTGAATATATGCAGCACCACGGCCCTGAATGCCGTAGGCGCCTGCCTTGTCCATAGGTTCTCCTGTTTTTATGTAAGCATCGATCTGTGCTGCGGTCATTGGGATCATATCAACAATGGTCCGGACATGGAAGGTATCGATCAGTCCTTTTCCTTCCGGGGAGACAGAGATCAGGGTAACACCGGTATATACTTCGTGGCGGTTTCCCTGAAGCATCTGAAGCATTTTCGCTGCTTCTGCCTCATCGGACGGCTTTCCCAGAATGCTATTGTCCTTTACAACAACAGTATCCGCACCGATAATGACGAAATTCTTTGTAAGACGTTCGGCGATATCTTCTGCTTTGGCGGCAGATAATGCTTCCACCAGTGCAGCAGGTGTGTCAGCCTGGATCGCATCTTCATCAATACTGCTCGGCATCACTTCGTAGGAAATCCCTACTTGTGACAAAATATCCTTTCTGCGGTCTGATGCGGATGCCAGAATAATCTTTGTCATAATTCAGACTCCTTTCGTTTATTTGAAACGATTGCGTAACAGAGACGGATCCTGTTCCAGATGCGCATAATCATTGAAGCGGTCCAGAAAAAATCCATTTTTTTCTTCATCATAGTGAAGCTGGGTGATGCTGCAGTTTTCCAGAGAAGTGCCAAACATTAAACGTTTTGCAAAATCTCCTCCAAAAAGAGCGGTCAGTAAAATACGGATCACACCGCCATGTGTGACAACGGCAATATTCAGATATTCTGATTCGATCCATTCCTGAATGACAGGCATGACTCTGGCAAGGACACTTTCTCCGGTTTCTCCTTGTGGATACCAGATTTCTTCGGTTGGAACAAAAAAATCACCGATAAATTCGTTGACTTCGTCCAAGGCGTTGCCCTTCTGCACTCTGCCCTCTGCAAAACGGTCCATCTGCTCCTGATAGTAATCGTCATAAAAGCGTTTTACTACGGCATCCGGCTGGCCGGTAAGCTCTCCAAAGTCTACTTCTGCCAGTCCGGGCCGGATCTGCAGATGCTCTAGCAGTGCCGGTTGCCCGGCAAATGCAATTTTGGCCGTCTGCTCTGCGCGGATCAGATCGCTGCAGTATAATGCGTCCACGGGATAATTTTTCATGCGCTGTCCCAAAAGGGCAGCCTGACGTTCCCCCTCCGGTGCCAGATCAACATTTACGTTACAGTCAGAACTGCTCTGTCTGCCATGACGTATCAGATAAATGTTCATTGTGTTTTTTCCTCACTATCCTTCCCTTGAGACATCTTTTTTTCGGATGCCTTATTTTGTTTCTTTTTGGCTTTCGGTGTTGTTTTTATTTCTTCCATCAAAGAATCATAGGACACAGTTCCCAGCGGAATAATATCCTCTTCAAACAATTTATTATCAAATAATGGATCCGTGTCCTTCTGCTCGGAGAGGAGCTTTTGATAAATCTCCTGTCGACTGGTATAATCCGTTTTTTCGATGGAGCGGATCTCAATAGCACTGGAATAGGCATAACCATCCAGCCAGTTATTTACAATGTCATCCCAGTTGTCAAATCTTTTGCGGAGACGGGAGGCTGACGGTTCCAGTACAGCCTGCGCCTCATCCAGGTTAATATAATCCGCAATATAGCCCCACTGTGCCAAATGGGAAATGCGGCACAGATCCCATGCAAGAAGTCCTTTTTTGCCCCATGTATCAGAGATATACTGCAGATTGTTATAGTGGGTCTTTAATGCTCCACTCACCTGATTCAATGCTTTTTTGCGTTCCCTGGCAGAAAGCGCCTTTAAGTCTTTTGCCTCCCTGCGGTAGTCCTTCCGGCTTCCTGTATTTTGTAAAAAACGAATCTGCTTTAACAGATCCTTCCGGCTGGATATGTTCCAGCTTGATTTCAGAATGTTTCTGGCAGCCTTTTTGTTGGCATCTGTCGCTTCATAACCACCAAAATAATAAGGATTTCCGTCGTTAATGGAGATCAGAACAGCTCCCATAGCCCGTCCCCAGGCACCAAGATTGGAATTCTCATTTTCGTTATGTCCTGTCATAGACTCTGCTGCCTGAGTACTCTGCGGAGAATTGCCGGAGCGGTCTGTGGATGTTTGTTTGTCGTTGGAACAGCCGGTCAAACCTCCAAGGATCAGGCAGCCGGTTAAGATCCAGGTTATAAAACAATGCTTTTTTTTCATAGTAATTATTAAGCCTTTCTTTCATCTTCGAAATCGATCATATACTGCAGTTCGCTTCCGTCGGCCGGAGCTGCACCGAAATCTCGTTTGGAGCCATCCGGCAGAGCCTCAAACAGCTGTGCCTCTCCCGCATTCTCACCCTTTACAACGGCAAAATAGCGGATCGAATCGTCTAATGGATTCCATCGGATCAATATGATCGGACAGATTCCGGCATATATATGCTGAGAAGGCATAGTAATACGGATCACCGTAAGATCTTCTCTGGCATTGATGGACAGAAAATCAAAATCGTCTTCCTCATAAGGGCATGGGAGTAATTCAGGATAAGCTTCTTTATATAGCTGAAGCATCTGGAAACCGCAGTCCTCCCGCAATAAATGTATTGCCTCAGATCTTTTCTCAAACAACATTTCCGGAAGCAGCTCTGCCTCTACTCTCTGGCGGGCAATAGCATGAAGCTGTGTCTCCGTCAGTTGTGGCGGCTGTGCATTCTGGTCACCGGTGTTTTTATTAACATTCAGAGGAATCCCCTGATCAAAGGCATTTAATATGATGCCTTCAATGGTTTCATCTCCGCCCACCAGATCAAGACAGGTTGAAAAAGGCATCGTCAGAATCAGAGGAAACTGCTGATCTCCTTTGATTGCCTGCTCCTGTGATGTAAAAACCGGAAGAAAACGTTTGCCCTGATTATTTTGTAATACAGCCGGACGTGGAGAAATCCCCTCCGGTATCTTCTGCTCTTTTCCGGCGGCAGAGGCTATCTTACGGATCAATGCCGGGTCTGTATCGGGAGGAAACGCTGCCGGTACATATAAATTGCTTTTTTCCAGACATTTTACCAGCCGGTCTAAATGTTCTTTTGTATTTTCTTTGCGTAAAAGGCTGGCAAGCTGTTCCAGCTCCTTATTTTCCAGATTACTCACGTAAAATCTTCCTTTCTGTTTAGTGCTTCATTTTGAAAAGTTCACTCATTTTATCCTTATCCATATCGCTGTAATAGCCATACTGCAGGATCTCATAATCATCCAGCAGAGTTTTGATGGTATCGGTCTCATCCTCATTGTAATTATGCCATTTTCCGTCTGTGTCCATATAACCGTTTACATTCATAGCAGGTACTTCTTTGGACAGCTTCTCCAGATATTGATTATATAGAGGCAGTTCAATTCCTGCCTGCTTCAGGATCATATTTTCCAGATAATTGTTACTGATCACCGCATTCTGCTCCTCCTGAATATCATAATTTGCCCATATGATAAACGGTACAGCATAACGCTTCTGGATATCCTCAAGATCCCAGTCGCTCTGCGGTTTTCCGAGAAGCTCCTCATAGAAAGAGGTTTCAATGGACGGAAAATGATCGCCAAACATACAGATGACCGTTGGCTCTGTCTGCTTGGAAAAATAGTCGATCAGATACTGGAATGCCTGGTCGGATACATGAATGGCTGAAAGATATTCTTTTGCTTCCGTATAATAGGAGCCCTCCACAGAAACAGGTGTTTTCCAGTTGGTATTGGTCAGATAACCACCATGATTCTGAATGGTCATGTCAAACAGATATAGCGGTTTATCTCCTTTATTCTCATATAATTCAATGACCTTTTTGTAGCTTTCCTTGTCACTGATATAGCGGACATATTCCGGCTTTTTGAAATTATCGATGGTAATAAAATCATCGAATTTCATACTCTTGTAGGTGGCAACACGATTCCAGTTTGCACCACTACTTGGATGGACAGCTTTACAGCTGTAGCCAAGCTCCTTCAGATAAGAAGGCAGCGAGAAAGTGGAATTATGCATAAACTGCTGGTAAACATTGCAGCCGCTTGGGAAAAATGCCATACTATTTCCTGTCATGGCCTCAAACTCAGAATTACTGGTGCCGGCACCGAATACGGATACATAATCCCGTCCTTTGATGGTGTTTTTCTTCAGACTGTGTATAAACGGAAGAGGATCCATATTATATCGCATATCTCCCACCAGTGAAAAATCTGCAAGACTTTCATTCATGATCAGAATGATATTTGGCTTTTTGCCCTTCATCGAGGTGTTACTCTGGAATGAAGCGTTTGTCGGCATATCCTGTGTTATTCCCTTGCCGTCCTCCAGTTTTACGGAGGTCGTTTCCTGCGTGGAAGCAGGGACAGAAGACGTATCCTTCAAAATCTCTGCCACTTTATCCTTAGAATATCCCGATGGTGTGGAAACCCGCAGATAATGGAGATTAATGAAATAATTCATATAAAATCCATTGGCTTTGCAGGAGGACACTTTATTCCAGACATTATCCTCAATACCGCATGCCGGCAGAATATTGGTATTATACAAAATACCAATAATCGCAATGCCTGGCACTAAAGTGGAAGCAAAACGTATCACCTTTTTAGATATAGTCCGCTTCTGATGTTTGAAGCGTGTCCGGAAGATCAGGATACACCAGATTGCAAAGGCCGGAAGGACTACAAACTGTGCCGGTGTCAAAGAAAATGTATAGGTAGATGCAACCTCTGTGGCTGTTGCGACACCAAGGATGTCTGCCGGCAGAAATGGAGTTCCACGGACATTCATAATAAAAAGATTGGCAAGACCGATCGGGAACAGGATCAGATCCATTGCCAGCATAGCAATACCGGCATTTCCAATCAGTGCAGTAAACAAAAATTCAAGCGCACCCAGAAGGATCCATGTAAACAGCCATACATTTGGCAGGATCGTCAGAAATGTCCCGTTCATCATTTCCAGCATTGATGCAAGGAAAAGAGGATTTAAAATAATGATCAGTATCCGGACAACCAACAGCACGGATGGATCGCTGAGTACCCATTTCACGAAATTACGAGGAGAACGGCGTGTGGTTCTCTTATGCTTTTTGCTATGTTTGATCTCCTTCTGGCGGCGTTTGTAATAACGGGCAGAATATTCAGTCATACGCTCAAATATGATCACGAAAAGAACAAGTATTTCTAATACAAAAAGCACCATTGGGAAAAGCTGGCGATAGCTGTATGAATAAGAAATATTCATAGACTTTGCGTGTGTCTGCATTTTTAAGGTAGACATATAGGTATTAGGATCTGTACGGTTTGTGGTATTGACCGTAGGTATCAGTGCGTATGGTGTATCATCACTGCTGCAGGTCATACGGATACAACAGGTTACCCCTTTCGGGATCACGACTGCCTGATCCATATTTACTGTAAATTCAGCATTGGGCGTGATATCCTTGACTTCAACATCTTCACTGAATACCACATCATTATTTCCATCCATCACCTGAATATGAAGAATATCTCCCACCTTGTCCTTTTTGAAGGAGCCAAAGCTGATGGAGAAAGAATTCAGAACGACTCTCCGGTCAAAACAGAATTTTTGACGGATCACCTCTGTATCCGGCAGAATTCCAATAACTGCACTGTTACTGTTGCCAGCTTCGGTAGTTACCTGCTGTAAGGAAACCAGGGAGCCGGTCAGATAATACTGCAGTCCCAGAAGCCCAATCATTAATATACAAAAAAAAGCGACTCTTTTTCGAGTGAATTTAAAATATTTACGAAACATAGTGTTTATTATCCTTCTTCCGTATTTATAATATTTTTCCCGATTTTCGGAAAAGCAATCCATCCTTTATGATACTGTTTCTTATCTGTTCTTGTCAATGAAAAAGATGTGAATTTTTTCTAACAAATTTTTGTATTCTTTGATCCCACGTATGCAATTTCTGCGTTTTTTGATATCCGTTTTCCGCGATCCATTCGATCCGGTCTGTGTCTTTAAGAAGCTTTAAAATCTGCATGGCTGCCTCTTCCGGTTTGTTTTTGTCGTATACGATCAGATCCTCTCCTACACGAAATTGCTCTGAAATATAATCACAGCCATCCGTAACGGCAACGCTCCGGTTCATCATGGCATTCATTACACGGTCATGTGGGCCGTCCTGAAATAACGGCTGAACATTCAGGATCAGTTTGCTTTTGGTTAATGCATTCAGCTGTTCCGTATAGCTGCAGGGTGGATGGATCACCAGACCTGAAGAATAAGGGGTATCATACATCTCCCATCGGAATCCCATAACGTGAACGCATATACCAGCCTCCAGAAGGGCCTGCAGAATCTTCTCCCGGAACCATTCCCGGATATACCGGTCGATCAGACGGGATTTGTGCATTCTCAACGGAAAGAAATCCGTATCCGGAAGGATTTCCTGACGGTAGAGCTGTTCAATCGTGTCACGACTCCCCTGTCTGAGCTTAGACAGAATATGCTCCGTCATATCCCACTGGTCACTGCTTATGTCTTCCATCTGCTCCCGGTAGTAATCAAGAGGTGTGTAGGTTCCGGGAAAAAGAAGTTCCACCGGACGGTCTTTCATCGGACTCCGGGGAAAATTGCCCGGAGTAAAGGTATCGGCCGGGATTCCTGCAAAGGGAAAGAAAATGGCCTCCCTGATATGAGGATAACAGGTCTCAATATATTTTTGATGATACCGGTCCAGACAAAGAACATAATAATTCCGCAAAGGAATCTGCAGGGAATAATGAAGATGCATGGGATGATCTATGATCATATGAAAAAACGGTGCATCAAAATAATCGAGATAATACCTATCATCCAGCATAACATTAGGCAGGCGGGAATTGATATCAAAAATACCGTCAAAATGTTCTCTGGTCAACGCACGAAGCTCTTCTTCCTGACCGGCAATATCTTCTGACAGCAAAAAAGGCCTTACAGAAATGCCCTGCCGTTTCATGGAACGGCAAAGCATTTCCGCAAAGCACCATGACGAATCATAACTTAAGCGTTTTGACTGGAATATCAATACTTTCATTTGGATTCATCCTTTTGATTTTTTTTTGCAGAGGAATAATTTCCTGCTGCAATATCACGAAAAGCCTTCTGGTTCTTTTTCTTTTGGACATCAGCAGGAGTTCCGCCTGTTTTTAATCCCTGATAAATCTTTACACCAAGTGCAAGGACAAGGACACCGTATACAAAAAGAATAATCTCTGTCGGAACCAAACTGATCGCTCCCTTCTGATATAAAGCAGCGGGAACATCCATCAGAAAATGAAGGGCAACTGCAATCCAGTACATGTATTTTTTGCCGGCTACATACACTGCCTGAAATACCAGGATCGACAGACCAATCTGAACCATCAGGGCAGAAATACGTTCTAGATCTGCCATATAGCAGGTAAGCTGTGTTACACCTTTTATGTTGGAGATCAGCTGCTTTAATGCCGTTACCGACTGGGCATTATCCTTATATGCAGCAAGCATTTTGTCCATGGAACCGCTGTTGATCAGCTGACCATAGGCATAATACTGGATATATGTAACACCGAGAACAAGAATGCACTCGATACCGCCATGACCGATACCGTAGGTAACGGCTGTCTCTTTGTTGGGATGCTTGGTCAGTACAAAACGAAACGCCAGATAACGTCCGGTTTCCTCAAAAAGGGCTGCTACCAATGCGGCATAAACGGTATATAAAATAATATTTCCGTTGATTGCTTTCGATACCGGATTGCTGGATAAAAGAAAAAGAGAATGTGGGATCATTTCCAGCATTCGGGAAAAGGTGATAAATACCATAATACCCACAAAAAAAGGGACCAGACTGCGTTTTGTATACATTTTCCATGCCACAATGAGTACCACAGGGATCGTAATCGCCAGCAGTCCTGTCTGAAGCATTGCATTTAATAAGCTTTGTTCAATCATTATAAACTCCTTATTTCCTTATTTTTATTAAGAGTAACACACCCTGCTTTTTATTGCAAATTATATTAAAATCGTTTATGATTTTTTAAGATAATCCCATAGCAGGTAAAAGGATCCTGCTATGGCAGTTTCAGAAAGGAATGAGCTTACAATGAAAAGCAGTACAGAATTAAAAAAAGACATTATGGCAATAGACCATAGGGGCTATCCTGGATATAAAGGGCTGCGGGGCAGCTATCAGTTCGGGGATTTTATCCTGTCCATTGACCATGTACAGGGAGATCCCTTTGCGTCTCCATCCCATCTGTCCGTTATCGTAGACGGAAGTAAGGCGGGATTTCCAAAGGAGTATTATGCCGGACAAATTCAGAGAATCACACTGCAGGATCATCTGACCAGACTATTTTCAAAAACATTGGCTCCCCTCTCGTTTAAGGTAAAAGGATCCGGAAAAAGCGGTCTGTTATCGGTCTCCCACTGTGGCCAGCAGGTGCTGGAACGAACTGCCTGCGAGATTGACAGGGATGGTTGTGTGACGATCCGTTTTGAAGCCGGTTTTCCGGCCAACGGACGTTCTGTCAATGCCGGAGAGCTGATCAAAATGCTGTTTGATTTTGTTCCGGAGGCAGTGGATCGTGCATTGTTTTATGCAAAAGTTAATCACAATGCTCTTCAGAAGGCAATTGAGCTGGCCGAGGATCAGCAGTATATCCGCGAACATCTGGAGGAAAAGGGGCTGACTGCTTTTCTGGCAGACGGAGCTATTCTGCCGAGAGAAAGCGGAATTTCGGATCGTCCTATGAAAGGAGCGGTTCCCTTCAAGAGTCCGGACAGCCGGAGGGTATCTTTGACTCTCCCACACCATGGCGAGATTTCCGGTATGGGTATCCAAAAGGGTGTGACTCTTTTTGTAGGTGGTGGTTATCATGGAAAATCCACTCTTCTGCAGGCGTTGGAAATGGGCGTTTATAACCACATCCCAGGGGACGGCAGGGAGTTTGTGATCTCAGATGATACAGCCTGGAAGCTTCGGGCTGAGGATGGACGCAGTATTTCCCAGACAGATATTTCACCGTTTATCAATCATTTACCAAATAAAAAGGATACGGTTCATTTCTCCACAGAGGATGCCAGCGGAAGCACGTCTCAGGCAGCCAATCTGATGGAAGCATTGGAAAGCGGCACGCAGCTTTTTCTGATCGACGAGGATACCTCTGCGACCAATTTTATGATCCGGGATGAGCTAATGCAGAAGGTTATCTGTCGTGAGGAAGAACCGATCACGCCATTTATCGAGCGGGTACGGAGTATGTATGAGGATCTGGGCATCTCTTCTGTGATCGTGGCCGGAAGCTCCGGTGCGTTTTTCCAGATTGCCGATACAATTATACAGATGAAAGAATACGTTCCCTATGACATTACAGAGAAGGCAAAGGAGGCTGCAAAGGAATATCCGGCATTGAATCTACAGCCTGCTTTCCCTGTTTCGGAGAATATCCGTAAACCAAAAGCAAATCAGGCATTAAAAAAGGATCCCCGGCTGAAAATGAAAACCATGGGTACCAATGAAATGCTTCTTGCAAAGGATTCCATTGAACTGCGTTATCTGGAGCAGCTGATTGACGGGGAACAGACCAATGCTCTGGCGTATGGCCTGAAATATCTGGAATTAAACCGGATGAATGGAGCAAAATCGGTGCCACAGCTTCTGGATAATCTGGAACATATGATCCAGACAAAGGGATTAGCCTCTCTTTTTGACAGAGAGTATGTCCGCTCCGGTCTTGCCATGCCACGGCGTCAGGAAATGGCGGCTTGCCTGAACCGGTATCGGAAATTATATTTTTAAACGAAAAAATATTTTGAACAAAAGACGATTATAATTTATAAAAACCGGATGGTTCATAAGAAATCATCCGGTTTTTATATTGCGTTTATGTTATTTATTCTGTTCGTTTAAAGGGACATCTTCCACGATCCGTCCCTTTTCCAGATTCGGCTGCAGGAAGTTTTCTTTGGCATATTCCCATAATACTTCGGAACCTTTGGCTGTGTTTTTGTTGCGGCCAAGGATCTGGCTGAGACGGATTCCTCTGTCTGCCCAGCTTTTGCCATCGGTCGCAGCATTAAGCATCATTGGCTGCAGATTGTCCATGGTTCTGGCAAAACGGGATTCCGGCGTGTTTTCTGCCTCAAACTCCTCCCAGATTTCACGGAATTTCTTTCCCTGATCCTCCGGAAGCATCTGAAATAAACGATCTGCCGCAACAAGCTCACGTCTTTTCTGTGTTTTTTTGCCCTCTTCATCATAGGCATAAGTATCTCCGGCATAAATTTCCACCAGATCATGGATCAACAGCATAGTCATGGTTCGGAGAACATCAATCTCTTCATTGGCGTATTCGCTGAGAAGCACCGTCATTACAGCCATATGCCAGGCGTGTTCTGCGTCATTTTCCTTGCGTGTGGCACCGGTCAGCCAGGTCTGCCGCCCAATAAACTTTTCTTTATCAATTTCCCGGCAGAATGCAATCTGCTGTTCTAATCGTTTTTCGTCCATTTTATTCACTTCCTGTTCTTTATCCTAATAATCCGGTACTAAAGTAACGTTCCATGCGGTCAGCCAGAACTGTGGCGATCACTTTGTCAGAGCCATATCTGGCGGCCATCTGTTTGCATGCCCAGATATTTGCTCCGGAGGAGGTGCCACATAACAGCCCCTGTATTTTCGCGAGCTCTCTGGTGGTCCGGATCGCATCCTCATCGGACACCTCTACCACCTCGTCGATCAGTGACGTATCCAGAACAGCAGGAATAAAGCCATCTCCGATTCCCTGAATCTGATGGATCCCCGGCTTATCTCCATGAAGTGCGGAGACATTTTGGGGTTCCACTGCGACGATCTTGATATCAGGATTTTGATCTTTCAGATAACGCCCGATCCCCTGCAGGGTGCCGGCACTGCCAAGCCCCCCTACAAAAATATCGACTTTGCCATTCAGCTCATTGTAAATTTCCGGTGCCGTGGTCCGATAATGGATATCCGGATTTGCGGGATTCTCAAATTGCTGGGGCATAAATCCCTGATCTCCCAGCCCGGCCAGAAGACGTTCGGCTTCCTTTACAGAACCACCAATGCTTTCCTTCGCCGGTGTCAGTACCAGCTCTGCTCCGAGACATTGAATGATCTTCTTTCGTTCCTCACTCATATTTTCCGGCATTACAATGATCACACGGTAGCCTTTTCGGACACCGACAAGAGCAAGACCTATGCCGGTGTTGCCGGAGGTTGGCTCGATGATCGTCATGCCTGGCTTTAATTTACCGTCTTTTTCAGCCTGTTCAACCATATTTTGGGCAACACGGTCTTTAATACTGCCCCCCGGATTTAAAAATTCTGCTTTTGCATAAATCGGAAGTCCTGTGGACTCTTTTAAGCATATCATCGGGGTATTCCCAATGCACTCAATAATATTATGAATCATTTTTCCCTCTTTTCCGGGCAGTGTTTATGGATCATATGGTTCATCCTGTCTTGCCGCTGCCACACATTGTGTTTGATATATTTTATGCAGTTAAGAAGAATCCTTTCCTTAACCAATAATTTCCGAAAGATTATTCTGGATGCCGGCAGCCACCTCCGGATCATTCATGGTATACACATGAATATGTTTGACACCGTTGGCGATCAGATCAATAATCTGGTCTGTGGCATAAGCGATTCCTGCCTGCTTCATTTTGGCAGGCTCATCCCCGAACCAGTCTACGATGGATTTAAAACGTGCCGGAACACAGCTTCCGGATAACTGGATACTGCGGGCTACCTGATTTTTTCTGGTGATCGGCATGATTCCGGCGATGATTGGAACCAGAATACCTGCCTCACGAAGACGATACAGATAATTATAAAAGATGGAATTATCAAAAAACATCTGTGTGGTCAAAAATTCACAGCCGGCATCCACCTTTTCCTTAATATGAAGGATATCCTCTGCTTTGGAAGAAGCTTCCGGGTGCCCTTCTGGATAACATGCTCCACCGATGCACATATCCGGTGCAAGACGTTTAATCTCACGTACAAGCTCAGCAGCATAGTGAAACTGATCCGGCAAAGGAAAATCCGCTTCTTTTGGAATGTCTCCCCGCAGAGCCAGAATATTTTCAATACCGGCGTCCCTCATCAGACCAATCTGGTTTTCAACGGTCTCTCGGGTGGAGGAAAGACAGGTCAGATGTGCGATGGAATTGACACCGTATGAATCCTTAATGTCCTGTGCAATCTGAATTGTGTATTTACTGTTTTTACCACCGGCAGCACCGTATGTAACACTCATAAAATCGGGCTTTAAAGCAGCAATTTCACGGACAGCTTCGTTTACTTTTTCAACTGCAGTAGTCGTTTTAGGTGGAAATACTTCCATAGACAGTGTGATTTTATCTGACTGTAATACATCTGTGATTTTCATATATTTTACCTCATTCTATCTCATATTTATAATACGTTTTTTTCTTCAAACAACTTATTTTAACATAATTTTTCCGAAATCTCAAATATCCGGCTTCCTGTCCTATAGGGGAAAAATATATTGGTTAATACTCCAATAAAAATCGCTGATATGGAATACAAAGATATCTCGTATTCCATATCAGCGACACATACAACAAAATTTTGTTAAATAATATATTATCTCATATCTTAGGCTGTATATCTTTTCAGGCTTTCCTCCTCGGACAGTCCGGCTTCGGCGCATGCCTCATACTTTTTCATAACACCTACTCCAAGGGCATATGGTCCGGTGTGCACACAGATCGTAGCACCAATCTGGACAATTCGTGATTCCTCTTTGCCGCCCATTTCCCGAAGCATTTCATCAATCATCGTTTTAAATTGATATCCTTCCTCTTCATCATAGCCAAAGCCTACCGAAAAGATATAATCCTGTGGGTTTTCATGATTTTCTTCAAAATAAAGCTTTGTGAGCTCAATAACCTTTGCCATGGACTTCTTGCGGCTGCGGGCAACACCGGAGGAATCAATAGCCCCATCCTTTAATGTGATCATCGGTTTCAGACGAAGCATGGTACCTGCCATACCAGCAAGCTTGCCAATCCTGCCGCCATGCTGCAGATAGGTAAGATCTCCCACGGTAAAGAAAATACGTCCGCGGTCCATCATTTCTCCCTTGAGTACGGCTACAGTCTTTTCATAGGAATATCCGGCATCCCGCATCTTTGCGGCTTCAATTGCATAAATTCCCTGAGACACTGTAGCCTCCAGAGAATTGATCACAGTAATCTGCGCCTCCGGGTAATCCTCCAAAATGATCTCTCTTGCGTTGCAGGCAGAATTATACGCACCGCTCAGAGTATTGGTGATGGTCATACAGATGATCGCACGTCCTTCTTTTACATGAGGCAGAAAAGCATCTGCAAAATTCTGAACGGACGGAAGAGACGTCTTTGGATAGACATCAGGTTCCTTTACCATGCGTTCATAAACATCGCGAATATCAATCTCATCAATCTCCTTCTGATAGTTCTCTCCATCAAAAGATACATAAAAAGGTACTACCTGAATATTGTATTTCTCTCTTAATTCTAACGTCAGGTCACATGATCCGTCACTGATAATCTGAAAATCCATAATCATCCCTCATACTTTCAAAAAAGGTTTTTTTGTCTTTACCACACAGTTTATACGCTCTGCACTATGTAGTAACAATAACTACATTGTAACATAACAAAAACCTCTGTCAATATTATTTACAAATAAATCAGGGATAATTCTTAAAAATTTAAAAATTATCCCTGATAAAAAGTATTCAAAGGAAGAATCTGCATTATTATAAAATTTTGCTTCTGTTTTCACCGGATAATGCTCTCCTTTTTCATCAGTAGTATAAATCATATCGAGAGAGAGTCCATGTTTTTTGAATTCCTTCACAGACTCCTCAGGAATATATGCATTGGTACGTCCGGTATACCGGCGATCGTCCCCGGAAAGCGGTATTTTTCCAGTACGCGAACAGCACTCCGGGCATTAGATCCCCTTCTGTTTTTTCAAATATAATATCCCTCTATTGTAAAAAAAATGTAAAACCAACCGGTTATCTCTCTTTGATACGTTTGTAAATCTGGATCAATATGGTAGGAATCACTGCCATGGAAAACATCAATCCATACAATGTTGAAAACATCGGTGCCACTTCAAAAATGCCATGGAGGGCCGGGATTACCAGTACGGTACCAAGCAGCAGAACACCGATGCAGAATGCACCCAGACTGTACCAGTTGCGCCGGAAACCGAGTTCAAAAATAGAGTGTTTGCTGCGGCAATTGAAGCCGTGAAATAATCGGGCCAGTGATAACGTGGAAAATGCCATTGTCATTGCTGTGGCGTGATTGATAGTGAATCCGACATGATATGCAAATATAGTGAAAAGACCGATCAAAAACCCCTGTACCAGAATCTGGAGACAGAATCCCTTGGTCAGGATACCTTCTTTTGGATCACGCGGTTTAACGGCCAGCAGATCATCTTCCGGCGGTTCCATTCCAATCGCCAGCGCCGGAAGGGAATCCGTCAGAAGATTGATAAACAACAAATGAACCGGCTGAAACGGTATCTCCAATCCACGCAGTGAAGTATACAGTACCACAAGGATTCCGGCCATATTGCCGGATAATAAAAATCCGATGGCATTTTTGATATTGCGATAAACATTTCTTCCGTTTGCTACTGCTTTAATGATCGTTGCAAAATTGTCATCTCCGAGGATCATGGATGCTGCATCCTTTGATACCTCTGTTCCGGTTATACCCATAGCAACGCCGATATCTGCTTTTTTCAAGGCAGGCGCATCATTGACACCATCTCCTGTCATTGAAACGATCTGTCCTTTCTTTTGCCAGGCTTCTACGATGCGGATCTTATTTTCCGGAGATACCCTGGCATATACCGAGATATGTTCGATCTGTGCATCCAGTTCCTGATCACTCATTTGATCCAGTTCCAGACCTGTGACGGTCTGATCTCCCTTTCGGTAGATACCGATCTGCTTTGCAATGGCAGTGGCCGTTACACTGTGATCGCCTGTGATCATAATTGGTTTAATTCCCGCACGGATCGCATCCCGGACCGCCTTTACAGATTCTTCTCTCGGGGGATCCATCATAGAAATAAGACCTAAAAAGATAAAATCCTTTTCGGATTCTGTGGTTAAATGTTCCTGCCTGCCTGCTTCACGGTATGCAAATGCCAGTACCCGCAGACCATTTTCAGAAAACTGCTGGTTCTGTTTTTGGATTTGTTCCCGATCGGCTTCCATAAATGGACGGACACCATCTGCTGTCTGGATTTCTGTGATTCGTTCCAGCATAACATCCAAAGCACCCTTAGTAAAAATAATGTCTTTCTGATCAATCTGATACCGGGAGCTCATCAGTTTACGGGTAGAATCAAATGACAGTTCTTCGATACGGGGATATTTTTCACGAATCGGTATGTAATCCAGCCCGGAATCAGACAGCATATTTAAAAGAGCTGTTTCGGTAGGATCTCCAATACATTGTCCCTCTGCCAGATCGGAATCGTTATTCAAGATTGCATTCAAAAGCAGATATTTTTGAACAGGCTCCTGTAATGTCAGTTCTGCTGGAGTGATCGGTCTGCCTCCCGCATAGATCTTTCGCACGGTCATTTTATTCTGGGTCAGAGTCCCTGTTTTGTCCGAACAGATCACGGATACGCAACCGAGGGTTTCTACCGCTTTCAGGTCTTTGATAATGGCATTCTCCTTTGCCATTTTCTGGGTTCCCATAGCCTGAACGATGGTTACAATAGATCCCAGTGCCTCAGGAATTGCAGCTACAGCGAGGGCTACTGCAAATAACAGAGAGTCTAAAAGACCGGTACCACGAATAATACTAAGTCCGAATACAAGAACACATATGATCATAATGCCGGTTGCCAGCTTACGGCTGAACTGATCCAGACTCACCTGCAGTGGTGTTTTTTTCTCCCCGGAATCATTCATCAGCCGGGCGATTTTTCCCATTTCCGTATCCATTCCGGTTTCTGTTACCACGACAAGGGCTCTTCCGTAAGTGACGAGACTGCCGGAATACACCATATTGATACGGTCTCCCAACGTAAGATCTTCCTTTAAAATAATGTCTGACTTATCCACATTGGTGGATTCTCCCGTCAGAGCGCTTTCATTGACCTGAAGCGAATAATTATGCAGAATACGGCCATCTGCAGCAACCATATCTCCTGCCTCCAGAGAAAGAATATCTCCCGGAACGATATCTCTGGAATCAATTTCAATCCGGACATGATCCCGATAGACCTTTGCGCTGGGTGAGGAAAGATTTTTCAGGCTTTCCAGAGACTTTCTTGCTTTGCTGTACTGTACGGTGCCGAGAATGGCATTTAAGATCAGTACTACAATGATAACGGCTGTGCTTTCCGGATTACCGGAAAGGGCTGAGATAACCGCTGCAATGATCAAAATGATCACCAGAAGATCCAAAAACTGTTCGCCAAATACCTGCAGAATACTTTTCTTTTTGCCCTCCTCCAGAATATTGGGGCCGTATTGTTTTAGTCTCTTTGCTGCCTCTGCGCCGGATATTCCCTCCCCGGACGTTTCTTTTGTTTTCATTACCTGTGCTTGTGACATCTGGTACCAGTTTTTCATACAACTTCCTCCATTTTTATCAATTTCTTAAAATAAAATGTACTAAAAAAGACTTTCCATGCAGAATAAAACCTATCAAATGTTTTATTCTGCACGAAAAGTCTCATAACCGAACAATTGATTCCGTACGGCATGCATCACCAGGTACGAAGTACCGAGATTGTTGACGATACATTAAAATTACTCCCCTTTAATGCGGAACGTGTCATTTTATTAAAAGTAAGGCTATTATAAATGCGAATCCTCGCCCTGTCAAGGTGTTTTTTCCATACTCAGTCCAAGAAAAACAGAAGTTAAAAATGTCATTAGTGTATATACGGAACCTACCGCTGCCAAGGCATTTTTGCCAAGGACACGCCCAACGATCAACGTATCTGCAATATTATAAAACTGCTGGAGCAGATTTCCAGCCATCATAGGAAGGGCAAAAAAGAAAAGAGACTTTGAAATACTGCCTCTTGTCAGATCATAATACATATTTATCACCTATAATCATAAAATAATCGATTCAGAAAAATGTTCTCTGCAACCGCGCATTCCTCCTGCACTGGTCTAATATAAATAAAACAGAGATGCCGGTTATACAATAAACTTTTCAGATGAAAATTTCTATTGCACTCTTCCCAGAACAGAGAACGGTTTCATTATAGTACAAATTATAAAAAAATCAATATCTATTGAGATTTTGCCACAGGAAACGTATAATGAAGGACAGGACAAGAACGGTCAACGCTCAGAAATGAGGATTTATATGACAATACAACCAAAATATCAGATTGATACAAAAGAAAATAAACAATTTCTGGAAAACGCCCGAAAGGAGCTGTTATCCTTTGGACATCATTTTCCGTCCCCGGAGGGAAGTTCCTATTATCTTGGAGACGACGGAACACCGTGGAAGGACCGGAATCGTGAGACCTGGATCACAAGCCGTATGGCACATGTCTACTCTCTGGGCTTCTTTTTGGGACATGATGGAAGTAAAGAGCTTGCTGCCGCTGCAATTCACGGACTTCGTACCGAGCTTCACGATAAGAAAAACGGCGGATGGTATGCCGGACTGATGGCAGACGGTGAAATTGTTCCTACGAAGCAGTGTTATGCCCATGCCTTTGTAATCCTGGCGGCTTCTTCCGGTGTGCTGGCAGGAATCGAAGGGGCGAAGGAGCTTTTGGATGAGGCACTTGCCCTTTATGATCTGCGTTTCTGGAATGAATCCGAGGGACTTTCCTGTGATACCTGGAATACGGAATTTACGAAATTGGATGATTACCGCGGACTCAATGCAAATATGCATACGGTAGAAGCATTTCTGGCTGCGGCTGATGTCACCGGCAAGGAAGCATACCGGATCCGCGCCGGACGGATCATTGATCATGTGCTTACCTGGGCGCAGAACAATCAATGGCGTATTCCGGAACACTTTCACAAAGACTGGACTCCGGATCTGGAGTGTAACAAGAACCATCCGGATGACCCTTTTAAGCCGTATGGTGCTACTCCGGGGCATGGAATTGAGTGGGCCCGGCTGATCACGCAGTGGACCCTGTCCACATATAAGGACAGTACGGCTGCCGGAGCTGCACCGTATATATCTGCAGCAAAGGCGTTATATCAGCGAGCCGTTACCGATGCCTGGAACGTCGATGGCGCACCGGGACTGGTATATACGACCGACTGGAATGGCACGCCTGTCGTTCATGACAGAATGCACTGGACGCTGGCGGAAGCAATCAATACCTCTTCCGTTCTCTGGCATATCACCGGAGAGGAATGCTACGCAAAGGATTACGCTTCCTTTATGCAGTATCTGGATGAAGTCGTATGGGATCATGATACCGGCTCCTGGTTTCATCAGCTTGATCAGAATAATCAGCTGCTTGGTACAGTATGGCCCGGAAAATCCGATCTCTACCATGCAGTCCAGGCAACACTGATCCCGTTATATACGCCGGCTCTTTCTATTGCTCCGGCTGTAAAGTACGGGAAAAAATTATAATTTTTATGACTTGGAATCCCAGTATGGTTTCTGGTCTTTATGCGAAAAGCCCTTGAGAGTTTCCTGATAAGACGCCAGTTTTGTCTCGTATTCTTTCCGGGCTTTTTCTTTTAATCTGCCCTCGTTGGTCAGTTCGGAGAGTCTCTGCTCCAAAAGATTTAAAGCTTCATGAGCTGCGTCCTTATAATTGTTGGACAGGTTGGAATCAATCTCTGCCATAATATTTTCTAATTCTTTATTTTTACCAATATCTTTAATAAAATCAAACATAGGTTTCTCCTTCTAATTGTAAAAAATTAAGATCACATTGATGAAATAAATCTCTGTGATCTTAATTTTAAAATAGTGCAGATAAATTTGCAATAATATAATTTTGTTTTCTAACGGCTGATAGAGAACCGTTCCATGATCTGCTGAATAGAAATAGCATTTTGCTCGTTTGTGTGAGCAATGTCTACCAGACTTTCAGAGGTTTGCTTTGTTTGCTCTACCTTGCTTAAAATATCATCTGTATGTACCTCAAGTCCTTCCGGATTACTTTGGACAGTATCAATCTGACAACGAATATCAGAAACAGCTTTAACAAATTCATCAGAGCAGTCATTCATTTCTTTGATAATATTTTGAATTTGAATGATAGATCCGTCGTATTCATTTGTTGCACTGACAAACTGTTCAAATTGCGTTTTCACATCATTTTCTAAAAATTGAATGACATTATCAAAGCATTCCTCTACCAACGTGATATTATGTTTTGTTTCTTCACAAATATCCTGAATAGCGGTAGCTGTCTGACGGGATACATCTGCCAGATTACCAATTTCTCCCGCCACAATACTAAAACCACGTCCAGCCTCTCCTGCTCTGGCAGCCTCAATAGAGGCATTTAGTGAAAGCAAATTTGTCTGATTTGTAATATCAAGAATCTGTTTTGCCATATCGTCAATTTGAGTTAATGACTGCAGCCGGATGATTGCCTGTCGGATTTCCTCATGATTTTCTGCAATTTTTGCACTGGTTGTCTCTAGAGACTTACTTGCAATTGCACGCATTTCAGACACTTGTTCCATAAGTTCATGGCTTTGAGCATTTCCACGTTGAATTTTACTTTCTACCTGTTCAACTACGTCGTTGATTTCTGCAATTCCTTCGTCTACCTGTGCCACGGTTTGATTAATCTGTTCTGCATGCTCTGCAAAATGTTCTGTAACCACTGCATTTTCTCCCACACACCGAATCAATACACCTGAGGAGTCAGTCATTTCTTCAGCAGAAGCGGACATGGATTCGGAACATTGTCCCAGTTTTTGAATGATATCCTCAAAGGAATTACTGAGAGAATCCAGGGCAGTTGCAATCTGACCAATTTCACTCTTTTTATTGATATATTTGCGTAAACGTGGATTTTTTTGAATCTTTAATTCCTTTAATTCCAGTAACGAAGAGGTTACTTCTGCTAACGGCTTTGTACTGATGTGAATGAAAAACCAGGACAGAACTGCGATAATAGCACAAACAAGAAGACAAATATTGCGTAATTCTTTCATGATCTTGTAAACATCAGAATAAAGATCATTTTCTTTTACATTAGATATGACTGCCCAATCATGCTCTGCGTTATACTGATAAGACATAACATAAGAAATTCCTTTTTTATTTTTGTAGTTAAGAATACCTGTTGTATCTTTATTATTAGCATTGATTTTTTTAATTACCTTTTGCATTCCTACATCTTCGACAGCTTTAGTAATCAGAGATTTGTCTTTATTAAAAATATACATTCCTGATGTTACATTAATCATAGAATATTCTGTATTTGTTTTATCTGTTTTCTCAATTTTCTGTAACAGACTTTCCAATTTTTTGCAAAACGGCCCCCCTCCGACATAGCCAAGAATAGATGTGCCATCTGTATCAAAAACGGGACAATACATAGATAATGTCAGCTTCTGCGAAGCGGGAGAAATGATAATACCTGCATCATAAAGTCCCTTTGCAGAGGTCATAGCATCCTGTAACTGTTTTAATGAATCTCCCTTTCGTGTTGTCATTCCCACAACCTTGGGATTGGAATGAGTCACAACATGTGCGTTCCATTTACCAACATAAAGACCTTCCCAATTATCCAGTCCTTTATAATAGCTTTCTGTATATTGCTGTGCTTTTTGCTGCTTTTCCTTATTGCTGATATCCTTCAGATAATCAGCAATAACAGGACTGACACTAAACTCCCGGAGCAGATCTTCCTGATGAGCCACATACTCCCCGATCAGAGTGGTTTGCGAATTTAAGGATGATTTCATACTACTTTGCGCCGATGTTTTCATCAGAGATGTCATACCTGACTGCGTTGTTGCGTATAAAAGAGTAATACTTAAAATGGTAAGTATTGTGATTACGCTAGTCAAAGCAGTTTTCATTTTTAGATTCTTAATCATATATTTGCCTCCAAACAAAAATAAATAATCTAATGATTATAAAATTTTATCATTAATTATTAGATTTTGTCTTTCAAAATAGTGCCATATATTATATAATAATGACATCGGCAACATTTATTATATTTTAAATAATATAACTCTACTAAATTTGGGAGGATAATATGTCTCAAAAATATCAACAGGATCTGACTGTTTTTTTTCAGGCAACACACATACCTTTTTGCATTTTTGATAATACACCACAGGATATATTTCGCTATCCTTTGTATTCGGACCAAAAGTGTTCCAGACATACATTGAAGCAATGTGTGGAAAGATTATCAAACTGTGATTTTCATCAACCTGTTATTATTACATTTTCTTCCTGTATGCTGGCGTTAATCGCATTGGATGAACAAACCAATATTATATTTGGTCCGATTACTTCTGTTCCACTGACTTATCATCAGTTTTATGGTATAAACACCCTTATTGAGGATTTGGATGATCTTCTACACTTGTATAAAATTATTCAATGCAGTCCTATGATGACTCTGGCTCAATTTGCAAGCAGTGTTTCTTTGTTTATAAAGCTCGTTTTTCAGGAAGAAATTTCAACAAAAATGATGATTTATGATAACCATGAGCAGGAAAATAAAATTCCAAAGAATACAGATCGATCACAGCAGGATAAATCTGAAATGTCCATAAGTACACTTTCTACTGTTATTTCCTTTCAAAAAAGTGTGCTTCAAGATATTAAAACCGGAAATTGTCAGGGGATTGAGGAGGCATTTGAAAGCGGAATGCAAATTATCTGCAATAATATAACATTTACATCGTCGGAAGATGTTCAAAGTTTTTTTTATTTTCATGCATTAATCTGTTGTATTGTTATCATAGAACATTATGGGGAACTAAAGAACGTTTACGATGTATTTAAATCCTATACCTCTATGCTGTCTTCCATACGATCAATTTCAGATATGATTGAAATGTGCCGAAAAATTTCTTTAGAATATTGCAAACTTGTGTTATCACGACAGAAAAACAGCTCAAAATCGTCTATCGTAACAAATTCTCTACAATATATTCAGGAACATATTCAGACCAAAATGTCTATTGATGACATTGCACATTATTGCAAAGTGAGTAAACGAACTGTAATGCGTCATTTTTCAAAATATTATGATATGTCTGTATCAGAATATGTTATGAAAGTAAAATTAGAAAAAGGTGCATTTTTACTGGAACATTCCAATATGACTTTTGCTGAAATCAGCAATCAATTAGCTTTTTCTTCACAAAGTCATTTTTCAACTGCATTTAAAAAACGGTACCACTGTACACCTCAGCAGTACCGGAATAAACAATTGCGATAGAGATTAAGCAGATAGCAATATAATGATGCAGTTTTATTAACTTTATGAATCAAATAAAATATTTATCAATTGAATGGAGTGATTGCCGTGATATACAAAATATAACGCAGACTCGCCATCCGGTATCTCTGCATTTCCCCAAAATTCCGTCCACTCCTCTGCATTTTCATCCAATGAAATCTCTCCTACCGGATCGCCTGTTTCTGTCAGACGAATCTCCAGAACCGGTTGCTCAGAGGGCATTCCCGGTCTGCGGATCTGATGATGTCTGTCCGCTTTTTCGGTCACACGTTCATCCAGGCGAAGGGGTCCCTTATATTGGACTTTGTTATCTTCGGTTTCGATCCGTGCCATCACTCCGATCCGGGTAACATTCCGGAAGGAAAAATACTTATAGCCGATCAGGGTTCCCTCGCTGATTTCCGCAATGAAACGCTCCTCTCCCTGATGTGTGACATTAGGAAAGGAAATCTGAAAAATGCTGTTGGAGCCGTGAGGCATATTGCCATTGGTAAGATTGCAGGCAATCACGGAAGGATAGCTGCCCTCTGCCCGCAATGAACCCTGATTCAGACCACAGCTTGTAATCTCTACCTGGGGAATCTGTCCATCCGGAGTAAAGGTGATCCGTTCGGCACACGCCTGACGGCTGTAGTCCGATTTATGGGTCAGACGATGGTAAAAGACATACCAGCTTCCGTTGATCTGTTCGATACTGCCATGGGTTGTACCGGTCATATTTAGTTTATCTGCTTCAGCGCGGCCGTTCATGCCGATATCTCCGTTGGACACAATGGTGCCGCCGAAGGTAAAATCATGGTCCGGATAGTTGCTGACCGCATAACAAAGTTCATGGTTTAGCATAGAAGAATAAATAAAATAATACTTCTCTCCCACTTTTCTCATAGAGCTGGCCTCAAAGAAAGGATGTTCTTCAAAGGAAGTCCCTTTTACCTTATACGGGATCAAATGCTTTGCCGGAGCTTTCAGTGTCTGCATATCCTCTTCCAGCTCCATCACAACCGGTCCCATAATACTTCCCTGCTTTGCCTTAGATAAAATTTCCTCTCTGGATCGGTGAAACATATCCATTTCTGAACGGATATAATCCTCATTTTCATAGAAATCCTTTCGTTCCTCAAAGTCATATTGTGTGCCGCTGTATAAGTAGATTCTGCCATTGTCATTTAACACGGCGGGATCAAAACAGATATGTTCATTATAAGGTGTTCCATCAGGATTGCGAACATAGCCCAGATATTCGTAAGAGCCGGCCGGTGAATCGCAGACAGCGACCTGAATCGGTCCCCAGTAGCCGCCCTGTCCATAATCCCCGGACATACAATAGTAAAGATAGAATCTGCCGTCATTTCCCTGCACCACATCCGGAGCATACATATAATGACGACATTCATAATCGGGATCCTGACCGGCATGATAGATCACGCCCTCTCTGCGCCAGTGAGCCAGATCAGAAACCGGTGCCGAATACACTGTATAATCCAGCATACAAAAGGTCTCACCGCCCTCCTTATCATGGGAACCGAACAAATATACCCGGTCTCCAAAGACGTGAGGTTCTCCGTCCGGAATATATTCCTCTAACGGGAGAAATGGATTATATACCTGATCCTGTGGTTTTATAAACATATGATTCATAACGTGTCCTCTTTTCCGTACAGTAATCTGTTTTTGTATTTTAATATGCTGTTTCAGGTGTAACACGGACTCTTACAGCAAAGCTCTGATTTCTGCCAGCTCATCCTCTGAAAAGTCGAGATTCTTCAGACAGGCGGTATTGGTCCGAATCTGCTCCGGACTGCTGGCTCCGACTAAAACAGTAGTGACCGCTTTATTGGACAGACACCATGCCAGAGCCATCTCCGATAAAGTCTGCCCTCTCTTTGATGCGATATCATTGAGGCAGTTTAGTTTTACCACCAGTTCTTCGCTTAACTGATCACCAAGCCATGTATTACCCTTGCCGATCCGGGAATCCTTTGGAATCCCATGCAAATAACGATCTGTCAGAAATCCCTGGGATAAAGGTGAAAATACAGCCAGACCAATGCCATTTTCAAAGGCATAATCATCAAGCCCGTCCTCTTCAATCCAGCGGTTTAACATGGAATAAGACGGCTGATTGATAATAAAAGGAGTTTTCAGCTCGGTAAGAAGCTGCTGCATTTTTGCTGTCTGTTCCCGATTGTAATTGGAAATACCCACATACAGAGCCTTTCCCTGACGCACTACCTGATCCAGTGCCGATGCAGTTTCCTCTAACGGCGTATCCGGATCATAAACGTGGTGATAGAAAATATCCACATAATCCAATTTCATACGTTTTAAACTCTGATCCAGAGATGCGATCAGATACTTTCTGGAACCGTTACGGTCCCCAAAGGGTCCATCCCACATTTCATAACCGGCTTTGGTAGAAATACACATTTCATCCCGAAACGGACGCATACCACGGTCCAGAATTCTGCCAAAGTTTTCCTCCGCACTGCCGTTATAGGGATTGCCATAATTATTTGCAAGATCAAAATGATTGATGCCAAGGTCAAATGCCGTATGAACCATTTCTTCCATATTGGCAAAGTCTGACTGGTATCCGAAATTCTGCCAGAAACCCAATGAGATTTTTGGCAGTCTCAAACCGCTTTTACCACAGTGGGTGTAAATCATTTTTTCATATCTGTTTTCGTCCGGTGTGTACATAATTATCCTCATTTCTGTTTTTAACAAAGAAGCCGAGAGAAATCGGTACAAGCAAAGTCTCTCTTCTTTTTTGAAATTTATTTTTCTGCTTTATTCCTGATACGTCTTTACAAATTCTGCCACAAGCTTTGCACAATGATATGCTGCCTGTTTTTCAAAGGTTGGATAATCCATTTGTGCAGAATGATCTGCCTTATCTGAAATGGCGCGGATAATAACAAACGGCAGGTTATTAAGATACGCTGCCTGAGCGATCGCTGCGCCCTCCATCTCGGCACAGTCCCCATGAAAGGTGTCGATCAGATGTTTTCTGACGGCCTGCTCTGCAATAAACTGATCACCGCTGACCACCAGTCCTTCCATTACCTGAATATCCTGATTAACTCTTTCGCAGGATGCAATCGCTCCCTGCTTCATTTTGTCGTCTGCCGGGAAGGAAAGCGTGTCCAGACCGGGAACCTGTCCCGGAGCATATCCCAGGGGTTCTACATTCATGTCATGCTGCAATGCCGCATTGGAAATTAAAATATCTCCGATATCCAGCTTGTCATTTAAGCCGCCGGCCACTCCGGTATTGATCACATGAGTGACTTCAAAAAGATCATGTAAGATCTGTACGCACATTGCGGCATTTACCTTTCCTACACCACACTGTACCACAACTACGGATGTCTGTTCCAGCATTCCGTCGAAAAACTTCATCCCGGCCACTTCCCGGCAGGTCACTTGTGTCAGCTCCTGCTTTAATGTGGCCACCTCCAGTTCCATGGCTCCAATAATTCCTATTTTCACGATATTTCCCCTTTCTTTTAGTCCGGATAAACAAGTCTGCTGTCATCAATATGATATAATACCTGATCCAGATATTTCTTTGCGAGATAATTTGCCATCCCCAGATTCATATCCAGATAATTACCACAGTCCTTCGGACTTGCTCCCGGCACTTCATCCTTAAAATCGCGGATAAACTCAAACATCTCAATCATTAAAGGAACGATATCCTTTGAAGCATAATCTCCTGCTAACAGAAGGTAGAAGCCTGTCCGGCATCCCATAGGACCGAAATAAATCGTTTTATCCCCGTAAACAGCGTGATTTCTCAAAAAGGTAGCTGCCAGATGCTCTATGGTATGCATCTCTGCCGTATTCATAACCGGTTCCTCATTTGGAGAAGTCATGCGCAGATCAAAAGTTGTAATAATCTGGTCTCCCACCGGGTCCTTGCGGGAAACGTAAACACCCTGCTGCAATTTTATATGATCAATAGTAAAGCTTGTTATTTTTTTCATAATAATAGTTCCTTTCATAAATGTAATTTATTGCCCCATTCCTATTTAAACCGGCAAGTATATCCATAGTATATACTTGCCGGCTTGATTGTGCAATCCTATTCTGATTTTTAACCAGCAAAGGAGATATGCCGTTCACGCCATATATGAACCGTTCGCGCAAAAAATCGCATTTTTCACAGTTATCCTATACAATATATTGTAAGAAACTATATTTTCTGGGATGAAAAGTTTCAATACAATAATGCAATTCGAAAATCATATAGAAAGAAGGGAATCTTATGAAAAAACAATCCAAAATACTTAGTATTTTGCTGGCAGCAAGCCTGACTTTTGGAAGTATCTCACTGCCATCCGATCCGCCCTCACCGGCATCCGGAGCATCTGATCCGGTTCAAACGGACTCCATTACAATAACACCGGACCCGTCTCTTGCTCCTGCAGATGCCCGCAAGGATCTGGCGAACATATTCTTTCAGACACATTCACAGGGAGGAACGGCTACAGACAATATATCAAAAAATAATTATGCTGTATATGGCCAGGCAGTCAATTCTTTTATTGAGGAAGAGAAGGATGGCAGTTTCTTACGAATTGAGCATATTGACTCTGCGATTATTGTAGAAAAGTATGATCCGGAGTTAAAAAAAGCGGAACCTGTCACAAAGCTTACGCTTCCACTCCCGAAATATGGTGGCTATTTTACGGGGGCAAACGCCCGTTATCTGGTTTGTGGTCAGGATAATCCGAATGACTCCGATGAAAAAGAGGTTGTTCGTATTATCAAATACGATAACGACTGGAACGAGCTGAATCACCTTTCAATCTATGGTTCTAATACATATGAGCCCTTCGAGGCAGGAAGTCTTCAGATGACAGAAATGAACGGAACTCTTTATATTCACGCCTGTCACACTATGTATGCAACAGACAAAGGGGTACATCATCAGGCCAATATGAGCTTTGCCGTAAACGAAGAAACCATGGAGCTTATCACAAAGAATACTACTGTATCCGCCGGGCACGGATATGTCAGTCACTCCTTCTGCCAGCGTATTGCACAGGACGGAACGGATATTTATCTGCTGGATCACGGTGATGCATATCCCCGGAGTATTTATCTGCAAAAGATTGATGCAAAACTGAAAAAAGTATCAAACGCCCTGGATATTATAGCGTTTGACGGAGCAACAGGGAACAATAATACGGGAGGATCCATCGGTGGTGTAGAGGTGATCGGTGACAATATATTTACTGCCGGTAACTGCACAGAGCAATTTGGGGAATTATATAATCCTTCCACGTATCGTCGGAATCTCTGGGTATCTGTAGTAGATAAAAATATGGAGACATCACAGAAGCTTATCTGGCTGACAGAGCATGAAAATACCGGAAATTGGAATGCAAGAACACCGTATCTGATCCCGGCATCCGACGGTAGCTGTTATGTGATGTGGGAGGATGTAAATGAAGAAAAGGAACAGCTTGGAACCACCGGTGGATTTTTTCGTTATAATTTAATATACGGTCTTACTAAAATTGCCAAGATTAAGCCGGATGGCACAATTGACGGAAACATTCATTCTATTTATGGCAGATTATCTGACTGCAAGCCTGTGATCACCTCCGATCAGAAGCTGGTATGGTATACAACGGAGAACAATTCTCCTTTGTTTTATACCCTTGACCTGAATCAGTTAGATTCCTATGAATTTAATGGTTTTGCAGATATCCGCAAATGTACGGTCACGTTAGCATCCGATTCCTATACTTACGACAGCAATGTAAAGCCGGGAGCAGCCTCCGGACCAGCTATCGTAAGTATTTCCTATGGCGATTACCAGTTACAAAAAGGCATCGATTATGATATGTACTATAGTAATAACTCCAAGGCGGGAACCGGTTATGTGAATATCACACCAAAAGGAATTTTCGCAGATCCTACGGAGACAACTCACGAAAAACTAAGAATTCCATTCCAGGTAATCTATCCTGCAGATACTCCGGAACCAACTTTAGAACCGACTTTGAGTCCCACTTTGAAGCCAACTTCAAAACCAGCATCAGAGCCGTCAACGACACCAACTTCCCCGGAAACACCGACACCGGAAAAAACACCATATCAGGAGCCATCATGGTTTCAATCACCGTCTCCGGGAGTAACACAGACACCATTCCATGAGCAGCCGACTGTTTCACAAAAACCATCGGTTTCCAAAAGTCCGTCTGCCACTCCGGGAACCGCTGCAACCCAAAAGCCGTCTGTCAAAACGACAACAGCTCCAACAAAGACAGCTATTCCATCTAAGAATCACAACCAAAATAGGACTGCATCCCAGACGAAACCGTCTAAAGTAAAAAATGTCAAGGTCAGCAATCTGACAGGACAGAAACTACAGATCACCTGGATGCTGCAATCAGATGTAAACGGCTATCAGATACAATATGCACAGAACAAAAAATTTACCAAGAATAAAAAGACTTCTTCTGCCAGACGGTATCGTCCGTATAAGATCATTTCCGGTCTCTCAAAAAATAAAACGTATTATATCCGTATACGTTCCTATCGCCGGCAGGATTTCGGAAAACTGTATGGAAAATGGAGTAAAACTGTAAAGTGTAAGATTAAAAAATAAATACCAGAAAGAAGGGATTTCATTGAAAAAAATAAAAATATTAAGTATTCTGCTGGCATCAAGCCTGACTCTGGGAAGCGGTCTTCTGCCATCGTATTCTCCTTTGATGGCGGCAGAAAAGGATCAGACCCAGACAGCACCAATTACAGTTACACCAGATCCGGCACTTGGTGCGGCCGATACCCAAAAGGATCTGCCCCAGCGATTCTTTCAGACGCAGTCGGAAGGAGGAACCGTATCCCAAAATATATCTAAAAATAATTATAAGACATGGGGAAATGCGGTGAATTCTTTTATAGAAGAAAATGAGGATGGCAGTTTCCTGCGGATTGAACAGATAGATTCTGAGCTTATTGTAGAAAAATATGACTCAGACTTTAAAAAGGCAGAATTAGTTACAAAGGTGTCTCTTCCCCTTCCAATCTATGGTGGTTATTTCACCGGAGAAAATGCCCGTTTTCTGGTTTGTGGCGAGAGCAATCCGGAAGAATCTAATGAAAAAGAGGTTGTTCGTATTATCAAATATGATAATAACTGGAATGAGCTGGATCATGTTTCTGTTTATGGTGCCAACACATATAAGCCTTTTAGATCAGGAATTCTCCAGATGACAGAAATGAACGGGATCCTTTATATTACCGGATGTCATACCATGTATGCAACAGATGATGGGGTACATCATCAGGCAAGTATGAATTTTGCAGTAAATGAAGAAAATATGGAGCTGATCACACAAAACACAGAAATAGGTTGCCATGGTTTTGTCAGCCACTCTTTTCGCCAGTGTATTGCACAGGACGGAACAGACATTTATCTGTTTGATCATGGCGATGCAAATCCACGTTCTGCCTATCTGCAAAAAATTGATGCGAAGCTGAAAAAGGTCTCTAAGGATTTGCACGTTTTTAAATTTGACGGAAAAATAGGAGCCAATGAAACAGGAGTATCCATCGGAGGTATCGAGATTGTCGGTGATAATATATTTACTGCCGGCAACAGTGTCGAACAATTTGGCGAAGTATATGATCCGTCCACATACAAACGGAATCTCTGGGTATCCGTTATAGATAAAAAGATGGAAAATCAGATATTTGTCTGGTTAACAGACCATGAAAATCTTGGCGAATGGAGTGCAAGAACTCCATATCTGATCCCGGCACCGGATGGCAGCTGCTATGTAATGTGGGAGGATGTGGTTGAGATTCCAAAAAGCATCAATGGAATTTATTATTACGATGTAAAACAATTTTTTACGAAAATCGCAAAGGTTAAGCCGGATGGAACAATAGATGGTGAGATTCATACCATTTACGGCAGATTATCTGACTGTAAGCCGATCGTCACCTCTGATCAGAAGCTGGTATGGTACACAACAGAAAAGGCTTCTCCACTCTTCTATTCCCTTGACCTGAATCAGCTTTCCCCTTATGAATTTACAGGCTATGGTAACATTGAAAAGTGCAGCGTTACGATATCTGCTGTTTCCTACAATTTTTATGATCCGAGTGATAATAAAACCCATACAGGTCCGGAGGTCTTATCAGTTAATTATGGTGATCTGAAATTAACAGAAGGTGTTGATTATAATGTGTCATATAGTGACAATGTAGATATGGGTACCGGATATATACAGATTACCGGTAAAGGATTTTTTAAGGATCCGGCCACAGATGCAGCGGATAAAATACTTCGTATACCATATCAGATAAAATATCCAACGGAACCAGAAGATACCGAGGAACCAACAGGTACTCCATATCAGGAACCATCATGGTTGGTTACCGGCACTCCTGCCACCACCAGAAAGCCATCAGCGACAAAGAAGCCGGAAACCTCATTATCTCCTGCTGCTACCCAGAAACCGGCTGCCCCGACAGCACCGAAAAAGACATCATATCCAAAAAGAACTGCCAAGCCAGCCTCTTCCTCTGCTCCTGTGGCACCGGAAAAGCTGACAAATATCAGCCTTGTTAATCTCAAAGGAAAGAAAATGATGATCACCTGGACGAAGCAGGATAACATATCCGGTTATCAGCTCCAGTACGCAATGAATAAGAAATTTACTCTAAAAAAGAAAACTCTTTCCTGCAGCAAATACCGCTCCATGAAATTAGTATCCGGCTTAAAGAAAAATAAAACCTATTATGTCCGGATGCGTGCTTACGTTCAAACGGACAGCGGTAATTTATACGGTAAATGGAGCAAAAAGATGAAATGTAAGATCAGGAAATAAAAAGAGTGGTATCACCAAAGAACAACAGAGGAGAAAAAGGGTCTGTACAATAATATGTACAGACCCTCTTCTGCTTTATGCATATAAAAAATAAATCACGGCGGCTGCAGCGATCACTTCCAGAATAAAAATCGACGGCACACCAATATAAAACTTCGGCTTGTATGTCTTATGATGAAAAAAGTGCATACCGCCATAAGCACCGAAAACGCCAAAAACAGCGGCAAGCATTAAGGTATGCTCCGGTATACGCCAACGATGATGAGAGGCCTTCCACTTATCCAGGCCATAAATAAGAAATACAATCCCGTTGATCAGGAGATACAGAATAATCCATTGGTAGTCCATATCGCAGTCTCCTTACATATCAGTTTTAGTAAATAACAATTATATCCTTATTTTACCTGCTTTTTTTCCATATGTAAACCTTTTGCCAGACGGTATGCCATATAACCGCACAGACAGCCGAGCAGGGCGCCGCCCAGAATATCCGTCGGGTAATGAACATACAGATACATTCTGGAAAATGCAATCAGCACTGCCGGAATCAGGGCAAGCTTCCAAAGAAGCTTTTCTCCTGAGAAATAAAGGGCAGCTACTGCTGCAAAAGAGACCGCTGTATGTCCGGATGGAAAAGAATAATCTTTTGGTCTGGCGATCAAAAGCTGTATGGCAGTATTGACATCACATGGGCGGACACGGCAAAACAAATGCTTTAACAGTCCATTGCATAAAAGTACCTCCAGTCCGATAGCGATAAAAAGGATCAGGCCGGCTCTGACCTTAGACGGTTTTAATAGAAGTAAAAGCCCCAGCGACAACCAGAAGACACCACCGTTACCAAGACGGGTGATGCCACACATAATGGTATCCAGAGCCGGTGTATGTATGGTCTGGATTGCATTTAACAGATCTAATTCGATACCCATAATAATCTCCTTCTTTCTTTTCCTCAGTATAACACAAAACCTCCCTTCTTTTGAGTATCCTATATTTTATTTTTCTGACGGTCGGTCACATATAACATTCCCGGAAGCACCAGAAATACACTGATCCTCGGCACCGTGTCGTTAATATCCTCTTCTTTGATCGTAATGGTATATAATGCCGTTTTGTCTTTATAATACTCTTCTACTGTTTCGGTATCCAGCATAGACAGTGGCATATCCATGGGGTTCTGGTCGTCAAGCCATGTCACTTCTCCCACGCCTTTGTCTCCGGTAAATTCCTCGTGCATTTTATCCAGAGATACGGTAGAAAGTGACTCCGGTGGCAGATAATCATTCATATCATAATTAACAGATACCTCCTGTCTTCCCACAGCTCCTGCCAGTGCTACGATAATAAACAAGACAATGATGGGAATTCGAAGACGGATCACCTGTTCAAAAAATTTCTCTTTCACAATATCACCTCACAAAATAAAGGAAACATTATCATAAAAGCGGAACGGGAAGATCACATGTTTTTCTTAAATTTTTATAAGCTGATGCATAAGCGTAACCAATAATATGATCCTCCTTCTGTGCCACCAGATAAGGATATTTCTCCAAAGTATGGCGTATTCTGTCCTGAAAATCGAACAGTGCCGGCACATCATATTCATATGTGATGGCTGTATGCTCCACATAATATCCATAGATATCTAATCAGTTTTTCGTAAGTCCCACCGGCTTATTGATACAATCTGCAATTGCCTGTACGAAAGTACGTGTTATAGTTGTCTTTTTCATGGTGGTCACCTTTCTGTCAAAAATCAAATGTCAATGGGTCAAAGCTGGTGCGTTTTTCCTGCCTTAACTGATCTAACGCATTCCTGTCCTCTGCTTTCAGCGAAAAATCAAAGATATCTATGTTTTCCCGTAAACGATCCGGATTTTTTGATTTTGGAATCGGTATGATTCCATGTTGTATAGTCCATCGAAGTAAGATCTGTGCCGGAGTCTTTTGATATTTTTCTGCAATGGACAGTATCGTTTCTCCAAAACTTCCCCGTTGCAGCGGAGCCCAGGCCATCACCTGAATCTGATGCTCCTTACAATAGGAAACCAGTTCCGGCTGATGGAACAATGGACTGTATTCTATCTGGTTGATCATCGGCTGGATCCGGCAATGCTCCATCAGATACTGCAACTGGCCAATCTCAAAATTGCATACACCGATGCTTTTCACAAGACCCGACTCATATGCTTCCTCCATTGCTTTCCATGTGCTTATGGTCCGCTCTTTATTTTGTCCCGGCCAATGTACCAGAAATGCATCTAAATAAGAAGTCTGAAGCTTCTCCAGCGTAATCTTAAGGCTTTCCAATGTCTGGTCATACCATTGATTTCCGTTATCCACCTTACTGACCAGAAAGATATCTTCTCGTGGAATGTCATTTTCTTTCAGCGCTGTTCCAAGTGCCGCTTCATTTCCGTACATCTGAGCCGTGTCAAACAGACGGTATCCGTTTTCATACGCGGCTTTGACCGCCTGATTCATCTCCAGCCCCGCCTGCATCTTGTATACGCCAAGACCGATTGGTGGCATTTTTATATTATTCGCTAATGTTATGTCTTTCAATTTCAACATCCTCTCTCTTTTTTATAAGAAATCCAGATAAAATTATATCATTTCTATGGGAAAAATCAATTTTCTCATAAAAATAACCTCAATAAGATAAAGATTCTTATCGAGGTTATAACAAAAAAGATACGAATTTTTATAAAAATCCCCTTTTTCTATATATGTTATATCAGTCTAATTCCAAAGCACACTCTGCTTCTGACTGTTTTTCCCGAAAAATTGTCCGGAATACCAGACGTACAAATGGTCCGCAATAAAACATCTGGTAACAGATCGCCATAGGAAAGTTCATAGCCCAGGTCTGAATCCATGTTCCGAAAGATTGATTCTCCTTAAATAAAATCGTAGCGATCAGACTCATCACCGGACACATAATACAGCAAATACAAATAGAAATTGCATAGGTAATAAACTGTGGTCTGTCATCCGGTCTCATCACAGAGAATGCAAGACCTCTGGCAATCCTTCCGACCACAAAAAACTCTAAAACAAATGCGATGGGTACCATAACCGGCAATTCATGAAGGGCAAGAAGAAATGTCTGGCCGGTCACGCCTCCCGTGTTTAACGCTACGTTGTAAACGACCATTCCATAAACCATCACTGTCGCCATAATAATTGTAAATACAACATCCTGAAATTTGTTTTTTGGCATAAAAAATCCTCCTTATGATAACTGATTTTGACGTGTTGTTCGTTATCATCCCGGAGGATTGTGCGTTTCCAATTTCAACCTTATTTACTTAGCGAAGCGATTATATCACAATTCATTTTGAAATGCAATGAATTTTTATAACTTTAACAGCATTTGATTCCTATATTCTTACAGGCATCATATAAAGCAGATAACCCTGTCTCTTCAAAATCAAGATGCTGCTCATATTCCTGATCGGCAGACTCAAAGATCAGACTGCTTTTCCCGCGGCTTTTGATCTTGAGCTGATATTTTCCCTTTTCGGTGTATATCCGGTTGATCAGCATGACTTTGCGGACTTCAGTGATATCGGATATATTTCTGATATATTGTCTGCCATTTATGGTGATTTCCAGCTTTTTCTGTGAAAACATAATCTCCGCTTTCATCACACCCTTTGTCTTTCGGTCACGAATATAGTAGAACACGCATACGACCAGGACACTGATGACCAGTGCCAGCAACGGGATTATATCCTCCCCCTTACTTGGGATGATTCCCACCTGATCCAGTATGATATATACCATAAACTGAAACAGGAAACATACTGCAAAAAGGAGACACATATGAAGTCCTGCCCCTTTTGTCTGAAAAACACTGTCTTTTACTGTAATCTGAAATTTTTGTTCTGTCATTTTTACTCCTTTGAATGAATCTCTGGTTATTGTACGCAAGTTGATTGCTGAGCATATTATATCATACCAACGTGCAAATGAAAATCGGGATTTTACTTTATGATTATCTTCCTATGATTACCTGCTATTTAATCTTGACAAATAAAAATGACAATGATATAATTCATTTTGACAATAATCCTTGTCATTTTGACAACAATTTTCGTCATATGGAGGTGTGTGTATGATCCTGCGAAATCGTTTAAAGGAACGCAGAGCCGCACTCAATGTCAACCAACAGGAAATGGGACGTCTTTGTGGTGTATCCCGGCAAACCATCAGTCTGATCGAACGTGGAGATTATTCTCCATCCGTTACGCTTGCCCTGACGATTGCAAAGGTGTGTGGTGTTACAGTAGAAGAAATATTTTATTTAGAGGAGGACAATGAAAATGGAAAATAACGCGATCAAAGAGGCAAACCGTAAGGCAATGCCTAAATTTATTTTGTTAACGATCATCTGTGTGATCATCGGTGGTGTCGGGGGATATCTGTCTGCCAGATTCAGCCTGAACACCTTATCCGGCACGCTCTGGTCTACCGGTTCATTTTTCGGAACATATATTGCTCCATGGTTTCTGATAGGTATTGCCGTAATTATGCCTGTTATCCTGGTACCTTGTTATCAAAAGGCAAAAAAGCTGCTGGAAGGCTGGGATGGAGAAACTGAAGAGGTTTCTGATGCCATTGAGAGTCAGATTTCCTTTATTATCTGGCTGTCAAATGCTGCCTTGATCCTCTCCTATTTCTTAATTGCAGCATGCTATTCCAAAGGCTTTGCCACTTTTGAAAGTTCTTCGAAAACGACTCTGTTATTTATCGGTATTGCGGCTTTTGTTGGAATTATACCGGAAACTATTATTCTACAGCAAAAGAGCGTAGATATTGTAAAGAAAATGAATCCGGAAAAGACAGCCTCTATCTACGATATGAAATTCCAAAAGAAGTGGATGGATAGCTGCGATGAAGCAGAAAAGCTTATGATCGGAAAATGTGCTTTTAAAGCATATCGTTCTACCGACATGACCTGTGGCACTCTGGCAATTATTCTGGCATGCTGTGCTCTTGTTTTTGATATTGGATTCCTGCCATCCTTTTGCGTCTGTCTGATATGGATCATAAATCATACTTCCTACTGCCGCGAAGCCTCAAGATTAGCTAAAATGGGAAACAAAATTTCTTAAAATATTAGATGCTTGAAAAAATTCCTATACGTACACATTTTTAGTACATATAGGAGTTTTTCTCTACAATCCTTTATTTTTCAGATCTGCGACAAGCTGCACATAAAATTCACGTACATCAAAACCCGGAATATTTTCCCGGTTCAGATCGATCACATCTCCGTGGGAAATGCCCCGTTTGCCCTCAACCGTCAGAAACTGATAGTTTTCTCCCCATGAAAATGATTCCTCTCCCACCAGCCCATCATTGGCTCCATCGAAATATTTCACCAAAGGATAGGTGAAATTTAACGGAAATCTTCCAGACATGGGTTTATTCAGCTTTGATCCTACGGATTGATAAAATACATTGAGATCATCCTTAATCTCCTCGTTGAACTTTTCGCAGTTTTCAAAGGTAAGATCATGCACCGCTGCCAGAAAATCCGGATTCACATCTCCCAGCTTTGCAGCCCCGGCATTATATGCCTTTTCCACTGCCTTCTGCTGTTTTGCAGGAATTTTGTTCAGAAGATAATCCGCAAACTGACATCCCCGGTGCGGCGTATTGATTGTGGTCAGGGATGCAACATATGGTGCTGCATCTGTCAGAGCGATCATAGCTCTGGAGTCAAGTCCCCCCTTGGAATGGGCGATAATGTTTACCTTCTCACAGCCTGTTTTATCGATAATCTCATGAACCCTTGCGGCAAGCTGCTCTGCACTGTCCCGCACGGCAGATGCACTGTTATGATTGCCGTAATAAATCCTGGCTCCGTTTTTCTCCAGCTCCTCTGGAATCCGTCCCCAGTAATTTAAATGTTCAAAATCCCTGAAAAAAACGCCGTGAACCATCAATAGTGGGTACTTTGTCCGGCATATCTCCTGTTTCGCCCGTTTTTTATTTCGTTTGGCCCGCATTTTTTCCATTTTTACTTCCTGACCGGTGGTTTTAATGATCACATGCAGCATGATCAGATGAACAACCGGAATCCATCCGCACACAACCCCAAGAACACGCCACCGGATCCCGAGCTGTTCCGAGGTCAGGTATACTGTAATAATGCCGGTCCAGAAAATAATATTTTCCAGCAGGATCACGATTCCAAGACGGATCAGCCAGTATGATGTCTGCTGTTTCAGCCCTGCCGGTCCTCCAAACCACGTTTGATAGAGTCCAAAGAAGCCAAGCAACAGATAAATCGACAAGATGACTGTGGTAAAGCAGAATAATTTTAACATGATCCTGCCAAAATTACAGATTCTAACTCGTTTCATATTAGTCTAACATTCCTTTCTCCTGCCGCACCTCTGCATCATTCTCCGGGGCTGCTTGAGATCACTTTACCGGTATTCCAAAGCATAACGGTCCGCCTGGCAGCATCCAGACGTTCCTCCTCGGAATGAAAATCAATGGTGACAGAATGACAGCCACATTCCAGGCACATCACATAATAACCACAGCCACATTCCTCTTCCAAAAGTGCACCGCCATCACAAAGCGGGCAGTCATTAATCTCTAGCATATCTTCGATGTTCATGAATTTTCCTCCTCTTTCTTTCCAATCTGACATTGTAATTATTAAAAATCATCAATTGACGGCTGGCTTCCATCATAATACTTGGTGACAGTATTCTTGAACTCTGTAAAAGCATCATAGTAACCGAAAATAATGATATCGAATTTCCTCTCTGCGATTGTTCCATCATAGTCATATGCCAGCAAATTCCTTGTTTTCAGCATCTTCATCCATACATCATCACGAATTAATCCATTGGTAAATGCAGCTTGTAGCACAGCTCTCGGAGAACCGATCGCAAAATCTGTGATACCTAACTGTTTTACCAGAATATCCTTCATCACTTTCCATGACAGATCGAATGTCAGATTATAATTTTGAATTGTTCCTTCTAAAACAAAATCCGCTTTGGGATCTGCGAGCTTACTCTTCTGTAAATTACTTAGACTTCTGCAAAATGAATGGAACCGGTTAAAATATTTTTCTGCCATATTTTTTTATATCCTCCAATAGATACTCATCATGTATCTCATTATAATAGAAAATATCAATTTTGCGCAAGGTCTCTATCTGTTCAAGCATCTCATCTAAGGATTCACTGTTCACGTTACCATACACCACAAAATCAATGTCACTTCTGGAGGTTGCTGTTCCTGTTGCAAAAGAACCAAACAGAGCCAGTCCATCCGCTCCGCATTTTTTACAGGCTGCGGACACTTTCTTTATGATTTCCTCGATGGGCATGACATTTAATTTTTCATTGCCTTCTTCGAACTCTACATCTTTCAATTTTGTACGGAACCTCCTTAATAACCACTAACACCATTTTACATGAATCTGACGGGCTGTCAATAATCTCCAGGCATCTTATCTTGTCAGGACCTCCAAGTATATTCAGCAATATACTTTTTTCACTTCCGCTGGATCCTAAAATGACAACGATCTCCCTTTTCCATATTTTTTTACGAGATTTTTTCTTTCGATAAACAAAACAGTGAATCTACTTTCTGTGATAGATCCACTGCCTTTGTTATTTTTAAGCTTTTGCCATTTTATCAGTACCCCCATGTCATCAGCTTCCACGGACCATCCTCTGACCGTGCCAGCCACCACTGCCAGTCTGTATACTCTTCATCCACATTTAGTCCCCCTGCATCCGCATCACTTTTTGGTGAATGAAAATCGCATTCAAACATAATACATTCTGTAAATGTTTCTTTATTGTCGTTTGCATTTTCTAATTCCTGCATCCAGCTTAAATTGTCGCCCTCGCTGCACGTCTGATCCGATCCGTATCGGATGCTGTGCATTTCGCAGCCCTTCCAGTTATTAAACTCATTCATGATCGTCTGAATCGCCTCATCCATATCTTCTTTAGAATATAACTTGGAGCTGCCGTAATCACAGGTAAAATTATGCTCCACATTATCATCGTTTTTCTTTGTCGTTGCAAAGCAAACGCTGACCACGGCAAATGCTGCAATCGCAAGCAGAACGATCCAAACCGCAGGCTTTTTATAATTCATGATATTCTTCACTCTCCCTTTTACATGATCCTCGCCAAAGGCAACCGGACAGGCTGCAATCCTCTTCCGTCCCACGCTGCAATTTAACAATGCCTGACAATAATCCGCTTTCCACTGTTTGTCCTCGCCCAAGGTCGCTCGCTCATCACAGGCATATTCAATGTCCCTGCAAAAAAGAATATATGCGATCCAGCATAGAGGCTGAAACCAGTAAATTGACAATATCACAAAACCAAGTGGTTTCCAAAGATGATCTTTTCGTTTTAGATGTGCCTTTTCATGCCTTAATATAAATTCCTTTTCTTCCCAAACCATCCCCGATGGATAATATATTTTCGGCCGCACGATCCCAAAAATAAAAGGACCGGAAATGTCGTCACATTCATATGTGTTTTGCTCCGTGCGTATGGATACCCTGACCCTTCGCTTCAGCAAAATATAAGTGACCACTGTATAAGCAAGCATCCCCAACACTCCGATGATCCAGACTATGGTACCGACGTGCAGAAATACCTGAATCACATTCACACCGGTGGCCCTTGCGGAAGTAAATTGTTCATGAATCACAGGATTTACGACAGCGTCCACAGGTTTCAATCCTGTTTCAAGCATTGGTTCCTGTTGCGATACAATACCCACTGATACGGGCGTACGGTTTGGAAGCAGGCTGAAAGTACTCTCCAAAGGAACCGGCACGATCAGCTTAACTGCAACGATCACCCAGAGAAAGCATATTAACCCTTTCGGTGCTTTCTGAAACAAAAGTCGTAATACGATGATTGCAAAAATCAATACACTGACGGTAAGTGCATTATTTAATATCATTATAAAGCATCGTTCCATAGGCTACTCCTCTCTGTAGGCATCAATCATTTTTTGAATCTCTTCCACATCCGCAGATGATAGTTTCTTACGGGAGGCAAAAGCAGCAATAAATGCCGGCAGCGAACCATCGAAGGATTCTTCAATGATCTTTTCACTTTGCGCTGCTCCGAATTCCTCTCTGGTCATTACAGAAGAAACGATTCCTTTCTCATTTTGAAACAGTCCCCGCTCACACAATCGTTTTAACATCGTATATGTGGTGGACTTTTTCCACTCCAGCCGCTGCTCGCAGAGCTTGACAAGCTGTCCGGAGGGAATCGGCTCACGCTCCCAGATAATATCGGCAAATTTACTCTCTACCGCTCCCAGTTTTAACTCTTCCATCTGTTCATCCCCTTTTGGTCTATTCGAAGTAGACCGTTTCTATGCTGTTAGTCTACTATGATTAGACCAGTTTGTCAACTGTATTTTTTTATTCTCTCAATAAAATTTTACAACAAATAAAAAGGGGAAAAACCAGCGTTTTTTCCTTGATCTCTGCTATGTTACGAGCTTTTCCTATACACAAAAAAGACAAAGACCGAAATTGTCCCAAAGTCTTTGTCTTTTGATATCAAATAATTACTTAAGCGGCTTCCTTCAGCTCAATTATTCATTTTCTCAACGAAACTTGCAGCTTTTACTGTCATTTCTACCCATCCCGGCACAAAACCACTCCGTAATGCATTTTTAACAGATTTAAGATTCGACCAGGCACAACAATAAAATGGCACCTTGTCTCGATTCATTATCTCTATTGCCAAATTGCTTGTTAATGAAGAAGCAATCCCCTGTCTGCGATACTCAGGCAAAACATCAACTCCGATTTGCCACATATCATCACAATCTGCCGAACAGGCTGCAAGCCCGATCAGTTTTCCGTTATCATAAGCACCAACCCCAAGAATATCCAGTTGCTTTCTGCCTTCACAGAGTGCATTGCTCCAGGTTGGAAGATACAAATTTGCAAAATCCTTTTGTTCCAGTACCTTAAGCTGATAATTACATTCTCTTCTTTTCAAAACATTTATATCCGGTAAAAAATACTCTGCCATAAAACAAATGCGGTATCCATTTTCTTTCATTCGTTCATCTAACCAATGCATATTAGGAGTTTCAAAGCAATGATAAAACTCATATTTGCTTAGATACCTTTCAACAATTTCTCTATATTCCTCTTTTACAGACGCAACGATATTATTTCCATACGAAATGAAATTGCAGGCTATAGGTTCTTCATAGTATTTTTTTGCCAATGGCCCAATTTCAGACTTTACAATCACATTTACGTCCATAAGAAAATCCGAAACTTTAGCATTAAGATCGTATGCAGATTGTTGCATTGCAATATCAATTATCTCTTTATTTGTCATATTTTAATCACCCCATCTCAATCATTAGGTACATACCAATAAGAATGACCACCACTTAGAAATGTTACAGAGTTATTTGGCATCTGTGTCAGAGCCAAAAACGTATTTATACTTTATCGTAATTGTGTTCCATGGCACATATAATACCATATTTTCAACCGTATATCACTAGCAGAATATACTAAAAGTTAATCGCAACAAAAAAAGACTGTCTTGCGACAGCCTTTTTTACTAATTCCAAACCTCTTCTGCAATTTCTTTTACCAGTTTAAGCTTTGCCCACTGCTCTTCCTCTGTAAGTTTATTTCCGATTTCACATGATGCAAAACCACACTGTGGACTAAGATATAACCGATCCAGCGGAACATATTTCGCAGCCTGTTTGATTTTTTCCACGATCTCTTTTTTGTTTTCAAGATCGGGTTTCTTTGTGGTAATGAGTCCCAAAACTACTTTTTTGTCACCAGATATTTTTGCAAGCGGCTCAAATCCTCCGGATCTTTCATCATCAAATTCAAGATAATAGGCATTGACATTTTCTTCACCAAACAACAGATCAGCCACACCGTCATATGCACCTGAACTGAAAAATGTTGAGTGATAATTTCCACGGCACACATGTGTATTAATAATCAGATCCTGAGGTGCCTGTGCAACGACATCATTATTCAGTTTTAAGATCAGTCTCTTGTATGCCTCTAACTCTTCTCCCTTTCTGCCCGTAAGCTCAACCTCCAGTTCCGGATTTACCATGCCGCCCCACACACAGTCATCAAACTGCAAGTTGCGGCAGCCGGCTCCATAAAGCTCATTGATAAATTCACCATATGCCTTAATAACATCTTCAGCAAAAGCTTCCTCTGTTCCATATATTTTCAAGGTATCTTCTAAAAGCTGTGTTCCGGTAAAATAAGCATAAAACTGTCCCGGAGATGGTATTGTCTGTTTGGCAACGGTATTTTCATCCTCCAGTGCCTTCACGAATTTGAAATGCTCAACAAACGGATGATTTTTTACAGAAATTTTTCCAACCATATATGTATCATCGATCATGGCAGTTTCCGCTTCAAATGTGGTATTTCCATCTACTGTTTTTTTATGTTCAATCCCCTGAAATCCCCACATGAAATCAAGATGCCAGGTTGCTCTTCTGAACTCTCCGTCTGTGATCACATGATATCCAAGCTCTTTAATTTTATTGACAAGCTGTACAATGCACTCATCTTCTACGCTTTTTAACTGTTCTGCATTGATCGTTCCGGTCTCATAATCCGCTCTCGCTTTCTTTAACTTCTCAGGCCGCAAAAAGCTTCCGACATAATCATATCGGAAAGGTGTTTTTAAATCGCTCATTTTGTTCTCCTTTCATCTCGCAACATATATAAAACTATTGTATCCACCGTAGTAATATTTGTATAATACATAAAAACGAGAGTTGTCCATAGCTTTTTTCTATGGTCAGCTCTCGTTTTTTGTCTTTAATATTAACGGGTCTTCGCCTGTCTGCACTTTCATAAGGATCGTTCAAAAAGCTCAAAATTTTCAAAATATTTTCTCATCCGCATCCGCAAATGATTGATCGCTTTTTCTTTTTCCATTGCATGCATTCGTTCCTGTTCCGACAAAATATCATTAACGGCAACGCAGTCATAAAACAATCCGCTCTGCCTGCATTGTATCACATCCTCACCAAAGCATCCGGCTGCTGCGATCACCGGTTTTCCGTACTTCTTTGCAAGACCTGCCACACCTGCCGGTGTTTTTCCCATCAGGGTCTGTGCATCCAGCCTGCCTTCTCCTGTAATCACAAGATCGGCCTGCGCAATTGCTTCCTCCAGCCGGATCTCATCCAATACAATATCAATCCCCGGCCGCAGTACCCCATCGAGAAACATCAGAAATGCGTAGCCCAAGCCACCGGCAGCTCCGGCTCCCGGCGTATTCCGGTCACCATTTGGAAAGATTCCCTTTCTGCCACTTGCGGCAATACGTTCTACCAGATCCGCAAACTGAGCCATAGACCGATCCATTTTCTCTACATCAATTGCTGTGGCACCCTTTTGATGACCATATACCCTACTGCATCCCTGCTCTCCAACGAAAGGGTTCTTCACATCACATGCAATCTGAAACCGGCATGAAGAAAGATCCCGAATCACATCTTCAAAACCGATATCTGTTATCTTAGCTAATTCTTTTGCACCAAAAGAAATGTCCCTTCCATCTCTATCATAAAAATGATATCCCAGAGCCTGCAGCATACCAATTCCGGCATCGTTCGTTGCACTGCCGCCGATCCCAATGATAAATTTGCGGCATCCCTGGTCAATGGCATCCCGGATCAATTCTCCGACTCCATAGGTCGTAGTATATAAAGGATTACGCTTATCAATCGGTACCAGAGGCAGCCCGGCCGCCTGTGCCATTTCAATCACGGCTATTCTTTCAGAATCCCGCTCATACCATAAATACGATGCCTCCACATGGTCTCCAAGGGGACCCGTTACCGTGCAGGTACGTTCCGTCACTGATCGGTGATACGTCAAAGCTTCAAGAGTTCCCTCGCCGCCATCCGCCACCGGATATACCTCTATATTCCAATCCGGATGAATATCCCGTATTCCATTTTTAATTGCGTTTCCGGCCTCTGACGAGGTCATGCTCCCCTTGAAAGAATCAACTGCAACAATGATCTTTTTCATAAAGTCTCCTTATATCAATTGGTAATTCTCTGTTTGCTAAAAGCCTCCCTAACCTTGTATCCCGCCCGGATTCATATTCTTTAACAGCCTCTTCATAAGATAGTTTCAACGTAGACAAATGAAAATAATTTTTCTCATCTTCGGTTAGATTTTTAGCACCAAACATATTATATTTGATTTAAACAAAAACCTCAACACTCCACATAAATTCTGTCTAAATTTTAGGAGTATTGAGGTTGACCTGCTGAATGATAAGACTTACCGCCGTAATTCCACACCAGCAATTACGCACATAAAAAATACAGCACAGAAGATTATATCGCTGTCTGTGCTGCATCACACAACTTTATTATTGATACTCCACTACAATTTAGCCACCTTAATCTCACGTATCATATCACGTAAATGATCTGCCTCACCGTTCATTTCCTGGCTTGCTGCAGCACACTCCTCAGACGTTGCTGAATTATTTTGAACAACATCATTGATCTGTTCGATTCCTTGATTGATCTGCTGGATTTCTACCGTCTGATCTGCAAATGTCTCTGCAATACCGGCTACCTCCTGGGTAATGATCTTTGAATTATCCGCAATTTCTTCCAGTTGACGGGCAGTCTCTTCCGCAAGCAGTACTCCCTTACCGACCGCATCAACAGAGGTTTTGATCAAAACGGCCGATTCTTTTGCTGCTTGTGCACTCTGGTCGGCCAACTGGTTCACCTGATTTGCAACAACGGCGAATCCTTTTCCTGCTTCCCCGGCTCTTGCTGCCTCAATGGAAGCATTTAATGCAAGCAGATTGGTCTGGGATGCGATATCGTTGATCGTTTCAATGATTTTATCTATCTGCATTGATGCGTCTTTAATTTCAAGCATAGAATTTACCATCTCATGCATCTTGGCATTATTTTCTAAAATATTATCGCCAAGTGTCACCACTTTAGCACTGATGTTATTTGCGGTTTCTGAATTCTGTTTTACCTGTTCGGAAACATCTTCCACGGTTGCAGTCAATTCTTCTACTGCCGCTGCCTGATTTGTTGTTCCATCCGCCAGCTCAGTTGCACCTGATGACACCTGCTCTGCACCGCTGGATACCTGATCCGAAACACGCTGTATTCCCTTTATCATATCCGCCATACTTTTCTCAAAGGCCATAAAAGAATTCAAAATACCAATAAAATCGCCCTTCCATTCCACATCTGGCTGAACATCAAAATTACCCTCTGAAAACAGTTTCATGGCACGGTCTATATCATCCACATAAGACCCCAGGATGCGGATAGATTTACGCATACTGTGTGCCAGACGTCCGATTTCATCTTCCGAACGGTACTCCAATGTGCTGTGTAAGTTTCCTTCTGTTAATTCCTTTGCAACATCCTCAATGGCATGTAATGGCTCCAAAATGCTGAAAAGAACTTTTTTACTTGTTTTTCTTGAATATATCCAAGCCATACTTAAAAAGAAGATAATACAGATAATCCCTGCAATCGCACAGATTATAGTCTTTCTAACTGCCTTATCACTGGCAACATCAGTAATATCATCTAATTTTAAAGCAATGGACACCAGTTTATCTAATGCAGGTGTACATTTCGTTAAAATATCATCTACGCCTTTTTGATTCTGTCCCAATCGGATTTCTTTTAAAATAGATGAACTAATATCCTCCCAATCGGATAAGGAGGTAGCATATTCTTCATAATTTTCATTAGAAACAACACCGTTTTTTTTGATGATTTTCAATTGAGAATCAACGTCTGCAAGTAATTTTGTTATAGTACTCTCATAGCCATCATAAGATGATTGATCATCATTTAATGCCATTTCTCGAATATTTCTTGCAGCAGCATTTACATTGACCCTGCACATTTTGACTGCGATATCCGTGGCATTAATTTTATCGACATAATTAACCAGATTGGCAAATAACATACATATAACCATAATGGAAAGCAGGCCCGAGATCATCATCAATATGATTACTTTTTTGTAGCCATAAGCGATTCTTTCTTGTAAATGCATATCTTCAATTTTCTTTTTTACATGGTTGGTGTACATAATTCACAGCTTCCTTTCTTGTATTTTGATCATTTATCATTTTTCTCAAAATTATACCATCATTATTTTTGATTTTCTTGCACATCTGTGTCTATTATGATATAATTGTGTTCATAATGAATCTATATTATAATGATAAGGAGTATTTCCATGCAGCTTACAGATTACGATTATATATGTAACATGATCGGCAGCCTCTCAGGGATTCCCGTGCGTATCTATAAAGAAGATACCGTTGTTTTTTATTATTCCACGGTTAATCTGGTTAAGGATCCTGTTTCCATATACCAGTCCGATATTTTAGCAATTTCCGATCGTATCGGCTATTTCCTCACAGATCATTTCAGCTACTATGGCATAATCAATACCGATGAATATAAGATCGTGATCGGTCCTACAAGACAGGTTTCTGATTCTACACCGGCATTCCGGGAATTAGCCTCACGATTAGATATACCAAAGGAAGATATGGATGATTTTATAATTGCTATGCACCAAATTGTCCATATACCATTGGAACGTCTTATGCAGATTCTGTGTTTTCTTAATTATGCATTAAACAATGAAAAATTCTTTCTACAGGATTATTTTATTGATGATTCCCCGCAGGAAAAATTAAATGAAGCAATGACCAGGCAGGATGCGGACAGAATCTTTTCGAATAACCTTCCGGAACAGAATATTTTGCTCCATAACACATATGACCTGGAACGAAATATCATGAATATGATTCGAAAAGGGGATTCTGTCTCTTTATCCGAATTATTAAAAAAATCATCCGGGTTTAATATTGGCATGATGGCCGACAACCCGCTTCGTCAGTCAAAAAACACCTTTATTGTTATTGCCACGCTTGCTTCACGTTCTGCAATCCAGGGAGGCATGGATCCTGACGATGCTTTTACATTAAGCGATGAATACATTCAGAAATGTGAATTATTAAATGATTTTTACCAGATCAACAATCTGCGTTATCTGATGATGATGGACTTTACAAAACATGTAAATCAATTACAGGAAGGATCCCAGACTTCGCAGCTTGTTGCTGCTGTGACGAACTACATCAACCATCATATATCAGAACCGATTACCGTGGAAGCGATGTCAAAAGAATTTTTTATGAGCAGATCATATCTTTCAAAACGTTTTAAAGCAGAAAGCAATATCACTCTCACAGATTTTATACTCAGCAAAAAAACAGAAGAGGCAAAACGCCTCCTCCGTTACACCAATAATTCTTTAACTGCCATCAGTCTTTATCTTGGCTTTTCTTCGCCAGGGCATTTTTCCCGTGTCTTTCGGAAATATGTCTCTATTACGCCTAACGAATATCGCAAAAAGTATATAAACTGAAATGAACCTTGAGATAATGCATGTTTTAGAACAATAACTGCAGCCCCATTGCAATGATCCACATATAAGCACAAGTCTTTGGAATCATTAAGAGTCCGACCTTTGGTTTTGTTTTGCTGAATAATGTTACAGGAAGATAGCAGCCAAAAGAAATAATAATAGCTGCAACCATCCTGGTCATATGATAATCATAAGTATTTCCCGAAATGATATATAGAATAATTACCCCGATACCGGTAACTGCAAAGACAGCATTTCTGAGAATCGATAGTTTTATATTTCCTTCCGGTGTACACCAGTTATTCTGCGGAAACATGCATATCACAATTCTGACAATCGCTGAGATCCATATAATGGCTTCAATCATTGCCGGTATTTTAATTTCCGGGAATGTAAACTTCCAGACATACATCAAAATAATATAAAATATTGTCATTGTAACAGATGATACCTGCAATCCTATTCCAAGCTGTCTCTTTATTTTATCATTACTTCCGCGTACTGCTCTGATGATTCTTGGCACCAGATGAAATGCATCTCCTCCGCAAAGTGTTAATGTTAATATTCCGTAAAGAATAAATAAAATTTTTCCCTGTGAAAATGTAAAAAATAAAATTGCGGCAACCAGGTCGAAAATCAAATATGCTGCGTCAAATATTGCCTCCATCATATCAGGAATCTGTGGTTTATAATTTTGTTCTTTCATGATCAATTCTGCTCCTTATGTTTTCTTAAATATTCTTCTGCATTATTGCAGATTTTATCAAATATCCTGATACACATCTGCTTTTCTTCCACGGTCAGTCCGCTAAGAACAGTTTGCGCAAACTGTTTTTGTACATTTGTGCCGGCTTCTACGATCAACTTCGCCTTATCTAACAAGACAATTTCAATATGCTTTTTATTATTTTCACTTTGAATTTTCTCAACCAGTCCCTTATTTTCCAGTTTTTTCAATGAGGTTGATACATGAGATTTTGTTGACTTTCTGATTTTTACAATTTCTGCAGCAGTATTTTGCTGCGGATTATTGTGCAGAAACATAAGTATATCATATTCCATTTGTGTCAAACCGTACCGGTCACATACTTCACCGGAAAGCAATTCATAATAGCTTGTTATTGTTTTATGCTTATCCCAAAAATACATCTCCGCCTCCATCGTTCGTTTTAGAACGATTATAAGGCAATATATCTTCACTGTCAATTACTTTTTCAGATCACTCCAAAAATCGACGAAATACACCAGATTTCCTGAAAGAAAAATATAGCTCCGGTTTCATAACAAACCGGAGCTATGCAGATTCCGTATCCTTTTATACGCTGTTAAACACTTTTCTTTAATGTTTGGAGATATTTGCCGTTATTATAAACAAATGGTCCGGCTTCGTCCTCGTCTCCGAAATATTCCGGCCGCAATGACAAAATATGGAGCAATTCATCTATCGTACGCACTTTTGTTGCCTGATATGGCTGTTCAAAGGCAATTTTTTCTACAAATAAATAGTAGTCACTATACTTGATCAGTATTCCGGTATGGCCTACAAAAACGACATCAGAATCAGGATCGGATATTACAATGCTGAGAAGAGAGATCCTATCGCTGTCTATATGAAATCCGTAATCCTTCCAACTGTCAGAAAATGTAGTTTCAGGATGTTTGTTGTCTGTTACCTTTTTTTCACCATAGAGAGTAGTAAACATATCTTTTTTCTTCTTTATGATTTCGTATCTGTCTACAGTATCTATTGCATCTGTATCAAACATTAAATAAGTACCCTTATACCTTTTTTCTGTTGATTTCGCCGTCAGCATCCCGTCCAACAGGAGAAATGCAGTCATTCTGCAGTCAGCATCCGAATAGGTATGATCCTGCTCCCAGCCATCCATACATTTACCGGTATCTGCTTTCAGTTTCTGTGGATCTGACCAGTTGTCTTCCAATTTTGCATTTTTCCCAGCGGAATCAGCAAAATCAGCCACCCAGTCCTGAAATATATCAACATGCGAAGCACCCGCATCTTTTAACGCTTCGCAGACCTCAGCAGAAGTATTATCTCCGCCCATATAAGTTGCAGCAGGTATCTTTTGTTTCTGTGCTGTCTGAGTATCCGCACAGGCACTCAACAACATAGAGGAAAGCAAAATGACAGCACATATTTTAGTAGATAATGTGATATTATTTTTTCTTTTCAACAGATATCACCTCGCCATCAAACGGATCCACCTCGGAAATTGTACCTGTATATTTTACAATTACAGTATCTCCGTTACTGATATTTTCCAATCCTTTCGGCTTTTTGTCGAAAGTAAAACTATATGGTGTGTCATCGTTATCTGTAATGACAAACATGAAATCCTTTATCTCATCAATGGTGCCAACCAATTCTTTTTCTTCGGTTGTTCCATTATTTTGATCCCCGCTGTTGCTGGTTACAGTATCATTCTGCTTTGTTTCCGTCTGTCCACAGCCACCCAATATGCTCATACATAACATTACACCAAGTACAATTGTGATTAATTTCTTCTTCATCATTATTTACCTCTTTTCTTGTTTCTGATCTTTGATTACTGTTCAAACAGGTTATCATATTATTTAATATATGGCAATAGTATGGTTTACAAATGTAAAAATTATTTACCAACTCAAACCAGAGAAATCTGAGCAACTGTCGCATTCCTTTTAAGTAATAACAATGTCACTACTGATCCAACTGATTTATGGCAGGATGTGTTGCTAACATACATTTCTCCTTCCACAGCTTCAAATTTCTATTTATTTTTTCACAAACTTGAATTGAGATTTCACATATTCTAAGAGATTTAATAATTGTTATATTATGTTATCAAATTCCTTACAAGTCCTTGAAAACACTAAGTTTATCGCAGGTGAGCTTTCCCTTAGGCTTTCCCTTATGTTATATCTTCCCATACGAGTTTACGAACTCTGATAAGGGAAAAAATAAGGGAAAGAAAATTATATAAAACAATATAACACAAAATAAAACTGACATGGTGAACTGATTGAAATGCTTCTGATTTTTTACTGATGATTGAATGATAAGGAGATTCGATACGATGAGAACAATATTTGCAGAATACAATCCTAATCAAAACAGCATTGATGTTTATACCAGGGAGTGTCCCAAAGTTTGTGTAAACCTTCAAACTGATGTAAGATAACATTACTCAGTATGGAGGTTTTTATTATGGCAAGAAGAAAAAGTGATTCACCACAAAAAGCAGCAATGCGTGAAATGATGCAGGGATATCTCAAGGAGAATGATATCAGTATCAAAAGCGGAAACGATGTTAATTCCATTATGCGGGACATGATGTCTGTTTTATTGGAAGGGGTTCTTGACGAAGAGCTTAATGAGGAACTGGGGTATTCCAAATATGATTACCGCAACAAAGAGACCGATAACAGCCGGAATGGACATTCCAGGAAAACAATGCGTACCAGTTATGGGGATATGGACATTGCAATACCCAGGGACCGCAAAGGGGAGTATGAACCGCAGCTGATACCAAAATATCAGAATACGGTCACTCAGGACATGGAAGAAAAGATCATATCTATGTATGCAAAAGGAATGACCACGGGAGACAT